>NZ_JBVIXO010000016.1:0-134108 GCF_055593565.1 Streptomyces sp. NPDC040718 | reverse complement strand
GCGGAATGGCAGACGCGCTAGCTTGAGGTGCTAGTGCCCTTTATCGGGCGTGGGGGTTCAAGTCCCCCCTCGGACACAAACAGAAGGACCCCGCTGCGGCGGGGTCCTTCTTCGTTCCCCCGGGACCTTCCCGGAGACCTCTCGGGTGGGGGTTCCCGGGGCGGGAAGGGCGTGGACCGGCCACCCCGGAATGTTTGGTAATGTTTTCCACGTCGCAACGGGCCGCGAGGAACGTGAGGCGCACACCCTGTCCGGGTGGCGGAATGGCAGACGCGCTAGCTTGAGGTGCTAGTGCCCTTTATCGGGCGTGGGGGTTCAAGTCCCCCCTCGGACACAAACAGAAGGACCCCGCTACGGCGGGGTCCTTCTTCGTTCCCCCGGGGAACGCGGCACCGCGTAAGGGGCCCCCGGGCCGGGATCTCGGATCCCGGCCCGGGGGCCCCTCGCGTACGGGCCGGCCGGATCAGTCGTTGGCGGCCGCGAGCTCGGCCACGCGGCGGCGGACCAGGAACCAGCCGCCGACGAGGGCGGCGGCGATCGCCGGGAGGAACATGACCGTGGTGCGGCCGACGCCGCCGTCGCTCCACATCAGGACCAGGACCGCGACCAGGAAGACCAGGGTCACGATCTGCGTGTACGGGGCCCAGGGCAGGCGGTAGGACGGGCGCTCGACCAGGCCGTTCTTGGAGCGGTGCCAGAAGAACAGCGAGCAGAGCATGACCATGGCCCAGGTGCCCAGGATGCCGATGGAGGCCAGGTTGAGGACGATCTCGAAGGCCTCACCGGGCATCCAGTAGTTCAGGCCGACGCCCGCGACGCCGAAGGCGGCCGTGAAGAGCACACCGCCGTAGGGGACCTTGCCCTTGTTCATGACGCCGGTGAACTTGGGGGCGGAGCCCGACATGGCCATCGAGCGCAGGATCCGGCCGGTGGAGTAGAGGCCGGAGTTCAGGCTGGACAGGGCCGCGGTCAGGACGACCAGGTTCATGACGCCGGCGGCGCCGGGGATGCCGAGCTTGTCGAAGACGGTGACGAAGGGGCTCTGGTCGGCCGAGTACGCGGTGTACGGGAGCAGCAGGGCCAGCAGGACCACGGAGCCCACGTAGAAGATGCCCACGCGCCACATGATCGAGTTGATCGCCTTCGGCATGATCTTCTCGGGGTTCTCGGTCTCGCCGGCGGCGACGCCGCAGAGCTCGACGGAGGCGTACGCGAAGACCACGCCCTGGATGACCAGGAGCATCGGCAGGACGCCGGAGGGGAAGAGGCCGCCGTTGTCGGTGATGTTGGCGAGGCCCGGGGTGTTGCCGCCGATGTCGTGGCTGGTGGCGACGAGGTAGATGCCGACGAGCAGGAAGATCACCAGGGCGGCGACCTTGACCAGGGAGAACCAGAACTCCATCTCGCCGAAGTACTTCACCGAGATCAGGTTCGCGGTGAGGACCACGGCCAGGGCGATGAAGGCGAGGACCCACTGGGGGACGTCGGTGAACATCGACCAGAAGTGCGCGTAGGTCGCGGCGGCGGTGATGTCGGCCACGGTGGTCGTGGACCAGTTGAGGAAGTACAGCCAGCCCGCCGTGTAGGCGCCCTTCTCCCCCATGAACTCGCGCGCGTACGAGACGAACGCGCCGGAGGACGGACGGTAGAGGACCAGCTCGCCGAGGGCCCGGACCACGAAGAAGGCGAAGACGCCGCACACCGCGTAGGCGATGGCCAGGGAGGGGCCGGCGCCGGCGATGCGGCCTCCGGCACCGAGGAACAGGCCGGTGCCTATCGCGCCGCCGATGGCGATCATGTTGATGTGGCGGGACTTGAGGTCCTTGCTGTAACCCTCGTCACCGGCGTCGACAGGACGGTGGGACGACGCCTTGGCGGTGGCCTCGGTCAAGGTGCGATCACTCATGTAGGACTTCGCCTTCGTGGTTCGGTCAGGCAGGTCCGGCAGCCGCGCGCGGGGGAGCTGGGTGGTGTCCCCCGTATCGCGGTACCGGTGATTTTGTCGCCATAGGAGACCACGTGCCTCCGCTACCCGCCAAAATCGGCCACCGAACGCGGAAGCCCCCGGCGACCATGGAAACGGTCTCCGGGGGCTTCCCAGGGGTACGAATACGAGGGCTGCGAGCCGTCAGGCGCTCGGGGCGGCGTCCGCGGCCTGGTCGAGGCGGAAGGCCTCGTTGCCCAGGCCGATCCGGGCGTGGACCTCGGGGCGGCGGGACTTCAGCAGCAGCCCGTGGACCAGTCCGCCCACGGCGGCGACGGCGATGATCGCGGGCAGCGCCCAGCTCAGCGCGGAGCCTTCCTCGGCACCGACCAGGACGGCGAAGTCCTTGACCGTGTAGAGGGCGATGCCGACCAGGGCGAGGCCGGCCAGGCCCGCGGCGACGAGCCGCCGGATCTGGGCGCCGGCGGTGCCGCGCCGGACGAAGAAGGCGATGACGGCGAAGGAGGCCGCGGCCATCAGGACGGTCACGCCGAGGGCGCCGACGCTGCCCATCCAGGTGAACAGGTGCAGGACGGGGGCGGTGGGGTCACCGGCCGGCGCGGAGTCGGTGACGGCGAAGACGAGGACGACCACGGCGGCGACGACGGTCTGCAGGAGGGAGCCGGTGGCGGGGGCGCCGGTGCCCGGGTTGGTGCGGCCGAAGCGGGCGGGCAGCAGGCCCTCGCGGCCCATCGCGAAGGCGTAGCGGGCGACCACGTTGTGGAAGCTGAGCATGGCCGCGAACATGCCGGTGACGAAGAGCACGTGCAGGACGTCGGTGAAGGCGGAGCCGAGGCGGCTCTGGGTGAGCTCGAAGAGCAGGCCCGGACCGGCCTCCGCGGAGGCCTTCACGATCCCGGCGGGACCGGTGGCGACCGAGAGGGCCCAGGCGCTGAGGGCGAAGAAGAGGGCGACGAAGCCGATGGCGAGGAACATCACGCGGGAGACGACGATGTGCGGCTTGCTGGTCTCCTCGGCGTAGACCGGGGACTGCTCGAAGCCGACGAAGGCGGCGATGCAGAAGCACAGCGCGGTGCCGAGGCCGGCGCCGCCGAGGGTGGCGGGGTCGAAGGCGTCCAGGGAGAGGCCTTCGGGGCCGGGCTTGCCGAGGGCGGCGGCGTCGAAGACGACGACGAGGGCGCACTCGATGAGGAGCAGGACGCCGAGCACCTTGGCGTTCAGGTCGATCTTGAGCCAGCCGAGGGCGCCGGTGGCGGCGACCGCGATCAGGGCGGGGATCCACCAGGCGACCTGGGTGTCCAGGTAGGTGGCGAAGAGGCCGGATATCTCGAAGCCGAGGATGCCGTAGACGCCGACCTGCATGGCGCTGTAGGCGACGAGGGCGACCAGGGAGGCGGAGGCGCCTGCGGTGGGACCGAGGCCGCGGGCGATGTAGGCGTAGAAGGCGCCGGCGTTGTGGACGTGCCGGCTCATCTCGGCGTAGCCGATGCCGAACAGGGCGAGGACGACGCCGAGGATGACGAAGAGCAGCGGCTGGCCGACGATGCCCATGACCCCGAAGATCGTGGGCATGACACCTGCGACGACCATCAGGGGCGCGCTTGCGGCGAGGACGGAGAGCAGCAGTCCGGCGGTGCCGAGCCGGTCGGCACGCAGGGCGCGGTCCTGGCCCTTGTACGTGCGGATCTCGGCCGCGGAGTCGGCTGGGAGCGTGGTGGATCTGCCCGTCGGCATGGCAGGGTCCTTTCGGGGGTGACTGGTCACGCGGTGCCGAGCGCGGCACCGCGCGCGGCGAGGAAGGCCTTGTGCGGATCGCGGTCCGGGTAGGACCAGGGGGCGCGGGTGGCATGGCTGCCGATGCGGTGGAAGAGGGCGGCCGCTTCCGCGGGGCGGCCTTCGCAGAGCTTGGCGTGCGCCAGGAAGTTGAGGTCGACCCGGTTGCGGGGGTGGTCCTCGCGCTCCCACTCCAGCCACCAGTCGAAGGCGGAGCGCAGCACCTGGCGGGCGCGGCGGCCGGTCCAGTGCTCGGCGGCGGCTTCACCGGTGGCGCTGCCGCGGGCGGCGGCGAGGACGCGGAAGCGCTCGGCGTGGGCGATCACGGGGAGTACGGCGAGCGGGGAGTCGGCCGGGGATTCCTCGGCGGCCCAGGCGGCGAAGTCGTAGACCTCGTGGAGCGGGTCGTGGCCGGAGGCGGGGGCTCGTTCGGCGAGCTTGGCGACCATGAGGTGGTGGGCGTGGTGGTGCTCGCGGTGGCGCGCCCGGACCTGGTCGAAGTGGCGGCTGAACTCCTCCTCGGTACCGAAGGCGCGGGCGAGCATGAGGAGGCCGAGCCAGGGGGTGGGGTCGGCGGGGAGCAGCGCGGCGGCGCGGCGGCAGGCCTCGTCGGCGGCCCCGGGGCTGCCCTTGCCGCGCAGGGCGGTGAAGACGGCGGCGCAGGCGAGGAGGGTGGCGGCGTCGGCGCTGTCGGGTTCGGCGAGCAGCCATTCGCCGGCCCAGGCGGTGGCGGCCGGGGTCTCGGCGAGGACGACGAGGCGGTGGCCCCGGCGGTCCCAGTCGTCGCCGGTGGCGACGAGGAGGGTACGGGCCTTGGCCCAGCGGCCCTGGGTGAACTGGCTCCGGACGCCGACGAGCTCGGAGTCGCACAGGGCGGGGTCGAAGAGCTGGGCGTCCCGCTTGCGGGCGCGGCCGAGGGGCGGCGGAGGCGGGGACATCCGCGGGTTCCCTCCAGGACGCGGGCGCGGGTGGACTGCGTGCGCGGGTGCGCGCACGGGGGCACGGGTGGGGCGGTCGGTTCGGGTGGTACGCGTGGGGTGCCGACAGCGCGGCTTGATCGTGCCGGTGGTCAATCCGGATGATCACGCACAGCAAACCGGTAGGCACAGCTCCGCGTCAAGGTCCGGTCCACTGGGTGGCGCGTTTCAACTGGTGAGCAGAAGGGGCGAGTTGGGACGCAAGCGACGGTTCGAAATGCGGGTGTCACCTGCGACTACGGTCCTTAGGGTGGGCGCATGACGAGCTACGACGGTCTGCGCCCCTTCGAGATGGGCTTTCCCGGGGAACTGCGCGACACCCTGACCGCCGCCGTGCTGAGCGGCGCCAAGACCACGACGACGGGCCTGCTCAAGGGGTACGAGACCGAGGGCGAGCCGGTGCCCCGGCCGGGGGAGCGCGTGGTGCTGGTCGACTCCGACGAGCAGCCGCTGGTCGTCCTGGAGATCACGGACGTCCGGGTGCTGCGGCTGGCCGAGGTCGACCTGCGCCACGCGCTGGACGAGGGCGAGGGTTTCGCCTCGGTGGCCGAATGGCGCTCCGCGCACGAGGACTTCTGGCACGGCGAGCCGCATCGCGAATGGCTGGGCGATCCGGCCTTCACGGTCGACGACGACACCCTCGTCGTGGCGGAGCGTTTCAGGGTGGTCCCGGACTAGGGGCTGTCCCGCGGACCCAGCCCTAGCCGACGGCCCGGGCCGCCGCGCGGCCGGCGGCACGGCCCGAGAAGACGCAGCCGCCCAGGAAGGTGCCCTCCAGCGCGCGGTAGCCGTGGACGCCCCCGCCGCCGAAGCCCGCTGCCTCGCCGGCCGCGTAGACACCGGGCAGGGGATCGCCGGAGGGGGTCAGGACGCGGGAGGACAGGTCGGTCTCCAGGCCGCCCAGCGACTTGCGGGTCAGGATCGAGAGCCGGACGGCGATCAGCGGGCCCGCCGCGGGGTCCAGGATGCGGTGCGGGGCGGCGGTGCGGATCAGCTTGTCGCCGAGGTACCTGCGCGCCCCGTGGATCGCCGTCACCTGGAGGTCCTTGGTGAAGGGGTTGGCGATCTCGCGGTCGCGGGCGGTGATCTCGCGGCGGACCGCGGCCTCGTCGAGGAGGTCCTCCTTGGTCAGCTCGTTCATCCGGCGGACCATCGCCGACAGGTCCCGCTCCACGATGAAGTCCGCGCCGTGGTCCATGAAGGCCTTGACCGGGCCGGGGACGGCCTGCCGGGCCCGGTTGATCACCTCGCGGACGGACTTCCCCGTCAGGTCCGGGTTCTGCTCGGAGCCGGAGAGGCCGAACTCCTTGCCGATGATGCGCTGGTTGAGCACGAACCAGGTGTGTTCGTGGCCGGTCCGCATGATGTGGTCGAGGGTGCCGAGGGTGTCGAAGCCGGGGAAGAGCGGTACGGGCAGCCGCTTGCCGGCGGCGTCGAGCCACAGCGAGGAGGGGCCGGGCAGGATGCGGATGCCGTGCCGCGCCCAGATGGGGTTCCAGTTCTCGATGCCCTCGGTGTAGTGCCACATCCGGTCCTTGTTGATGTGGCTGGCCCCGGCGGCCTCGGTGATGCCCAGCATCAGTCCGTCCACGTGCGCGGGGACCCCGGACAGCATCCGCGCGGGCGGGGTGCCGAGCCGGTCGGGCCACTGCGCCCGCACGAGGTCGTGGTTGCCGCCGATGCCGCCGCTGGTCACGATCACCGCCTGGGCCCGCAGGCTGAACGCGCCGGCCGCCTCGCGGCTGCTCGCGGTGCCGCGTACGGCGTCCGAGGGGGCCAGCACCTCGCCGGTGACGGTGTCCACGGCGCCGGCGGTGGCCGACAGGCCGGTGACCCGGTGGCGGAAGGCGAACCGGACCAGCCCGCGGGCCGCCCCGGCGCGGACCCGCCGTACGAAGGGCTCCAGCAGGCCGGGGCCGGTGCCCCAGGTGATGTGGAAGCGGGGCACGGAGTTGCCGTGGCCGTTGGCGTCGT
This sequence comes from Streptomyces sp. NPDC040718, assembly GCF_055593565.1. Lineage (NCBI taxonomy): Bacteria > Bacillati > Actinomycetota > Actinomycetes > Kitasatosporales > Streptomycetaceae > Streptomyces > Streptomyces sp. NPDC040718. Next base: position 127,439 of record NZ_JBVIXO010000016.1, on the reverse strand, counting down.
AGCCTCCCCGTTCGGCCCAGCCCACCACCGGGAAGAAGCGCACCCCGCGGGAGTGCAGCCAGGACCGCTTCTCGCCGGCCGCGAAGTCCACGTACGCCTCGGCCCAGCGGCGCGGCCAGGCGTCCTCCTCCCGGTCGAACCCGGCGGTGCCGAGCCAGTCCTGGAGGGCGAGCTCACGGCTGTCCTTGATGCGCATGCGGCGCTGCTCGGGCGAGTCCACGAAGAACAGCCCGCCGAAGGACCAGTGCGCCTGGCCGCCGATCGACTGCTCCGGCTCCTGGTCGAGGAGGATCACCTTCCGGCCCGCGTCGACGAGCTCGGCGGTGGCCACGAGGCCCGCGAGGCCCGCTCCGATCACGATCACGTCAGCGTCGTACGTCATGCCTGCCGGTCCTCCGGTCCGTCGGTGGTGGGGCAGATCCTTTGCTACGGAGCGGTAACCAGTCAACAGCGGTGGTTGGATGGGTCCATGGATCCCGCTGACGAGGTACTGGACGTGGTGGACCGGGACGACCGGGTCGTCGGGCGGGCGCCCCGGGGCGAGGTGTACCGCCGGGGACTGCTCCACCGGTGCGTGTTCGTGCTGGCCAGGGACGCGGAGGGGCGGGTCTTCGTGCACCGCCGGACCGCGTCGAAGCTGGTCTTCCCCTCGCACTACGACATGTTCGTGGGCGGGGTGCTGGGCGCCGGGGAGGAGTACGCGGACGCCGCGCTGCGGGAGGCCGGGGAGGAGCTCGGGGTGAGCGGGCTGCCGAGGCCGGAGCCGCTGTTCAAGTTCCTCTACGAGGGGCCGGGCGGCGGCTGGTGGTCGTACGTGCACGAGGTGCGGTGCACCCTGCCGGTGGCCCCGCAGGCCTCGGAGGTGGACTGGCACACCTGGCTGCCGCAGGAGGAGCTGGACCGGCGGGTCGCGGGCGGGGACTGGGCGTGGGTGCCGGACGGGCTGGAGGCGTACAGACGGCTGCGCGCCTTCCGGGAGGGCGGGATCTTCCCGGAGGGCGGTGCCCACGGGGAGGGCGGGACCCAGCCCGCGCCGGGTCCGTGACGGGGACGTAAATTGGCCACGTGATCGACTTCGTCAAGGACGTGCGGCTCTGGTTCGCACCGGAGCGGGTGCGGGACGAGGGCGAGACGCCGGACTACCGCTTCTCCCTCGCCAACGAGCGGACCTTCCTCGCCTGGATACGGACCGCGCTGGCGCTGGTGGGCGGCGGGTTCGCGGTGAACCAGTTCCTGCCCGACCTGCGGTGGGGCGTGCGGGTCGGGATGGCCTTCGCGCTGCTGGCGGTGGGCGGGGCGTGCGCGCTGCGGGCCGTGAACCACTGGGTGCGGTGCGAGCGGGCCATGCGGCGGGGCGAGGACCTGCCGGTGTCGCGGTTCCCGGTGGTGCTGAGCCTGGGCGTGGGCCTGGTGGCCGCGGCGATGGTGGTGGTCGTACTGCTGGGCTGGACGGCCGGACGGTGACCCGTCCCGGTGCGGCGGCCCGCGACGCGGGACTTCAGCCCGAGCGGACGCGGCTGGCGTGGCGGCGCACCACGCTGGCCTGCTCGGTCACGGCGGTGCTGGCGCTGCGGCAGGCCCTGCACGGGACCGGCTCGCGGGTGGAGGTGGCCGGGACGGCGGTGATCGCGCTGATCTGGGTGGCCTTCCTGTGGGTGGCGCATCGGCGGGTGCGCGAGCTGGCCGGGGCCCGGCCGCCGGCGCTCTCGCCCCGGGTGGCGCTGGGGGCGGTGCTGTGTTCGGTGGGCCTGGCGGTGTTCGCGATGGCGGTCATCGTCTGAGCCGCTCGTCCGATGATCAGGACAGTGTCGCGCCACGGGGACACAACGGGCGTTCCGGGGCGTTGCGGTCTAGCCTCGACCGCATGACGACCCTGCACCAGGAACACCCCACGCACGCCCACGAGCACGGCCCCGGCTGCGGGCACACGGCGGTCGAGCACGGCGACCACCTGGACTACGCGCACGACGGCCACCTGCACCGGCAGCATTCGGGGCACTGGGACGAGTGCGAGACCTCCGGGCACGCCCCGCACGAGGAGCACGACCACGAGCACGGCGAGGGCTGCGGGCACGACGCGGTCCCGCACGGCGACCACCTGGACTACCTGCACGACGGTCACCGGCACGCCCAGCACGACGGCCACTACGACGACCACTGACGACCCCGCTCTCCCGGGCCGCGACCCCGGCTGACAGGATGCCGACCGCCTGTCACAGCGACCCGGGGAGAGCGTCCATGACCGTCGAAGAGCCGTACGTCGTCCAGCCCGCGGCCGGGGTGTACGCCTACGTCCAGCCCGACGGGGGCTGGTGCCTGAACAACGCCGGCTGGATCAGCGACGGCGGGCGCACCCTGCTCGTCGACACCGCCGCGACCGAGCGGCGCGCGCTGGCCCTGCGCGGGGCCGTCGTGGCGTCCGGGGCGCCGCTCCCCCGCACCGTGGTCAACACCCACCACCACGGAGACCACACCTACGGCAACGCCGCCTTCGCCCCCGAGGCCGTGATCGTGGGCCACGACAACGCGCGCGCCGAGCAGCTCGCCGCCGGGCACCAGCTGGAGTTGATCTGGCCCGCGACCGACTTCGGGGCGATAGAGATCACCGCGCCCGACCTCACGTACGCCGACCGGCTGACGCTGCACGTCGGCGACACCGAGGTGCGGGTGATCCACCCGGGCGTCGCCCACACCACCGGGGACTCGGTCGTGTGGCTGCCCCGGCAGCGGGTGGTGTTCACCGGCGACCTGGTCTTCGCCGGCGGCACCCCGTTCCTCGCGATGGGCTCCCTCGCCGGCTCGCTGCGGGCGCTGGAGCTGCTGCGCTCGCTGGGCGCGGAGACCGTCGTACCGGGCCACGGGCCGCTGACCGACGCCTCGGCGTACGACGCGACCGAGCGCTACCTGCGGTACGTGGCCGAGCTGGCCCGGGAGGGCCGGGAGGAGGGCCTCACCCCGCTGGAGGCGGCGTGCCGGGCCGACCTGGGCGAGTTCGCGGCCTGGCGGGAGAGCGAGCGGCTGGTGGCGAACCTGCACCGGGCCTACGCCGAGCTGGCCGGGGAGCCGGAGGGGGCGCCGCTGGACATCCTCGCGGTGCTGCGGGACATGACGGTGATGAACGGCGGGACGCCGATCCTGTGCCACGCGTGAGCTGAGAGGGGCCGGCCGGAGGGAGTTCTTTCGGCCACCCCTATGGACGGCATACCGACTGGTCGGCATGATGGCTCCCGGACCGAGAATCCCGTCGTCGACCCCGTACGGAGGCGCGCCCCATGAGCCCAGCCGATCCCCGAGGCCTCGATCTGCGGAGGCTGCGCGGCCATCTCGACGCCGCACGGCCCGGGCTCACGGCGGGGCCGCTGAGCGGCCGGCTGATCGAGGGGGGCCGGTCGAACCTGACGTACGCGGTCACCGACGGCACCTCCCGCTGGGTGGTGCGGCGCCCGCCGCTGGGCCACGTGCTGGCCACCGCGCACGACATGCGGCGCGAGCACCGGGTGATCTCGGCCCTGCACGGGACGGCCGTACCGGTGCCCGAGCCGCTGCTGCTGTGCGAGGGCGAGGAGGTGCTGGGGGCGCCGTTCTACGTCATGGAGCACGTGGACGGGGTCCCGTACCGGACCGCCGGACAGCTCGCGGAGCTCGGCCCCGAGCGCACCCGGCGGGCGGTGCTGGGCCTGGTGGACACCCTGGTCGACCTGCACGCGGTGGACGCGGAGGCGGTGGGTCTGGGCGGCTTCGGCCGGCCCGAGGGGTTCCTGGACCGGCAGCTTCGCCGCTGGGGCAAGCAGCTCGCGGCCTCCCGCGGCCGGGAGCTCGCCGGGATCGACGAACTGCACGGGGCGCTGGGGCGGGCGCTGCCCGGCTCTCCCGCGCCGACCGTGGTGCACGGGGACTTCCGGCTGGACAACGTCCTGATCGGCGGGCCGCGGGACACCGTCCGGGCGGTCCTGGACTGGGAGATGTCCACGCTCGGCGACCCGTTGACCGACCTGGGCCTGCTGGTGATGTACAGCTCCGACCTGGGCCTCGCCGATTCCCCGGTCAGCACGACGAGCGGTGCGCCGGGCCATCCGGCCCCCGCCGAGCTGGTCGAGCGGTACGCCGCCCGATCGGGGCGGGACACCGGGGCGATCGCCTGGTACACGGCCTTCGCCTGGTTCAAGCTCGCCGTGATCCTCGAAGGCATCCACTACCGGTACACGCTCGGGCAGACGGTCGGGGCGGGCTTCGACCGGATCGGCGAGCTGGTCCCGGTCTTCATCGAGCACGGACTGACCACCCTCCAGGAAGGCTGAGGAGCAGAGCGCCATGGATTTCGCATTCGACACCCGGACCGAGGAACTCCGCGGGCGGCTGCTCGCGTTCATGGAGGAGTACGTCTACCCGGCGGAAACCGTCGCCGCCGAGCAGCGCGCACGGCTGGCCTCGCCCTGGGACACCCCGGCCGTCTTCGGTGAGCTGAAGGCCGAGGCGCGCCGTCAGGGGCTGTGGAACCTGTTCTTCGTAGACCAGCAGGGCTTGCCGGACGGGGAGTACGGCGCGGGGCTGACCAACCTCCAGTACGCCCCGTTGGCCGAGATCACCGGCCGCAGCCCGCACCTGGCGCCGATGGCGACCAACTGCGCCGCCCCGGACACCGGGAACATGGAGCTGCTCGCGCAGTTCGGCGACGAGGCGCAGCGGAAGCAGTGGCTGGAGCCGCTGCTGGCCGGGGAGATCCGCTCCGCCTTCGCGATGACCGAGCCCGAGGTGGCCTCCTCGGACGCGTCGAACATCGAGACGCGCATCGAGCGGGACGGCGACTCGTACGTGGTCACGGGGCGCAAGTGGTACATCTCCGGGGCGATGAACCCGGACTGCAAGGTCTTCATCGTGATGGGCAAGACCGACCCGGACGGCGCCGATCCGCGCCGCCGGCAGTCGATGGTCCTGGTTCCGCGCGACACCCCGGGCGTGGAGGTGCGCCGGGCGATGACGGTGTACGGGTACGCGGACCACGACCACGGCGGCCACGCCGAGGTGGTCTTCGACGGGGCCCGGGTCCCGGCGGGGAACCTGATCGGCGGCGAGGGCGCCGGCTTCGCCATCGCCCAGGCGCGGCTCGGGCCGGGCCGCATCCACCACTGCATGCGGCTGATCGGGATGGCGGAGCGGGCCGTCGAGCTGATGTGCCGGCGCGCGGTGGCACGTACGGCCTTCGGAAAGGAGCTGGCCGCGCAGGGGGTCGTGCAGAACTGGATCGCGGACGCCCGGGTCACCATCGAGCAGCTGCGGCTGCTGGTGCTGAAGACGGCCTGGCTGATGGACACGGTCGGCAACCGGGGCGCGCACACCGAGATCCAGGCCATCAAGATCGCCACCCCGCGCGCGGTCGTGGGGATCCTGGACCAGGCGGTGCAACTGCACGGCGCGGGCGGGGTCAGCCAGGACTTCCCGCTCGCCGAACTGTGGGCGGCCGCGCGCACGCTGCGGCTGGCGGACGGCCCGGACGAGGTGCACCAGCGCTCGCTGGCGCACCGCGAGCTCAAGCCGTACCGCCGGGCCTAGGGGCGGAGGGAGCGGAGGAGGAGGTCGGCGAGGTGGTCGGCGACCTGGTGCGGGGTGAGCGGGCCGTCCGTGCGGTACCAGGTGGACAGGTGGTGGACGGAGCCGAAGTAGTAGTCCACCACCAGGTCGGCCGGCGTGGCCGTGGCGAAGACCCCGCTGCGCATGCCCTCCTCGACCAGTGCCCGGAACCGCTCGTGGTAGCGCCGGCGCTCCGCCCGTACCTGCTTGTACTTCTCCGGGCTGAGCTGGTGCATCGACCGGAAGAAGATCATGGCGTCGTCGAGGTTCTCGATGGTGGTGACCACGACGTCGGCGGCGGCGGCCCGCAGCCGCTCCTCGACGGGGGCGTCGGATCCGGCCACGGCGTCGAGCCGCTGCTGCTGGAGGCGCAGCATGCGCGCGTACACCTCGTGCAGCAGGTCGTCCTTGGAGCCGAAGTAGTGGTAGAGCGCCCCCTTGGTCACCCCGGCCGCCTCGACGATCTCCTGGACTGAGGTGCGGTCGTAGCCGCGTTCGGCGAAGAGCCTGGTGGCGACGGCGAGCAGCCGCTGCGGCACCGGGGTCTCCCGGTTTCCGTCCTCGGGGCCCTCGGTGGTCCTGGCGGCCATGGTGCTCGCCTTCCTCTCCTGATCCTCCGACTGTTTTCAGCCGCGGTCGCGCAATTCTCGTCGCAGGATCTTGCCACTGGTGGTCTGCGGAAGAACAGGCAGGATCTCCACCTGGCGCGGGTACTTGTACGCGGCCAGGCGCTCCGCGCAGTACGCGGCGAGTTCGGCCGGCCCGGCCGAGGCGCCCGGGCGCAGGCTGACGTACGCCTTGACGCTCTCGCCCCGGTAGGCGTCCGGCACGCCGACCACGGCCGCCTCCCGTACGGCGGGGTGGGTGTAGAGCACGTCCTCCACCTCCCGGGGCCAGACCTTGAACCCGGAGGCGTTGATCACGTCCTTCTTGCGGTCGACCACGTAGAGCCAGCCGTCGGGGTCCATGAAACCGACGTCCCCGGTGCGCAGTTCGCCGTCGGGGAAGGCCTCGGCGGTGGCCCCGGGCAGCCCCCAGTAGCCGGGGACGACCTGCGGTCCGCGCACGGCTATCTCCCCGGTCTCCCCGAGCGGGACCTCGGCGCCGTGCCCGTCGAGGATCCGTACGAGGGTCTGCGCGCCCGGTACCCCGACGGAGAGGGTGCCGGTGGCGGGGTCGACGGGTGCCTCCAGGTGCGCGGGGACCGAGGCGCAGGGGGCGGTGCACTCGGTGAGGCCGTAGCCGTTGCGCAGGTAGAACCCGAAGGAGGCGCGGAGGCGTTCGACGAGCGCGGGCGGGAGCGGTGCGCCGCCGGAGGAGACCACCTGGAAGGAGGCGAAGTGGTCCCGGGTGGCGTCGGGGTGCGCGGCCAGGGCCGTGAACGCGGTGGCGGGGCCGATGGTGTAGGCGGGGCGGTGTTCGAGGAAGGCGTCGAGTACGGCCCCGGGGTGGAAGCGGTGCGCGAGGACAAGGGTGCCCGCGTTGACGAAGCAGGCGGCCAGCTCGCAGACCAGGCCGGTGATGTGGAAGAGCGGGGCGAGCGCGAAGTACCCGGCGCCCTCGGGGAGGGGGTGGCCGGTGACCTGCCGGGTGGCGTTGTAGGTGATCGCCCCGTGCGGGTTCATGGCGCCCTTGGGGGTGCCGGAGGTGCCGGAGGTGTAGCTGATGAGGGCGGTGTCGGCGGCGCGGAGGCCGGGATCGCCCGGCGCGGGGTGGCCCTGGCGGGCCACGTCGAGCAGGTCTGCGGGGACCGGCGCCCGAGCCGCACCCGGCCCTGCCGGCGGCTGGGGCGCGGGGGTCCGGGGGCGGGGCCCCTGTCCCCGGCCCTGTGGAGACGCGCCGGCGTCCGCGGCCGGGGGTCCCGCCGGACCGGGTCCGGGAGAGGAGGAAGGGTCGGCAGGGGACGGCTCCGCGCAGCGGGAACCCCCGGCGGCCGACCCGGCCCCGGGAAAGACCCGGGGGTCGTTCCGGGTCTGGAAGTCCCGGTCACGGGCGGTCAGCACCGTCCGGATCCCGGTCCCCCGGACCGCCTCCCGCAGGTACCCCTCCCAGGCAGCCCCCTCGCACACCAGGGCGACCGCCCCGGAGTCCCGCAGGACGTGCCCGGCTTCTCCGGCCTTGTACATCGGGTTGACCGGCACGACCACCGCCCCGGCCTTCCACGCGGCCAGCACCGCAAGCACGAAGTGCGGGGTGTTCTGCAGCATGACCGCCACCCGGTCGCCCCGCCCGACCCCCCGGCCGGCGAGGTGGCCGGCCAGCGAGTCCGAGAGGGCGTCGGCCTCGGCGTACCCGATCCGCCCGTCGAAGTAGGCCAGCGCGGCACGCTCCGGCGCCCGGGCCACGGCGGCCCGGAAGGCGTCCAGCACGCTCGCCGGCGGCGCCACGGGCGCCAGCTGGGCGGGGCTCAGCCGGCCCAGCCACGGGCGGGCGGCGTACGGGGACCCGGAGGGGGACGTCACGAGCCCTCCCACTTCTGCTGGAGGCGGTTCATGGAGTGCAGCCACCGGTCGGGGTCGGTCGCGCGGGCGGCGTGGAAGTCCGCCACCTCGGGGTGCGGGAGGATCAAGAACCGGCCCTTCTCCATGCCGTCGAACAGCGCTTCGGCGACCGTTTCCGGCTCGATCGCGGTCGGCGCCAGGACCAGCTCCCCCGCCGAACCGGAGGCGGTCAGCATGTCGGTGCGTACCCCCTGCGGGCAGATGGCGTGGACCCGGACGCCCCGGTGGCGGTAGGTCAGCGACAGCCATTCCGCGAAGGCGAGGGCACCGTGCTTGGTGACACTGTACGGGGCCGCTCCGATCATGGTCAGCAGCCCGGCGGCGGAGACCGTGGACACGAAGCGGCCGCTGCCGCGCTCCAGCCAGTCGGGCAGCAGGGCCCGCGCGGCGCGCACGTGCGCCATGACGTTGGTGTCCCAGGCGGCCTCCCAGACGGCCTCGTCCGCGAAGGCGTCTCCGCCCGAGGCGAGTCCGGCGTTGGCGCAGTACACGTCGACCGTGCCGCCGAGGGCCTCGCGCGCCTCCCCGACGACCGCGGAGGCGTCTCCGGGGACGGCGATCGCCCGGGCGCCGGTCGCGCCGATGGCGTCGGCCACGGAGGCGGCCTTGGCGGCGTCGAGGTCGTTGACGACGACGGTGGCCCCTTCGGCGGCGAAGCGGTGGGCGAGGGCCGCGCCGATGCCGCCGCCCGCGCCGGTGACGACGACTCGCTGGTCCTGGTACGCGCTCGCGCTCACGGGGGTCACCTTTCGTCACTGTCGGCCGGGTCGGCCGGATCCCGGCAGACTAACCGGTCGGTATGTGACGGTGGAAGGGGTGCGGGTTCTAGCGTGGCGGGATGACGCTGTCGCGACGCGGGGTGCTGGGACTGGCGGGGGCCGTGGGGGCCGCAGGGGCCGTGGGGGGCGCGGGGGCGGGGCCGGCGGCCGCCGCCGAGCGGGTGCGCACCGGCTTCGAGCGGCTCGCCGCCGACGGGTACGCGGAACTCGCCGGACAGCGGGTCGGGGTGGTCACCAACCCCACCGGGATCACCGCCGACGCCCGCCACCTGGTCGACGTACTGCACGCCGACGAACGGGTGGACCTGGTCGCGGTGTTCGGGCCGGAGCACGGCTTCCGCGGGACGGCCCAGGCGGGCGGGTCCGAGGCGGCCGGGCGCGATCCGGCGACCGGACTGCCGGTGTACGACACGTACGGCAAGAGCGGGCAGCCGCTCGCGGACGTGTTCACGGCGGCGGGGATCGACACCGTCGTCTTCGACATCCAGGACGTCGGGGCACGCTTCTACACCTACATCTGGACCCTGTACGACTGCATGCGGGCGGCCGCGCTCGCCGGCAAGGCGGTGGTGGTGCTGGACCGGCCCAACCCGGTGGGCGGGCGGCGGGCGTCCGGGCCGGTGCTGGAGCGGGCGTACGCGAGCTTCGTGGGCCGGGAGCCGATCGCACTGGCGCACGGGATGACGGCGGCCGAGCTGGCCCTGCTGTTCGACGGCGAGTTCCTGAAGGGCGCCGGCCCCCGGCTGCGGGTGGTGCCGATGTCGGGGTGGCGGCGGGGTTCCTTCTTCGGGGAGACCGGCCTGCCGTGGCTGCCGCCGAGCCCGAACATGCCGACCCCGGACACGGCGCTCGCGTACGCGGGGACCTGCCTCTTCGAAGGGACCAACCTGTCCGAGGGCCGGGGCACGACCACTCCCTTCGAGGTGGTCGGCGCGGAGGGGGTCGACCGGCGGTGGGCGGAGGCGGCGAACGGGCTGGGGCTTCCCGGGGTGTGGTTCCGGGAGACCTGGTTCACCCCGGCCTTCTCCAAGCACGCCGGCAAGGTCTGCGGCGGCGTCCGGCTGGTCGTGCACGACCGGGAGGCCTTCGATCCGGTGCGGGCGGGGATCGGACTGCTGGTGACGGCGCGGCGGGTGTGGACCGGGTTCGGGTGGCGGGCGGACCACTGGATCGACCGGCTGACCGGGACGGACCGGGTGCGGAAGATGGTGGACGCGGGCGCGGGGGTGGACGAGATCGCGGACGCCTGGGCCGCCGGGCTGGCCCGGTTCTCGGCGGTGCGGACGGGGTACCTGCTCTACCCCTGAGACCCGGCCGGACCCCTCCCCCGGCCGGACGGTTCACGCGGAAGGGTGCCGTCACGGGTCTGGCCCACGCGGCCTCGCGGCGGGATGCTGCGAGCACCGGAGGCGTCGGACGGGGAGGGGGAGGCCATGGTGGACAGCGGCGGTGTGACGGCGGCGGCCGGGATCGGGGTGGGGCCGTACCAGGAGCTGACCTTCGACGCCCAGGGCGACGTGGATCCGGCCACGCGGGCGGCGGTGGCCCGGATCGAGGCGACGGACCTGCTGGTCTTCGCCCACGGCTGGAACAGCGACCGGTCCACCTCGGCCCGGCTCTTCGACCGCTTCTTCGCCCCTTTCCCGGGGCTGGTGGGGCCGGGGGTGCGGCTGGGGTACGTGGGGGTTGTGTGGCCCTCCATCCGCTTCCCGGACGAACCGATCCCGGACTTCGACCCGCACGGCGCCCTGCCGGGGACGGTATCCGGGCCGGCCCTGGACGATGCCGCGCGGGCGGCGCTCGGGGTGTTCTGGCCGGGACGGGAGGCGGAGCTGGACCGGGTCGCCGCGCTGCTCGCGGAGCAGCCGGAACAGCCCGCGGCGATCACCGAGTTCGGGGTGCTGGTCCGCCGGCTCGTGCACGCCGACCCGGCGGACGACCCGGCCGCCGGTCCGGAGGCGCCGGCCGTCTTCGTACGGGACACCGTCGAGGTGTGCCGGGCCCTGACGGAGGCCCTGGCCCGGGCGGGGGCCGCGGAGGACGGCGTTCCCGCGCTCGCGGCCGGCGACGGGGCGCGCGCCCTGTGGGGCGGGGCCAAGGAGCTGCTGCGCCAGGCCACGTACTACGAGATGAAGAAGCGGGCCGGGTTGGTCGGCGAGCACGGGCTCGGCCCGGTCCTCGCCGACCTCGCGGGACGCCGGCCGGCCCTGCGCGTCCACCTCGTCGGCCACAGCTTCGGCGCCCGGGTGGTGTCCTTCTCCCTGCGGGCCGTGGCGGACGGGGCGCGGCACGTGAAGTCGCTGACGCTGCTCCAGGGGGCCTTCTCCCACTACGCGTTCAGCGAGCGCCTCCCCCACGACCGGCGGCGCGGCGGGGCCCTGGGCGGGCTCCAGCGCAGGGTGGACGGACCGGTGGTGGCCTGCCATTCCGCCCATGACTCGGCGCTGCGCGTGTTCTACCCGCTGGCCTCCCGGATGGCGGGTGATTCGGCCGGTCTGCTCGGTTTCGACGAGCGGTGGGGCGCGGTCGGGCACGACGGGGTGCAGGCCGTGCCCGGCGCGCCCCGGCTGAGCCTGGAGGAGGCCCTGCGGAGCGGGCTGCCGGAGGCCGGTTGCGTCAGTGTGGACGCGGGCTCCGTGGTGCGCCGGGGCGGTGCCCCGTCGGGGGCGCACAGCGACATCTGCCACGAGGAACTGGCCCGGATCGTGGTCGGGGCGGGGCGCATGGGGCGCTGAGTTCCGGCCATGTGCCACCCGTACGCCTCGACCGCCCCCGCATGCGCCCACATCCTGCCGGGCATGTTGGGCACGTCGCGGGGGGTTGCTTCGTTCGACGGAGTGACGCGGTCACTGGTGTGGGCATGGCACGGCGGAGGTGAAGGTACGGTGGCAGGTTTTCGGAGTCTGGCCTACCAGGTGCGCGACGCGCGCAACGACCGGGCCCTGCGGCGCCATTCGCTGCGCCGCTGCCTGGAGCGGTTCGCGCCCTACGGGCACCGGGCGACGTGGTGGCACCTGTGCGACCGGCACGGGATCGCTCCCGAGGACCGGGGCGCGGACCCGCTGCGGCTGGTCGCGGCGCTGGAGGAGCTGGAGGAGGCGCGGGCGGTCTGGCTGGAGTACGAGCGGCAGTTCGCGGAGCGGCGCAGACGCGAGAAGCACGACGGGGTGAGGCGGCCGGAGTGGGCCTGGGGCGGCAGCGGGGACGCCGTGGTGCGGTGCGCCGACCCGGGTGTGCGGCCGGAGGGGACGCTGGGCGAGGTGCTGCGGCGGCTGGTCGCCGCCCTGGAGTCGGAGCCGGGGACGGCGTGCCCGGTCTGCGGTGAGGAGGAGCTGCGCTGGCCGGCCGCGCTGTCGGGACCGTCGGCGTGGGCCGGGGCGTGGGCGTGGGACGGGCCGCTGTGCGGGGGCTGCGGGATCGTGGTGCCCCGGCCGGCACTGACGGAGGCGGTGGTGGGGCACCAGGCGGCGGGCGCGGCGTGAGCGGGGCGGGCGGTGCCGGCCGGGCGGGTGCGGCAGTGCTCCAGGTCGGGCTGAACGGCTCGCGGGGCGCGGCGGACGGGGCGGCGGTGCCGCTGTCCCCGGGGGATCTGGCCCGGTCTGCGCTGGAGGCGGTGGCCGCCGGGGCCGGCGAGGTGCTGGTGCACCCGCGGACCCCGTGCGGGCGGGAGAGCCTCTCGCCCCGGGTGGTGGGGCCCCTGCTGGAGGAGTTGCGCGGCGCGGGGGTCCGCGTACCTCTGACGGTTCCGGCGGGTGTCGCGGCCGAGCCGGATCCGGCGGGGCGGCTGGAGCGGGTGCGGTCCTGGACGGTGCTGCCGGAGCGGGCTGCGGTGCCGTTCGCGGAGCCGGGGGCGCGGGAGCTGGCGCGGGCCCTGCTGGAGCGCGGGGTGGCGGTGGACGCGGTGGTCCCGCTGGGCGGCGGGGCCGGGCCGGAGCCGCTGGCCCGGTTCCTGGAGTGGGCCCCGCCGGAGCCGGCGCGGGTCCGGCTGGTGGCGGAGCTGGCGGCGGCCGACCCGGCGCTGGTCGCGGGGCTGCGCTGGCTGCCCCCGGTGCCGGTGGTGCTGTACGGGCGGGAGGCCGCCGCCTGGCCGGTGCTGCGGCTGGCCGCGCGCTGCGGTGCGGGCGCGCGGATCGGCGTGGCGCAGGTGCTGCACCTTCCGGACGGGCGGGCGGCGCGCTCGAATGCCGAACTGGTTTCGGCCGCCGTGGAGTTGAGGGGGGCCGCGGCTACTGGGACAGCCGGGAGCCGGTGAGCCGCTCGCCGAAGGCGTCGTCCGGGTTGGACAGCGCGCAGTTCTTCAGCGAGAGGCAGCCGCAGCCGATGCAGTCGTCCAAGTGGTCGCGCAGGCGGCTGAGTTGCTTGATCCGCTCATCCAGTACGGTGCGCCAGCTCTCGGACAGCCGCGCCCAGTCCTCGCGCGTGGGGGTGCGTTCCTCCGGCAGCTGGGCCAGCGCCTCGCGGATGCTGGCGAGAGGGATGCCCACGCGCTGGGCGGCCCGCACGAAGGCGACGCGGCGCAGCACCTCGCGGTTGTAGCGGCGCTGGTTGCCGGAGGTGCGGCGGCTGCTGATCAGCCCCTTGGCCTCGTAGAAGTGCAGGGCGGAGACCGCCGCGCCGCTGCGCGCGGACAGCTGGCCGACGGTGAGTTCGTGGACTTTCTCGGGAATCTGCGGCACACGACCGAGCCTAGTCGGACGTCCGTTGACAGACGCACCAGGACCCCAGCATGCTGAGCAAGCGCTTATTCGACTGAGGGGCCGGAAACGGCAGTGGACAGCGGAAGACAGGGGCAGGGCATGGCCGAACCGAGGATCTTCACATCCGCCGAGGAGCTGCGAGCCGGCATCGGCGAGCCGCTCGGCCCCAGCGGGTGGCTGGAGGTGGACCAGAAGCGGATCGACCTCTTCGCGGACGCGACCGGTGACCACCAGTGGATCCACGTGGACCCGGAGCGCGCCGCCACCGGGCCCTTCGGCTCCACCATCGCGCACGGCTACCTGACGCTGTCTCTGCTGCCGAGCCTGGTGCCGCAGGTCATGCGGGTCGAGGGCATGCGGATGGGCATCAACTACGGCACGGACAAGGTGCGCTTCCCCGCCCCGGTCCCGGTCAGCTCGCGGCTGCGCGCCACCGCCGTGATCACCGCGGTCACCGAGGCGGGCGGCGGCGTGCAGGTCGCGGCGACGGTGACCGTGGAGCGCGAGGGCGGCGAGAAGCCGGTGTGCGTCGCGGAGTCGGTGTCCCGCTACTACTTCTGAGCCGCCCCGGCGGCCGGGCGCGCGCCCACCATCCGGAGCACGAGGTCGGCGTAGAGCCCGCCGACCTCGTCGGGCGTGCGCTGTCCGGCGGTGCTGAACCAGCGGGCCACGTCGATGCACAGCGACAGCACGGCGAGGGTGGTGCCCGGGACGTCGGGGACGTCGAACTCCCCGGCCCGCACGCCCTCGGCGAGGATCCGGCGCACGGCGGCGTCGCTCAGCCGGCGCAGGGCGACGATCTCGGAGCGGTGCTCCGGGGCGAGCGCGTCGAGCTCGTACTGCACCACGCGGGCGGTGGTGTGGTGCGCGGCGTGCCAGCGCACGAAGGACCGCACGGCCGCGTCCAGCCGGTCGGCGGCGGTCCCCGGCCCGGAGGCGGCGGTCTCCAGGATCTCCAGCGCCTTGTCGTGGCCTATCCGGCTGATCCGGTGGAGCAGCTCTTCCTTGGTCTTGTAGTGGATGTAGAGCGCGGCCGGGCTCATGCCGGCACGGCCGGCGATGTCGCGGGTGGTGGTCGCGTGGTACCCGCGCTCCGCGAAGGCGTCGACGGCCGCCACGAGCAGCCGCCGCGCGGCGTCGGGGGTGACCTCCGACCACGGCTGGTAGCCGCCGGTCGTCTCCGCCGCGCTGTCCATCGCTCGCCCACCCTCTTCGTCCTGTAGGAAGACACCAGCTTACCGGAGGGTGAGCAAGCGCTTAGGCCCGCCTTTCGGCCCGGACCGGACCGGACCGGACCGGCAGCGGCAGCGGCAGCGGGGGCTACTTCGGCGAGAAGGGGTCGTACTCCGCCATCATCTTCTCCATCCGCGCCTGGTCGACACGGCTGACGATCTGCGTCGCCTCCTGCCGGTCTCGGACCACCTTGGCCAGGGTGAACGCGGAGGTGGTCAGGTAGAGGACGGCGATCCCGAGGAAGGCCCGGACCCAGCCGTCGACGTCCATGTTGTAGATCCCCACGGCCACGGCGGCCAGGGCGATGCCGAAGGAGGCGACGGCCTGGCCGTAGTACGCCCCCGTGTTCTGCTGCTTGACCGGTGTCTCGTTCATGGCCCCAGCATCCGGCGCCGCGACGCGGACCACATCCGCGCGCGTACTCAGACGGGTACTCAGCCGTCGCCCGCCCTCGGCGGGGTCAGAAGGCGGAGACCCCGGTGCGGGCGCGGCCGATGAGCAGCTTCTGGATCTGACTGGTGCCTTCGTAGAGGGTCATGACGCGGGCGTCACGCAGCAGCTTCCCGGCCGGGTACTCGTCGACGTAGCCGTAGCCGCCGTGCACCTGGAGGGCGTTGCTCGCCGCGCGCACCGCGGCCTCGGAGGCGAAGAGCTTGGCGGTGGAGGACTCGGTGGCGAAGGGCCGCCCGCGGTCGATCAGGTCGGCGACCCGCCAGGTCAGCAGCCGGGCCGCGTCCACGTCGACCGAGATGTCGGCGATCAGCTCCTGGACCAGCTGGTGTTGGGCGATCGGCTTGCCGAACTGCTCGCGCCGGGCGGCGTACGAGACCGCCGCGTCCAGCGCCGCCTGGGCGATGCCGACACAGCCCGCGGCCACCGACATCCGCCCCTTGGCCAGGGCCGACATCGCCACGGAGAAGCCCTTGCCCTCGGGGCCGAGCATCGCGGAGGCGGGGACGCGGACGCCGTCGAGGGTGAGTTCGGCGGTGGCCTGGCCGCGCAGGCCGAGCTTGCCGTGGACCTCCCGGCGGGTCAGGCCGGGGCTGTCGGCGGGGACGAGGAAGGCGGAGATCCCCCGGTGGCCGGGGGTCGCGGGGTCGGTCCGGGCGAAGAGGAGGACGAGGTCGGCCCAGGTGCCGTTGGTGATGAACATCTTGCTGCCGCTGATGACGTACGCGTCCCCCTCGCGCACGGCGCGGGTGGTGAGGGCGGCGGCGTCGGAGCCGGTGCCGGGCTCGGTCAGGCCGAAGCAGCCGAGCGCCTCGCCGGAGCACAGCCGGGGCAGCCAGGCCCGCTTCTGCTCCTCGCTGCCCCAGGCGGCGACGGTCTTGGCGACCAGCCCGAGGGAGACGGAGACGATGCCGCGCACGGCCGAGTCCCCGCGGCCGAGCTCCTCGGTGACGAGGACGTAGGAGAGGTGGTCGCCGCCCGAGCCCCCGTACCCCTCGGGGACGGTGAGGCCGAGGAAGCCGAGGTCTCCGAGCTTCTTCACGATGGAGCGGTCCACGCTCTCGGCGCGGTCCCACTCGGCGGCGTACGGGGCGATCTCGCGGTCGGTGAAGGCGCGGGCGAGGCGGCGCACGGCCTCCTGCTCCTCGCTCAGCTCCAGGTTCACGGGGCCCTCCGGGGCGTGGTCCGGCCGCTCTCGGGCTCTTAAACTAGCGGCGGTAGTTTATGGCGGGGCAGGGCCTACTATGTGGCGCATGGCCAGACCGCGCAAGCCCCTCCTCAGCAGAGACCGCATCGTCGAGGCGGCGGGCGCGCTCGTGGACGAGGAAGGGCTGGAAGCGGTCTCGACGCGGCGGCTGGCCGCTGCCCTCGGGGTCAGCGGGCCCTCGCTCTACAACCACTTCCGGACCAAGGACGCGATCCTGGAGGCGGTCGCGGACGCGGTGAGCGCGAAGGTCGACCTGTCGATGTTCGACGGCGGCAAGGACTGGCGGGGCGCCCTGTACGACTGGGCGCACTCGTACCGCGAGGCCCTGGCGGACCACCCGAACATCGTGCCCGTCCTGGCCCGCGGGCCGGGCCGGCGCCCGGCGGGGCTGCGGCTGGCGGACGCGGTGTTCGGCGCCATGACGGCGGCGGGGTGGCCCCCGGCCCAGGCGACCCGGATCGGCGCCCTGATGCGGTACTTCATCCTGGGCTCGGCGGTGGCCTCGTTCGCCGGGGGCTTCGTGGACGACGAGACGGCGTACGACCCGGCGGACTACCCGCACCTGGGCCAGGCCCACCTGCTGGCGGAACGCCGGCGGGAGGTGGACGAGGGTGCCTTCGACACGGGCCTGACGGCTCTCCTGGACGGCCTGACCCTCCAGTACGAGGCCCTGCGGGCGGGCGCGCCGGGGGTGTAGGCCGGGGCCCGCGCGCCCCCCGCCCTCCGTGCTAGAAGACCACCAGCGAGCGGCCGCCCTTGCCCGCGACCATCGCGTCGAACGCGGCCGGGATGCCGTCCAGGGTGATGCGGTCGGTGACCATGGAGCCCAGGTCGAGGCGGCCGGCCCGGACGTGTTCGGCGATCACCGGGAGGTCGCGGGCGGGGTCGCTGCTGCCGTACACGCAGCCGCTGAGGGTGCGGGCGAAGTGGAAGATCTCCAGCGCGTGGAAGGCCACCTGCTGGTCCTTGCCGCCGATGCCGACGACCGTGGTGCGCCCGCCCCTGCGGGTGGACTCCCAGGCCGTACGGATGGTCCCGGCGCGGCCCACGCACTCCACGGCCACGTCGGCGCCCTGCCCGCCGGTGAGGCCGCGGATCTGCTTGGCGGTGGTGTCGGAGGCGAGGACGAAGTCGGTGGCCCCGGCGGCGCGGGCCAGTTCCTCCTTGGCCGGGGAGACGTCGACGGCCACGACCGGCCCGGCGCCGGCGATCCGGGCGGCCTGGAGGGCCGCGAGGCCGACCCCGCCGACACCGAACACCGCGACCGACTCGCCCGGGCGGACCTGGGCGCTGTGGTGCACGGCGCCGTAGCCGGTCAGGACGGCGCAGCCGAGGAGGGCGGCCTCGGGGAGCGGGATCCCGGCGGGCGCGGGCAGCACGCAGTTCGCCGCGACGACGGTCTCCTCGGCGAACGCGGCGACGTTGAGCCCGGGGTGCAGCTCGTTGCCCTCGGCGTCATGGGCGTAGACCGCGCCGACACCGGCCAGGGCCTCGGAGCAGAGCCAGACCTCGCCGATCCGGCAGTGGTGGCACTCCCCGCAGGACGGCGCCCAGTTGAGCACCACCCCGTCGCCCGGGGAGACGTGGGTAACCCCCTCGCCGACAGCGAGGACCGTCCCCGCGCCCTCGTGGCCGAGGACGGCGGGGACGGGCACCCGCATGGTGCCGTCGGTGAGGGAGAGGTCGGAGTGGCAGACCCCGGCCGCGGCCAGCCGCACCCGGACCTGCCCGGGTCCGGGAGCGGGCAGCACGATGTCCCGTATCTCCAGCGGGGCTCCGACGGCGGGCAGGATGGCGGCGCGGACCATGGTCGTCGTCTCCATGTCTTCAAAACTGCGGGGGTTTCGGGACTGCGGGGCTTCCGGGACTGCGGGAGTCCCGGGGGTCAGAACTGCAGGGACTTGGTCTGGAGGTACTCCCCCAGGCCGTGCGCGCCCAGTTCTCGGCCGACGCCCGACTGCTTGCAGCCGCCGAAGGGCGCGAGCACGTTGAACCGGCCGCCGTTGATGTCCACCTGGCCGGTGTCCATCCGGCGGGCGAACGCCACGGCCGTCTCCTCGTCCGCCGCCCACACCGCGCCGCCCAGCCCGTAGACGGTGCCGTTGGCGATGCGCAGGGCGTCGTCGTGGTCCTCGTAGGGGAGGATCGCCAGCACGGGGCCGAAGATCTCCTCCTGGGCGATGGTCATGTCGGAGGTGACGTCGGCGAAGACGGTCGGCGCGATGAAGTACCCGCGCTCGTGGGGCGCGTCGAGGCCGCCCGCGACGAGGCGCGCGCCCTCCGCGACGCCCTTGTGGATGTACGAGCGCACGCGGTCGCGCTGGGTGGCGTTGACGACCGGCCCGAGGCGGGTGGCCCGGTCGCGGGGGTCGCCCGAGGGGTACGCGGCGACGGCGGCGGCCGCGAGGGCGACGGCCTCCTCGTGCTGGTCCCGGTGGACGAGCATCCGGGTGAGCGCGTTGCAGCTCTGGCCGGTGTTGTTCATGACGTGCCCGACGCCCGCCGCGACGGCCTTGGCCAGATCGGCCCCGGGCAGGATGACGTTCGCCGATTTGCCGCCCAGTTCGAGGGCGACGCGCTTGACGGCGGCACCGGCGATGGCGCCGATCTTCTTGCCGACGGCGGTCGAGCCGGTGAAGGAGACGAGGTCGACTCCCTCGTGCTCGGCCAGCGCCTGGCCGGCGACCGGGCCGGTGCCGGTCACCAGGTTGAAGACTCCGGCCGGGATGCCCGCCTCGTGCACGGCTTCGGCGAAGAGCTGTGCGGTCAGCGGGGTGTCCTCGGCCGGCTTGAGGACGACGGTGCAGCCGGCGGCGAGAGCGGGTGCCACCTTTGCAACGACCTGGTGCAGGGGATAGTTCCAGGGCGTGATGGCCCCGACCACGCCGACCGGCTCCATGAAGACGGTGGAGTTCCCGACCCTCTCCTCGAAGGCGTAGGAGGCGGCGAGTTCCGCGTACGAGGAGGCCACCGCGACGGGGGCCCCGACGTGCACGAGCTCCGCGAAGCCGAGCGGGGAGCCGAGCTCGGCGGTGATGGTCTCGGTGAACTCGCCCTTGCGGGCCACGAGCGCGTCGCGCAGGGCGCCGATCAGCGCGGCCCGCTCGGACGGGGCGGTGGCCGCCCAGCCGGGGAAGGCCGCGCGGGCCGCGCGTACCGCCGCGTCCACGTCCTCGGCCGTCCCGGCCGGAACGGCGCCGATGACCTGCTCGTCGGCCGGGTTGACCACCTCGATCCGGCCGGTTCCGGCGGCGGGCCGCCATTCCCCGCCGATGTACATCCCGTCGTGGGCCTTCATGGCATTCCTCCCGAGCACCTACGAGCGCGTGGACCTGACCTCGTCGACACACCCTACAAACTAGCGTCGGTAGTTTTCGGTCCGCCAGGGGCCCCGACGGTCAGATGATGCCGAAAACCATCCCTGCCCCCAGGACCACGAGGGAGGTGAGGGCCGCCCATTTCACGGTGAACCGCGTGTGGTCGCCGAACTCGACCTTGGCCATGCCGACGAGGACGTAGACGGCCGGAACCAGCGGGCTTGACATGTGCAGGGCCTGTCCGACCAGGGAGGCGCGGGCGATCTCCAGCGGGGAGACCCCGTGCGCGGCGCCCGCCTCGGCCAGTACCGGCAGGACGCCGAAGTAGAAGCCGTCGTTCGACATGAAGTAGGTGAGGGGGAGGCTGAGCAGGCCGGTGACCAGGGCCATGTGCGGGCCCATCCCTTCGGGGATGGCCCCGACGAGCCAGTCGGCCATGTGCTTGACCATGCCGGTACCGGTGAGGACGCCGGTGAAGACGGCGGCGGCGAAGACCATGCCGGCGACGTTGAGGACGTTGTCCGCGTGGGCGGCGATCCGGGCCTTCTGGTCGGGCATGTGGGGGAAGTTCACGGTGAGGGCGAGGGCCGCGCCGAGCAGGAAGAGCACCGGGATGGGCAGCAGCTCCATGATCATCGCGGTGAGCAGGGCGGCGGTGAGGCCCGCGTTGAACCAGTAGAGGCGGGGACGCAGCGTCGCGCGCCGGGGATCCAGCCCCTGGAACCCGTCGCCGTCGGCCGGCGCGGCAGCGGCTCCGGCGGCCTCGGCGACCTCGGCGGCGGCCGCCCCCGGGCCGGACTCCGAGTCCGGGGCTGCCGCGCCCGGGGCGGGAACGGAGCCGGAGGTGCGGGCGGCAGCGGCGGCCTCCCCGGCGCCGGCCGCCACCAGGGGCTCCTCGGCGGTCTCCGTGCCCGGCAGCAGCAGGGTTCCGACCCGGCGGCGCTCCCTGACGCCGAGGGCGTAGGCCAGGACGAAGACGAACAGCAGGCCGACCGCGAGGGCCGGGATCATCGGGACGAAGATGTCCGCCGCGTCGAGCTTCAGGGCCGTGGCCGCGCGGGCCGTGGGGCCGCCCCAGGGCAGGGTGTTCATCACGCCGTTGGCGGTCGCGGCGACACCGGTCATGACCACCAGGCTCAGCCCGAGCCGCTTGTACAGCGGGTACATGGCCGAAACCGTGATCATGAAGGTGGTCGATCCGTCCCCGTCGAGCGAGACGATCGCGGCGAGGACGGCCGTGCCGACCACCACCCGCATGGGGTCCGCCTTGCAGAAGCGCAGGATGCCCCGGACGATCGGGTCGAACAGGCCGACGTCGATCATCACGCCGAAGTAGACGATGGCGAACATCAGCATGGCGGCGGTCGGTGCGAGCTTGCCGACGCCGTCGATGACGTAGTCCCCCAGGTGCGCGCCCTTTCCGGCGAACACGCAGAAGAGCGCGGGGATGAGGACGAGCGCCGCGATGGGCGACATTTTCTTCAGCATGATCAGGACCAGGAAGGTCGCGATCATGGCGAAGCCGAGGAAGGTCAGCATGCAGGGAAGGTAGGTGCCGCCTCCTTGCGCCAACAAGACGTCCACGTGTGAGCAATACGAGCAAAACCCCAGCTCAGGGCAGGGGTGTCAGGGTGACGGGGAAGCCGTTGAGCACCGCCGTGCCCGACAGCGGGTCGAGCCGGGTGCCGTCGAGCAGCTGGTTCACGTTGACCCCCGGTTCGGCACCGGCCACCGCGAGCCGCGTGCCGGCCCGGTCGTGGCCCCAGCCGTGCGGGAGGCTGACGACACCGGCGCGGACGGCGTCGGTGACCTCCACCGGCGCCTCCAGGCTGCCCCCGTCGGCGGTGATCCGCGCCCGGCCCCCGTCGGTGAGGCCGAGCCGGCCGGCGTCGACGGGATGGACCTGGAGGATGCACCGGTTGGAACCCCCGGTGAGGGCCGGGACGTTGTGCAACCAGCTGTTGTTCGAGCGCAGGTGGCGGCGGCCCACGAGCACCAGGGCGGCGGGGCGGGCGGCGAGCGCCGCGCGCAGCCCGGGGAGCTCGGCCGCGATCGGCTCCGGGAGCAGCTCGATCCTGCCGCTGCTCGTGCGGAGCAGGCCCGGGAGCCGGGGCCGCAGCGGGCCCAGGTCGATTCCGTGCGGGTGGGCGAGGAGCCGCTCCAGGCTGAGCCCGGCCGTCTCCCCGGGCGCGCCCGCACGGGTCCGCGTACCGTCGTCGGCGCCCGCGTCCCCTGCGGCGGTCGCGTCCGGGCGGCCGCCGGCGCCGAACAGGTCTCCGTACGGGCCGAGCCGCAGCATCAGGTCGAGCCTGCGCTCCGGACCGGACTCGCCGGTGAGGAGCGCGGCCAGGGCGGCCGGGTCCGCTCCGTGGAGCGGGGAGCGGCGGTCGGCGGTCTCCTTGGCGAGGGCGCCCTGGATCGCCATGTCGTCGACGGCGGACGGCTGGGCGGAGCCGTGCATGCCCGAGACGGCCAGGACGAGCCGTGCGTGGATCTCGCACTCGTCGAGCCGGTCCGCTTCGAGGGGGACGGCGGGGCGGGTGTAGCGGACCTGGTTGCGGATGGCGAACCCGTTGAACGCGAAGTCGTGGTGCGCGCTCTGCGAGGGCGGCGGCGGGGGCAGGACGACGTGGGCGTGGCGCGAGGTCTCGTTGAGGTACGGGTCGACGCTGACCATGAAGTCGAGCCCGGCGAGTGCCGCATCGAGCCGCCGTCCGTCGGGGGCGGACAGCACGGGGTTCGCCGCGATGGCGATCAGGGCGCGGATGCGTCCCTCTCCCGGGGTCTCGATCTCCTCGGCCATGGCCGCGGTGGGCAGTTCGCTCTTGACCTCGGGGTGCCCGCTGACCCGGCTGCGCCAGCGGCCGAGGGCGAACCCCCTGCCGGGCCCGGCGGGCCGGGGCCGCGGGCCGGTCGCCGGAAGCGGGAAGAGGGCTCCGCCCGGCCGGTCGAGGTTGCCGGTGAGGATGTTCAGTACGTCCACCAGCCAGCTGGCGAGCGTGCCGTGCTCGACGGTGCAGCTGCCGATCCGTCCGTAGACGGCGGCGGTCGGCGCGGCCGCCAGCTCCCGGGCGAGGGCGCGGATCCGGTCGGCCGGCAGGTCGCAGGCGGGGGCGACCGCCTCAGGAGTGAAACTCCCGAGGGCGTCGGAGAGTTCCCGGAGTCCTTCGGTGTGTTCCGTGAGCGCCCCGGGGTCGGCGAGCTTCTCCGCGAGCAGGGTGTGGGCGAGGGCGGCCAGCAGCAGGGCGTCGCTGCCGGGGCGCGGCGCGAGGTGCTCGTCGGCGAGCCTGGCGGTGCGCGTGCGCCGCGGGTCGACGACGACGAGCGTGCCGCCCCGGGCCCTGAGGGCCTTGAGTCTGCCGGGGAAGTCGGGGGCGGTGCACAGGGAGCCGTTGGACTCGACCGGGTTGGCGCCGATCAGGAGGAGGAAGTCGGTGCGGTCGAGGTCGGGCACGGGGATGGCGAAGGGGTCGCCGAACAGGAGCCCGCTGGAGACGTGCTTGGGCATCTGGTCGAGGGTGCTGGCGGTGAAGAGGTTGCGGGTGCCGAGGGTGTTGACGAGGAGCGGCGGGTAGAGGGCTCCGGCCATGGTGTGGACGTTGGGGTTGCCGAGCACGATGCCGACGGACTGGGCGCCGTGTTCCCGGACGAGGGCGGGGACGGCGGCGGCGATGGCGTCGTAGGCCTCCTCCCAGGTGGCCTCCCGGAGTTGCCCGTCGCGGCGGACGAGGGGGGTGCGCAGCCGGTCGGGGTCGGCGTCGAGGGCGCCGAAGGCGGCCCCCTTGGGGCAGATGAAGCCGCGGCTGAACACGTCGTCGCGGTCGCCCCGGGCGCCGGTGACGGTGGTGCCGTCGATGGTGAGGGTGAGGCCGCAGGTGGCTTCGCAGAGGGGGCAGATTCGCGGGGCGGTGCGGGGCATGGGCCCTCCTGGGGGCGGCGGGCCGCGGCGCGGGCGCGGCGGGCGCCCCGAGCATACCGACCGGTAGGCACGGTGGGGAGGGGTCTGCGGCGGCCCGTCGGGTCCGGGAGGGACCGGGCCCCCGCGGGGTCAGTCCAGGACGCGGGCCAGATAGGCGTGCATCATCGCCCGGGTCTCGGCGACGATGCCGGGGTCGCCGGCGGGGTCGGCCCGGAAGGCCAGCTGGACCAGCGCGTCGGTCGCCTCGACGGCCACCAGGACGGCGCGGGACAGTTCGGGGCGGGGGGCGAGTTCGAGGTGGGCGCACAGGATCCCGGTCAGGCGTGTGGCGACCAGGTGGTTGGGGTCGGAGGCGGGCCCGTCGGCGGGCGGGGCGGGGACTCCGAAGTCCACGAGGGCGAAGCCGGGGACGCTGCGCTTCATGGCCAGGTACTCGTCCAGCACGGCGTCCACGACGGGCCGCCAGTGCGCGGCCGGCAGCAGCGCGAGCCGCCGCTCGATGCCCTCGGCGTACTGTTCCAGGTTGCGCTGGGCCAGGGCGACGGCCATGGCCCGCTTGTTCCCGAAGAAGCGGTAGACCGAGCCGATGGGCACGCCGGCGCGCAGGGCGACGGCGCGGGTGCTGAGGTTCTCGTAGCCGGTCTCGTCGAGGAGTTCCGCGCAGGCGTCGAGGATCCGGGCGAGACGGTCGGCGCTGCGCTGCTGGACCGGGGTCCTGCGCAGGGGGTGGGCGGGAGGCACGGGGTCCATCATGCCGCTCCTGGCTCGCGGGTCCAGCGGTACGGGGCCTCGGTCCTCAGTTCAGGAGGAGCGTCAGCCCGCCGATCGTGTACGTGATCATCAGGGCGAACAGGGGCAGCTGGCCGGCCACCGCCTTCGCCGGCGGGAAGAGGCGTACGGAGCGGTCGTGGGCGGCGATCACACCGAGTACGTGGCCGGCGACGACGGCGATCACCTGGAGGGCGGCGAGACCGCCCTGGCCCAAGGGGGGACTGGGATCGGGGGCGTTGTCAGTGCCGAGTGCCATGCTTACTGTGCGTGGTCCTTCGGTGACGAGGAGGGAGAAGTAATGGGCGGTGAGATAGCCGAGGGCGATCGGCACGAGTGAGTGCGCGAAGGCGGTCAGCGGTCGGGGGTGCGGGCCGCTGACGAGGCGGGTGGCCGCGGCGCACAGGCAGTACAGGGTGGCGACGAGGGCGACGGAGGCGAGCAGTCCGAGCGTGGCCGTGGGGGTGCGGCCGAGGGGGGAGGTCTGAAGGGTGTTGATCCAGGCGGGGCTGTCGGAGTAGCCGTCGTAGGCGGTGGAGCCGAGCAGGACGCAGACGGTGGCGACGAGTCCGGGCCGCTCGGGCGTCGCGTCGAGTCCGTGGAAGGGGTTGCGCAGGACCAGGCGGCCGTCGCTGCGGCGGCCGAGGGGGGAGAGCCTGGCGAGGAGGCCGGAGTAGACCTCGAAGGCGTCGGCTTCGGCGAACCAGCTCTCGCCGAAGCGGGCGGCGAGCAGCAGGTGGGCGGCGGCGTAGGCGGTGAGGGCAGACAGGAGGGTGGTGGTCGATGCGGGATCGGGAGCGACGAGTTCGAGCCAGGTGAAGCCGAACAGCCCGGCTGCGGCCGGCCATTGGCCGACCCGGGGCGGCAGGGGCCGGCCGGCCCCGGGCGGGTGGCGGCGGACCCGGGCGAGCAGGCGGTGCAGGGTGCGCAGCGGGTTGAGGAGGCGCCAGACGGGGCCGAGGAGAAGGGAGGCGGGCACGATCCCGACCCACAGCAGGACGTAGACGGCGCCGGGAGCTGGGTTGCGGTCGGGGTCGTCGGGACCGAGGAGGAGGTGGAGGAGCACGGCGAGGGCTGCGGCCAGGCCCAGTCCGCGCAGGGCGGTGCGGGTGGCCGGCGCGTCGGCCACCCGCTGGATCCCGGCGGGCAGGGCGAGGCCGGAGCGGTCGCCGCGGAAGCGGGAGACGGACCAGAGGAGGCCGAGTGCGAGGAAGGAGACGAAGAGCGCCGTGAAGGCGCCGGCGAAGGCGTAGAAGGGGGAGATCGGCAGGTCGTGCTGGGAGCCGATCCCGTGTGCGAGCAAGGTTGACGGGTCGGCCGGGTGAAGGACCACGCCCTGGCCCGGCCCGGGGCCCGGCTGCGGCGCCGTGAAGGCCGCCGGGGCCGTCGGGGGCACGGTGAGCGTCGGGGGTGCGGGGAGCGTCGGGGTCATCGGACGAGGAGCTGGGTCAGGACGAGGCGGGATTCGTGGGTCTCGACCTCGAAGAGGCCCGTGCGGTCGGCCGTCAGGACCAGGGTGGCCTCCTGGCCCGCGGGCAGGGCGAGTTCCTTGTCGTAGCCGTGGACGTGCAGGGTGTCGGCGCGGTCGCTGGTGACGCGCAGGGCGAGGCGCTCGCCCCGTTTCAGTTCGGTACGGCCGGTGGCGGGCACCACCTTTCCGTCCCGGACGGTGAGGGTGACGGTCCGGTCGACCGGTGGGGCTGGGGCGTCCTGTGGCGTGGGCGCTGCCGGGGAGCCGGTCGGGGTGGGCGCGGGGTGGCTGTGGGTTCCCTGGCCCGGGGGGCCCGCGGTCAGCGCGGCCGCCGCCTCGACCGGCTTGCCGGCCACGGCCCAGGCCGTGTGGTCGTCGGCGTACAGGCGGACGGTCAGGGTGTGCGCGCCCTCGGGCACCTGCGCCGAGGGCAGGTGGAACCAGGGGCCGTAGACGCGGGCCAGCTTGCGGCCGTCGAGTTCCAGGTGGGCGTGGCCGGCGCCGGTCAGCGCGGCGCCTCCGACGCTGTCGGGGGTGAAGCGGAAGTTGGCCACCGCCAGTTGGAGGTTCCAGCCGTCCTCGGAGTCGGGGCGGGCGGTGAGCTTCACCTCGGGCGCCCCCTGGGCCGGGACCTCGCGCAGGCGGTGGCCGCCGCCGTCCTGGGCTTCGAGGAGGGTGCCCGCGCTGCCCGAGGCCTGTTCGTGGGTGGTGCCGGGTTTGTGGTGGGTGGTGGCCCGGCCGCCGCAGCCCGTCGCCGCACCGCCCGCGAGCAGCAGGAGCAGGGTCACCAGCGCCGCCGTGCGGGCGGGGCGCCGGTGCGGGCGGGTCCGGGGGGCGGGTGTCCGGCACACGTCGCACCGGATGCGGGTCTCTGCGGGCACGTTCACTTCGGGCCTCCGGTCGTGGGGCGGGCCGCCGTGGCCGGGCGGGGGTGGTGGAGCCCCGGCGGGG
The DNA here is from genome assembly GCF_055593565.1 of Streptomyces sp. NPDC040718. Lineage (NCBI taxonomy): Bacteria > Bacillati > Actinomycetota > Actinomycetes > Kitasatosporales > Streptomycetaceae > Streptomyces > Streptomyces sp. NPDC040718. The sequence continues at coordinate 100,578 of NZ_JBVIXO010000016.1, read as the reverse complement.
CCGGGCGTGCGGCGGCGCCGTGGGGCGGGGGCCGTGGTGGCGGGCCCCCGCCGTGGTGGCGGGTGGGGCCGGGGGTCAGGCGGGGCCGCCGTCGGGGTGGGGGGCGGGGGCCGGGGTGTCGGCGGTGGCGCTCAGGGCCGGGGCCGGGCCCGCCGGGACGGGGGTGCGGTCGCCGGCGGGGTCGTCGCCCGGGCCGGCGGGGCGGGCGGGGGCGGCCGGGCCCGGGCGGGCCGACGCGACGACCGCCCACAGCACCCACACCACCGCGGCCAGGGCCCGTACCCAGGCGGGGCTGAGCGGGATCCACGGGATCATCAGCACGGCCTTGTCGAAGGCGTCCAGCAGGGTCAGGGCGCCCAGGAGCAGGGTGAGGCGCGCCAGCCAGGGGCGTTCGGGGCGCAGCGCCAGGCCGGCCCCGGTCCACCACAGGCCGAGCAGGAGCAGGGCCAGGGCCGGGACGGGGGTGTCCACCAGGGGCGTCGTGGAGCCGGCCACGTCGAGGGCGAGCCCGGCCAGGCCGGTCAGCGATGCCACCGTGCCCAGCCGGGAGCCGCGCAGGCGCCGCCACCACAGCGTGCCGCCGACCAGCAGCAGCACCGCTGCCACGGCCACCGCGATCTGCGTCTCCACCCGCTCCAGGCCCCGGGCGCCGTACCAGTCGCAGCCCGCCGGGAGCTTGCGGGCCTGGACGCTGTAGTCGGCGCAGACCATCAGCTGGGTCAGCTTCACCGGTTCGCCCACCAGCCGGGCCGAGGAGCCGCTGACCTGTCCGCGCTCCTTCCCGCACTGCGGGAGCGTGCCGGGGGTGGAGCCGTCGGGGCCGTCCTGCCAGCAGTTCCCCCTGCCCTGGCCGTCCCACCACACGTCGGTGCCGTTGGGCCGGGAGGCCCCGGACCTGTCCTTGCCGAGCACGTTGCCCGCGTACCGGTTGTGGTGGGAGGTGTCGGTCTGCTTGGACCACCGCTCCTCGCCCCGGATGAAGGCCGGGACGGCGCTGAGGAAGAAGCCCGCGCGCCGGTGCCCGTACACCCAGTTGTCCTCGTAGAGGTTCCAGTTGCCCCCGGCGGTGATGATGCCGGTGCCGGGCGGCATGGAGATCTGGGGGCAGACCACCCCCTGCTCGTAGCCGCGTTCGACGGGCGGTTTGGCGCAGGTGCCGTCGGCGACGTAGTGGTAGTAGTCGGCGTTGTTGTCGTGGATCAGGTTGCGTTCGAAGCGGGCGTGGTTCTGCGGGAGTCCGGGGTGTCCGGGGAAGGCGCTGTCCATCGAGGCGCCGCCCATGTTCTGGTCGAACTCGTTGTCGTGGACCCATACGGAGTCCCCGGCGGTGCCGGAGTAGCCGACCATGTTGTGGTGGCTGCGGCAGCCGGTGATCTCGATGGAGTAGCGGGGCACGTCGTAGCCGCGGCCGTCGTTGATGTCGGAGGCGCTCCCGGGGTAGATCCCGGAGTCCCCGTTGCCGTAGGACTCGCAGTTCTTGTAGAGCCCGTGGTCGCTGGCGAAGGTCAGGAAGCCGTACTCGTCGTTCCAGCGGGTCAGGACGTCGTCGATGACGAAGCCGTCGCCGGCGAGCACGTACAGGGAGTTGAAGGTGGTGCGCTGCGCGGTGAAGTTCCGGAAGTAGATCCCGTTGGACCGGTCGGCGCGGATGGCGTTCAGCTTCTGGTACTTGGCGTCGATGACGACGTCCGTGCGGGCGGCGCCGGTGCCCTCGATCTGCAGGTTCGTCTTGCCGAGGATGGCCACGAGGTTCTGGTTGTGGCGGCACTTCTCCTGCTGCTCGTAGGACAGGATCTGGTAGCCCAGCGAGGAGTTGGGGGCCTTGAGGTTCGCGCACTCCCCCGCCGGCGCGGGCAGGGAGGGCTCCTCCTCGTAGAGGCCGGGCAGGATCGCGATGTTCATCCCCGGCCGGTCGACGGCGTCCACGGCCTGCTGGAGGTGGCGGTAGCCGCTCTTCTCGCAGCGCTCGTAGAGGTCGAGGTTGCGCCGGCGGAGCTCCTGCGGGAAGCCGGCCACTCGGCGTTCGAAGGCGGGCCGGTCGGTCTTGCAGACCAGCAGGTCGGGCTCGGCCGCCGCCCGGTGGACGGGGACGGATCCGGTGCCGTCGGGAAGGGCGACGGGGCGCTCCTCGTGCGCGCGGGCGGCGGGCGCTGCGGCGAGGAGGGACAGGAGGGCGAGGAGGGCGGCGAGGAGCGCCGCCGGCACGGCAGGGAACCTGCGGGTCCACGACATGCGCGAGAGAGTAGAGCAATGTTCATCTTTTGGGATCCCCTCGCGCGGATTCCCGCGGCGCGTTGACCGGATCGTTGCGACCGCCCGCCCCCGCCAGACCCCGGCCCGCGCGCCAGTGCCCGTCGGCCCCCGACCCGCCCGGCCGCCCGGCGGGGGATTTCGGACGGTGGCCGCAAGACGGCGTTGACGGGGAGGGGCCGGGAATCCTACTGTCGACCATAGGATTCCTTCGACGGAGCGGGAGCAGCCCATGAGTGAGCAGGCCAGGAAGACGGCGGAGGCGCTGGAGTACCTCACCGGCTTCGGGAACGAGCACGGCTCGGAGGCCGTGCCCGGCGCGCTCCCGCTCGGCCGCAACTCCCCCCAGCGCGCCGCCCTCGGCCTCTACGCCGAGCAGCTCAGCGGCAGCGCCTTCACCGAGCCGCGCCGCCACAACCGCAGGTCGTGGCTCTACCGGATCCGCCCCTCCGCCGCGCACCCGGCCTTCACCCGCGTGGACAACGGCGCCCTGCGCACCGCGCCCTTCACCGACGCCGTCCCGGACCCCAACCGGCTGCGCTGGAACCCGCTGCCCGACCCGGCCCCCGGTACCGACTTCCTGGCCGGCCTGTGGACCCTCGGCGGCAACGGCGACGCCACCCAGCGCACCGGCATGGCCGTCCACCTCTACTCCGCCAACGCCGACATGACCGACCGGGTCTTCAGCGACTCGGACGGCGAGCTGCTGATCGTCCCCGAGCGGGGCGGCCTCCTGCTGCGCACCGAGCTCGGCCTGCTGAGCGCGGGCCCCGGCGAGGTGGCGCTGATCCCGCGCGGCATCCGCTTCCGCGTCGAGCTGCTGGACGGCGACGCCCGCGGCTACGTCTGCGAGAACTACGGGCAGCCCTTCGAGCTGCCGGACCTCGGCCCGATCGGCGCCAACGGCCTGGCCGCGGCGCGGGACTTCCGGGCGCCGGTGGCCGCGTACGAGGACGTGGAGCGCCCGACCGACGTGGTCAACAAGTTCTGCGGCAACCTCTGGTCCGCGACCTACGGCCACTCGCCGCTCGACGTGGTCGCCTGGCACGGCACGCACGTCCCGTACGTCTACGACCTGCGCAAGTTCAACGTGATCGGGTCCATCAGCTACGACCACCCCGACCCGTCGATCTTCACCGTGCTGACCTCGCCGTCCGACACCCCGGGCCTGGCGGGCGTGGACTTCGTGGTGTTCGCCCCGCGCTGGCTGGTCGGCGAGGACACCTTCCGCCCGCCGTACTTCCACCGCAACGTGATGAGCGAGTACATGGGCCTGATCGAGGGCGCCTACGACGCCAAGGCCGAGGGGTTCGTGCCGGGCGGCGGCTCGCTGCACAACATGATGTCCGCGCACGGCCCGGACCGGGAGACCTTCGACAAGGCCAGCGCCGCCGAGCTGAAGCCGCAGAAGATCGACGACGGCCTGGCCTTCATGTTCGAGACCCGCTGGCCGATCACCGCCACCCCCCAGGCCGCGGTGGCGGAGCACCTCCAGCGCGGATACGACGACGTATGGGAGGGTCTCCAGCGCCACTTCCGTGCCTAACATGCCGGTGTCCCCTGCGCACCGCCCCGCCCCTTCGGCTGATGACAGCCGGCCCGTACGGAGAACGACCCGTGACCGCCTTCGCCCCCGACTCCCTGGTACTGAACCGGAAGCTGCCGCTCTGGTACCAGGTGTCCCAGTCCCTGCGCGCCTCGATACTGGGGCGCACTCCGGACGCCTCGCTGCGGCTGCCGACCGAGGAGCAGCTCGCCGAGCACTACGGGGTGAGCGTGCTGACCATGCGCCAGGCGCTCAAGGAGCTGGAGGGCGAGGGCCTCATCAGCCGGCACCGGCGGCGCGGGACCTTCATCGAGCCGGGCGCGATGCGCAGTGCGCCGGTACGGCTGCTGGGCTCGGTGGACGCGATCGTGGCCCAACAGTCGGGCGATCTGACGACGGTGCTGGGCCATGAGCGCACGCCCGTGTCCGGGGAGCTGCTGGAGCACTTCCCGGACACCGCCGAGGTGGTCACGTACCGCAGGCTCCGGCGCGACGGCGAGAGCGGGGAGCCCACCAACTGGGCGGAGAACGCGGTCCGTCCGGAGCTCGCCGACGCCGTGGACCTGGCCGACCTGGAGCGCTGGCCGATGACCAAGGTGCTGCGCGACGTGGTCGGTGTACGGATCAGCCGGATCACGGACACCGTGGAGGCGCGGCTGGCCGATCCGGTCACGGCCGAGCTACTGGAGGTGCCCCTGCTGAGCCCGATCCTGCACTACACCGGCGTGACCTACGACGAGGACGGGCGGGTCGTCGATGTGGCCCGGATCCGGTACCGGGGCGACCGGTTCTCCTTCACGGTGACCGTCGAAGCACCCTGAGCGGGCTCCGGCGACCGGAATCCGGAATCCGGGATCCGGGGTCCGGATCCGGGGTCCGGGTCCGGGGCCCGGGGTCCGGGTCCGGGGCCCGGGGTCCGGATCCGGGAACCTCCTACTTCTGCTGCTCGTTCTCTTCTGTGACGCGTTCGCCCTCGGCCTGGGAGGGCGTGGTGCGCATGGTCTGCGGGTGCCGCTGCATCTTCTCCCGCTCGTCCATGTCCTCGTCGAGCCGCTCGCCCTCGGCCTGCGACGGGGTCGAATACTCGTCGTACATGCTCATGACCGGCTCCTCGGTCGGAACGGGTGCGTACGTACGGGACGTATACACATACAAGGAGCGTAACGCTTCGGCCGGGACACGGCCCGGCCCCTGCGGGCCGTCGCTACCATCTGCCGGGTGAGCGCTGACGTACCGCTGCTGGACGATCTGATGCCCTGGGCCGTGGGCGGCCTGCGCCTGGGCCGGGACTGGGTGGCGGCGCCCGATCCCGCCACCCTGCGCGCCCGCTGGACGGCCCTGACCGAAGCCGAAGGGGCGGAGCGGGAGCGGCTGTTCCGCCCGAGCCGGGCCCGTACGCCGTCCGCCGGGGCTGCCGCGCTGCCCGGCCAGCGCTCGGCCACCGCCCGCTTCGCCGACGCGCCCGGCGCCTTCCCGGACCCCGTACGGGTGCTCCGCGCACCCTTCGACGAGCAGTGGCTGCTGCCCGACCAGCGGCTGATCGACTCCGCCCGCCCCGAGCTGTGGCGGGTGCGCGACGCGCAGCAGGTGTTCCTGCTGGAGGCGCCCGGCCTGCTGGCCACCGCCCACCTCCCGGCGGGCCGGCTGGGCCGGATCCGCCCACTGCACCGGCGCCCCGGCGGGGCCGAGCCGAACCTCGCGCCGGGCCTGCTGCCCCTGCTGGGCGGGCGCCACGGCGGCTGGGTGACCCCGGAGGACGTGCTGTGCTGGATCCTCGCCGCCGGCCGGCCGGGCCCCCGGGGGTACGAGGTCCCGCTCGCGGCGGACCCGGAGCGCTGGCGGGCCGGCCTGGAGCTGGGCCACCGGCTGCTGGCCGTCCAGCTGCGCGGCGCGCGCGGCGGAGAGCCGCCCCGGCTGCCCGGCGGGCGGCGGCCTTACGTCCGGGCGGCGGTCACGGCCTGGCCGGAGGGGCTCGGCTACGACCCGGAGGGCGAGACGCTGACCCTCGGGGACGGGGCCGTCTCCCCCGTCCCGCCGGGGGCCTGGGAGTACGAGGTCCAGGGCGCCCGGGTGCTGGAGGCGTGGTTCGCCGCCCGGTGCGCGCACCGGGACCCGCAGGCGGGCGGCCTGGAGGGGCTGGGGCCGGCCGAGTGGCCGCAGTCCTGGACCTCCGAGCTGCTCGCCCTGGTGACGACCCTGGCGCTGCTGGCCGATCTGGTGCCGGAGCGGGAGGCGTTCACCCCCGGGCCGCTGCTGCGGGCCGGGGAGCTGGAGGCCGCCGGGGTGCTGCCGCCGCCGCGCTGGGCCCGGCGTCCGGCGTCGGTGCTGGACCACCAGGAGGAGGGCCCGGGCGGGCAGTTCGCGCTGCTCTGACGACGGGCGCTCAGACCCACCCCGCCAGCAGCCGGGACACCGCGCGGTCGAACACCTCCGTCATGTCCGTCCCGGCGGCGGTCACCGGGGTGCCCTCGGTGAGGGCGGCCGTGAGCCTCGGGTACTCCCCCGTCGCCAGCCGCGAGCCGAGCCAGGCCGTTCGTACGCCTTCCTCGGCGGCCTCGCTCCAGGGCAGCGAGCGGGCCCGTTCGGCCAGGGCCAGTTCCCCCGCCACGAAGGTGGCCACCATGCCGTTGACGGACGCGATCAGCTCCAGCTTCTCGGCCCCGGAAACCTCCAGGGGCTCCAGGCAGGCCAGGCTGTGCTCCAGGTACCGCAGGGCGTTGGGACTGAAGCCGTAGACCGGGCTCAGCAGCCGGGGCAGCCAGGGGTGGCGGCGCATCACGTCCCGGGTCTGCCGGGCCAGGGCGAGCAGGTCGGCGCGCCAGTGGCCGGTCGGCGGGGTGAGGTCGTACTCCGCGCTGACCGCGTCGACCATCAGCTCGTACAGGTCCTCCTTGCGGGGGACGTAGTTGTACAGCGACATCGTCCCGGCGCCGATCCCGGCCGCCACCCGCCGCATGGATACGGCCTCGATCCCCTCCGCGTCGGCGATCCGCACGGCTTCGGCCGCGATCGACTCGCGGCTGTGCGCGGGCCGGGGCCCGCGGCCGGCCCGCTGCGGGCGGGCCCAGATCACTTCGGGTTCAGCGGGGCGCCCGCCGGCTGTCATCGGTCACATCACCTCGTCGTCGTCTCCGCACCATCTTAGTTACGTACGCCGTACGTAGTACGGTAGGGTGCGCCATATGACAACTACGTACGCTGTACTTAGTGAGGGTCTGGAGAAGCACTACGGCGAGGTGCACGCCCTGCGCGGGCTGGACCTGGCAGTGCCGGAAGGCACCGTCTGCGGGCTGCTGGGCCCCAACGGCGCGGGCAAGACGACCGCCGTGCGGATCCTCACCACGCTCACCGCCCCCACCGGCGGACGCGCCCTGGTCGCCGGCCACGACGTCGCCGCCGACCCGGCCGCCGTACGCCGCGCCATCGGCGCCACCGGCCAGTACGCCTCCGTCGACGGGGACCTGACCGGCCGGGAGAACCTCCGGCTGTTCGCCCGCCTCGCCGGACTGCGGGGGCGGGCCGGGCGCACCCGTGCCGACGAGCTGCTGGAGCGCTTCGGCCTCGAAGAGGCCGCCGACCGGGTGGCCTCCACCTGGTCGGGCGGCATGAAGCGGCGCCTGGACCTGGCCGCCGGCCTGGTCACCCGCCCCCGGGTGCTCTTCCTCGACGAGCCGACCACCGGCCTCGACCCGGCGGCCCGCGAACAGATCTGGTCGGCGGTGCGCGGCCTCGCCGCCGGGGGCACCACCGTGCTGCTGACCACCCAGTACCTGGAGGAGGCCGACCGGCTCGCCGACGACATCGTGGTCGTGGACCGGGGCCGGGCCGTCGCCACCGGCACCCCGGCCGGCCTCAAGGCCCGGATCGGCGCGCGTGCCGAGGTCGCCGTCGCCGAGCGGGCCGCCCTCGCGGGGGCGGCCGCGGTCCTCGACCAGCTCACGGGCGGACGGCCCGCCCTGGACGAGGAGCGGCTCACCGTCGGCGTGACCGTGCTCGACGACGGGCTCACCCTGCCCCGGATCATCCGCGAGCTCGACACCGCCGGGATCCCGGTGACCGACGCGAGCCTGCGCCCGCCCACCCTCGACGAGGTGTTCCTGCGCCTCACCCGAACCCCTTCCGCCCCCGCGGACGACAAGGAGCACGCGGCATGACCACCCTGCTGTCGGACGGCGGCGCCATCCTCACCCGCCAGCTCCAGAAGGCCCGGCACGCCCCGGCCCTGCTGATCCTGACCCAGACGATGCCGATCACGATGCTGCTCTTCTTCGGCTACGTGTTCGGCAGCGCGCTCGCCATGCCGGGCGCCGAGTACCGCGAGTTCCTGGTGCCCGGGCTGCTCGCCGCGACGGCCGCGAACGGCCTGATGACCGGGTTGTTCACCGCCGCCCAGGACGCCCACCGGGGGGTCGTGGACCGCTTCCGGACGCTGCCGATGAGCCGGACCGCGCTGCCGCTGGGGCTGACCGCCGCCGACCTGCTGACCACGGCCGTGTCGATGGTGCCGCTGATGCTGGTGGGGCTGGCGATGGGCTGGCGGGTGGAGAACGGACTGCCCGGCGCGCTGGGGGCGCTCGGCGTGCTGCTGCTGTTCCGCTTCGCCACCGCCTGGGTGGGCACGTACCTCGGGCTGGTGAGCCGCAGCGAGGAGGCCGCCGGCCAGCTCGGCGGTGCCACCTTCGTGCTGCCGATGCTGTCCAGCGCCTACCTGCCGACGGCCGGACTGCCCGGCTGGCTGCGGGTCGTCGCGGAATGGAACCCGATCAGCGCCGCGGCCACCGCCGTACGGGAGCTGTGCGGGAACGCGGGCGGTGCGGCCGCACCGGGCGCGTCCTGGCCGGCGGCGCATCCGGTGGCGGGAGCGGTGCTGTGGTCGCTGCTGCTCCTGGCCCTGTTCGTGCCGCTGGCCACGCGCCGGTTCGCGCGCGGCCAGGGCTGAGGACCGGTCAGGACGCGGCCAGGGCTGAGGACCGGTCAGGACGCGGTCGCCGACGGGCGTTACGGCACCGGCGTGACCGGCACCCGCACGGTCACCGGGACCGTCGCCGTCTGCGGGTTGCCGTCGAGCGCGTCCGTCAACGACGTCTGGGTGCCGGCCGTGAAGCGGCAGCCGATGACGGAGAGGCCGCACACCCGGTAGCGCACGACCACCGAGGCGGTGGCGCCGGACCGGATCGAGCCCACCGCCTGCGGCACCGGGCCGAGACGGGTGATCCCGGACCCCGTCGGCAGGGCGTCGAGGAGCTTGACGTTGAAGGCGTCGCCGGAGCCCGTGTTCCGGATCCGGTACTCGACGCTCAGCGTGCGCGTGAGGTAGTTGCCGATGCCGCCCCAGTAGGCGCGGTGGGTCACGGCCACCTGCGGCTGGAGGGGCGATACGCTCCCCAGGAGGTCCAGACCCCACAGCTTGTCGGTGCCGGGGGTGACGTCGGCGTTGATGCTGAAGAACCCGCTGCCCGAGGCACCCCGGTAGGAGTTCGTCGAGGTGGCGTTCGGCACGACGTGCCAGGTTCCGGCCCCCGACGCCGTGGCTCCGTTGTACATGAGGCCGGGCGCGTCGCAGGTGCCCCCGTCCAGCTGCACCGTCACGAACCCCCGCGCGTTGGCGATGGTCACCTGGGTGTCGGCCGCGGGGAGCGCGGACTGCGTGCCGCCGACCCGGAAGGGCAGGTTGACGGCCATCTGGCTGGGCAGCGAGGAGAAGGCGCCGGGGCTCAGCACGGCGCCGCCGCCGAGCGTCCGGCCGTCGGTGAGCGGCCCGGCCGGGCAACCCGGCGCGCTCGTCACGACGCCGTCGGCACCGGACGCGCTCACGGTCACCGGATCCGGGCCCCGCCCGGCGGCCCCGGACGGAGCCGCCGTCACCGCCACGCCCGCCAGCAGCGCTATCACGACGACCGCCGTTCGCCGGGCTGCGGAGCGGGCGGGGGATGCGGCGGCGGTCGGGGCTCTCATGGGCGATTTCGGTACGGCGCGACGGCGGACGCCCGCACCTTACTCATGCAATCCGGACATTCCGCTGGGCTTGGGCTCCGGACACGGGTGACAGACCCGGCTTCCACCCGGTAGGCAGACCCCATGGCTACCGAACCCCTCCCCCTCGCCGGCCTCACCGTCGTCGCCGTCGAACAGGCCGTCTCGGCCCCCTTCGCCACCCGCCAGCTCGCCGACCTCGGAGCCCGGGTGATCAAGGTCGAGCGGCCCGACGGCGGTGACTTCGCGCGCGCCTACGACACCGCGGCCCAAGGACTGGCCTCGCACTTCGTGTGGGCCAACCGCGGCAAGGAGTCCCTCACCCTGGACCTGAAGGACCCGCGCGGACTGGAGGTGCTGCACGGCCTGCTCGACGGCGCCGACGTGTTCGTGCAGAACCTCGCGCACGGGGCCGCCGCCCGGCTCGGGATCGACGCGGCCGCGCTGTGCGCCCGCTACCCGCGCCTGGTCGCCGTGGACATCTCCGGCTACGGCGCCGAGGGCCCGTACGCCCACAAGCGCGCCTACGACATGCTCGTGCAGTGCGAGGCGGGGCTGGTCTCGGTGACGGGCACTCCCGAGCGGCCGGTGAAGGCGGGGATCCCGGCGGCGGACATCGCGGCCGCCATGTACGCCTTCTCGGGGGTGCTCGCGGCCCTGCTGCGCCGTGGCGTCACCGGGCGCGGCGGGCCGGTGGAGGTGTCGATGCTGGACGCGCTCGCGGAGTGGATGGGGCACCCGCTGCACCACACGATGCACGCCGGGGAGCAGCCCGTACGGACCGGTCTCGCGCACGCCGTGATCGCGCCGTACGACGCCTACGCGACGGCCGACGGGGACCGGGTGCTGCTGTCGGTGCAGAACGACCGGGAGTGGCGGCGCCTCGCGGTCCAGGTGCTGGAACGGCCGGACCTGGCGGAGGACCCGGCGTACGCGACGAACGCGGCCCGCACCCGTGGGCGGGAGAAGACGGACGCGGTGGTGGCCGAGGCCCTCGGCCGGCTCGGGGCGGACGAGGCCGTGGCGCGGCTGGAGGCGGCCGGGATCGCCTGCGCGCGGCTCAACTCGGTGGCGCAGCTGGCCGCGCACCCGCAGCTGGCGGCGCGCGACCGCTGGCGGGAGGTGGATTCGCCGGCGGGCCCGCTGCGGGCGCTGCTCCCGCCGATCGGGCTGCCGGGCGGCACGGAACCGCGGATGGGTGCGGTGCCCGCGCTCGGCGAACACACCGACGCCTTGCTGCGCGCCCTGGGGATGACGGACGCGCAGATCACGGCACTGCGCCGGGACGGTGTGGTCGCCTGAGGCCGGGGTGGCGCCGGGGTTCCCGGAATACGCCGGACGGGGAGACGGGGCCGGGTCGCAGCCGGACGGGGGGCCGGCTGCGCGGACGTCAGGTGCGGCGGCTGCCGAAGAGCGTGCGCCGCAGCCTGCGCAGCGGCGCGAAGAGCGCGACGCGCGCGCTCCGGCTCCGCTGGACGTGCGTGTGGTCGCGCGAGGTGAGCTCGCGCATCAGCAGCGTCGCCTCGGCGACCTCGTGGCGCGGGGCGGCGGGACCGCCCAGCACGGCGAGGTGGCGGTCGAGGCGCGAGCTGACCGCGCTGCTGCCGCAGGTGATGGCAGGCACGCGGGGCGGCCTGCTGCGCATCGTTATCTGTTCCATGTCTCTCCCCACCCGTACGAGGGCACCCGGCCCGGGCAGGGTAACCCTATCGCCCCCGCAACGCCCTCGGGTATCCCGGTGGTGTGAATTACCCCTGTAATTACGGGTAGTTGACGATTACTCAGCGGAGTCGCCGGTCACTCTCCGTGCCAATCGGCCGACTTGGGGGGCCTTGCGCAGCGGTCGGTGACAGTGTCGTCACGACGGGGGCCGCCCGGCGGGTACTGCGCTAACTTGGAGTGATCACCCGGTGACGCAGGGGGGTTCGCGTGAACGGTAGCGAAAGCGGGGACGCCGGGCGTGTCATCGCCGGCCGGTACCGGCTGCTCGGCCAGTTGGGGCGCGGCGGCATGGGCGTGGTGTGGCGGGCCCGGGACGAGGTGCTGGGCCGCGAGGTCGCCGTCAAGGAGGTACGGGCCCCCGCCGGGCTGGACGCGGCAGAGGTCGAGCGCATGTACCGGCGGCTGGAGCGGGAGGCGTGGGCGGCCGCCCGCGTCTCGCACCGCGGGGTGGTCACGGTCTACGACGTCGCGAGCGAGGAGGGCCGCCCGTGGATCGTGATGGAGCTGGTGCGCGGGCTCTCCCTGGCGGAGGTGCTGGAGGGCGAGGGCCCGATGACCCCGCAGCGGACCGCGCACATCGGCGAACAGGTACTGGCCGCGCTGCGCTCCGCGCACGACGCCGGGGTGCTGCACCGGGACGTGAAGCCGGCCAACGTTCTGGTCGCCAACGACGGCAGGGTGGTGCTGAGCGACTTCGGGATCGCCCGCCTGGAGGGGTCCCCCGCCCTCACGATGGCCGGCGAGGTGGTCGGCTCCCCCGAATTCCTGGCCCCTGAGCGGGCGTTGGGGAACGAGCCCGGCCCGGAGTCGGACCTGTGGTCGCTCGGGGTGATGCTCTACGCGGCCGTGGAGGGGGTCTCGCCCTTCCGGAAGGACACCCCGCTGTCCACCCTCCGGGCCGTCGTGGACTCCGAGTTGCCCCCGCCGCGCCGTGCCGGGCCGCTGGAGCCGGTGCTGGAGGGGCTGCTGCGCAAGGACCCCGCCGAGCGGCTGTCCGCCGCCGAGGCCGCCCGGATGCTGCGGATCGTCGGCGCGGGCGGGGCGGTACGGGACCCCGGCGGGCCGGTGTCGGGGGCGGCCGCACCCACGGTCCCCGCCGGGGCGGGGTACGACGCCGGGTACGGGCCGGGCTCCGGACGGACCCCGCCGATGCCGGTTCCGGCGCCGACGCCCGCGCCGGAATCCGGGAGCGGTTCCCGGGGGCCGGCGGGGGCGGTGCTGACCCTCGGGATCGTGGTGCTGCTGCTGGCGCTGGCCCTGCTGGGGTGGCTGCTGGTGCGGAACACCGGGGGCGGGGAGGGGCCGCGAGACGCCCCCTCGCCCCCGGCGTCCCCCTCCGCGTCCCCCTCGGCCTCCGCGTCGGCGTCGGCGTCCGCTCCGGCCTCCGCGTCCGCCGGCGCCACCGCCGCGCGGGGCGTCACCCTGTACGCCCACGCCACGCGCCCCTCGTACAGCGGGAGCTGCCCGCCGGCCGAGGTCTCCGCGCCCGCCTTCACCGGGACCGTCGAGGTGGCCCGGACCCCGGCGGTGGTGGAGTACCGCTGGGTCAGGCGCGGCGCGGGCGGGGGGCCGGCCGCCGACTGGCAGAGCATCGTGTACGAGGAGGGCGGGGCGCGCACCCGTCAGCTGAACCACACCGAGCCGGGGGACCCGGCCGGCGCGAGCTCCCGCGACGCGGTCCGGCTGGAGGTCCGGGCGCCCGCGCAGACGGCGTCGGCGTGGCTGGAGTACTCCCTGACGTGCGAGAAGGAGACCCCGACGGGCGGGGCCTCCTCCCCCGGTTCTCCCGGGCCCTCCGGCTCACCGGCCGCGACACCGCCGCCGACGCCCACGCCCGCACCGAGCGCGGGCGTCAGCCCGTAGGGGTGTCCCGGGGATCAGGCCTTGCCGGAGAAGACGGGCAGGTAGCCGCTGGACTGTCCGGCGGCGGTGGGGTGGTACGACTCGCCGATGTTGGTCCAGTTGACGCTGTGCAGCCAGGCGCTGCCGGAGCAGATCTCGTGGCCGGTGAAGGCTCCGACGATCGAGGCGAAGGTGTAGCCGTGGTCGGCGGCGCGTTTGGCGATGGCGGCGTTGAGGTAGTCCGCCGCGCCGTTGATGGCGGAGCGTTCGCCCTCGGTCAGGCCGGCGACACAGGTGCCGTTCAGCTTGTAGAAGCGGGGATAGCCGAGGACGACGACCTTGGCGGCGGGGGCGCGGCCGCGGATCGCGTCGTAGACCTGGTCGAGCTGTCCGGGGAGGGTGGTGTCGACGTACCGCTTGGCCTCGTTGACCCGGCTGACGCAGGTGGACTCGGACTGCAGGACGCAGGTCGTCATCACGTCCGAGAATCCCGCGTCGTTGCCGCCGACGGTGATGCTCACCAGGTCGGTGCCGGAGTTGAGGGGGCCGAGCTGGTTGGCGAGGACGTCACCGGTACGGGCGCCCGAGCAGGCTGTGAAGGAGAAGGTCTGCGGGGAATGGGCGGCGGCCCACAGGGCCGGGTAGGCGCGGGTGGTGCGCTTGCAGCTGCCGCTGGAGCTGTCGTAGTTGCCGGCGCCGACGCCGGAGGAGTACGAGTCGCCGAGGGCCACGTAGCCGAAGTCGGCCTGCGCGGCGGACGCCTGGCCGGCGCCGAAGAGGGCGGCGCCCGCGGCGAGTAACAGGGAGGAGGTCAAGGCGGCGAAACGCGACATTCTCTTGCTCATGTGTGTGCGGCTCCTTGTGGGGGGGTTACTACTGAGTCCGTGGTACAAGCAGCCGGGGCTGTCTGGAAGTGTCCATGCCAAGGAGGTTCGGGGCGGGAATCTTCACCCGCGCCGGGTTTGAAGAGGGAACCCGTCCACCCGATCCGGCGAAACACGGGTGCACGGGGGGAGTTCGTGCCGGATCATGGGCGCCATGCCAGCAGACCCGCATGACGCGCTGCCGATCCGGCTCCATGTCGACGACAGCGACTCACCGTCGGACGTCGTCGACGCGCTGTTCCTCGGCCGGTTCGCGACGGGCGAGCAGCCGTACGCGCAGAGCGTCACGATCGAGCGGGTGAAGGCGGAAGCCACCCTGCTGCCCCCGCGCGCCACCGTCCTGCGCTCGGCGCGCGACACCGACCGCAGCGCCACGCTCGCCGAGGGCGAGGGCTGGACGGTACTGGTCTCCCGCTGGAGCCGCGGGGCGGACGTCACCGTGACGGCGGTCAGCGACGAACTCGCGGAGAAGGTGCTCGGCGAGGCCACGGAGGGGGCCCGGGACGAGCCCGAACCGCAGCCGGAGAACGTCACCATGGGCTTCTGGTACGTCTCCCCGCGCCGCGGCCCGTACCGCACGACCCGGCAGATCTCCGCGGGCACGTGGGAGGACGTCCGGCCGAACTACACGACGCCGGTGGCGCTGGCGATGGACCGGCTGATGAAAGTCACCCCGGACGACATCGCCGGCCGGCTGCTCCTGCTGCACGGGCCGCCGGGCACCGGCAAGACCTCGGCGCTGCGCACGCTGGCGCGGTCGTGGCGGGACTGGTGCCAGGTGGACTGCGTCCTGGACCCCGAGCGGCTGTTCAACGACGTGGGGTACCTGATGGACATCGCCATCGGCGAGGACGAGGGCACCGCGAAGGGCCGGTGGCGGCTGCTGCTGCTGGAGGACTGCGACGAACTGATCCGCGGCGAGGCCCGGCACACGGCGGGTCAGGCGCTGTCCCGGCTGCTGAACCTGACGGACGGTCTGCTGGGTCAGGGCCGCAACGTCCTGGTCGGCGTCACGACGAACGAGGACCTCGAACGCCTCCACCCGGCGGTGGTCCGCCCGGGGCGGTGCCTGGCCCGCATCGAGGTGGGCCGGCTGACCCACCGGGAGGCGGTGGACTGGCTCGGCACGGAGGAGGGCGTCTCCCGCGAGGGCGCCACCCTGGCCGAACTCTTCGCCCTCCGGCGCGGGACGGGGCCGGCGGCGGTGCTGCCGGCCCAGCCGTCGTCGGAGGCGGGCCTGTACCTCTGACTTTTCGACGCGCCGCTCGCACCGCTCAGCGCCGGCGCGCTTCCCGGGTTCCGCGCCGCTGCGCCGGACTCCGTCCGGCGGGGCCGGGGCGGGGTCGCCGAGTCGCCGCTGCGCGGGGCCTGCCCCTCCCCACCCTTCATCCGTTCTCGCCTCAGTCGTCGGCGCGGCTACAGACACGGTGCTGCCGCGCGGGAGTCCGGGCGGAGCCCGGGGAACGGTGGAAGGGCGGGTAGGGGACAGCCCCGCGCAGCGGCACACCACCCGCACCCGACCCACCGGCCCCAGCCGCCAAGAGCAACCCCGCCCCATGTCCGACGGCCGGAGGCCGGCGCAGCGGCGCGAAGCCGGGGAGGCGCCCCGGCGCCGAGCCGCGCGAGCGGCGCGTCGGGAAGGAGTGCGGCGCGTCGGGAAGGAGTGCGGCGCGTCGGGAAGGTTCAGGCGGTGTAGCGGGCGCGGATGGCTTCGGTGGCGGCTGCGAGGGCTTCGGCCTCCGTGAGGCCCAGCCGGTGGGCCCGGTCCGCGAACGCCTGCGCGGCGGTCGCCGCCTCGCGCGAAGAGCCCTCCGCCGCCGCGACGAACGTTCCGTTCCGGCCGCGCGTCTCGATCACCCCGTCGGCCTCCAGCGCCCGGTACGCCTTCGCGACGGTGTTCGCGGCCAGCCCCAGTTCCTCCGCCAGCCCCCGCACGGTCGGCAGCTTGTAGCCCGCCGGCAGCGCTCCCGACCGGGCCCGGTCCGCGATCTGCGCGCGCAGTTGTTCGTACGGGGCGGCCGAGCCGGCCGAGCCGTCGATCCTGATCCTGAGGTTGGTCGAGGTCACGCGGCCGATTCTCCCCCATCCGGCGCTTAATTCGCAGGCGCCGCAGGGATCCCCGCCCGTAACGTCCGCACCATGACCATCCATGTCCGCGACATCCGGCCCGACGACCTGCCCGACGCCGAGGCCGTCGTACGGATCCGCCGTGCGGCACTGCCCTACATGATCAGCACTTCCTCGGGCGTCGCCCATGAACTCGTCTCCGCCAACCCCGAGAAGCACTACCGGCTGCTCCTGGCCGAGACCCCCGACGGACGTCCCTTGGGCACCGCGCAGGCCGGGCTCGCGTACGACAGCCCGCAGCCGGGGCTGTCCTTCGTGAACGTCCACGTCGACCCCGCGCACCGGGGCCTCGGCGCCGGGTCCGCGCTGCTGCGCGCCGCCGAGGAGCACCTCGCGGCGCGGGGCGCGGTGGACGCGTACGCGTGGGTGCTGGACGAGCCCGCGCACCGGGGCTTCGCCGAGCGGCACGGCTACCGCCCCAGCCGCTCCGCGCACTTCCTGCGGCTGGACCTGGCGGCGGGCTCCCTGCCGCCGCTCCCCGGGGAGCTGCCGGCCGGGGTGGAGCTGCGGCCCGGGTCGGCCTTCGCCGCCGACCCGCGTCCGCTGTACGAGGCCGACGCGGAGGTCACGGCCGACGAGCCGGGCGACGTGCCGGTGGAGCTGGACGACTACCAGGACTGGCTGGACAGCGTCTGGCACCAGCCGACCCTGGACCACGAGCTGACGACGGTCGTCCTCGTCGACGGGGCCGTGGCGGCCTTCACCGCGGCGCGGACGGACGGCGCGACCCGCTACGGCTCGGCGATGACGGGCACCCTGCGCGCCTTCCGCGGCCGCGGGCTGGCCAAGCTCGCCAAGACCGACTCCCTGTACCGGGCCCGCGCGGCCGGTTACACCGAGGCGTTCACCGGCAACGACGCCGGGAACGACCCGATGCTCGCGATCAACTCGTGGTTCGGGTACGAGATCTGCGCGACCGAGACGCGCTTCACGAAGAAACTGGGAGCCACCGCATGACCGAGTCCTGGACCGTGACCCTCACCAAGGCCGGCCGCACCAAGATCAGCTATCCGGCGGCGCGGCTGGCCGACGACGGGGACCGGATCTCGGTGCGCGCCCCCTGGGCGGCCGAGGGGGTGAAGGACTTCGGGTTCGTCCGCTTCGAGCCCGGCGACGTGTTCGTGGAGCACTACTGGCGGACGCGGTGGTACGCGGTCAAGGAGGTGTGGACCGGGGAGGGCGTCCTCAAGGGCTGGTACTGCGACGTGACGCGCCCCGCCGTGGTGCGCGGGGACGAGATCGTGGTCGACGACCTGGACCTGGACCTGTGGGTGTCGGCGGACGGCAAGTCGGTCCTGCGGCTGGACGAGGACGAGTTCGCGGCGAGCGGGCTGGCCGCCGGCGACCCGGAGGCGGCGGCCCGCGCCGTACGGGCGCTGGACGCCCTGGAGGAGCGGGCGCGCACCCCGGAGGGGCTGGCCGGGCTCCTCGGGTAGGGGTTCCTGAGGACCCGCTTAGGCCTTCCTTAAGCGGAGCCTAAGGATCTCCTCCCCGGGCCCCGACCGGGCCGAACGGGCCTGTCGGCGGGCTAGCTTGGCGGGGCCAGGGAGGGCCGCCGGCCGGTTCCGCTGGCGCTCCCCCGCCTTGCGCCCGAAGGAGATCCACCCATGTCCGCACGCCGCGCCCGTACCGCCGTCCGTATCGCCGCCGCCGGTCTCGCCCCGCTCGCGGTGGCCGCGTACGCCGCCGGGCCGGCGGCCGCCCACGGTTCGATGACGGACCCCGTCAGCCGGGTGGCGGCGTGCTACGCGGAGGGTCCGGAGGCCCCGAGGTCGGCGGCGTGCGAGGCGGCCGTCACGGCTGCCGGGCCGCAGGCGTTCTACGACTGGAACGGGGTGAACATCGCCAACGCGGCCGGCCAGAGCAAGTCGCTGATCCCGGACGGGCAGCTGTGCTCCGCGGGCAACGCCAAGTACAAGGGGCTGGACCTGGCCCGCGCCGACTGGCCGGCCTCTCCGATGACGGCCGGGGCTCACACCTTCCGCTACAAGGGGACCGCCCCGCACAAGGGCTCCTTCGAGCTGTACGTGACGAAGGACGGCTACGACCCGTCGAAGCCGCTGAAGTGGTCCGACCTGGAGCCCGCGCCGTTCGCGAAGGCCGCCGACCCGGGCATGCAGAACGGCGACTACGTCTTCAGCGGCACGGTCCCGAAGAAGACCGGCCGCCACCTGATCTACAGCATCTGGCAGCGCTCGGACAGCCCCGAGGCCTTCTACACCTGCTCGGACGTGGTCTTCGGCAAGGACAGCGGCGGCAGCGGCGGTACGGTGCCCGGTACGGGGACCACCCCCGGCGGCAAGCCCGGGGCGCAGCCTTCCACCGGCTCCTCCGCGAAGCCCGTCGAGCCGCCGAAGGCGCCGACGGACCAGCAGATCTCCGACGGCGCGGGCAAGTCCACGATCGAGCACAACGGCCACGGCGACAACGACCCGAAGACGAACGGCCGGTCCGCCGCCTCCCCGCTCGCCGCCGCGCCGGCCTCCGGCCAGGCCTCCGCCGCGCCCTCGCCGGCCGGCGGCAGCACGGCCGGGGACCTCGCCGCGACCGGTGGCGGCTCCGCGACGCCGGTGATCGCGATCGCGGGGGCCGGAGCGCTCGCCGCCGGTGCGGCCGTGCTGTTCGCCATGGCCCGCCGCCGCGCGACGGCCGGCCGGCACGGCCGCTAGCCGCCGGCCGGCCGGCGGGCCGCCGCCCGCGCCCCGGTCTCAGTCGAAGACCGAGGCGCAGGTGGTCCGTTCGGCGTGCGCCGGGTCGAGGGCGTTGAGCGCCTCGTGCCAGGCGATGCGGTCGGTCAGGCCGATGCCCACGTGCTCCGAGAGGTCCAGCGGGCACAGGTCCTGGAGCACGACGTTGCGTACGTCCGGCCCGTCCAGGAAGGCGCTCCGGTATGGGGTGACCACCTCGTCGTACTTGGTGGCGATGACCGTGTACTTCACCCCGGGGACGGTGTCGCCGCCCGCGTTCAGCTTCTGCTGGAAGGCGGAGCCGGCGATCTGGTCGGCGAGCCCCGGGGTGGCGGTGCTGATCAGGTCCTCGGCTCCGGGGAAGTACGGGAGCAGCTGGGTGAGTCCGGACAGGGTGGTGCCGTGGTTGTCGGGGGCGAGGCCGACGAGGGCGTTGACCTTGGCCGCGCCGCCGAGGAACTTGAGGTAGTAGCGGGGCATCATGCCGCCCTGGGAGTGGCCGACCAGGTCGGCCTCGGCGGCGCCGGTGGAGGCGAGGACCTTGTCGACGAAGGCGTCGAGCTGGCCGGCGGACTTCTCGATGGGCCCGAGCCCGTTGAAGAAGGGCACGCCGGGCAGCTGGCCGTAGTCGAGGGAGTAGACGCAGTAGCCGCGGTGGACCAGGTAGGGGGCGAATCCGAGCCAGTTGTCGACGGAGTTCCCGAAGGTGCCGTGGACCAGGACCACGGGGCGGGGATGGGCGGCGGACGGCTTGCAGGACCAGTTGTTCCAGCCGCTGCTGGGGGCTGACGCGGCCTGCGCGGCGCCGGTGGGGGCGACGAGGGCGGCTGCGGTGAGGGTGAGGACGGCCAGCGGGCGGAGCAGGCGTCTCCAGGGCAGCATCGTGTGATCTCCTTGCGGGTCAAGGGGAATGCGTGGGGGTTCGTCCCGTGATCCGGATCACAAGGTGGGCTGCTGTGGCCAAATTACGGTCCAGTAGCGAAACTTGGAAGTTACGCGTCGGTAAAAACTGGCGTGTCGACCCTTCCTCCAGTACCGCTCAGGAACAAGGGACTCCCCTGGACACGGACTTGAGGCGGAGCCCCGCCACGCAGAGGGCCCCGGAGCCGGCCCGGCGGGCGACGCCCTGCGCGAGAACCGGCTGCCGGACCTCGCCGGCGGGAAGACGCGCGCCACCGCCGGCTTCCCCCTCCGGTCACCTCCGTACGAGGACCTCGGCCCGCGCCTGGCCGAGCGCACCGTCCGGCCGCGCGCGGAGACGGCCCGGCTGGTGCTGGACGGCGTCTGAGCGCCCGACCCGGCCCGCGACCGACGCGGGGCGGACCGTGCCGGGGCCGAAGCGGGCGTTGGCGCGGTCGATGGCGGCCTCCACCGTCAGCCGGGATTCGCGCACCGGGTCCAGGGTGAGCTGGCGGGTCACGCCCTCCGCGCCGGTGAGGTCCTCCGCGCGCAGCACCATCCCGGTCAGCCGGGCCCGTTGCAGGCCGGCCGCGTCCATCAGGCGGTACGCGAGGGTGCGCAGGTCCTCGTCGTGGGCGGAGGGCTCCACCAGCCGCCGGGACCTCTCCCACCGGGTGCCGCCCGCGAACTGGAGGGTCAGGGACAGGGACCGGGCGGCCTGGCCGCGTCCGCGCAGGGTGGCGCCGAGCCGGACCACGAGGCCGAGCAGCGCGGCCCGGGCGTGCGGGCCGTCCAGCTCCTGGCGGGTGAACCCGGCCCGGGCGGCCGCCGAGGAGGGCAGGTCGCGCGGGGTGACCGGGCGCGGGTCGATCCCACGGGCCCGCTCGGCCGCGAGCCGGCCGGCCCGTTTGCCGAGGATCCGCTCGACGACCCCGGGCGGGACGTGGGTGAGCGCCCCGACGGTGTGCAGCCCGTACCGGCGCAGCGCCTCGGCATGCCGGGAGCCGAGCCCGTACAGCTCCTCCACGGGGAGGGGGTCCAGGAAGCCGGCCACCGCCTCCCCGGGCACGGCCAGGATCCCGCCGGGTCCGGGGATCCGGGCGGAGGCCATGGCCGCCACCGCCCAGGTGGCGGCGACGCCGATCCGGACGTCCGTGCCCAGCCGGGCCACCGCGCGCAGCCGGACCACCTCGGCGATGCGGGCGGGGTCGGCGCCGAAGTACCGCTGGGCGCCGCGGACCTGGACCAGCGCGGCGCGCGGCGGCAGGGCCTGGACCAGCGGGGAGAACTCGCGCAGCAGCTCCAGCACCTCGCGGTAACCCTCCCCCGACAGGGCGGGGGCGCAGCGGACGTGCAGTACGCCGGCGGCGGTCCTGACGGTGCTCATCCCGCGCTCCCCGGGCTGGAGTGCCACAGCTTGCGGCCGGTGGCGGCGCGTTCCCCGGGCGGCTGGAGGTCGGCCCAGGGGTTCATCTCGTAGCCGGTGGGGAGGTGGATGCGGCGCCCGGTGCCGGTACCGGTGCCGGTGCCGTCCCCGGCGGGGGGTTCGGCGAGGGGTTCGGCGAGCCGGGCGGTGACCGCCTCCAGGCCGCTGTGCCCGCGCAGTTCGGCCAGCTCGGCGAGGTTCCAGGCGGCGGCCCCGACCACGCTGAGGCTCTGCGGGCCGCGCCGCTGCACGACTCCCCGTACGAGCAGCAGGAAGGAGTGGAAGACGGTGTGCGCGCAGGCCTCCTGGCTGTCGTCGAAGAAGGCCAGGTCGACCAGGCCGGTGCCGTCGTCGAGGGTGGTGAAGATGACGCGGCGGCCGGAGCGGATCGGCGGGGTCTGGGTGGCGGCCTTGGCGCCCGCGACGAGTACGGTCCGGCCGTGCCCGGTGTCCCGCAGGCGGGCGGCCGGGGTCACGCCCAGCTCGGCGAGGAAGGCGTGGTGGTCGTTCATCAGGTGGCGGGAGGTGTCCATGCCGAGGACGCCGAGTTCGGCGCTGAGCCGTTCGGCGTCGGTCAGGTCGGGCAGCCCGACGGGGGCGGCGGACCGGCCGCCGCCGAGGGGCAGCTGGGCCGCTCCCCTGGTGCCGGCGGCGCGCTGGGCGCCGTGCAGTTCCGTCAAGTGCAGCAGCAGGTCGCGGCGGTTGGCGCCGAACGCGTCCAACGCCCCGACCTGGGCCAGCCGTTCGGCGACCGGCCGGCCGGGGTGGGCGCGGTCCCAGAAGTCGCGCAGGGAGGCGTACGGCTGTCCGGCCTCGATCCGGCGGGTCTCGGCCTCGCTGATGCCGTGGACGTCGGACAGGGCGAGCCTCAGCCCCCACCGCTCCGGCTCCCGCCCGCCCGGGCCGTCGGACACCAGTTCGATGCGGTGGGCGGCCGCCGAGCGGTTCACGTCCAGCGGCAGCACGGGCACGCCCCGCCGCCGGGCGTCCGCCAGCAGCAGCCGCTTCGGGTACATCCCGGGGTCGTGGGTGAGCAGCCCGGCGTAGAAGGCCGCCGGGTGGTGGGCCTTGAGCCACGCCGACTGGTAGGTGGGCACGGCGAAGGCCACGGCGTGTGCCTTGCAGAAGCCGTAGCTGCCGAAGGCCTCGACGATCTCCCAGGTCCGGGCGATCACCTCGGGCGCGTAGCCGCGCCCGGCGGCCGTCGCCGCGAACCAGGCCTTGATCCGGCCCTGGGACTCCGGGTCGGAGAGCCCGCGCCGCACCCGGTCGGCCTCGTCGCGGCCGCAGCCGGTCATGACGTGCACGATCTCGATGATCTGCTCGTGGAAGACGACCACCCCGTACGTCTCGCGCAGCGCGTCGGCCAGGTCCGGGTGCGGGAAGCGGACCGGGGCCCGCCCGTGCCGGGCCTCGATGAAGGGGCGCACCATGTCGGCGGCGACCGGGCCGGGCCGGAAGAGGGAGATGTCGACGACCAGGTCGTGGAAGGAGTCGGGCTGGAGCCGGCCCACCAGGTCGCGCTGGCCGGGGGACTCGATCTGGAAGCAGCCCAGCGTCTCGGCGGAGCGGATCAGTTCGTACGTCGGCCCGTCGCCCGGGGGCACCTGCGCGGGGTCGTCGAGGTCGAGGTCGAGGCCCGTCGCCCGCTTCAGCTCGGTGACCGCGTGCGCCATCGCGGACTGCATGCGCACGCCCAGCACGTCGAGTTTGAGCAGCCCGAGGTCCTCCACGTCCTCCTTGTCGAACTGGGACATGGGGAAGCCCTCGCCGCTGGTGGGGACCACCGGGGTGCGCGCGAGCAGCGAGGCGTCGGAGAGCAGCACCCCGCACGGGTGCATGGCGGTCCCGCGCGGCAGCGCGTCGAGCGCCTCGACGAGGTCCCACAGCCGCCCGTGCTCCTCCCCCCGCACGTCGCGGAGTTCGGGCAGTTCGGCCAGGGCGGCGCGGGCGTCGCGGGCCCGGATGTGCGGGAAGGCCTTGGCGAGCCGGTCCACGGCGGCCGGGTCCATGGACAGGGCGGCGCCGACGTCGCGGATGGCGTGGCGGACCCGGTAGGTCTCGGGCATGGCGACGGTGGCGACGCGCTCGGCGCCGAAGCGGCCGATGATCCGGCGGTAGACCTCCAGCCGGCGGGCGGATTCCACGTCGATGTCGATGTCGGGCAGCACGCGGCGGCGCTTGGACAGGAAGCGCTCCATCAGCAGGCCGTGCTCGACCGGGTCGGCGTGCGCGATGCCGAGGAGGTGGTTGACGAGGGAGCCCGCGCCGGAACCGCGCGCGGCCACCCGGATGCCCATCTCCCTTACGTCGTCCACGACCTGGGCGACCGTCAGGAAGTACGAGGCGTAGCCGTGGTGGGCGATGACGTCGAGCTCCTCCTCCATCCGGTCCCAGTACGCGCGCCGCCCGGCGTAGCCGCGCAGCACCATCCCGGCCGAGGCGCGGGAGGCGAGCACCCGCTGGGCGGTGCGGTGGGCGGCACCGACGAGGCGGGCCTCGGGGAAGTGCACGGAGCCGATGCCGAGGTCGTCCTCGGGGTCCACGGAGCAGGCCTCGGCGGTCTCCCGGGTCCGCGCGAGCAGCCGGCGGGCGTCGGCGGCGCGCAGTCCGGCCGCCTCGGCGATCCGCTCGGCGGCCTCGGCCATGGCGGCGGGGTCCTTGAGCCACCGCTCGCCGCTGTCGCGGGCGCCCCGGGGGCCGAGGGGGACGAGCCGGCGGGCGGCGTCGAGGACGTCGGCCACGGGGCCCTGGCCGGGGTCGGCGTACCGGACCGCGTTGGTCAGCACGGCCGTGACGCCCTGCTCGGCGGCGAAGCCGACGGTACGGGCGGCCAGGCGCAGCGAGCCGGGGCCGGTGCCGGTGCGGCCGTGGTGGACGGCCTCCAGGCGCAGGGCGTCGCCGTAGACGTCCCGCCAGGGCGCGAGCAGCCGCGCGGCCCGGTCGGGCCGTCCGGCGGCGAGCGCCCGCCCCACCTCGGACCCGGGCCCGAGCAGCACGAACACCCCTTCTCCCCGCAGCGCCTCCCACGACAGCCCCTGTGGCCCGGCGGCAGCGGAGAGGCCGGCACCGACGACCCCCGCCCCGACCCCCGCCGACCCGTCGCCGCCGAAGCCGCCCGGCACGGCCCCGCCGGCCGAGCCTCCCGCACCGGAGCCCGCGCCCCCGGCCCGCGCGGCCCCGCCGGACCCGCCGCCGAGGGGGACCCCGTCGGCCGGACCGCCCGCGCCGGATCCCGGGCCGGGGCCACCGGCCCCGCGCCCGTCCCCCCGCCCGGCCGGGGCAAAGGCGGTGGTGACCATCCGGCACAGCTCCGCCCAGCCGGCGGCCCCGTCCCGGGCCAGGAAGACGGCGCGCGGGGCGGACTCGTCCACGAAGGCCCCGCCCCTGACGGGGGTACGCCTGCGGTACGAGGCCTCGCCGGCCGGGCCGGAGGCGCCCGGGGCCGCCACACCCGCGGCACCCGCGGCCGGCGGCACGGGCAGGTCCACCCCGAACAGCGGCCGGATCCCGGCCCCGGCGGCAGCCTTCGCGAACCGCACCGCGCCCGCGAGGGTGTCGCGGTCGGTGAGGGCGAGGGCGTCCATGCCCCGCTCGACGGCTCGTTCCGCCAGCCGCTCCGGGTGTGAGGCCCCGTACCGCACGGAGAACCCCGAAACGGTGTGCAGATGCGTAAAACCAGGCACCCGCGGCCTCCTGCTTCGCTCGACCTTCAACCTCCCCCTTCTCCACCATAGAGCAATTCGAATATTCGTGCGAAACACTTGTTCGATCATCCATTCGCCCCTCCCCTGCTGCGCCGGACCCCCCGCGCGCCGAGCGTGGGCACCATGACCCACCCCACCAAGAGCAGCGGCTTCCTCGCCGAGATCAAGGACGCCGTGACCGCCCGGGCAGCCCTGCTGGTCGTGGGGGTGCTGGCCCTCCAGCTGGCGTTCATCACCTCCTACATCGGGGCCTTCCACCACCCGAAGCCCAGCGGGATCCCGATCGCGGTGGCCGCCCCCGCCGAAGCCCTCGCCGCGCAGACCGCGAAGGGGCTCGACGCCCTGCCCGGCGGGCCGCTCGACCCCCGCGCGGTCAAGGACGAGGCGACGGCGCTCGCGCAGATCGAGAACCGGGACGTGGACGGCGCCCTGGTCGTCGACCCGGCCGGCACCACCGACCGGCTGCTGGTCGCGAGCGGCTCCGGGGCCTCGCTCTCCCAGGCCCTGGAGCAGATCGTCGGCCTGGCCGAGAAGGCGCAGGGGCGCACGGTCCGGGTCATCGACGTGGCCCCCGCAGACAAGGGCGACAGCCGCGGCCTGAGCTCCTTCTACCTGGTCGTCGGCTGGTGCGTGGGCGGCTACCTGTGCGCCGCGATCCTCGCGATCAGCGCCGGCGCCCGGCCCGCCAACATCCACCGCGCGGTCATCCGGCTCGGAGCGCTGCTCCTGTACTCGATCGCCGCCGGGCTGCTCGGCGCGGTCATCGCCGGCCCGGTGCTGGGCGCGCTGCCCGGCTCGCTGCCGGCCCTGTGGGGACTGGGCACCCTGGTCGTCTTCGCCGTCGGCGCGCTCACCCTGGCCCTCCAGGGCGTGGCGGGCGTGGTCGGCATCGGCCTGGCCATCCTGGTGGTCGTGGTCTTCGGCAACCCGAGCGCCGGCGGCGCCTACCCGTACCCGCTGCTGCCGCCGTTCTGGCGGGCGATCGGCCCGGCCCTGCCGCCGGGCGCCGGTACGTACGCCGCGCGCTCCATCGCGTACTTCAAGGGCAACGGCGCGGGCGGGCCCATGCTGGTGCTGGCCGCCTGGGCGGTGGCCGGCTCCGTGATCACCCTGGCCTGCGCGGTCATGCGCCGCGGCCGCCCCGGAGCCGCGGTGGGCAGCGGCCTCCCCGACGACGCCCCGTCCGTCCCCCGCTTCACGAGCGGGGCGGCGGAACCGCGCTGAGCGGGCACCGGGCGGACCCGAGGAGCCCGGCCGCACGGAGGCGGCCGGGCGCGAGGGCCCGCTGGACGGGCCCCTCTGGTACCGGACCCGGCGCCGAGGCTTCAGCGCCGGGTCCGCGGGCGGTCAGCCCGCGCGGTGGACGACCTCCCCCGCCACCACCACCGTCTCGGCCACCGTGCCCGGGATGGACTCCGGGGCGACGCGCAGGATGTCGCGGGACAGGACCACGAAGTCGGCCGCCTTGCCCACCGTGAGGGAACCGCGCTCCCGCTCCAGGAAGTTGGCGTGGGCGGAGCCCATCGTGTAGCCGTACACCGCCGTCTCCACGTCCACCGTCTCCTCCGGCCGCCAGGGCTCGCCCCCGCCCAGGGGGCAGCGGGTGACTGCGGTGTAGATGCCGATCATCGGGTCCATCTCGGCGACGTTCCAGTCGCTGGAGAAGGCCAGCACCGCCCCGGCCCCGTGCAGGCTCCGCATCGGCCAGGCCTTGTGCCAGCGCTCCTCGCCCACGTTCTCGGCCCAGTCCTGGCCCGGGCCGGCGATCTCGGGCGCGCAGTGCCTCGGCTGCATGCAGGCGACCACGCCCAGCTCCGCGAAGCGGGGCACGTCCTCGGGGTCCAGGCACTCCACGTGGACGACCTGGTGGCGGGCGTCGCGCGGGCCGTTCACCGCCCGGGCGTGCTCGACGGCGTCGAGGACGGTGCGGATGCCCCGGTCGCCGGTGGCGTGCACGAAGCACTGGAAGCCCTTCGCGTCCAGCTTCGCCAGCAGCTCCGCGAACTCCTCCGCCGGGTAGAAGGTGTCGCCGCGGTGGTGCCCGCAGCCGGTGTACGGCTCCAGCAGGGCGGCCGTACGGGGCTCCACCACGTCGTCGATGTACAGCTTGAGCGGGCCGACCCGCAGCCGGTCGTCCGCGAAGCGGCGGGCCGCGTCGGCGAACTCGTCGAGGTCGGCGTCGCCGGTGCCGCGCGGGTGGAACAGCGCCGCCACGATCCGCGAGCGCAGCCGGCCCTCCGCCCTGGCCCGTTCGAAGAGTTCGAGGTCGTCGAGGGAGTTCTGCGGCTCGACCACCGTGGTGATGCCGAAGCCGACGGCGTCGTCGAGGCTCTTGGCGAGCCGCCCGTACTGCCGGTCCGGCGAGGCCCACGGCACACCGAGCTCGCGCAGCGCCCGGTGGCCCGCGCGGGAGAGCCCCTTGACGGCGAAGTCCTTGACGAAGCCGGTGGGCTCGCCGGTCTCCGGGTCGGTCGCGGCCGTGCCGAAGGGCAGGTCGGTGCGGTCGCGGGTGACGCCGAGGCGGCGCATGGCGGCCGTGTTCAGCCAGGCCGTGTGGACGTCGTACGAGAGCACGATGGCCGGTACGTCGCCGGTGACCGGGTCGAGGTCGGCGGCGCACGGCATCCGGCCGCCCGGGATGGCGGAGTAGTCGAAGGCCTCGGCCTCGATCCACTCGGCGCCGGGGTGCTCGGCCCGCCAGGCCCGGATCCGTTCGTGGATGCCCTCCAGCGTGCGCACCCCCGCCAGCTGGACGCAGTCGGCGTCGGAGCCGAGCCGGACGTGGTTGTGGGCGTCGATGAACCCGGGCAGGACCAGTCGGCCGCCCGCGTCGAGCCGTTCGGTGTCCGGCCCGGCCCAGGCGGCGGCCTCGTGGCCGGGGCCGATCCACACGATGCGGCCGTCGCGCACGGCGAGGGCTTCGGCCTCGGGCAGGTCCGGGTCCACGGTGTGGATGTGGGCTCCGGTGAGCAGCAGGTCGGCGGGGTGGTTCACGGGTGGTGCTCCTGTCGCGGTGGTGTGAGGGGTCAGGCGGCGGCCGGGACGGGGGCGGGGTTCCGGCGGTACAGGGCGGCGTAGACGAGGCCGGAGACGACCGAGCCGAGGAGGGTGAGGTCGGCGCCGCCGAGCGGGGCCACGAGCGGCCCGGTCCACAGCTCGGAGTCGCAGGTCAGGGCGGCGAAGGTGATGCCGGCGAGGAGCGCGGCCAGGCCGGCCGGGTGGTAGCCGGAGCGGTACCAGTAGGCGCCGTCGGGGCCGGTGGTGTGCAGGGCGTGGCCGTCGTAGCGGCAGCGGCGCAGCAGCATGTCGGCGAGGAAGACCCCGCCCCAGGGCGCGAAGACGATGATCAGGAGCGAGAGGAAGGAGGTCAGCGCGCTCGTGAAGTCGGTGAGGAAGAGCGCGGCGAGGGAGCCGGCTCCGGTGATGGCGGCGCTGACGACGATGGCCTTGGCCCGGGTCCAGGGGATGCCGAGGACCTGGAGGTTCAGGCTGGACGAGTAGAGGGTGATGATCGAGTTGGTGACGGAGCCTCCGAGTACGAGGGCCAGGAACAGCGGCTGGAACCAGCCGGGCAGCAGGCTCTCGGTGCCGGCGACGGCGTCGGTCATGTCGGTCCGGGTGGCGGCGGCGACGCCCGCGACGCCGAGGGCGACGGAGGAGAGGAAGCCGCCGAGGGCGCCGTACCAGGTGATCGACTTCAGCGAGGTGGTGCGGGGCAGGTAGCGGGTGTAGTCGGCGGGCATCGGCAGGTACGAGAAGGGAGCCGCCAGCATGATCACGAAGGCCAGGCTCCAGCCGGAGGCGCCGGGCACGGTGGCCGCGGGGGCGGAGGTGTCGGCGCCGGGGATCAGGAAGGCGAGCAGGGCCGCGAAGCCGGCGGCGAGGACGTACGCCATCCAGCGTTCGGCGAACTGGACGGTGGCGTGGCCCCACATGGCCACGACGAAGGTCAGGGCGAGGGTGACGAAGAGGGCGGCGGCGCGGGCGGGGGTGCCGTGGAACAGGCCCAGGTCCTCCAGGAAGACCTCCAGGGCGAGGGTGCCGACGACGGTGTTGAGGATGGTGTAGCCGATGCCGACGAGCCAGTTGAGGACTCCGGCGGGGAGGTTTCCCCGGACGCCGAAGGCGGCGCGGGAGATGACCAGGGTGGCGGTGCCGGTGCGGATGCCGGACAGTCCGGCGGCGCTGATGGCGAAGAAGGCCAGTCCGCTGACCACGACGACGGCGGTGGCCTGCCAGAAGGTGAGGCCGAAGGCGACGGCCAGGGCTCCGTTGATCACGTAGGTGAAGGTCAGGTTGGAGCCGAACCAGAGCCAGAAGAGGTCACGCGCGCCGCCGTGGCGTTCGGCGTCCGGGATCGGATCGATGCCGCGCGTCTCGACTCTGAAGATCTCGTCACTCATCGTGCACGCACCCTTGATCTTGAATGGCGTTCTAAGTTCTTGAATGGCATTCAAGATGAGGGGTGCTTCCGACCCCCGTCAAGACCCTGTCCGGGATAAGGTCGGCCCACGAAGATCGGGAGGCGGCAGCGGTGGCAGGAGCGGCACGGCGGCGCGACGGGCAGATCGCCCAGGAGCGGATGCTGGAAGAGGCCATGACGGCGATCGCCGAGGACGGGCTCGCGGCGCTGACCATGTCCAAGCTCGCCGACCGCCTCGGCACCAGCGGCGGCCACATCCTGTACTACTACGGCAGCAAGGACCGGCTGCTGCTGGAGGCGCTGCGCTGGAGCGAGCAGCGGCTCGCGGCCGAACGCGCGGCCCTGCTGCGCCGCCGGGTCACCGCCGCCCGCAAGCTGGAGCTCTTCCTGGAGCTGTACCTGCCCCGGGGCCCCCGCGACCCGCGCTGGACCCTGTGGATCGAGCTGTGGGCCCGTACGCCGTCCAACGAGGACCTGCGCGCCGCCCAGGAGGAGATCGACGCGGGCTGGCACGAGGACCTGGGCGCCCTGCTGGCGAAGGGCGTCGAACAGGGCCGGTTCGCCCCGACCGACACGGCCGCCCGCGCCTCGGAGCTGCTCGCCCTGCTCGACGGGCTGAGCACCCGGGTGGTGCTGGGCCAGCGGGACGCGGACCGGGTACGGGCCCTGGAGCGGGCGCGCTCGGCGGCTGCCCTGCTGATCGAGCACCGCTGAACCCACGCGCTTGTGGAAACCTTCTGAAGGATTTCCCTCCGAGTGCGCCCTACCGTGCTCCCCCGCCGGGGAGCACAATCGGCCTGACTACCCGCGTCGGACGTGAGGGAGGGAGCGCGTGCGCAAACAGGTGCGCACCGCGGACGGCCGCGCCCTGACGGCCCAGCAGTGGGGGGACCCGGACGGCAAACCCGTCCTCCTGCTCCACGGGATGCCCGGCAGCAGACTGGGACCGGCACCCCGCGGCATGGTCCTCTACCAGCGGCGGATGCAGCTCATCGCCTACGACCGGCCCGGCTACGGCGGCTCCGAACGCCACCCGGGCCGCTCCGTCGCCGACGTGGCCCAGGACGTGGCGGCGATCGCCGACGCCTTCGGGCTGGACACCTTCGCCGTGGCCGGCCGCTCGGGCGGCGCCCCCGGCGCCCTGGCCTGCGCCGCCCTGCTGCCGGAGCGGGTCACGCGGACCGCCGCCCTGGTACCCCTCGCCCCCCGGGACGCGGAGGACCTGGACTGGTTCGCCGGGATGGCCGCCTCGAACGTGCGGGAGTACACCACCGCCACCGACGACCCGGAGGAGCTGGCGGCCCGGCTGATCCCGCGCGCCGCCGGCATCGCCAGGGACCCCGGCCGGCTCCTGGACGAGCTGCGCCGGGAGCTGACCGCCAGCGACCGCATGATCGTCTCGGACGCGGGCCTGCGGTCGATGCTGCTGCGCAACTACCGTGAGGGAGTGCGCACTTCGGCGTACGGCTGGATCGACGACATCCTCGCCTTCAGCAGCCCCTGGGGCTTCGACCCCGCCGACATCCGCTGTCCCGTGCTGATCTGGCACGGTGAGCTCGACGTCTTCTCCCCCGTGGGCCACGCACGCTGGCTGGGCCGCCGCATCCCCGGCGCCACGACGGCCATCGACCCGGACGCCGCGCACTTCGCGGCGCTGCGCGCGCTGCCCGACGTACTCACCTGGCTGCTGCGCGAGCCCCTGGGGGAGCAGCAGCCGGCTTAGGCGTCCGCCGCGGCCGCCTCCACGAGCAGCGCGAGCACCTCGGCGAGGCGCTCGCGGACGGCGGGGTCGGCGATCAGCCCGTCGGCGCCGGCCGGCCCGGGGACCGGCCCGATCCGTACGCACGCGGGCTCCACGACGGTGGCGCCCGTGTAGCCCAGGACCGTCCTCAGCGCCGCCTCGGCGCCGCCGCCGCGGCCGGGGGCGGCGGCGTTGACCCAGGCCACGGGCTTGTCGCAGATCTCGGTGCCGCCCACCGTCCAGTCCAGCAGGTTCTTGAACGAGCCGGGCAGGCCGCCCGCGTACTCCGGGGCGCAGACCAGCACCGCCGACGCCCGTGCGATCGCCTCGCGCAGCGCGGCCACCGGGGCCGGCAACGGGTCCTTGTCGTCATCGGGGTTGAAGTGCGGGAGGTCCCCCAGGCCCTCGTAGAGGACGGCGCGCAGCGGCGGGTCGGCCTCGGCCGCCACGGAGCGCGCGGTGCGCAGCACGGCCTCGTTGGAGGAGCCTGCGCGCAGGCTCCCGGACAGCAGCAGGACGACGGGTGTGGCGGGCATCCGCCCAAGCTACCCACCTGCGCGGACGCGGGCCGGGGCGGGTCCCGGAAAACTGGAGCTTGCGCTGCGGCGAACGGCCGAATGCGGGCCCTCGATAAATGCACCACGCTTTCTATAGAACGCTTGACCAGGCGTCATGCCTCGGTTGCCAATGGGGTGTGGACGAGTAAAGTCCACGCTTGACAGCAGTGATGCGCTGATGTCATTCCCTCCCATTTCACATGGCCTCCCCGAGGACGGTGTCGTGAACACTTCCGCAACCCCCCCGACCAGCACGGTCAAGGACCGTCGTGTTCCCCTCGCGAAGATCGACGTCCGCAGCGCTTCCGCGGCCGCGGCGCTCGAGCGCGTCCTCCCGTCGGAATCCGGTCGTCGCGTTCAGGCACCGATCTTCAACTCCGCGCTCTGACGATCAGTTATGAGCTCTAGACTGGTGGAATGACCCGCACGATCGCTTTCCGCGAGATCGTCCTGAAGGTTCACAGCAGATGCGATCTTGCTTGTGATCATTGCTATGTCTACGAACACGCAGATCAGAGCTGGCGAGCCCGGCCGAAGGTGATCTCCCCCAAGGTCATTTCCCAGACCGCGTCGCGGCTCGCCGAACATGCCCGTGACCATGCACTCCCCTCCGTCACGGTGATCCTCCACGGAGGGGAACCCCTGCTGGCCGGCCCCGACCGACTGCGGCTCGTGTGCGAGGAGTTCACCCGCGCGCTCGCCGGCACGGCCGACCTCGATCTGCGGATCCACACCAACGGGCTCCAGCTCAGCCGCCGTTACCTGGACCTCTTCGCCGAGTACGGCGTCCGGGTCGGCGTATCCCTCGACGGGGACCGCGCGGCCAACGACCGCCACCGCCGCTTCGCCGACGGCCGCTCCAGCCACCCGCTGGTCCTGGCCGCCCTGGAACTGCTGCGCTCGGCGCCCTACCGCCACCTCTACCAGGGCCTGTTGTGCACCGTGGACGTGGCGAACGACCCGGTCGCCGTACTGGACGCGCTGGTCGCGCTGGAGCCGCCCCGGGTGGACTTCCTGCTCCCCCACGCCACCTGGGAGGTCCCGCCGGAGCGCCCCGAGGGCGCGCCCGACGCGTACGCGCGCTGGCTGCTGCGGGTCTTCGACCGCTGGGAGCAGCTGGAACGGCCGGTGCCCGTACGGCTCTTCGAGTCCCTGCTGTCCACGCTGCGCGGCGGACCCAGCCTGACGGAGTCCCTGGGGCTGGCCCCGACCGACCTCGTCGTGGTGGAGACGGACGGAACGCTGGAACAGGTCGACTCCCTCAAGAGCGCCTTCGACGGCGCCGCCGCCACCGGGTTCGACGTCTTCGAGCACGCCTTCGACCAGGTCGCCGCGCACCCCGGGGTCCGGGCCCGGCAGCTCGGGCTCGCGGGTGTCAGCGGCACGTGCCGCCGCTGCCCTGTCGTACGTTCGTGCGGCGGCGGCCTCTACACGCACCGCTACCGGGAGGGCAACGGCTTCGACAACCCCTCCGTGTACTGCTCCGACCTGCGCGAACTGGTGGAGGGGGTCGAGGGGCGGACCGCCGACCGGCAGACCGCTCCGGAGCTGGGCGACCCGGCCGAACTGGCCCGGTCCCAGGAGGAGCTGACCCGGGTCCTGCTGGCCCGGCTGCACGGGGACCTCGCGGGGGACTCCGCCTGGGCGCGGGCCTGGGAGCTGCTGGCCGGGGTGGAGGGGGCCGGCGAGGCGGGCGCGGACGCGCTGGACGCCGTACTGGGCCACCCGTTCACCCGGACCTGGGTGCTGGAGGCCCTGGACGCCGTGCGGGAGGGGCGCCCGGACGGCCCGGCCGCGGCTCGCCGGCTCGCCGCGCTGACGGCCGCCGCCGTGCTGCGGGGCGGGCTGGAGCTGCCGGCCGAGGTGGCCTACCGGGACGGGGAGGTGTACCTGCCGACGCTGGGGCTGCTGCGCCTCGGGGAGCCCGGCACCCGGGGCCGCGCCCTGCTGCACGCCACCGGCGAGGGGTACGCGGTCGTCCGGGCTGGGCGCACCGAGCACCGCTTCGGGCCGGCGGCGGGGGACGCGCGCTGGCTGCCCGTACGGACCTGGTCGCCCGGGCCGGGTGAGCCGGCGGTGGCGCTGGAGGACCTGGACCCGTACCGCAACTGCTTCGCCCGCCCGCCCCGGCTGCGGCTCGGCGCCGGGGAGGCCGACGAGTGGCGGGGCCGGCTCGACGCGGCCCGGGCACTGCTGCTGCGCACCGTCCCCGGGTTCGCGCGGGCGGCCGCCGCCGGGCTGGGCACCCTCACCCCGCTCGCCGGCGGCCCGCGGGCCGGGGGCTGGGGCGAGGCCGGGCGGCACGGGCCGGGCGCGCTCGGGGTCCCGTACGCGGCCGGGGTCAAGGAGACCGCGCTGGCCCTGCTGACGGGGCGGCGGCGGGCCCGGCTGCGGGAACTGACCGAGGTGGCCGACCTCTACGCGCTGGACGGGGCCTGGCAGCACCCCTCGCCCTGGCGGACCCGGCCGGTGCCGGTGTCGCGGCTGCTGGCCGACGTGCACGAGCGGGTCGTGGTGGAGGCGTACCGCCGGGGCACGGGCACGCAGGAGCCGGGCGGCACGGACCGGATCCACCGGGCGCTGGACCGGCTGGCGGAGGCGGCGGAGCTGACGGTGAGCGGCAAGCGGCTGGTGGAGGAGCTGCGCTGGGAGCTGAAGGCGGTCGACGCATGACCGCCCCACCGGCCCCGGCAGCCGCCCCACCGGCCCCACCCGGCCCGGAGCCCGGCCCGGCAGCCGCTCCGGCGGCCCCACCGCCCCCGGCAGCCGCTCCGACAGCCCCACCCGCCCCTACCGCCCCGCCTGGCCGCTACCAGCTCGCCGCCCAGCTCCGGCTGATCGGCGTGCGCCCCGGGCAGCGCCTGCTGGTGCACGCCGCCCTCGGCGGCACCGGCCTGCGCGCCGAGACGCTGCGCGACGCCCTGCTCGGGGTCCTCGGCCCGCGCGGCACCCTGCTCGTCCCGGCCTTCACCGCGGAGAACTCCCTCACCTCCACCGCCCACCTGGCCCGCGTCGCCGGTCTCGGCGAGGCGGAGACGGCGGCCTTCCGGGCGCGGATGCCGCCCTTCGACCCGGGCCTCACCCCGAGCCAGGGCGTGGGCGTCTTCGCCGAGGTGGTCCGCACCACCCCGGGCGCCGCCCGCAGCGGCCACCCGCAGACCTCCTTCGCCGCGCTCGGCGCGGACGCGCACCGGCTGTGCGCGGGGCACCGCACCGAAAGCCACCTGGGTGAGGATTCCCCGCTGGGAAAGCTGTGCTGGGAGGGAGGACAGGTACTCATGATCAATGTGGGCTTTTCGGCCTGTACTGCTTTCCATCTCGCGGAGTATCGAATTCCGAAGCCCCCCTTGCGTATGTACGACTGCGTGGTGAAGGTGAACCTTCCGGGCGGGCACGAGGGGCGGGGAGGGCGCTCCGGCGCGGGTGAGTGGACGACGTACGAGGACGTCGCGCTGGACGACGGGGATTTCGAGGAGATCGGCCGGGCGTTCCCGGATCGGCTGGTGCGCGGGGGACGAGTGGGAGGGGTGTCCGCCGCGTTCTTCTCGATTCCGCACGCCGTGGACCACGCCCAGGCCTGGATGACCGAAAACAGACGCTGATTGACTGAACGATGAGGGGATGTGGCGAAGCAGCTCCGGAATGATGTTTCTTCGCTCGCAGCTTCGGGACGGGGGTCGTGTGCCCGCATCAGTGCAGCCGTACTTTTTTCTCAGTTATGCCCACACACCGAGGTTCGGGCCTGGAGGACCCGATCCCGACATGTGGGTGGAGCGCCTCTTCCGTGACCTGTGCAGTCACATCATGGCGCTCACGGACCTGCCCGCCGGGTCCGAGGCCGGCTTCATGGACCGGGAGATACGCAGCGGCGAGGGCTGGTCGGAACGGCTCGGGGCGGCGCTCGCCACCTGCCGGGTCTTCGTCCCCCTGTTCTCGCCGCGCTACTTCGCCAGTGAGATGTGCGGGAAGGAGTGGTTCGCCTTCGCGCAGCGCACCATCCAGCACGGTGCGGTCAGCAACCAGCCGGCCGCCGAGGCCATCGTCCCGGCCCTGTGGGTGCCGGTACCGCCCTCCCAACTGCCGGGCCCGGCCGAGCGGTTGCAGTTCAACCACAACACCTTCGGCGAGCGCTACGTCACCGACGGGCTGTACGGGCTGATCAAACTGCGCGGGTACGCCGAACAGTACGAGCAGGCCGTGTACGAACTGGCCCGGCGGATCGTCCGGGTCGCCGAGACCGTGCGCCTGCACCCGGTGCGCCCGCTGGACTACCGGGTGGTGCCCAGCGCCTTCGGTCACAGCGGCGGCCAGGGCCCCGCTCCCGGCGGCAGCCCCAGCCGCACCCTCCACGTGACCGTGGCCGCCGCCTCCCGCCACGACCTGCCGGACGGCCGCAGCGCCGAGTACTACGGGGAGAGCGCGCTGGACTGGAACCCCTACCACCCGGCCTCGCAGCGGCCCGTCGCGTACGTGGCCGAGGACCTGGTCAGGAACCTCAACTACCAGACGACCATGTCCTCCTTCGACGACGAGGCGGGCCACTTCGACAGCAAGCAGCCGCCCACCCGCCCCGAGATCCTGATCGTCGACCGCTGGGCGGTGGAGGACGAGCAGCGCCGCCAGCGGCTGGCCGCCTTCGACCAGGAGCACCGCCCGTGGATCAACGTGGTCGTGCCGTGGAACCGGTACGACCAGCAGAGCCGGGCCAGGGAGGCGGAGCTCGCGCGACGGCTGGAGGAGACCCTTCCGGTCAAGATGAGCCAGGGCCGGGCCGCCTGCCGGGCCGCGGCCAACGGCGTGGCCAGCATGGAGACGCTCGGCCAGATCCTGCCGCAGGTGGTCGAGGCGGCCGCGCAGCAGTACCTCAGACACGCGCAGGTGTACCTGCCCGCCGGGAACACCTCCACCGAACGCCCGCGGCTGCTGGGACCGATGGGGATGGGCGGGCCGCCGCCGTTACCCCCGCCGGCCCCCTTCCCGCTCGCGCGGCGGCACGACGACGGGAGCGGCCCGGACGGCGACCCCGACGAGTACGGCGAAGGCACCGACACAGACCCGGGGGGACGCGGATGACAGCCAGTCGTGACAGCCGAGACGGACGCATCGTCACCTTCTACTCGTACAAGGGCGGTACCGGCCGCACGATGGCCCTCGCCAACACCGCCTGGATCCTCGCCGCCAACGGCAAGCGGGTCCTCGCCGTGGACTGGGACCTGGAGGCTCCGGGCCTGCACCGCTTCTTCCACCCCTTCCTGGACCCCTCCACCCTGGGGGCCACCACCGGTGTCATCGACCTGATCAGCGAGTACGCCTGGGCCGCCACCAGCCCCGTGCAGCGCGCCGCCGACTGGCACAAGGACTACGCGCGGATCCAGCCGCACGCGGTCTCCCTCACCCCGGAGACCCACGGGTGGGAGTTCCCGGACGGCGGCACCCTCGACTTCGTCTCGGCGGGCCGGCAGAACCGCGAGTACTCGGCGACCGTGTCCACCTTCGACTGGGACAACTTCTACGACCGGCTCGGCGGCGGCCTCTTCTTCGACGCCCTGCGCGCCGACATGAAGGCCAACTACGACTACGTCCTGATCGACAGCCGCACCGGCCTGTCCGACATCGCCGACATCTGCACCGTCCACCTCCCCGACGTCCTGGTCGACTGCTTCACGCTGTCCGACCAGTCCATCGACGGCGCCGCCTCGGTGGCCCGGCAGATCGACGAGCGGTTCAACGACCGCGGCATCAAGATCTACCCGGTGCCCATGCGCATCGACGAGGGCGAGAAGGAGAAGGCCGACGCGGGCCGCGCCCTGGCCCGCCTGAGGTTCGACCGCTTCCCCAACGGGCTCGTCGGGGACGAGCTGACCTCCTACTGGGGTGCGGTGGAGATCCCGTACCGCCCCTACTACGCGTACGAGGAGACGCTGGCCACCTTCGGCGACGAGGCCGGGCTGACCAACTCCCTGCTCTCCGCCTTCGAACGGCTCACCACGGTGGTCACCGGCGGTGAGGTCACCTCCATGCCGGTGATCGGCGAGGAGGTGCGGCTGCGGATCCGGGACGCCTTCACCCGGCGCCGCCCGGCGCTGCCCGCCGACCTGTTCCTCTCCTACGTCGCCGAGAACCGGATGTGGGCCGACTGGATCGAATCGGTGCTCACCCGGGCCGGCTTCCGGGTCGTCCCCAAGGACGTGTCCGCCGAGCGCGCGCCCGACGCGGCCGCCGGCGACACCCTGGGCGGGGCGGGGCTCAGCGTGGACACCGCCGCCCGGACCGTGGTGCTGCTCTCCAGCGCCTATCTCAAGTCGGCCCGCGCCGTGGACGTCTGGAACCGGGCCGCCGCCGAGGACCCGACCGGGGGCCGGCGCCACCTGGTGCCGCTGCGGGTGGGTGACGTACGCCTGGCCACGCCCTACATCGACCGGAACCCGGTGGACCTGTTCCGGCTCGACGAGGTGCACGCGACCGCCGCCCTGCTGCGCGCGGTGGAGCGGCCGATGGCGCTGCCGGACACCGTCGCCGGCGCCTCCCAGCCCGGCCCCCGCTTCCCGGGCACGGTCCCGAAGATCTGGAACGCGCCGCCGCGCAACCCCGGCTTCACCGGCCGGTCCATCGTGCTGGAGCGGATGCGCGACCAGCTCGGCGGCGGCATGGCCGTGGTGCTGCCGCAGCCGCAGACCTTGTACGGGCTCGGCGGCGTGGGCAAGACCCAGGTGGCGCTGGAGTACGTGCACCGGTTCATGGCGGACTACGACCTGGTCTGGTGGATCTCCTCGGAGCAGACGGACGACGTGGTCGCGGCACTCGCGGAGCTGGCCGTACGGCTGGGCGCGCAGACCGGCGAGGACATGGCGGCCGCCTCCCAGGAGGCGATCGACCTGCTGCGGCGCGGCGTGCCCTCCTCGCGCTGGCTGCTGGTCTTCGACAACGCCGACGATCCCGAGACCCTCAAGCGGTTCTTCCCGCCGGGCGGCCCGGGGCACGTGCTGGTGACCTCGCGCAACCAGTCGTGGTCCCAGTACGGGGACTCGCTGCCGGTGGACGTGTTCCTGCGCGAGGAGTCCATCGAGCACCTCCAGCGGCGCGCTCCCGGGCTGGCCAAGGAGGACGCCGAGCAGGTGGCCGTGGCGGTGGGCGACCTGCCGCTCGCCGTCGAGCAGGCGGGCGCCTGGATCGCGGAGACCGCGACGCCGGTGTCCGCGTACCTGGAGCAGCTCGCCGAGCAGACGGCGCGGGTGCTGAGCCTGAACCAGCCGGCCGGGTACCCGCAGCCGGTGGCGGCGACGTGGAACGTGTCGATCGAGCGGCTCCAGTCCCGCTCCCCCGCCGCGGTGCGGCTGCTCCAGCTGTGCGCCTTCTTCGCGCCGGAGCCGATATCGGCGAACCTCCTCTACAGCAAGGAGATGATCGACGCGCTCAAGCCGTACGACGCCTCGCTCCAGGAGAAGCTGGTGCTGGGCCGGGTGATCCGGGAGATCGGCCGGTTCGCCATGGCCAAGGTCGACCAGGTCGGCAACAGCATCCAGGTGCACCGGCTGGTCCAGGCGGTGATCCGGGCGCAGCTGTCGGAGGAGGAGCAGCGCGAGGCGCGGCACGCGGTGCACCGGATCCTGGCGGGGGCGCGGCCGGACGACGACGAGCCGATAGACAACCCGGAGACCTGGCCGAAGTTCAACACGATCTGGCCGCACCTGAGCCCGTCCGAGGCCCGGTTCTGCACGGAGCCGGAGACCCGTCGGCTGCTGATCGACCGGGTGCGCTACCTGTGGAAGCGCGGTGACTTCAAGGCGGCGTACGCGCTGGGCGAGGAACTGCGCGAGTCCTGGCGGGAGATGCTGGGCAGCGACGACCTCCAGTACCTGTACCTGCGGTTCCACCTGTCGAACATCCTTCGCTCGCAGGGCCGGTTCGTGGAGGCGAAGGAGCTGGACGAGGTGACGCTGGAGCGGCAGCGGGCCGCGCTGGGCCCCTCGCACCCGCACACGTACATGACCACCAGCGGTCTGGCGATGGACCTGGGCGCGCTGGGCCGGTACGGGGAGGCGATGGAGCTGGCGACGGCCGCGCACGAGGGCTTCGGGCAGATCTTCCACGACGCGCACCCGCGCACCCTGGCGGCGGCGAACAACCTGGCGCTGAACCTGCGCATGGTCGGGCAGTACGCGCGGGCCCGGGAGATCGACCAGGAGGTCTTCGACCGGCGCACCGAGGTGCTGGGCCCGGACCACCCGTACACCCTGTCCTCGGCGCAGAACCTGGCCCGGGACCTGCGCGAGGTGGGCCGGTACGACGATTCGGTGCAGCTGCTGAGCCGGACGTACGAGATCTACAAGCGGCAGCTGGGCCGGGCCTTCCCGGGCACGCTGTCGGCGGCGAAGAACCTGGCGGTGTCGCTGCGGCGGGCCGGGGAGCTGGAGAACGCGCTGCGGCTGACGACGGCGACCCGCAACCGGTACCGGGCCAAGTACACCTCGGTCAATCCCGACCTGCTGGCCTGTGAGCTGAACCTGGCGTCGGACCTGTTCGCGACGGGTGATCCGGGGGCGGCGCGGGACCTGGCCCAGGAGGTGGTGGACGAGTACATGAAGGTGCCGGGCGAGAAGCACCCGTACACCCTGGCGGCCGTCAACAACCTGGCGGTCTTCCACTGGGGCACGGGCGCCGCGGAGACGGCGGATCCGATGCTGCGGCAGACGATCCGCAGCATGCGCGAGGTGCTGGGCGACAACCATCCGCACACGATCTTCGCGCACCTGAACCTGGCGAACGCGCGGGCGGACCTGGGTGACCCGGAGGGGGCTCTGGAGCTGGAGCGGATCGCGGTGGTGCGGCTGCGCGAGGCGCTGGGCGCGCACCATCCGGAGACCCTGGCGAGCGCGTCGAACATGGCCGTCAGCCTGGACATGCTGGGCCGCAAGGAGGAGGCGGCGCGGGTGCGGGCGGAGGCGGTGTCCGAGCTGACGCGGCTGCTCGGGGAGGACCACGGTCTGACCCGGTACGCCCGCGACGAGCGGCGGGTCCACCGGGACCTGGAGCCGCTCGCGGTGTGATCCGACATCGGGTGGCGGGGCTTCGCGTCCCCGCCGCCCGGGAGCGAGCGCAGGGGGCGCCGTGACCGACAGCATGACCTTTCGCAACGAGGACCTGCCGGTCCTCTTCCACCACACCGATCAGGCGGCGGTCTCCCGGCAGCGGGAGTCGACGCAGGCCACCCGCGCGCAGCTGCTGCTGCTGGTCGCGGCGGCCGGGGCCGCGGCCCTGCCGTCCGGGCCGGCGGTGGGCGGGCTGCACGTGTTCGCGGCGTTGAGCGCGCTGGCGTACGCGGGGGTGCTGGCCGTGGGCGTACGGGCGGGCAGCCGGCGGGCCCGTCCGCAGTGGCAGCTCAACCGCAGCGCGGCCGAGTTCATCAAGTCCCTGTCGTGGCGTTACGCCGTGCACGGGGCGCCGTTCGGATCCGAGGTCGCCGGGCCGGAGGGGGTGTACCGGGCGCGACTGGAGAAGGGGCTGGACGAACTGCGCAAGATGGGCTGGGAGGATCCCCGGACGGCGGGCCTGGTGCCGGAGGGCGGTGAGATCACCGGGGCGATGCAGCGGCTGCGCGGGCTGGACTACCAGGTGCGCCGGGAGACGTACGTCCGGGACCGGCTGATCGAGCAGCGCAACTGGTACCGGCGCAGGACGGAGGGGGCGCGGCGGACGACGGCGCTGTGGTCGTGGACGATCGTGCTGCTGACCTGCCTGGCGCTGCTGCTGGCGGTGCTGGGTGCCTTCGGCTCGGGGTCGGGTGCGGGGGCGGCGGGGCTGCTGAGCGCGGCCGCGGCGGCGGGGATCGCCTGGAACGAGGTGCGCCGCCGCCATCCGCTGATCGAGGCGCACACGCTGATCGAGCAGGACCTGGCGGCGATGATGGTGGTGATGCAGACGACCATCACGGAGTCGCAGTGGCCGTCCGCCGTGTACGAGACGGAGCGGTACGTGTCGCCGCAGCACACGGACTGGCTGGCGCGGCACAGCAGTTGAGGCAGGGGCGGCAGGGGGTGTGGCTCAGGCTCGGGTCACGCCCTCGCGCCAGATGACGGTGACGGGTTTGCCGAGGGCCCGGGCGTAGGCGACGATCTCGCCGGTGCCGCCGTGCCCGCGCGCGGGGAGGCCGTCCCAGACGGCGACGAGCCGGTCGCAGCAGTCGGCGATGTAGGTGCCGGCGGCGTAGTAGGCCTCGTCGGTGGAGCGGGCGAAGTCCAGCCGGACCTCCTGGGCGGCGCGGCGCCTGAGCCGCCGGTAGCCGGCGAGGGCGTCGGGGTCCTCGAAGGTGTCCTCGTAGTCCCCGCTGGGGATCACGACGGTGAGGTCGGCGCCGTGTTCCAGGGCGATGTCCGCGAAGAGCTGGTCGGCTCCGTCGGCGAGGCTGGAGAGGGCCTCCAGGGGGCCCTGGTGGCCCGCGAGCGCGGCCCGCAGGCCCTCCTGCACGTGGCCGAGCACCTCATCGGGAATCGACCGGTGGCCGGTCACTCCGATGCGCTTCATACGAGCTCCTCCCCCGTGGGCGCCCTGGACATCCTGGACATCCTCCCAGAAGGAGGGAGGACGTCCAGGGTGCCTGCGCCGGGGGACGGCGGTGTCAGTAGACGCTGACGCCGTAGGCGTTCAGGGCTTCGACGACGGGCTGGAAGAAGGTGGTTCCGCCCGAGGAGCAGTTGCCGCTGCCGCCGGAGGTGAGGCCGACGGCACGGCTGCCGGAGTAGAGGGGGCCGCCGCTGTCGCCGGGTTCGGCGCAGACGTTGGTCCTGATCATGCCGTAGACGACGTCGCCGCCGCCGTAGTTCACGGTGGCGTTGAGGCCGGTCACGGAGCCGCTGTGGGTACCGGTGGTGGAGCCGCGCCGGGTGACGGACATGCCGGTGGTGGCGTTGACGGCGCTGGTGATGTCCTGGCCGCCGACGGTGCCGGGCGGGACCGGGCTGTTGCTGGCGTACTTGATGAGCCCGTAGTCGTTGGTCGGGAAGCTGGAGCCGGCGGTGCTGCCGACGACGGTGGTGTGGGAGGAGTTGGTCCACCAGGTGCCGGCGCCCTCGGTGCAGTGGCCGGCGGTCAGGATGTAGTAGTTGCTCCCGCTGCGGACGTTGAAGCCGAGGGAGCAGCGCCAGCTGCTGGCGTAGATGGCGTCGCCGCCGGAGAGCAGCTTGGTCAGCTTGCCTGGGGTGCGTTCGATGCGCAGCGCGGCGGCGTCGGCGCCCGCCTCGCGGCGGATTCTGGCGATGTCGGCGGCGGTGACGGTGGAGTCGGCGGTGACCACGAGGGTGCCGGTGGCGGTATCGGTGTGCCATGCGGTGCCGGCGACGTCGGCGCGCAGGACGGAGGCCCCTGCGGCGGCGAGGCGGGCGGCGCCGAAGCCGGTGCCGTTGTCGTCCGCGCTGGCGGCGGTGGGGGCGGCGAGAGCTGCCGTGGCGGCCAGGCCGGCGGCCAGGGCGAGCAGCCGGAGGCGGGGGGTGCTGTTGGTCCTCACTTCACGTCCTCCCGGGTGGGGGTCGGGGGCCCGGCTGGGGTGGGGGTGCCGGAGCCCGTGAGCGGCGGTGGGGGGACACTGCGGGTGCGCGGCCGGGAAGCCGCACTCTCGTCGTGACCCTGACAAGTCCGCCGGGTGACGCTGAACGGGAGTGTCCTGGCGTCAGTTACCGGCGGCAAGGGCGCCTTTCAGCCGTCGCTCCCCGGCGGCGACCTCGAAGGGCAACGCGTTCCCCGGCGGCGGGAACGGGCAGATGAAGTGGTCGGCGAAGGCGCAGGGCGGGAGTTGGGCCCGGTTGAGGTCCACGGTGACGGACCCTTCCGGGGAGGGGGATCCGGGGTGCAGGAAGCGGAAGCGGTAGCTGGAACCGCCGCTGGTGGCGTCCGCGAAGACGGCCCAGAGGCTGCCGTCGTCCTCGTCCACGGCCACCTGGAGGGTGTGCGGGACGCCTTCGCGGACGAAGGCCGGCTCGCCGCCGAGGCCGAGGCCGCGGGCGCGCCCGTCGGCGTTGCCGACCTGGACGGTCCGCCGCGCGGGGTACGGGCGGAA
The DNA here is from genome assembly GCF_055593565.1 of Streptomyces sp. NPDC040718. Taxonomy (NCBI): domain Bacteria; kingdom Bacillati; phylum Actinomycetota; class Actinomycetes; order Kitasatosporales; family Streptomycetaceae; genus Streptomyces; species Streptomyces sp. NPDC040718. The sequence goes on along the minus strand of NZ_JBVIXO010000016.1, from coordinate 56,744 downwards.
GTGGCCCGGCAGCGCGAAGTCCGGGTCGTACGGGGTGGCCTCGATACCGGCGAAGGCGCGCCGGGCGGGGGCGGCTGGGTCGTAGGCGCGGACCGCCCACTGCCCCTCGCGCCGGATCACCACGAGCCGTACCTCCCCGGCCGCGAGCCGGGACCGCGCGGGCCGGCCCTCGTCCGCGGCGAGGGCGGCCTCCCCCACGAGCGGCCGCCCGTCGAGCGCGACGCCGTCCTCGGCGGAGGCGGTCAGCACGACCCCGCCGTCGTGGGCGCGCCAACGCCCCGGAACGGCCGGAATTCGACCTTCCGAGTAGTCGGAGATCCAGAAGGTGCCCGTCAGGGCGAGGGGTCCGTAGGGGGCCGAGACGGTGGCCGTGCGGTGCTCGTGCCACTCCCGCCAGGCCTTGCCCGCTTCGTCATCGCTCATGCCGCTCAGCCCTTCCCCCGCGGGCCGGGCGGGAACCTTCCGGTAACCCGTCCGGACCTGCGGGGAAATGACGCCCGGTCAGCAGTCGCAGCCGCACCCGTCGCAGCAGCAGCCGTCACAGTTGCAGCAGTCGCACCCGTCGCCGCAGTCGTCGCACCAGGCGTCGCGCTTCTGGCGGGACCAGGGGCCCTCGTAGTCCGTGCAGCAGATCTGGCAGGTGCAGAAGAGGCCGATGGCCACCGCGCAGCCGTGGATCAGTCCGCGGCGCGGCTTCTGCGGCGGAAGCCCGCCGAAGCCGCCACCGCCGCCGCCACCGCCGGGGCCGCCCGGGCCCATCGGCGGCGGCATCCCGGGCCCGCCGGGGGCGTACGGGCCGACCTGGCCGCCGCCGTACGGGCCGGCCTGGCCGTACCCGGCCGGGTGGCCCTGCGGGGGCTGGCCGTAGCCCTGCTGCCCGTACCCCTGCGGGGGCTGACCGTAGCCCTGGCCCGCCGAGTTCGCGGCCGTGTGCCCGCAGGAGGAGGTGCCGAACGCCCGGTCCACGGAGTTGCGCAGCTCGTGCACCAGCAGCCGGTGGGCGAGCCCCGCGTCGGCGAACTCCACCTCGCGCAGGGCCAGCCGTATGCCGTGCAGCGCGTCGTCGCACAGCCGGCGGGCCTCCGCGAGGGAGGTGCCGGTGGCGGTGAGCGGGTTCCAGGCGCCCGCCAGGGCGTCGGCGCCCTGGTCCTCGACGGCGTCCAGCAGGTGCGCGAGCCGCCCGAAGTACCGGCCGGCCTCGGCGAGGGCCGGGCCGTTGCCCGGCCGCCCCGCCAGGATCGCGGTATGCGCGAAGGCGGCCGCGGTCGCGGTCTCCGTCGGCTCGGTGACCACCAGCACGGGCGTGCCGATCCCGGCCAGGGTCTCGATGCCGCCCTGGCGGTCCACGGCGTCCACGAGCACCGCCGTGTCGAAGCCGAGCGAGGCGCCGGTGCGGGCGCCGGCCCGGTCCCAGCCCCGGGCCACCTTGCGCGCGGCGGCGGCGATCGGGGCGCGGGCCAACAGGCCGTCCCGGTCGGCCACGTGGTCCCGCACCTTCGCCGAGGCCAGCACGAGCGAGACGGCGGCGGCGAGCCGGGCGCCCTCGCCGTTGGCCACGGGCGCGGTGCGCATTCCGCGCAGCGGGCAGGGCCCGGCGGTGCGCCGGGCGCCGGGCAGCGGACCGGCCTGAGCCTCCGTCAGAACGGAGACGAGCAGCCCGTCGTAATTGGTGACGATCCTGGCGAACTGGCCGTGGTCACCGCGAAGTGCCAGGCAGAGGCCGCAGAGATGGGCCATCCACTCCGTTTTGAAGCGCTCGCCGAGCCGGTGCGCGCAAGGTCTGACGATGCCGAACAACCGCTTCCCCCGTGTGTCATACGCAAGTTTTCGGGGCATCGTATCCAGCCAGGCGGATCACTCGTACGCCCCAGTGCCTCACCCGGACGGCAGCGGCGGTCGTATTTTCACTCAGTCAGCAGCGGTGGCGACCGGGAACCTCGTCCGTGCAACGGATGTTCTGCACCAGTCCCGTCACGAAACATCTGCGCGGCGGCTATCCACTTGGCGCGTTGTCAGCATCATGGACGACCATAGGGGCAGCGGAGAAGAAGACGGACTGGCCACGGTGAAAGGAGGCGTCCATGGGTTCGGTGCGCAAGGCGAGTGCGTGGTTGGGTCTCGTAGAGGACAGCGACGACGAGCGGTACTACGACGACGACTACGCGGAGGCGGTGGAGCGCCAGCAGGGCTCGGCCTCCGGCCCCGGCGACCAGTGGGTCACCGACCCGCGGGTGAAGGTGGCCTCGGATTCCGCGGTCGAGCGCGGCCGGCGCATCGCGACCGTGACCCCCGACGGCTTCCGCGACGCGCGCGGCATCGGCGAGCTGTTCCGCGAGGGCGTCCCGGTCATCGTGAACCTGTCCTCGATGGACCCGACCGACGCCAAGCGCGTGGTCGACTTCGCGGCCGGCCTGACCTTCGGGCTGCGCGGGTCGATCGAGCGGGTGGCGACCAGGGTCTTCCTCCTGACCCCGGCCGACACCCAGATCGTCAGCGGCGAGGCGGGCGGCCGCTCCCGCGACTTCTTCAACCAGAGCTGAACCTGGGCGGCTTACCGGAACGCGTCGAGCCCGGTGAGCGCCTTGCCCAGGACCAGCTGGTGCATCTCGACGGTGCCCTCGTAGGTGAGCACCGACTCCAGGTTGGTGGCGTGCCGCATGACGGGGTACTCCAGGGAGATCCCGTTGGCCCCGAGGATGGTCCGCGCGGTGCGGCAGATGTCGATGGCCTCGCGGACGTTGTTGAGCTTGCCGAAGCTGATCTGCTCCGGCCGCAGGGTGCCCGCGTCCATGCGCCGGCCCAGGTGGTGGGCGAGCAGGATGCCCTTGTGGAGTTCCAGTGCCATGTCCGAGAGCTTGGCCTGGGTGAGCTGGAAGCCGCCGATCGGCCGGCCGAACTGCTCCCGCGTCTTCGCGTAGTCGAGCGCCGCCTCGAAACTGGCGCGCGCCGCGCCCATCGACCCCCAGATGATCCCGTACCGCGCGTGGCTGAGGCAGCCCAGGGGACCCTTGAGCCCCGTGACGTTCGGAAGCACCGCGTCCGCGGGCAGTCGTACGTCGTCCAGCACCAGCTCGCTCGTCACCGACGCGCGCAGCGACCACTTGTGCTTGATCTCCGGCGCCGAGAAGCCGGCGCTGTCTGTGGGGACGGCGAAGCCGCGGATCCCCTCGTCCGTCTGGGCCCAGACGACGGCCACGGCTGCCACCGAGCCGTTGGTGATCCACATCTTGCGGCCGTTCAGCACCCAGTCGGAGCCGTCGCGCTTGGCGTACGTGCGCATCGCGGCCGGGTCGGAGCCGATGTCGGGCTCGGTCAGCGCGAAGCAGCCGATCAGCTCGCCGGCCGCCATGCCGGGCAGCCAGCGCCGCTTCTGCTCCTCGGAGCCGTACTTCCAGATCGCGTACATGGCGAGGGAGCCCTGTACGGAGACCAGCGAGCGGATCCCGGAGTCTGCGGCCTCCAGCTCCAGGCAGGCCAGGCCGTACTGGACGGCGCTCGCGCCGGCGCAGCCGTAGCCGGTCAGGGACATGCCCAGCGCGCCGATGGAGCCGAGCTCGCGGGCCAGCTCCCGGATCTGCGGGAGCTCCCCGTCCTCGTACCACTGGGCGATGTGCGGCAGGACCCGGTCGGCGGCCCAGGAACGGACGGTGTCGCGGACGGCGAGGTCCTCGGGGCCGAGCAGCTCGTCGAGTCCGAGCGGGTCGGTGGGGGCGAACGGGGTCTTCGGCGCGGACAAGGGGGCCTCCCGGCGGCCACGTGGGGCGAAACCTAGCGGTGCAAGTTTGTCGCCGACCCGGCCCCGGGTCCACCCCCGGCTTCCGCGGAGGGGAGCGGGTCAGCCCTGGCGGCCGGGCCTGCCGCCGACCGCGGGATCGCGCTCGGGCTGTGCCGGGGCGGGGATCCGCCCTCCGGCGGAGGGGCGGGACGGGCCGGCGGGCTGCGCGGGCAGCTTCACCGCGGCCCCGGTCCCGCTCTCGCAGGGGGCGGCCGGCTCGGCGTTCTCCATGGTGCGCGGCAGCTTCAGCGCCATCACGGCGCCCGCGAGCAGAAGGCAGGCGCTCACGACGAGGGTGACGTGCAGCCCGTGTACGAAGGAGTGCCGGGCGGCCGCGTAGAGGGAGTCCCCCGCCGGGCCGCCGAGGTGGGCGGCGATCTGGTAGGCCTCTCCGAGGGAGTTCGCGGCGCCCGCCGAGTCCTCGGCGGGGACGCCGGGGACGTCCAGCAGGCCGGGCCGGTAGGCGGCGTTCATCACGCTGCCGAGCAGGGCGATGCCCATGCCCGCTCCGAGCTGGTAGGAGGTCTCGCCTATGGAGGCGGCTCCGCCGGCGGTGTCCGCCGGGGCCTCGCTCAGCATGGACTCGTACGCCGCGAAGAGGGTGGTCTGGAGCCCGAAGCCGAGCAGGATGAAGCCGGCCGTCAGCAGTACGGGCCGGTCGTGCTGGCCCATCAGCGTCAGCAGCAGCACCGCGCCGGCGGTGAGCACGAAGCCCAGCGAGACCATGGTGCGCGGGCCGACCCGCTGGAGGGTGTAGGAGCCGGTGGCGCCCGCGGCCATGGCGGCGAAGGTGAGCGGCAGCAGCCGCAGGCCGGTCTCCAGCGGGCTGAGGTCCAGGACCAGCTGGAGGTACTGGACGGCGAGCAGCTCCAGCCCGACCAGGGCCAGCATGGCGAGCACGATGCAGCCGACGGAGGTGGAGAAGGCGGCCCGGGAGAACATCCGCATGTCGATCAGCGGGTGCTCGCGGCGCTTCTGGCGGCGTACGAAGAGGACCAGCAGGAGCACGCCGAGCAGCAGCGGGACCAGTGCCCCGGGGTCGGTGAGCTGTCGTTCCGCGCCGATCCGCTTGATGCCGAGCACCGCGCCGAGGACGCCGGCGGCGGCCATCAGCGCGCCGAGCACGTCCCAGGGACCGTCGGCCGCGCCCTTCGACTCCGGCAGCAGCCAGCGGCCGAGCGGCAGGATCAGGGCCATCAGCGGGATGTTGATGAGGAAGACCGAGCCCCACCAGAAGTGCTGGACGAGGAAGCCGCCGAGTACGGGGCCGCTGGCCGCGCCGATCGCGGCGACGGCGGTCCAGATGCCGATGGCCAGGGCCCGCTCCCGCCGGTCGGGGAAGACCTGGCGCAGGATCGACAGGGTGGCCGGCATGATCATCGCCCCGCCGACGCCGAGCAGGGCGCGGGCGGCGATCAGGACCTGGGCGTTGTCGGCGAGGGCGGCGATGGCCGAGGCCACGCCGAAGAGGGTGTAGCCGAGGAGCAGGATCCGGCGGCGGCCGACGCGGTCGCCGAGGGTGCCGAAGAGGATCAGGAGCGCGGCGCAGACCAGCGGGTACGCGTCGACGATCCACAGCAGCTCCTGGGAGCCGGGGCGCAGGTCCTCGGTGACGGAGGGGACGGCCACGTGCAGGATCGTCGCGTCGAGCGCGACGAGCACGAGGCTGACGCACAGGACCGCCAGGACCACCCAGCGGTTGGCCCCGCCGGAGGCGGCGGCGACCCGCTGCCGGAGGGAGGGTTTCCTGTCGCCGGCCGTGTTCGTCCCCGACATGCATGTACCTCCCAGGTGGTCCCTCGCACTCGGCGGACAGCGTCGTGGGGCGCCGCGGGTGGTGCGCTGTGCGGCGTCCTACGGGGTCCGGCATCGACACGCGAGTGAAGGGTCAGCGTACGCGAGTTCGCGTGCCCGACACGTGGCCAAGCTCTCATCCCTGCGGCGGCCCCCCTGTGGTGTGCGCCACTCGCCCCGTTCCGCCCTCCCCCCGTGTGCGCGCCCGCTCACGCTCCGTTTCCGCGTTCCGTTCCCGCCGGTCGCGGCACCGATACTCGTCCCCGTGACAACTCTGCCCGTTGACGACGCCCCCGCGAAGTACCCCGGACCGCGCCGTGCCGCGCCCGCGCTCGCAGCCTTCGCCGCGGTGCGGCTGCTGGTGCTGGCGGTGCTCGCGCTGTGGTGCGCGGCGGCCGGCAGCAGCCCGCACACCCTGATCTCGGCCCGCTGGGATTCCCTCTGGTACGCGCGGATCGCCGCCGAGGGCTACGGGTACGAGGTGGTCCTGCCGAGCGGGGCCGTCCATTCCAACCTGGCCTTCTTCCCGCTGCTGCCGTGGCTGGAGCGGCTGGTGGCGGTGCCCACGGGGCTCTCGTACGGCTCGGCCGGCCTGGTGGTCTCGGCGGTGGCGGGGCTCGCCGCCGCGTGGGGGGTCTTCGCCGTCGCCGACCTGCTCCACGGGCGGCGCGCCGGGGTCCTCGCGGTGGCGCTGTGGGCGGCGCTGCCGGTGGGGATCGTGCAGTCCATGGCGTACAGCGAATCCCTGTTCACCGCCCTGGCCGCCTGGGCGGTGTACGCGGTGCTGCGCGGACGGTGGGTGGTGGCGGGCCTGCTCGCGGCGGGGGCGGGGCTGACCCGGCCGGTCGGGGCGGCGGTGGTCGCGGCGGTGTGGGTGGCGGCGGCGCTGGCCTGGCGGCGCGGGGAGCGCTCCTGGCCGATGGCGGCCGGGGTGCTGCTGGCCCCGCTGGGGGCGGCGGCGTACGCGCTGTGGGTGGGGGCCAGGACCGGCGGCGGGCTGACGGGGTACCTGGACGTGCAGGCGGGCTGGGGCAACGGATTCGACGGCGGCTGGGCCTTCGCCCGGTTCATCGGAGCGCGGCTGGCCTCCCCCGCGTTCCCCGCCGGGCTGGGACTGATCGCCGGGGTGCTGCTGGTGCTGTGGCTGTACCGGCTGTGCGTGCGCGACCGGCAGCCGGCCGCACTGCTCGTGTACTGCGGGATCGTGGTGGCGCTGGCGCTGTGCGCCTCGGGCTACTTCGGCTCCAAGCCCCGGCTGCTGCTGCCGGCCTTCCCGCTGGTGCTGCCCCTCGCGGTGGCCCTGGCGCGGTGGCGGACCGGCCGGGCGGCGGCCGTGCTGGGGGCCGTGGCACTGGCCTCGGCGGCGTACGGGGCGTTCTGGCTGAACGGTTCGGGGCCCCCGTAGGCCGGTCGGACGGCGTGCGGGCGCGATCACGGAATGGATCATTCCAATCCATGGTTGTGCAAAGGAATTGGCCTGCTGCGATGAATACCGTGCAGGTACGCCGATAATTGCCGGGGCGGTACTCCCGGAGTTGAATCCGGAAAGTTCCAACAAGTGCCGGAACAAGGGGAATTAAGTCCGGCGTGAGACGCACTCCACATCACATGGTCATCACAAAGCGCGCGATTCGCCCGGGGTGCGCTTCGACGCGCGGTAACGTCGATTGAGTGCGTACTGACCAAATGCTTGCCCGTCTGGAGCCGGTGTTCGCCCGGCTCGACCGGGAACCAGAGCGACCGGCTCATCTGCAAACGCCGCAGATGAGCCGGCACCGCGTCGTGCTCCTCTCCGCGACCCTCGCCTTCTACCTGGTGATCGTCGTGGCCGTGCTGACGACCTCGTGGCTCGTCCGCCTGGACTGGCAGATCATGTTCTTCCGGCCCTACGAGCAGTGGCCGCAGGTGCACGCCTTCCTCGACTACCTCGTCGTACTCGGCCAGCGCGGACCCACCGCGGTGATGGTCGCGGCCTGGCTCGGCTGGCGGTCCTGGCGCCAGCACACCCTCCGCCCGCTGATCGCACTCGGCGTGGCGCTGCTGCTGCTGAACATCACCGTCGGCTCCGTCAAGCTCGGCCTCGGCCGGCTCGGCCCGCACTACGCCACCCAGATCGGCTCCGCGGAGCTCTTCGCCGGCGGCGATATATTCCCTTCGGGCCACACCGCCAACGCCGTCGTGACCTGGGGGATCCTGGCGTACCTGGCCTCCACCACCGTCACCCGGCGGGTGCTGTCCATCCTCTCCGGGGTCCTCTCGCTGAGCGTCGGCGCCACCACCGTCTACCTGGGCACCCACTGGGTGAGCGACGTGCTCCTCGGCTGGACCGCCGGACTGCTCATCATGCTGGCGCTGCCCTGGTTCGAGCCGCTCATCGGCCGCACCGAGGCCTACGTGTTCGGACTGCGCGAGCAGTGGCGCCGCCGGCTGGAGGACGGCCGGCTCTCCGAACCGGTCGCCGCCGCGCTCACCCCGCTGCTCTCCGCGGGCGGGAAGTGGCAGCCCGGCCGCACCCCCGCCGCCGGCGAGGACGCGGCCGCGGCACCCGGCGCCGCCCAGGCCCCCGGCGGGCACTCCCCCGCGCTGCGCCCCGCCGCGCACGCGCACCAGGTCTCCCGGCAGCACGTCATCCGCTCCGAGCGCACCCCGCTCACCCCGGGCGGCAGCCGCCGTCCGGCGCACACCGAGCGGGCCACCGCCCGGGGGGCCTCGGCCCGCCCCGCCACCGGGGGCTGACCCCGGAGCGGGGCCGGTACGCACAGCCCCACCCCGCACCGCGAAAACGGCGGGCCGGTCCGAGCGACCGGTCCGCCGTCGGCGTTGGGCGGCGTTGGGCCGCGTTGGGCGGCGTTCATATGTCCGGACACGTCAGCCCGCTGAGCGGATGTTCCTCCGCGCCGGGTCACGCTTGTGTCACGGATTGTCGACAGCCGCCGCCGGTAATCCCGGCTTTGCGGGACCCCTTTCGAATTCCGCCGCAGAACCCGAATTCCGCGCCGCGGACTTACTCCGGGGATGCTTCCACGGCTCGCCCCAGAAGGTCCCGCAGACCCCTGATCCGGTCCGTCAGCTCGGTGGGCTCCAGCACCTCGAACTCACAGCCGATCAGCATGACGTGAATCACCAGGACGTCGAGGCTCACCGCCCCGGTGCGCAGCAGGCAGCTCTCCGCGTCGACCGGCTCGATCACCCCGTCGGAGGGCCCGATGATCCGCGCCGCCTCCTCCGCCGGGACGCGGAGCCGCACCACCGCCCGTGCCGCGTACGCACGGTGCGACACGCCCTGCGAGACGTACGCCGCGAGGTCCTCGGCGGGAGCCGGGCGCGGGACGAAGCGCGGGCCGTGCGGCGGGCGGGGCTCGATCCGGTCCGCGCGGAAGGTCCGCCAGTCCTCCCGGTCGAGGTCCCAGGCGACGAGGTACCAGCGCCGCTCGGAGCACACCAGCCGGTGCGGCTCGACCGTACGGCGGCTGACGCTGCCGCCGTGGTCCCGGTACCCGAACCGGAGCCGCTCGCCGTCCCGGCACACGGCGGCGAGGTCGGTGAGCACGGCGGGGTCGACGGTGTCGCGGCCCGGCCCGCGCAGCATGGGCACGGTGAACTCGTTGAGCGCCGAGACCCGTCGGCGCAGCCGCGACGGCAGCACCTGCTCCAGCTTGGCCAGGGCCCGTACGGAGGCCTCCCCGATCCCCTCGACGCCGTTGCCGGCGGCCGTGCGCAGCCCGACGGCCACGGCGACGGCCTCGTCGTCGTCCAGCAGCAGCGGCGGCAGCTCCGCCCCCGCCCCGAGCTGGTACCCGCCGCCGGTGCCGGGGCTCGCGTTCACGGGGTACCCGAGCTCCCGGAGCCGGTCGACGTCCCGGCGCACGGTCCGGGGCGTCACCCCGAGCCGGGCGGCCAGGTCGGCACCGGTCCATTCCCGGTGGGCCTGCAGGAGGGACAGCAGGCGCAGCAGTCGCGCGGAGGTCTCGAGCACCCCGCCATTGTGTGGCGTGCGGGTGGTGTGCCGCTGCGCGGGGCCCGCCCCTCCTGCTTGTCCGACGCGGGGCGGGGTCGGTTCGGTGGCCGGGGCCGGTGGGTCGGGTGCGGGTGGTCGGCCGCTGCGCGGGGCCGTGTCCCCTACCGGCCCTTCCACCGTTCCCCGGGCTCCGCCCGGACCCCTTGCGGGGGGGGCTGTCCATAGCCCCGTCGGCGTTTGAGGCGCGGGCGCGGTAGCGCCGTGTCTTGAGCCGCGCCGGCGCTTGAGGCGAGAACGGTTGAAGGGCGGGGAGGGGCAAGCCCGCGCAGCGGCCCGCCACCCGCGGACGACCTCGGCCTCAGCGCACCCGCGCAGGCGCCGCGGCCCCGACCGGGGTGGGCTTCGGCGCCGCCGGCTTCGGTTGCGGGGCCGCGGGGCCCGCGGGGGCCGTCGGCGGCGGGGGTGTCGGCGGCGGCGGGGGTGTCGGCGGCGGGGCCGGGGGAAGGGTGAGGAGGAGGCCCGGGGTCAGGCGGGACGGGTCCGGGCCGATCACGGGGCGGTTGGCCTCGTGGAGGGGCCGCCACCCGCCGGGGACCCGGCGGCGGCGCGCGATGCCCTCCAGCGTGTCCCCGGCCCGCACCACGTGCATCCGCCCCGCCAGCCCGTACCGCTTCGCGCACACCGGCCACGCCTCCCACCCCTGCACCGCCAGCAGCTCCTCCGCGACCCGGATCTGCTGGTCGCGGCTGGCCAGGTCCGCCCGCGCCGCGTACGCCAGCCCCCCGTGCTCCTCCCAGGTCGGCTGCCAGAACTGCAGGCCCCCGTAGAAGCCGTTGCCGGTGTTCACCGCCCACCGCCCGCTGCTCTCGCAGTCGGCGACGCAGTCCCACGGCCATTGCCCGCCCGGCCCGCAGTCCCCCGGCCCCGTCCCGATCACGCCCGGCGAGCCCGGGTGCGCGGCCCCCGCGGGGCCCGGGGCGGGCGGGGGCGGCGCGGCGACCGCGCCGACACCCGACGGGAGAACGAGCACCAGCGCGGCGACCGCCGCGGCCACAGCGGTGGCCGCCGCCCGCCGCGTACACAGATCGGGCATCGGCTCACGCTACGGAGCCCCCGCCCCGCCACGTCCCCGCCACGCGGCGCTCCCCCGGGCCCCACCCGGACGGCCGACGCCCGGCCGGCGCCTCGAACACCCCGAGACGTTCGAAAAGCGGCTCCAACTGCGCACGAAGGGCCAACAGTTGACACGAAACAGAAGTCGCGGTCGGACGGTTCACTCTTCCGGGTGGCCGGTTCGAATCCGTTCCCTCAAACGGCGTGACCCCGGCCGCCGCCGCGCCGTTGATCCCGGCGAGCCGGGAACCCCCCGGCCTCCGCACGAATGAGGAGCCACCCCGTGCCGCGCATGCTCGACGTCAGTCTTGAGGTACGTGCCGAGATCGGTGACGAAGAAGCCGACAGGCTGCTCACCGGCGACGACGCCCCGGGCAGTTACGACTGCACCTCCTGCCGCACCCCCGGCGACCCCGAGACCGACCCCACGAGCACCGTGCTGTTCGTGGGCGAGGAGACCGCCGTACTCGCCTTCGCCCACACCGCCTGCATCCCCTCCCAGGTCGTCCAGGTGTCCGAGGAGCAGCTCCAGGGCGCGGTCCGCAGCATCACCGGCGACGGCCCGGCCCCCGCCCCGGAGCAGGCCGGCGGCGAGGGCCCGCAGTCCGTCCCCGGCGGACAGGCCGTCCTCGGCATCACCAGCGGCCTCGTCCTGATCGCCGGGGAGCTGCACCCCGCGCTGGTCGTCGAGCCGACCGCGCCGATCGCCCGCCCCGGCACCACCGGCCCCGGCGACGACTTCCTCCCCCTCCTCATCGAGCAGGGCTTCATCCCGGTCACCGACACCAACGAGGTCCCCTCCGCCCTCGCCGGCTGGTCGGTCCTGCTGGCCGGCGGGCAGCTGCACGCCGTGCTCCAGCCCGGCACCGACGGCGGGCCCCAGGTGGCCTGGTGGCAGGCCCACCAGGCGCTGGGCGTCACCGACGGCTGGCGGGCCGCCGTCAACAAGACGCAGCGCGTGCTCATCTACGCCGCCCCGGTCGGCTCCATCGGCCAGCAGCCGCGCGAGGACCTCCTCCGCGACGCCCTGGACAAGGCCGCGAGCAACGGCAAGCTGGTCGGCGCCTCGATGCCCCTGGCCGGTACGCCGGGCGCCTGAGCCCCACTCCTCCCCGCCGGAACGACCGTCCGCCCCCTGCCGAGGGGGCCGGACGGCATGCGCCGGGGGTGCGCGGTCCGTCCCGCGCACCCCCGGCGATCTGCGTTTTCCGCCCCGTCACCCCGCATCCGCAGGCCGCCGGTTTCGTTGGCTGATACGTGCATTCATACGACCCCTCCCGCGCCCCGTTCCGTGCGAGCAGCGCCTCGCACACCCCGATCTACGACAGCCTGTACTCGGAGTACCTGCGCGCCTTCCGGGCGCTGCCGGGAGACCGTACGGGCGAGGAGGACCTCGGCTTCACCGCGTTCTCGTACGGCAGCGGGTACACCGGCACCTCGTACGGCGGCGGCACGGGCGGCTCGTACGGCGGCGGCCTCAGCAGCACCGGCACCGGCTGGAACGGTTCCGCGTGGCAGCAGGCCGACAGCTGGCAGCCCTCGTACCTCCCGCAGCAGGCGGCCCAGCCGGCGTACTCGTACGCGGGCGGCTCCGGATACGGCGGCGGGCGGCAGCACCAGACCGGGATGCAGCACATCCCGGCGGCCCTGCCGCCCGCTCCGCGCCGGGGCTACTGACCCCGGACCGCCGCTACTTCTTCTTCTTGTACTGCGCGCCGCGCTTCTCGCGCACCCGCACCGAGATGTGGAGCGGGGTGCCCTCGAAGCCGAACTCCTCGCGCAGGCGGCGCTCGATGAAGCGCCGGTAGCCGTGCTCCAGGAAGCCGGAGGCGAAGAGGACGAACCGCGGCGGCTTGCTGCCCGCCTGGGTACCGAACAGGATGCGGGGCTGCTTGCCGCCGCGGATCGGGTGCGGGTGGGCCGCGACGATCTCACCGAGGAAGGCGTTCAGCCGGCCGGTGGGGACTCGGGTCTCCCAGCCCGCGAGGGCCGCCTCGATCGCCGGGACCAGCTTCTCCATGTGGCGGCCGGTCTTCGCGGAGACGTTGACGCGGGGCGCCCAGGCGACCTGCTGCATCTCGGTCTCGATCTCGCGCTCGAGGTAGTAGCGGCGCTCCTCGTCCAGCTCGTCCCACTTGTTGTAGGCGATGACGATCGCGCGGCCGGCCTCGACGGCCATGGTGATGATGCGCTGGTCCTGGACGCTGATGTTCTCGGTGGTGTCGATCAGGATGACCGCCACCTCCGCCTTCTCCACGGCGGCGGCCGTGCGCAGCGAGGCGTAGTAGTCGGCGCCCTGCTGGAGGTGGACCTTCTTGCGGATGCCCGCGGTGTCCACGAACTTCCAGGTGACGCCGCCGAGCTCGATCAGCTCGTCGACCGGGTCGCGGGTGGTGCCGGCCAGCTCGTTGACGACGACGCGGTCCTCGCGCGCGACCTTGTTCAGCAGGGAGGACTTGCCGACGTTCGGGCGGCCGATCAGGGCGATGCGGCGCGGTCCGCCGATGGCCGTGCCGCCGAAGGTCTGCTCGGGGGCCTCCGGCAGGGCCTCCAGGACGGCGTCGAGCATGTCGCCCGTGCCGCGGCCGTGCAGCGAGGAGACCGGGTGCGGCTGGCCGAGGCCGAGGGACCACAGGGAGGCCGCGTCGGCCTCGCCGCTCTGGCCGTCGACCTTGTTGGCGCAGAGCACGACGGGCTTGCCGGAGCGGCGCAGCAGCTTGACGACGGCCTCGTCGGTGTCGGTGGCGCCGACCTTGGCGTCCACGACGAAGACGACCGCGTCGGCGGCCTCGATGGCGTACTCGGCCTGGGCGGCGACGGAGGCGTCGATGCCGAGGACGTCCTGCTCCCAGCCGCCGGTGTCGACGACCTTGAAGCGGCGGCCCGCCCACTCGGCCTCGTACGTGACGCGGTCGCGGGTGACGCCCGGCTTGTCCTCGACGACGGCCTCGCGGCGGCCGATGATGCGGTTCACCAGGGTCGACTTGCCCACGTTCGGGCGGCCGACGACGGCGAGGACGGGGAGCGGGCCGTGGCCGGCCTCCTCGATCGCGCCCTCGACCTCTTCGAGGTCGAAGCCTTCCTCCGCGGCGAGCTCCATGAACTCCGCGTACTCGGCGTCGCCAAGTGCTCCGTGGTCGTGCTGGTCGTTCATGAAGTCCGTTCCTCGTCGTTCGTGGTGATCGGTGGCGCCCGCGCTACGCGGTTCCACTACTAGGTCAAGTCTCGCTCAGCGCCCGGTGAGGCGCTTGGCGTCGGCCAGGTGGGCGGTCAGCCGTCCCTGGATGCGTGCGGTGGCCTCGTCCAGCGCGGTGCGCGTACGACGGCCCGTGCCGTCCCCGGCGTCGAAGGCGGAGCCGAAGACCACGTCGACCCGGCTGCGCAGCGGCGGCAGGCCCTTGACGAGCCTGCCCTTGGCCTCGGTGCTGCCCAGGACGGCGACGGGCACGACCGGGGCACCGCTGCGGACGGCGAAGTAGGCCAGCCCGGCGCGCAGGGACGCGAAGTCCCCCTCGCCGCGGGTGCCCTCGGGGAATATCCCCAGGGCGCCGCCGTTCTCCAGGACGCCGAGGGCACGGCTGATCGCGGTCCGGTCGGTGCCGGTGCGGTCCACCTTCACCTGCCCGATCCCCTCCAGGAAGGGGCCGAGCGGGCCGACGTACGCCTCCTTCTTGATCAGGAAGTGCAGCGGCCTCGGCGCGGTGCCCATGACCATGGGTCCGTCGATGTTGTGCGCGTGGTTCACGGCCAGGATGACGGGGCCGGAGGCGGGCACCTTCCAGGCCCCCAGCACGCGCGGCTTCCACAGCCCGTACATGAGGCCGATGCCGATGCGCCTGCCGACCGCCGCGCCCTTGGGGGAGGGCGTACCGCTCACTTGGCGCGCCGTTCTTCGACCAGGGTCACGACGCACTCGATGACCTGGTCGAGGGTGAGGTCGGTGGTGTCCACCTCGACCGCGTCGCCGGCCTTGGCGAGCGGGGACGTCTTGCGGCCGGAGTCGGCGGCGTCCCGCTTGATCAGGGCTTCCTTGGTGGCCGCGAGGTCCGTGGCCTCCTTGCCGCGCAGCTCGCCGCTGCGGCGGGCGGCGCGGGCCTCGGCCGAGGCCGTCAGGAAGATCTTGAGGTCGGCGTCGGGCAGGACGGTCGTGCCGATGTCCCGGCCCTCGACCACGATCCCGTCGGCCTCCTCGGCCGCCTCGGCGGCGATGGAGCGCTGGAGGTCGGTGATCAGGGTGCGCACCTCGGGGACGGCACTGACGGCGCTGACCTTGGAGGTGACCTCCTGGGTGCGGATCGGGCCGGAGGCGTCCAGGCCGTCCACCGTGATGGTGGGGGCGGCCGGGTCCGTGCCGGAGACGATGGCCGGCTTGCCGGCCGCGAGGGCGATCGCCTGCGGGTCGTCGGTGTCGACGCCGTTGGTGATCAT
Organism: Streptomyces sp. NPDC040718; assembly: GCF_055593565.1. NCBI lineage: Bacteria > Bacillati > Actinomycetota > Actinomycetes > Kitasatosporales > Streptomycetaceae > Streptomyces > Streptomyces sp. NPDC040718. The sequence continues at coordinate 41,676 of NZ_JBVIXO010000016.1, read as the reverse complement.
CCACCAGGTGATGGCCCGGTACTGGGCACCGGTGTCCAGGTATCGCAGCCCGAGCTTGGCGGCCACGGCCTTGGAGGTGCTGGACTTGCCCGTGCCGGAGGGACCGTCGATGGCGACGATCACGGCGGACGGAGCGGCGGTTTCCACGGTGCGGGCACCTTCCTGGTTGCGCGTACGTGTGCGGGCGCGCCAAAGGCGCCCCCGCACCAGGTTACCGGCCCCGGGCGCCCGCCGTTCCCGGCCTACTGCTGCCGCAGCGCCCAGCCCCGCTCGCGGAGCTCCGCGGTCAGGGCCGCGACCGCCCTGGGTTCCACCATGAGCTGCACGAGACCGGCCTGCTGGCCCGTGGCGTGCTCGATCCGCACGTCCTCGATGTTGACCCCGGCGCGGCCCGCGTCCGCGAAGATCCGCGCCAGCTCGCCGGGCTTGTCGCTGATGAACACCCCGACGGTCTCGTACGCCATGGGCGCCGCGCCGTGCTTGCCGGGGACCCGGACCCGGCCGGCGTTGCCGCGCTTGAGGACGTCCTCGATGCCCGCCGCGCCGCCCTTGCGCTCGGTCTCGTCGGCGGACTGGAGGCCCCGCAGGGCCTCCACGGTCTCCTCCAGGTCGGCGGCGATGCCGGCCAGGACGTCGGCGACCGGTCCCGGGTTGGCCGAGAGGATCTCCACCCACATCCGGGGGTCGGAGGCCGCGATGCGGGTCACGTCGCGGATGCCCTGGCCGCACAGCCGCACGGCCGTCTCGTCGGCGTCCTCCAGGCGGGCGGCGACCATGCTAGACACCAGCTGCGGGGTGTGCGAGACCAGCGCCACCGCGCGGTCGTGGGCGTCGGCGTCCATCACCACCGGGACGGCCCGGCACAGGGCGACGAGCTCCAGGGCGAGGTTGAGGACCTCGTGGTCGGTCTCCCTGGTCGGGGTCAGCACCCAGGGCCGGCCCTCGAACAGGTCCGCCGTGGCCGCCAGCGGGCCCGAGCGCTCCTTGCCCGCCATGGGGTGGGTGCCGATGTAGGCGGAGGTGTCGGCGCCCAGCGCGGCGAGTTCCCGGCGCGGGCCGCCCTTGACGCTGGCCACGTCCACGTAGGCGCGGGCCGTCCCGCGTCCGATCGCGTCGGCCAGCGCGGCGGCCACGTGGGCCGGCGGTACGGCGACGACCGCGAGGTCCACCTGGCCCTCGGGGGCGTCGTCCGTGCCGGCGCCCATGGCGGCGGCCGTACGGGCCTGCGCGGGGTCGTGGTCGACGAGGTGGACGCTGATGCCCCGGGCGGTCAGGGCGAGCGCCGCGGAGGTGCCGATCAGTCCGGTTCCGATGACGACGGCGGTTCTCACGGGGCGCTCCAAGGGTGATCGCGTAACGACGGGATGGGCCTGACTCAGGGTAGCGACTCGGTATCGCGAAAGGACCCGGCGGTCCGCCCTGTGGACGGGGCCGGGTCCTCGCGGACGATCTTGCCGTGGTCGGCCGTTCTTGTCAGCGGCCCTCGTCGGCGGCCCTCGTCAGCGGCCCGCGTCAGCGACTCCTCGTCAGAGGTTCTGCTTGCGGATGATGTCCTCCAGCGACTCCGTGGGCACCTGGCCGGTCGGGGTCAGCTTGTCGACGGCCTGCGGGAGCGCCTGGGCCAGCTGGTCGGCGGCCTCGTCGGGGCTGACGCCCGCCTGCTGGGCCGCCTGCCGGAGGGCGTCGTCCGGCAGCGCCTCCTTGATCTGGGCACCGCTGACGGGCTGGTTCTCGCCGGTGCCGATCCAGGACTGGGCCTGGTCGGCGAGGCCGGACTTGGTCAGCATGTCCAGCAGGCCGCCGAGGGGGTTGTTCGCGCCTCCGGCCTGGGCGCCGCCCGCGCCGCCGCCCATCAGGGCTCCGAGCAGGGCGCCGAGGATGTTGCCGCCGCCGCCCGCCGCGCCGCCGCTGCCTCCCTGGCCGCCGCCGAGGAGTCCGCCGAGGAGGGAGCCGAGGTCATTACCCGCCATGGTCCTGTTGCCTTTCGAAGGGGGACCGGGCGCGCGTCGGTGTCGGGCCCGGCTTCGAGACACGGACAATGTCACCCAGATCATCCCGTACTGCCACTTGGCGCACGGCTCTCGGAGCGGGTGCGGTAGAACCACCCGCATGATCTTCCACATCGTTCCGCTCGCCGACTGGAGTGCCGCTCCCGAGTCCCCGTACGCCCCCGGCTCGCTCGCCTCCGAGGGCTTCGTGCACTGCTCGGCGGACCGGCCCACCGTGCTCGCCATCGCCGGCTCCCACTACCGCGGGGCGCCCGGCGTCCTGCTCGCCGTCGAGCTCGACGAGGCGGCCCTGACGGCGGAGGTCCGCCGCACCGGGCCCGGCGACCCGTACCCCCACGTCCACGGGCCGCTGAACCGCGACGCCGTCTCCCGCGTGTGGGAGGTCGTACGCACCCCCGGCGGTCCGGCGGACCTGGTCCCCTGGCGGCCGGAGTGAGACAGACGGTGTGGCGGGCTTCTCCTGGGGCCCGCCGCACGCCAGGATGCACCTCGCCATCCCGGCCACCCAGCAAGGAGCCCCGCATGACCGACTCGAACACCGCCCGGCGCACCGTACTGGCGGCCGGAGCCGCCGTCCTGGCGGGCGGCACCCTCGCCGCCTGCGGGTCCGACACGGAGAAGCCCGACACCGGCTCCGGCACCGCCTCCGCCCCGCAGACGGGCGCGTCCCCGGGGGCCTCGGCGCCGGGCGCGGTCGCGGAGCCGCTGGTGAAGTCCTCCGCGGTACCGGTCGGCGGCGGCACCGTCCTCAAGGAGCAGAAGGTGGTGGTCACCCAGCCGACGGCCGGCTCCTTCCGCTGCTTCACGGCCGTCTGCCCGCACCAGGGCTGCCTGGTGGACAAGGTCGAGAACGGCACGATCGACTGCCCCTGCCACGGCAGCAAGTTCAAGGTCGCCGACGGGGCCGTGGCCCACGGGCCGGCGGTCAAGCCGCTCGCGGAGAAGAAGATCACCGTGTCCCCGGAGGGGGAAATCTCGCTCGCCTAGCGGGCACGGCGCCGCCTACCCTCCCGGGATGGACGACCTCACCCTGGTCCGGGACCACACGATCTACGCCTGCGTGATGGGCTCCCGCGCCTTCGGACTGGCCACGGAGGCGAGCGACACCGACCGGCGCGGTGTCTACCTCGCCCCCACGCCGCTCTTCTGGCGGTTCGAGAAGCCCCCGACCCATGTCGAGGGGCCCCGGGAGGAGGAGTTCTCCTGGGAGCTGGAGCGCTTCTGCGAGCTGGCCCTGCGCGCCAACCCGAACATCCTGGAGTGCCTGCACTCCCCGCTGGTGGAGCGGCTCACCCCGACCGGTGAGGAACTGCTGTCCCTGCGCGGGGCCTTCCTCTCCCGCCGGGCCCACACCACCTTCAGCCGGTACGCCGTCTCCCAGCACCGCAAGCTCCTCGCGGACGTCCGCGTCCACGGCGCGCCGCGCTGGAAGCACGCCATGCACCTGCTGCGCCTGCTGGCCTCCTGCCGCGACCTGCTGCGCACCGGCCGCCTGACGATCGACGCGGGCGCCGACCGCGAGCGGTTCCTCGCGGTCAAGCGGGGCGAGCTGGGCTGGGACGAGGTCGACGCCTGGATGACCCGCCTCGCCGAGGAGTCCGAGGCGGCCCTCTCCACCAGCCCGCTGCCCGCCGAACCGGACGGGGCCCGCGTGGCGGACTTCCTCCACCGCGCCCGCCGCGCCTCGGCCGTCTAGAGCCGTCCGCAGCCGTCCAGAGCCGTCCAGAGCGGCGTGCGGTGGCGTACGACGAACTCGTCGAGCTCCTCGTACGCGCTCACGTACTCCGGCAGCGCCGTGCCGGCCTGCGCCGCGTCCAGCACCGCGTGCAGTGCCGCGAAGTCCCGCCCGACCGCGTCCACCGCGGGCCCTTCGTACCCGCCGTGCTCGGCGGCCACCTTGGCCTCGATCAGCGCGCCCAGGTACGAGGGCGCCTCCGGGACCTCCCCGAGCAGGGTCGGCAGGTGCGCCTGCACCTCGGCGGAGCGCATCAGGTGGATGCCGGTGAGGAGCGCGCGGAAGGCGTAGAGCAGGGGCTTCAGCTCGGCCGTCTTCTCGAAGAGCCGCCACTGGGTGTTGGCGAAGCCCCGGTAGTGGTGGGCGTGGTGGCCGGTGAGCACGCCCGGGGCCAGCGCGGCCAGCTCCGCGTGCGCCCCGGTCGTGTGGACCACCAGGGGGGACAGCAGCTGCTCCAGCACGTAGCCGTTGCGCCGCAGCATCAGGCGGACGAACTTGCGCAGGTCGTGCGTGACGAGGTCCAGTTCGACCCCGTCGTCCTCCCACATCCGGGTGCGGGTCTCCTCCGGATCGCGCAGGCCGAGCAGGGCGCGCGGCGGCAGCAGGTGGGCGCCGCGCAGGTCGATGTCGGAGTCCCGGGAGGGGAAGCCGTACAGGTGGGCCCCGGAGACCGTGGCGAAGAGCAGCGGGTCCGGCTGCTCCGCCACGACGGGGGCGAGGTCGATGCCCATGGCGTCCAGCACGGCTCACGCGTCCCAGAGGGTGCCGAAGGCGAGGAGTTCCTCGCGGTACTCGATGCGGCCCTCCCAGTCGCGGGGCCAGACGTCGGCGCCGAGGTGGGCTCCGGCGAAGGCGCCGGCCAGGCAGGCGATGGAGTCCGAGTCCCCGGCGGTGCAGGCCGCGCGGCGCAGCGCGAGGAGGGGCTCGTCCGGGAACAGCAGGAAGCACTGGAGGGCGGTGGCCAGGGCCTCCTCGGCGATCCAGCCCTGACCGGTGGTCAGGCAGGGGTCGGTCTCCGGGGAGGGGTAGCGCAGGGCGGCCGCGAGCCGGTCCAGGACGGCCAGGCACTCGTCCCAGCCCCGGGCGATGAAGGACTCCGGCGAGGCGTCGGAGGCGGAGCGCATCCACAGGTCGCCGAGCCAGCGCTCGTGGTAGCGGGTGCGGTTCTCCAGGGCGTACGAGCGCAGCCCCCCGACCAGGCCCGTGACCTCGGTGCCCTGTGCCAGGAGGTGCACGGCGCGGGCGGTCAGGTCCGAGGCGGCCAGTGCGGTGGGGTGGCCGTGGGTGAGGGCCGACTGGAGCTGGGCGGCGCCCGCGCGCTCCTCGTCCGTCCATCCGGGGACCAGCCCGACGGGGGCCACGCGCATGTTGGCGCCGCAGCCCTTGGAGCCGGTCTGGCTGGCGTCGCGCCAGTCGCGCTCGGGGTCCTTGAGCAGGGCGCAGGCGCGCAGGCAGGTGTTGCCGGGGGCGCGGTTGTTCTCCGGGGACCGGTACCAGTCGACGAACTCCTCGCGGACCGGCCGGGCCAGCCGCAGCGGGCCGACCGGTCCCCGCTCGGCGGCGGTCCGTATGCCGCGCGCCAGGGCCAGGGTCATCTGGGTGTCGTCCGTGACGATCGCGGGGCGCGGCAGCCGCATCTCGCGCCACGGGCCGGTCTTGGCGAGGATCGACGGGACGTCGTTGAACTCCGTCGGGAAGCCGAGGGCGTCGCCGAGGGCCAGGCCTACGAGGGCGCCCGTCGCGGCACGCTTGGTGGCGGTCACAGGGTGGGTCCTTCCGAAGGGCGGAGCAGGGGCGGGTGGAGGGTGGTCGCCGGGCCGGCCCGGTACAGGGCGGCGGGTTTGCCGCGGCCGCCGGTCAGCCGGGCGGCGCCGGGCACCGCATCGACGAAACCGGGCGTGGCGAGGACCTTGCGGCGGAAGTTGGGGCGGTCCAGGGAGGTGTCCCAGACGGTCTCGTAGACGGCCTGGAGCTCCCCGAGGGTGAACTCGGGCGGGCAGAAGGCGGTGGCCAGGCAGGTGTACTCCAGCTTGGAGCCCACCCGCTGCCGGGCGTCGGCCAGGATCAGCGCGTGGTCGAAGGCGAGTCCCGAGGCCTCCCCCACCGGCACCCAGCGGGCGCGGTCGGCGTCCCCGCCGCCCTCGTCGGCCGGTTCGGGCATGTCGGGGACCAGGGCGGTGAAGGCGACCGACACCACCCGCATGCGGGGGTCCCGGTCCGGTTCGCTGTAGGTGCGCAGCTGTTCCAGGTGCAGGGCGGCGACCAGTGCGGGCGGCAGGCCGGTCTCCTCGGCCAGCTCGCGGCGGGCGGCCGTCTCGGCGGACTCCCGGGGCAGGACGAAGCCGCCGGGGAGCGCCCAGGCGCCCGCGTACGGTTCCTGGCCGCGCCGGATCAGCAGGACGTGCAGGGCGCCGCCGCGGACGGTGAGGACGGCGAGGTCGACGGTCACCGCGAAGGGCTCGAAGGCGTACGGGTCGTAGTTCACCGGCGCTCCGGGAGGGGCGCCGCGAAGTGCCAGCCTTCGGACAGCAGGCCGTCGACCGCCGCCACGGCCGTGTCGAGCCGGGTCCGCCGGTCCCCGCTCACGACCAGGAAACGCCGGCCGGTGCGGGCGAGTTCCCGGCGGAAGCGGGCGGTCATCCAGGGTCTGAGTTCCGGCCCGTCGCGCAGCCCGTCGTCCTCGAAGGGCACTCCTTCGTGGTCGGTGAGCAGGTACAGGTCGCGGGGGCGGCGGGCGGCGATCCTCTCCACCTCCGCGTTGCGGCCGCCGAGGTAGCGCTCGTGCCAGATGCCGGTGGCGAAGGAGTCGGTGTCGCAGAACAGCACCGGCGAGCCGAGCCGGGCGGCCCGCTCCTCGGCCTCGTCCTGGCGGCGGGCGATGACCGGGAACTCGCGCGAGGTGAAGGTCATGTCCTCCCAGGAGGCCGCCGGGTCGACGGCGCGGGCCGCCGCGAGCTTCTCCTCGCTGTACTCGCGGCCGTACTCGGCGACCCAGCCGGTCTTCGCCCACACCCCGCCGCGGCGGCGGTAGTGGGCGGCCAGCTCCCGCGAGAGGGTGGTGGTGCCGGTGGACTCGGCGCCCAGGACGACGACCCGGCGGGTCAGGGCGGCCCGTACGCCGGGTCCGAGGAACTCCCAGCTGCCGGCCGGGTCCTCGCGCACGGCGGTCCCGGACACCGGGAACAGGGTGCGCGCGGGGTCGACGCAGACCTCCTCGGCCCCGAAGCGCCGGGCGAGTTCGGTCCCGTACTCCTCGGAGGTGAAGACGGCGTCCACGCGCCGGCCCACGGCGCCGCGGAAGATCGCCATGTGCGCCTCCCAGATGCCGGCGTCGTGCAGGTCGACGGGCACGTCGTCGACCGCGCCGACGACCTCCGCGCCGGGGTGCTCCTCGCGCATCCAGGCGACCCGGTCGGCGAGCGGCACGGATTCGACGGAGGCGGCGCAGACCAGCACGGTCAGCCGTTCGCACTGGTCCTGGGCGGTGCGCACCAGGTGGTGGTGACCGGCGTGCGGCGGGTAGAACTTGCCCAGCACCAGCCCGTGGCCGTAGCGCTTGCCGCCGCTCATGCCGTCGCCTCCAGGGCCGTACGGGCGCCCCGCGCCGGGAGCGCCCGGTGCCAGCCGACGAGGCCCGCCACGCACAGGGCGAGGAATCCCGTGTAGAGGACCGAGGTCAGGTACAGGCCCTTGTACGCGTAGAGCGGGACGTAGACGAGGTCGGCGGCGATCCACAGCCACCAGGACTCCAGGAGCTTGCGGCACTGCCCGTAGGTGGCCATGAGGGAGAGCCCGGTGGTGAGGGCGTCCCAGAACGGGACGGTGGAGTCGCTGACCCGGCCGAGCAGCAGGGTCAGGGCGGCGGTCCCCACCGCACCCGCCACCAGCAGCCAGGCCCATTCGGCGCGCGTGGTGCGGCGCACCGGCAGGGCCGTGGCGGTTCCTGGTCCACCCCCGTGGGTCCAGGACCACCAGCCGTAGGCGGCGAGGGCGATGAAGACGATCTGGAGGCCGGCGTCGGCGTAGAGGCCCGCCTGGGTGAACAGCACGATGAAGAAGAGGTTGTTGGCGATGCCGACGGGCCAGTTGGCGATGTGCTGCCGGGCCACCAGCCACACGCAGACGGCGCCCGTGGCGAAGCCGAGGATCTCGGTCCAGCTCGTGTTCCAGCCCATGCAGGCCATCCGCTCCCTTTAATAGTCACTCTGACTATAAACAGGTGCGGCGGTCCCGGGCAAGGAGACCGGGCCCGGAAACGCGGAAGCCCGCAGTGCCGGGGCACTGCGGGCTTCCGCCGGATCCTGCGAGGGGGCTACAGACCGACCTCGCGCATGAGCATGCCGACCTCGGTGTTGGTCAGGCGGCGCAGCCAGCCCGACTTCTGGTCGCCCAGCTCGATCGGGCCGAAGGAGGTCCGCACGAGCTTGTCGACCGGGAAGCCGGCCTCGGACAGCATGCGGCGGACGATGTGCTTGCGGCCCTCGTGGAGGGTCACCTCGACCAGGTAGTTCTTGCCGACCTGGTCGACGACGCGGAAGTTGTCCGCGCGGGCCCAGCCGTCCTCCAGCTCGATGCCGTCCTTGAGCCGCTTGCCGATGTCGCGCGGCAGGGAGCCGGTGATCGCGGCGACGTAGGTCTTCTGCACGCCGTACTTGGGGTGCGTGAGGCGGTGGGCCAGCTCACCGTGGTTGGTGAGGAGGATGATGCCCTCGGTCTCGGTGTCGAGCCGGCCGACGTGGAAGAGACGGGTCTCTCGGTTGGTGACGTAGTCGCCGAGGCACTGGCGGCCGTCCGGGTCCTCCATGGTGGAGACGACGCCGGCGGGCTTGTTCAGCGCGAAGAACAGGAAGGACTGGGTGGCGACCGTGAGGCCGTCCACCTTGATCTCGTCCTTCGGCTGGACGCGCTTGCCCTGCTCGGTGACGATCTCGCCGTTGACCTCGACGCGGGCCTGCTCGATCAGCTCCTCGCACGCGCGGCGCGAGCCCATGCCCGCCCGGGCCAGCACCTTCTGCAGGCGCTCGCCCTCCAGCTCCGCGCCCGGGAAGGTCTTCGGGGTCTTGATCACGGGCTTGTCGGCGTACCGGTCGCGCACGCGCTCCTCGATCCGCGCGTCCAGCTCGCGGGGGCGGGACTGGCCGCTGCGGCTGCCCGGGCCGCTGCGCGGACCGCCGGCGCCGCCGATGCCGGGGGTGCGGGAGGGGGTACGGGGACCGCCCTTGGCCCCGCCGCGCGCCGCCGCGCCGCGGGCACCGCCGCCGCCCGGGCGGGCCCCGCCGCGGCTGCGCTCACCCTCGGGGCCCACGTCGTAGCGGCGCTCCTCGGGGCGCGGGTTGCGGGGGCGCTGGGGCGCCTGGTCCCGGTCGCGGTCCCGGGAGCCGCCGGAGGAGCCGCCGGAGGAACCGCCCCGGTAGCCGCCACCGCCCGAGCCGCCGGAGGAACCGCCCCGGTAGCCGCCACCGCCCGAGCCGCCGGAGGAACCGCCCCGGTAGCCACCGCCCGAGCCGCTGCCGGAGCCGCCCCGGTAGCCGCCACCGCCGCCGGAGCCGCCGCCGCGGGCGCTACCGCGCCCGCCGCCGCTGCTGCCGCCGCTGTTCCTGTTGCCGCCACCGTTGCCGTTGCCGCTGCTTCGCATCAAAGTTCCGTCGTCTTGTCGTCGTCTACGTCAGTGTCCGGTGCGTCCGGATCGAACGACGGCACACCTTCTTGCGTCTCGGCTTCGATCGCGTCCGCCTCGGGAAGGAAGGGCGCGAGCTCCGGGAGCTCGTCCAGGCCGCGCAGGCCCATCCGCTCCAGAAAGTAGTTCGTCGTCCTGTACAGGATCGCACCTGTTTCGGGTTCCGTGCCCGCCTCGGCCACCAGACCCCGCTGGAGGAGGGTCCGCATGACCCCGTCGCAGTTGACCCCGCGGACCGCCGAGACCCGCGAACGGCTCACCGGCTGGCGGTACGCGACCACCGCCAGGGTCTCCAGGGCCGCCTGGGTGAGCCGGGCCTGCTGCCCGTCCAGGACGAAGGCCTCCACGGCGGCCGCGTACTCGGGCCGGGTGTAGAACCGCCAGCCCCCGGCGACCAGCCGCAGCTCGAAGCCGCGGCGCTGCGCGGCGTACTCGTCGGCGAGCGCGGAGAGGGCCCCGGCGACCTCGCGCGGGGTGCGGTCCAGCACCTTCGCCAGGTGCTCGGCGGTCGCGGGTTCGTCCACGACCATCAGCACGGCCTCCAGCGCGCCCTTCAGCCCGAGCTGCGTCCGGTTCATTCGGCACCCTCCACGACCTGGTCGAACTCGTCCGTCACCTTCGGCATCCCGTCGCCGTCCCCGCCGCACCAGCGCACGGTGAGCGTGAGCAGGGCGTCCGCCTGGTCGAGGACCACGGCCTTCTCCCGGTACAGCTCCAGCAGCGCCAGGAAGCGCGCGACGACGGTGAGGGTGTCGGGGGCGTCCTCGGTCAGCTCCTGGAACGTCGCCTCGCCACGCGTCTTGAGCAGGCTTACGACGTGCCCGGCCTGCTCCCGCACGCTGACGAGGGGGGCGTGGATGTGGTCCACGTACACCTCGGGCGCCGCCTTGGGCTGCATGGCCCGCACCGCGAGCCGGGCGAGGCCGTCGGCGCCGATGCCGATGACCACCTCGGGCAGCAGGTCCGCGTGGTGCGGCTCCAGCCCGACGGTGCGGGGGTAGCGCTTGCCCTCGGCCTCGGCGCGGTCCTGGAAGATCGCGGCGATCTGCTTGTACGCCTTGTACTGGAGCAGCCGCGCGAAGAGCAGGTCCCGCGCCTCCAGCAGGGCCAGGTCGGCCTCGTCCTCGACCTCGGCGGCGGGCAGCAGGCGGGCGGCCTTGAGGTCGAGCAGGGTGGCGGCGACCACGAGGAACTCGGTGGTCTGGTCGAGGTCCCAGTCGGGGCCCATGGCGCGGATGTGCGCCATGAACTCGTCGGTGACCTTGGAGAGGGCGACCTCGGTGACGTCGAGCTTGTGCCGGGAGATCAGCTGGAGGAGCAGGTCGAAGGGCCCCTCGAAGTTGTCGAGCCGCAACGTGAACCGTCCGTCGCCGGCGGCGGCCGCAGGCGGGCCGCCGGCGGCCTGGGGGGCCGCCTGGGCCTCCCGGGCCCGGATCGGCCCGTCAGCCTCCTGGTGGCCCCCTGTAGCGGGCTCCTGGGCCACCCCTGGGCCGCGGCCCAGGCTCCGGCGGGCCGGGCGGGGGGCGTCTTCGTTCGGGGGCATCGCGGTCCAGGGTGGTACGGGGTTTCGGCCGAGCGGCCACGGGTGCAGCCTAGGCCCTGGCCGGGCGGTTTCGGGTCCGCCGCTGCGCGGGGCCGCTCCCCTGCCCGCCCTTCCCCCGTTCCCGGGCGCCGCCCGGACCCGCGCCCCAGACGCCGGCGGGGCTGGACATGCCGGCCGGCGTTTGAGGCGAGAACGGCTGAAGGGCGGGGAGGGGCCGGCCCGGCGCAGCGGCCAACCACCCGCACCAGACCCACCGGCCCCCGCCACCCGAACCGACCCCGCCCCAGGCCCGCCGGACGGAGTCCGGGGCAGCGGGCCCGAAGCCCGGGAAGCGCGCCAGCGCTGAGCGGTGCGAGGACCGCGTCGAAAAGGGTCAGCGGCCCCGGAGGCGGCGGACCAGGATGCTGGCGTCGCCGCGCGACTCCAGGTCCGCCAGGACGACCGCGACCGCCTCGCGCACGATGCGCCCCCGGTCGACCGCGAGCCCGTGCTCACCGCGGAGCACCAGACGGGCGTGCTCCAGGTCCATGAGCTCCTCCGCGGAGACGTAGACCGTGATCTTCTCGTCGTGCCGCTCGCGCCCGCTCGGCCGCCGGTTCGCGCCCCGGCCCTGGCCCTTGCCCTGCCGGGGCCCGGCGCTGGCAGAACCTTCCTGCGGCCTGCGCTGCGCGCCCACCGAGCCCGCCCCGGTCTCCGCGGCCTCCCGGCCCCGGGCCTCTCCCGTGGTCCGCGTCGTGCCGTCCGCCGGTGCGGCCGCGTGTTCCCCGCCCGCGCCCCCGCCCGCCGGCGCCTCCTCGGCGCCCCGCCGCGGCGAGGACGACTGGAGGGCCATCCCCCCGGTCGTGCGGAACAGTTCGTCGGCTCCGGGCAGACTCACTCGGCGGGACACCGGGCGAGCACCTCCCTGGCCAGCTGGCGATAGGCGGCGGCGCCGACGGAGTTGGACGCGTACGTGGTGATCGGCTCGCCGGCGACCGTGGTCTCCGGGAAGCGCACCGTCCGGCCGATGACCGTGTGGTAGACGTGGTCGTCGAAGGCCTCGACCACGCGCGCCAGCACCTCGCGGCTGTGCACCGTACGGGAGTCGTACATGGTGGCGAGGATGCCGTCGAGCTCCAGCTCCGGGTTGAGCCGCTCCTGGACCTTCTCGATGGTCTCCGTCAGCAGCGCGACACCGCGCAGCGCGAAGAACTCGCATTCCAGCGGCACGATGACCTTGTGAGCCGCCGTCAGGGCGTTCACCGTCAGCAGGCCGAGCGAGGGCTGACAGTCGATCACGATGTAGTCGTAGTCGGCCATCAGGGGCTTCAGCGCCCGCTGGAGCGTGGACTCGCGCGCGACCTCGCTCACCAACTGCACTTCGGCGGCGGACAGGTCGATGTTGCTCGGCAGCAGGTCCATGTTGGGGACCGCGGTCTTGAGCAGCACCTCGTCGGCCGACATGCCCCGCTCCATGAGCAGGTTGTAGACCGTCAGGTCGAGTTCCATCGGGTTCACGCCGAGGCCCACGGACAGCGCGCCCTGCGGGTCGAAGTCGACGAGCAGCACGCGGCGCCCGTACTCGGCGAGCGCGGCACCCAGGTTGATGGTCGACGTGGTCTTGCCCACGCCGCCCTTCTGGTTGCACATCGCGATGATCTTCGCCGGACCGTGGTCGGTCAGCGGACCCGGGATCGGGAAGTACGGGAGCGGGCGTCCGGTCGGGCCGATCCGCTCGCGGCGCTGGCGGGCAGCGTCGGGCGCGAGGGTGGCCGCGTACTCGGGGTCGGGCTCGTATTCCGCGTCGGGGTCGTAGAAGTGCCCCTCGGGCACCTGGTCGTAGTCGGCGAAACCAATGGGCGTATCGCCACCGTGGTCGCCGGCCGTGGAGTTCACGTCTAGGCCGTCCATGCTCTTTTGGGGCGTCGTCATGTGCTGGTGGTTTGCGAAGGTGCGGACCGCGACGGAGCCGACAGCTTCGAGCCCGGCAGGACCCTGTCCCCGCTCAGGCGTCCCTGCTCGACCACCTCCAGGAGCAAATGTCGACTCATTCACAAGTCGTCTTACCTCCTCGGACGTGACCAGGACACTTATCGATAGGTCAGCGTTGCACCATGCCGACGGTTGGCGACTCTATGGCGTGTCACCGCCCAGCGGCAACACAATCCGCCGTACCCGGCACGATGTGTCGGCAACCGAACACCACTCTGTCAAGGGCGTGCGCGCTGTCACTGCGAAGTTTCGCGGGTGCGCGAAAGGGTTAAAGGGTTACGTTCGAGGCGAGTTGAGCGGGCTCCGCGGGCATGCCGCAAACGCGTCCGGCCGGACCTTGCGGGCAAGGTCCGGCCGGATACGTGAGATTGACGTCAGTCGTTGACGGTTCAGCCGAGCAGCGTGCTGAGCTCAAGGGTCTCGAGGCCGTGGGCCTCGGCGACGGGGCCGTAAACGACCTTGCCGTCATGGGTGTTGAGGCCCAGCGCCAGCGCCGGGTCACGGCGCAGCGCCTCGACCCAGCCGAGGTTCGCGAGCTGCACGATGTACGGCAGGGTCGCGTTCGTCAGGGCGTAGGTGGAGGTGTTCGGGACCGCGCCCGGCATGTTGGCGACGCAGTAGAAGACCGAGTTGTGGACCTGGAAGGTCGGCTCGGCGTGGGTGGTCGGACGGGAGTCCTCGAAGCAGCCGCCCTGGTCGATCGCAATGTCGACAAGGACACTTCCGGGCTTCATCTTGGCGACGAGCTCGTTGGTGACCAGCTTCGGGGCCTTCGCACCCGGGATCAGCACGGCGCCGATGACGAGGTCGGCCTCGATGACGGCCTTCTCCAGCTCGTAGGCGTTGGAGACGATCGTCTTGATCTTCGTGCCGAAGATCTTGTCGGCCTCGCGGAGCTTGTTGATGTCGCGGTCGAGCAGGGTCACGTGGAAGCCCATGCCGATGGCGATCTGCGCCGCGTTCCAGCCGGAGACGCCGCCGCCGATGACCACGCACTCGCCGGCGTGGGTGCCGGGGACACCGCCGGGGAGGACGCCGCGGCCGCCGGCCGAGCGCATCAGGTGGTAGGCGCCGACCTGCGGGGCCAGGCGGCCCGCGACCTCGGACATCGGGGCGAGCAGCGGCAGCGCGCGGTTGGCGAGCTCGACCGTCTCGTACGCGATGGCGGTGGTGCCGGACTCCAGCAGGGCGTCCGTGCACTCGCGGGAGGCCGCGAGGTGCAGGTAGGTGAAGAGGGTCTGGTCCTTGCGGAGGCGGTGGTACTCCTCCGCGATGGGCTCCTTGACCTTCAGCAGGAGGTCCGCGGTGGCCCAGACCTCGTCGGCGGTGCCGAGGATCTCGGCACCGGCGGCGACGTACTCGGCGTCCGTGATCGAGGAGCCGACACCGGCGTTCTGCTCGATGAAGACCTGGTGGCCGTTGCGGACCAGCTCATGCACGCCGGCGGGCGTGATGGCGACCCGGAACTCGTTGTTCTTGACCTCGCGGGGGATGCCGACCTTCATCGTCGATCACGGTCCTTGGCTCAGGGGATATTACGGGGCACTTCCATACATACCCGCCCACAAGAACGCGCAACGGGATGCACCACTGATGTCGTGGTGAAGCCAGTCTAATGAAGGATGAGTCGCTGTCTAGCCTTGCAAACCAATAAGTTCAGTCGGACACACTACGGATTTCGCAGGCTGCGGGGTCGTCTCCCAGCAATCTGTCAGCGGCCGAACGGTGCAGCCTCGCCGCCGCCGGGTCACCCAGACGGTCCAGCGTGTCGGCCAGCCGGACCTGGAGCGCGGCCTGAAGTCGCTGGTCCCCCGCGCGGCGCGCCAGCTCGATCGCCTCGCGGCAGGTGTGCAGGGATTCCTCGGGCCTGCCGGCGTACTCCTGGACCCGCGCCATCTCGCTCAACGCCTTTGCCTGGCCGGGGACATCGGCCAGCCGGCGGTAGCCCGCCGCGGCCGCGCGCCAGCTGCGCAGGGCCTCCCCGTAGCGGCCCGCGTAGGTGTGCACGTTGCCGAGCCGGCCGTAGAGCCTGGCCTCGTCCGCCCGCTCGCCGCGCGCCAGGGCGTGGGCCAGGGCGCGGCCGAACCAGTCGGAGGCCCGGGACCAGTCCGCCAGCTCCTGGTACGCCCCGCCTACGGATTCCATCGCGCGGCCCGTCGCGTACGGGTCCTTCGCGGCCTTCCCCGCGCCCAGCGCGGCCCGGTACCGCGCCAGCGCCTCCTGGGTCCGGCCGGTCTCGGCGTCCAGATCGGCCAGGTTCAGCAGGGCCGCGGCCCGCTCCCGGTGCAGGCCGCGCCGCTCGGCCACGTCCAGTACCAGGCGGTGCAGCCCGTACAGCTCGGGCGCGGCCGCCTCGGTGCCCCGGTGCCCGGCCAGCGCTCGGACCAGGGCGGAGACCAGCCTGCGGGCCAGCGTGTCGAGCCCGCCGTCCGCCACGGCCAGGTGCGCGGCCGAGGTCAGCGCGGGCAGCCGGGTGTCGAGCCAGGTGGCGGCCGCCCGGCGGTCGGGGAAGCGCAGGGCCCGGGGCGTCCCGTCCAGGTGCTCGCGCAGCAGCCCGTCGTCGTCCTCGTCCGTGTCGGCCATGGCCCGGCACGAGGTGAGCAGCCGCACGGTCCGCTCCAGCATCCGGGCACGGGCCAGCTGTACCTCGGCGGGGCGCTCCTTGGTCTCCAGCAGGGCCTGGAGGAAGGGCGCGAGGCAGCCGGGGAGCATGAAGAGGCCGTCCGGGGCGGGCCGTACGAGGCCCAGCGCGGCGAAGTCCTCCAGGGTGGACTGGGCCGCGGCCACCGAGCAGCCGGCCAGGGCCGAGGCGGTGTGCGAGTCGAGGTACCCGGCCGGGGCCAGCGGCAGCAGGTGCAGGGTGCGGCGGGCCGGCTGGGGCAGGGACTCGTAGGCCAGCCGGAAGGCGCGGCCGAGCGGGCCGGCGGTGCCGGGGGGCATGTCGTGGAGCTGCTTGGCCAGGTCGGCGACGGCGGCCTTGGGGTGGGCGGCGAGCCAGCCGCCGGCGAGGGCCAGTGCGGCGGGCAGCCCCCCGCACTCTTCGGCGAGGTCCTCGGCGGCACGGGGGTCGACGGTGACGCGGGTGTCGCCGATGAGCCGGGCGAGCAGGCCGACGGCGGACACGGGGTCGAGGCCGCCGAGGGTGCAGGGGCGGACGTCGGGGATCCCGGTGAGCGGGCCCTCGGCGGTGACCACGACCAGGCACTCGGGGGTGTCGGGGAGCAGGGCGTCGACCTGGTGCGGGTCGGCGGCGTCGTCGACGAGCAGGATCGCCCGCCGGTTCTTGAGGGCCTCCCGCAGGGCGGCGCTGAGGTCGTCCTCACCGGCCCCGGGCGGGGTGCGCTCCCCGAGCCCCTCCAGCAGGGTCCGGACCGCCCGCTCGGTGTCGACGGGCTCCCCTCCGGGCTCGGTGAGCCGCACCCGGAGCAGGCCGTCGGGGTACTGGGGGGCGACCTCGCGCACGAACGCCTCGGCGAGCGCGGTCCGCCCGGACCCGGGGCGCCCGGCGACGAGCAGCACCCGCGCGCGGGGGGCCTTCGCCTTGCGGCCCGAGAGGGTGTCGAGCCCGGTCCGCGCGATGTCCTCGCGCAGCTCCTTGAGCTCACGCCGCCGCCCGACGAAATCCGCCACGGATCCGCTCCTCTCCCTGCCTTCGGGTTGCTGAGCGTAGTTCACGCAGAGCGACGGGCTGCGGGGAGCGCGGCCCGTAGATCGCCCGATCGGATCAGCCGATGTCCCTATTACTGGTCCGATGCCGGCCGTCCGGGGCCGATGGGTCGTCCGCGGGTCGTGCGCCGCTGCGCGGGCTGCTCCCGGCCCCGCCCTTCGCCCGTTCCCCGGGGGCTCCGCCCCGACCCCCGCGCATCGAACGCCGCCGGGGCTGGGGGAGGTCGAGCGCAACGGGGTCAGGGGCAGCGCCCCCGGGAACGGTGGAAGGGCGGTAGGGGAAGGCCCCGCGCAGCGGCTACGCCTCGTACGGCCGGGCCGGCCAGGGGGCGTCGGCGGGGCGGAGGGTGTCGGGGCCGCCCCCGGAGGCGAGGGCGGCGGTGAGGGCCAGGACGCCCGTGACCAGCGCCGGGTTGCCCAGCTCGCCGGCCAGGACCCCGCGGACCAGGTCCTCCCGCGCGACCCACTCCACCTGCATGTCGGCCTCCTCCGAGTCCGTCTCCGCGTACCGCTCGCCGTCCGCCTCGGCCACGTCCCGCGCGAGGAAGACCCGGATCGCCTCGTCGGAGCCGCCCGGGGAGGCGAAGAAGTCGGCCAGCACCCGCCACTCCCCCGCCTTGACGTGAGCCTCCTCGTACAGCTCGCGCTGCGCCGCGTGCAGCGGGTTCTCCCCCGGCACGTCCAGCAGCCCGGCGGGCAGCTCCCACAGCCGGTGCCGGACCGGGTGGCGGTACTGCCGGATCACCAGCACCCGGTCGTCGTCGTCCAGGGCGAGCACGCACACCGATCCCGGGTGCACCTGGTAGTCGCGGCGGGCCACCGAGCCGTCCGGCATCCGCACCTCGTCGGAGGCCACCGCCGTCTTGGCGCCCTGGAAGGGCCGCCTGGTCGACAGCGTCTCCCAGGTCTCCGACGTGTCCTTGATGGCGATCCCCATGGCCAGTGCCCTCCACAACGCGCGACAGCCGGGTACGGATGATCCGTACCCGGCTGCCTACGTTACCGAGCGTCAGCTACCGCGCGTCAGCCCCGCTGCTGGCGCTCCACGGCGGCCTTGACCAGGCCCGCGAAGAGCGGGTGCGGCCGGGTCGGGCGGGAGCGGAGCTCCGGGTGGGCCTGGGTGGCCACCAGGTAGGGGTGCACCTCGCGCGGGTACTCGACGTACTCGACGAGCTTGTTGTCCGGGGAGGTGCCGGAGAAGACCAGGCCGGCCTTCTTCTCCAGCTCGCCGCGGTAGGCGTTGTTGACCTCGTAGCGGTGGCGGTGGCGCTCGTCGACGTACGCGTCGCCGTAGACCTCGCGCACGATCGAGCCCTCGGCCAGCTTGGCCGTGTACATGCCCAGGCGCATGGTTCCGCCCAGGTCGCCCGCGCCCTCGACGAAGGCCAGCTGCTCCTCCATGGTCGAGATGACCGGGTGCGGGGTCGAGGCGTCGAACTCGGTGGAGTTCGCGCCCTCGATGCCCGCCAGGTTGCGCGCGGCCTCGATGACCACGCACTGCAGGCCCAGGCACAGGCCCAGCAGCGGGATCTTGTTCTCGCGGGCGTAGGTGATCGCGCCGACCTTGCCGTTGACACCGCGGTCGCCGAAGCCGCCGGGCACGCAGATCGCGTCCACGTCGCCGAGCTGCGCCGCGGCACCGGCCGGGGTCTTGCAGTCGTCGGAGGTGACCCACTTGATCTGCACGCGGGCCTTGTTGGCGAAACCGCCGGCGCGCAGCGCCTCGGTCACCGACAGGTAGGCGTCGGGCAGGTCGATGTACTTGCCGACGAGCGCGACCTTGACCTCGTGGTCGGGGTTGTGGACGCGGTCCAGCAGGTCCTCCCACACCGTCCAGTCGACGTCGCGGAAGGGCAGGTCGAGCTTGCGGACGACGTAGGCGTCCAGGCCCTCGGTGTGCAGCACCTTGGGGATGTCGTAGATCGACTTGGCGTCGATCGCCGCGACCACGGCCGCCTCGTCCACGTCGCACATCAGCGAGATCTTGCGCTTGATGGAGGTGGGGACGTCGCGGTCGGCGCGCAGCACGATCGCGTCGGGCTGGATGCCGATGTTGCGCAGGGCGGCGACGGAGTGCTGGGTGGGCTTGGTCTTCAGCTCGCCGGAGGGGCCGATGTAGGGCAGCAGCGAGATGTGCACGACGAAGACGTTGTCGCGCCCGACCTCGTGGCGGACCTGGCGGACGGTCTCCAGGAACGGCAGCGACTCGATGTCGCCGACGGTGCCGCCGACCTCGGTGATGACGACGTCGACGTCCTCGGTCGCCATGCGGCGGATGCGGTGCTTGATCTCGTTGGTGATGTGCGGGATGACCTGCACGGTGTCACCGAGGTACTCGCCGCGGCGCTCCTTGGCGATGACCGTGTTGTAGACCTGGCCGGTGGTGACGTTGGCCGAGCCGTCGAGGTCGACGTCGAGGAAGCGCTCGTAGTGGCCGATGTCCAGGTCGGTCTCGGCGCCGTCGTTGGTGACGAACACCTCGCCGTGCTGGAAGGGGTTCATCGTGCCGGGGTCGACGTTCAGGTACGGGTCGAGCTTCTGCATCGTGACCCGCAGGCCGCGCGCCTTCAGCAGCGCACCCAGGCTGGAGGCCGTCAGGCCCTTGCCGAGGGACGAAGCGACACCCCCGGTGACGAAGATGTGCTTGGTCGTCATGGATTTGGGCGGCATCGCCAAGAGGGGGCTCCCGTGGTCGCGAGGTGAGGTGCGTCCGGCGACTTCTCCCGTTTCCGGGGGTGCCGAAGCTGCGGTTTCGGGGCCCCTGATTCGCACAGGCAGACCACCGGTCCACGGGGTACCAGCCTATCAGCGCCCGGGACGGTCCGCCTCCGGGCGCGCTGCGCGGCGGTCCCCGCGGGTCGTCCGGCCAGCCGTTCCCGCAGGTCACCCGTTCGGCCGAGTGACATTGTCCCCATACTTAAGGAGATCACTAGGGTGCGCTCATAACGTGCTCGGATACCGCTGCACATCGCCGCCGAGCAGTCCGGCAGACGGCGTAACAACGCCGGTTCCGGCAATCTAGGACTCGACGCGGGGATCCCTGCGCACAGGAGACCGCGCGACAGCGCATTGCAAGCGCCCTTCGGGGCGGACGTGGCCGTTCGACTGGAGACCAACGTGTCCGGGCGCATCGAGGATTACGCACTGATCGGGGACATGCAGACCGCGGCGCTGGTCTGCCGGGACGGCTCGGTGGACTGGTTGTGTCTGCCACGTTTCGACTCCCATGCCGTCTTCGCGAGCCTTCTGGGCACCGAGGAACACGGCTTCTGGCGCATCGGCCCGGCGTTCCCCTCGGGTGCGGAGCCGCCGCGGGCCGCCCGCCGGCGCTACCGGGGCGATTCCCTGGTGCTGGAGTCGGAGTGGGACACCCCGCGCGGGACCGTCCGCGTCATCGACTTCATGCCGCCGCGCGAGGACCACGCGCCGCAGCTGATCCGCATCGTGGAGGGCGTCAGCGGGCGCGTCCCGATGCGCTCGGCGCTGCGCATGCGGTTCAGCTACGGGCGGGTCGTGCCGTGGGTGCACAAGGTCGACGGACGCACCGTGGCCGTCGCCGGCCCGGACTCGGTCTGGCTGGACTCCGACGCGCAGACGTACGGCAAGGACCTGACGACGTACTCGGACTTCACGGTCGGACCCGGCGACCGGGTGGCCTTCGCGATCAGCTGGCAGCCCTCGCACAAGGGTGCGCCGGAGACCCCGGACGCCGAGGCGGCGCTGGAGGCGACCAGCGAGTTCTGGCGCGAGTGGGTGGACCTGTGTACGTACCACGGGCCCTACCGGGAGGCCGTGATCCGCTCGCTGATCACCCTCAAGGCGCTCACGTACGCGCCCACCGGCGGGATCGTCGCCGCGCCGACCACCTCCCTCCCCGAGGAGATCGGCGGGGTCCGCAACTGGGACTACCGCTACACGTGGCTGCGCGACGCCGCCATCACCCTGTCCTCGCTGCTGCGCACCGGCTACCGGGGCGAGGCCGCGGCCTGGCGGGACTGGCTGCTGCGCGCGGTCGCCGGCGACCCGGAGAACCTCCAGATCATGTACGGGATCGCCGGCGAGCGCGAGCTCGGCGAGACCGAGCTGGACTGGCTGCCCGGGTACGAGAACTCCGCTCCGGTGCGCGTCGGCAACGGCGCCGCACATCAGCTCCAGCTCGACGTGTACGGCGAGGTCACCGAGGCCCTGCACCTGGGCCACATGACGGGCCTGGCCCGCAACGACTACGCCTCGGTCCTCCAGCTGAAGCTGATCCGCTACCTGGAGACCCACTGGATGGAGCCGGACGAGGGCATCTGGGAGGTGCGCGGTCCGCGCCGCCATTTCGTGCACTCGAAGGTGATGGCGTGGGTGGCCGTGGACCGCACGATCAAGCTGATCGAGAGCGGGGACGCGGACGGCCCGCTGGAGCGCTGGCGCGAGATGCGCGACGCGATCCACGCGGACGTGTGCGAGAAGGGCTACGACCCGGAGCGCAACACCTTCACCCAGTCCTACGGGTCCCGGGAGCTGGACGCCTCCCTGCTGCTGATCCCGCAGATGGGCTTCCTGCCGCCCGATGACAAGCGGGTCATCGGCACCATCGAGGCGATCCAGCGCGAACTGTCGACCCCGGACGGTTTCATCCTGCGCTACCCGACGGCCGGCGAGGAGGCCGGCGTGGACGGGCTGGAGGGCGACGAGGGGGCCTTCCTCGCGTGCTCGTTCTGGATGGCCGACGACCTCGCGATGATCGGCCGGGTCGACGAGGCCCGCCGCCTCTTCGAGAAGCTCCTGGCGCTCCGCAACGACCTGGGGCTGCTGGCGGAGGAGTGGGACTCCAAGCACGAGCGTCAGGTGGGGAACTTCCCGCAGGCCTTCAGCCACGTTCCGCTGATCGACACGGCGCTTCGGCTGACGGCGAGCGGGGCCTACGGCGGCTGACGCGCGGGGGCGGGGCCGCCCGCCTAGCCTGTAAGGGTCCTTCGCCCTTCACGGGAAAGGGGGGGTGGCCATGGCGCCCCTGTCGAAGGCGGGCGCGGCCCTCGCCGCGCTCCGCGAGGATCTGGCCGGTGACGTCTTCGCCCCGGACGACCCGGGGTACGACGAGGCCCGGATCCTGTTCAACGCCATGATCGACCGCCGGCCGGCGGTGATCGCCCAGTGCGAGGGCGCGTCCGACGTGGTGACTGCGGTCCGCTTCGCCCGGGAGCTGGACCTGCCGGTCGCGGTGCGCGGCGGCGGGCACAGCGTGGCGGGGATGTCCCTGAACGACGGCGGCCTGGTCGTGGACCTGCGCCGGATGCACGCGGTCACCGTCCACCCGGCGGCGCGGGCCGCGCACATCGGGGGCGGGGCCACGATGAGCCACCTGGACCGGGCCTGCGGGCCGTACGCGCTGGCGACCACCGGGGGCCGGGCCTCCACCACCGGTGTGGGCGGTTTCGTGCTGGGCGGGGGTACGGGCTGGCTGGACCGGAAGTTCGGCCTGGCCGTGGACAACCTGCTGGGCGTGGACCTGGTCACCGCCGACGGAGAGCTGTTGCACGTCACGGCGGAGGACCACCCGGACCTGTTCTGGGGGCTGCACGGCGGCGGGGGGAACTTCGGCATCGCGACCTCGCTGACGCTGCGGCTGCACGACCTGCCGCACATGTCGATCGCGTTCCTGCTGTACCTGCCGGAGCGCGGCCCGGAGGTGGTGCGCACCTTCCGGGACGTCATCGAGTCGGGTCCGCCCGAGGTGGGCGGCGGGGCCATCTACCTGACCGCGCCGCCGGAGGAGTTCGTCCCGCCGCACCTGGTGGGGCTGCTGGTGGCGGGCGTGCTCCTGACGTACGCGGGTCCCGAGGACGGGATGCGCGAGCTGGCGGAGCCGCTGCTGGCGATCCCGCACGAGGTGGAGATGGTGACGCCCATCCCGTACGCCGACCTCCAGTGCATGATCGACGACCCGCCGGGGCTGCGGAACTACTGGTCGGCGGAGTACCTGACCGGTGCGCCGGACGCGTTCGTGGACGCGTTCTGCGCGCGGGCCGACTCGATGCCGGTGCCGACGGGCACCCAGCACGTGCTGTTCCCGCAGGGCGGGGCGATCGCCTCCGGCCCGGCCGACTACCCGGTCCCCTACCGGGGCGCGCCCTGGGCGGTGCACCCGTTCGGGATGTGGGAGGACCCGGCCGACGACGACCGGGTCCGGGACTGGGTCCGGGACGTCCGCGCCGATGCCCGGCCGTGGAGCACCGGCGCGGTGTACCTGAACTTCACGGGCGACGAGGGCGCGGACCGGGTGGTGGCAGGGCTCGGCACCGAGAACATGCGGCGGCTGGGCGAGTTGAAGCGGCGTTACGACCCGGACAACGTCTTCCGCTTCAACCACAACATCAGGCCCCTGTGAGGCGCCCGCCCCGCGCGGGTGTCAGGTGAGGGCGGCGATCACCTCCCGGGCGGCCCGTTCGCCCTCGGTGGCGCCGCCCTCCATGAAGCCCTGGAAGTCGTAGCTGCAGTGCTCTCCGCCGATGTGGACGTTGCCCTGGGCGGTGCCCTCGTACTTGGCGTAGCGGTGCAGGTAGCCGGTGGGCCAGTACGAGTAGGCGCCCAGGGAGTAGGGGTTGCGGTGCCAGGCGGAGAGCTGGGCGCGCCCGGTCCAGACGGCCTTGGTGCCGGGGTAGAAGGCGTCGATGCCGGTGAGCATCCGGTCGGCGAGGGCGCGTACGTAGGGGTCGGTCTCGGTGGCGAAGGGGCTCGCGGGGGTGAGGGAGCCGGCGAGGCCGCCGCCGCCGTACTGGAGGAGGATGCCGCCGGTGCCGGGCTGGACCTTGGTGGTGTCCCAGGTCTGCTGGACGTCGGAGTCGGTGAAGCAGTCGCCGGCGGAGACGCCCGGCCAGGGGCCGGTGCCGCGCCAGGGCCGGGCCGTGAACTGCATGTTGAGCTTGGTGCAGTGCCCCATGCGGGCGTCGCGCAGCAGGTCGCGCATCAGCGGGTCGAAGCCGGCCCGTGAGGTGTCGAGGTTCTGGAGCACCGGCAGCGGCAGGCACAGGACGGTGTGGTCGGCGACGGCGGTGCGGGTGGCGCCGGAGTCGTCGAAGGTGAGGGTCTGGGTGCCGTCGGCGCCGGCCCGTACGGCGAGCAGCGCGCGGCCCATGACGAGCGTGCCGGGGGCGAGGGCGGCGGCGATGGCGTTCGGGAGGCGGTCGTTGCCGCCGGTGATGTGGTACCGCTCGTTGGAGAGGCCCCAGACGTTGAAGTTGCCGGGGTTGGGCTGGTAGCCCATCAGCAGGACGAGGGCGAGGGCGGACTGGGCGGTGGTGTCGGCGCCGTACTCGACGTTGTAGGCGACGTCGATGAACCGGCCCAGCCGCGAGCCGTGGCCGCCGGGGATCCGGGTCTCGATCCATTCGTACAGGGTCATGTCGTCGAGGGCGGTGCCGGCGGGGGTGGAGCTGTTCCAGCTGACCTCGCCGGCTTCCTGGAGGTCGCGGCGCAGCGCCTGGTAGACGGCCTTGAAGTCCTCGTCGGCCTGGGTGCGGGAGTAGTAGCCGCCGTTGAACCAGAGGACTTCCTCCGCGCCGTTGGGTCCGCCGCCGAGGAAGTCCTCGACGGGCAGGTCGAAGCGGCGGCAGAGTTCGAGGATCTTCTTGTGGCTGGTGTCGATCAGCTCGCCGCCGATCTCGGAGGTCTGGCCGTACGCCCAGTGGCCGCGCTGGGTCCACATGCGGCCGCCGACGCGGGCCGGGTTGGCCTCGTAGAGGGTGCAGGGGATGCCGGCGTCCTGGAGGGTGAGGGCGGCGGTGAGGCCGGAGATCCCGGCGCCGACGACGGCGACGCGGGCGGGGGCGGCGGGCTTCTTGGCGGGGGCGGCGTCCGCGGCGTACGCGGTGGCGGGGGCGGCCGCCGTCGCGGAGGAGGCGATGGCGGTGCCGAGGCCGAGCGCGGCGGCCCGGGAGAGGAGTTCGCGGCGGGTGGAGCCGCGCACCTCGGCGACGGGCAGGCGCAGCCGGCGGCTGGCGGCGTGTTCGGCGGCGAGCTGCCGCAGGGAGCGCATCAGGGGCGTACGGGCCATGGCGGGGCTCCTCAGACGGTGGCGGCGGTCGGGCCGGAGGCGGTGGCGTCGGGGGCGGGGTCTTCGGCCCCGCCGGTGCGTTCGGCGGCGTCCTCCAGGACGATCCGGCCGATGACCTCGTAGCGTTCGGGTGCCTTCGCCTTCAGCCAGAGGCCCAGCGCCAGGCCGCCGAGGAAGACGCCGCCGACGATCCACGGGATGAGCTCGAAGAACAGCGATCCGGCGGCGGCTCCCGCAGCGGTCTCCATGTTGAGCACCAGCAGGACCACGACGGCGGTCATCCCGATCCCGCCGAGCAGCGGGGCGGTGAAGGTCCTGAACCAGTGGCGGTCCTCGGGGTGGTTGGCGCGGAAGTAGCCGATGACGGCGAAGGAGCACAGGGTCTGCACGATCAGGATCGCCATCGTGCCGAGGATCGCGAGCAGCGTGTACAGGTGCAGGTACGGGTCCTGGCCGGTGAGCCAGAACCCGGCGACGAGGGCGGTGGCGATGGCGGTCTGCGCCAGGGAGGCGGTGTACGGGGAGCCGTGGCGGTGGTGGGTGCGGCCGAGTCCGGGGTGCAGGAAGCCCTCGCGGCCGATGGCGTACAGGTAGCGGGCGGCGCACTGGTGGAAGGCCATGCCGCAGGCGAAGGAGCCGGTGAGCAGCAGCCATTGGAAGGCGTCGACGGCCCAGGCCCCGATGAAGGTCTTGGTGGGGGCGAAGAACAGGTCCAGGGGGCTCGCGGAGGCGGAGAGGGTGACGGAGTCGGCCAGGCCGTTGCCGGAGATGGTCATCCAGGAGACGAAGATGTAGAAGAGGCCCACTCCGACGACGGAGATGATGGTGGCCTTGGGGATGACCCGCTTGGGGTCGCGGGACTCCTCCCCGTACATGGCGGTGGACTCGAAGCCGACCCAGGACCAGAAGGCGAAGAAGAGGCCGAGTCCGGCGGAGGTGCCGGTGAAGGCGTTCTTCGGGTTGACGGGCTCCAGCGGTATCCCGTCGGGGCCGCCGCCCGCGAGGAGCACTGCGGTGGCGACGGCGAAGAGGACGGCGATCTCGGCGACGAGCATCACGCCGAGGGCCTTGGCGGTGAGGTTGATGTCGAAGTGGGCGAGTACGGCGGTGACGGCGAGCATCGCGGCGGCGTAGAGGATCCACGGCAGGTCGACGCCGAGCTGGTCGTGGACGGTCGTCTTCGCGAAGTAGGAGAAGACGCCGACGATCGAGGCCTCGAAGACGATGTACGCGAGGACGGCGAGCATGCCGGAGGCCATGCCGGCGATCCGGCCGAGGCCGTGCGAGATGTATCCGTAGAAGGCGCCGGCGGCGGTGATCCGCTTGGCCATGGCCACGTAGCCGACCGCGAAGACGGTGAGGACGACGGTCGCGAAGAGGTACCCGGCGGGGGCGCCGGTGCCGTTGCCGAAGCCGACCGCGATGGGGAGGTTGCCGGTCATCGCGGTGATCGGCGCGGCGGTGGCGACCGCCATGAAGACGACGCCGACGAGGCCGACGGAATCGGCCTTCAGGCGCTGGACCGGGGGTGTGGCCCCGGCGGCGGGCGGAGGGGTGGCGCTGGCTCTGCTCATGGAGTCCTCGTTCCTGCTTCCTGGTCTGTCTTCTCTGCTGTGTCCGAGGGCCGACACTCTCCACCCGGGTGACGCACGCCACAATCGGCACGCGGTCCGATAATCTCCTTTCGCGGGCGACGAGTTGTCGGTCCGGACGGGGGGCATATCGGGCTCCGTGACCGGCCGGTGATGTGCGAGGAACAGGGCGCCCGGTAGCGTCCGCGATATGGACAACCAGGGCGGAATCACGGTTCAGCGGGCACTTGAGCTGCCGGGGCTGCGCGGCGGGCTCCCGGAGGTCGTCGCCTGCGCGGACCGGCTGGGACGGACCGTGCGCTGGGTGCACGCGGGCGAGGTGCCGAACATCGCCTCGCTGCTCAAGGGCGGCGAGCTGCTGCTGACCACCGGGCTCGGCCTGGGCACCCGGCCGGCCGAACAGCGCGCCTTCGTACGCCGCCTCGCGGACCGGGGGATCGCCGCGCTGGTGGTGGAGCTGGGCCCGCGCTTCACCCGGCTGCCCGCCACGATCGTCGAGACGGCCAAGGCCGCCGGGCTGCCGCTGGTCCAACTCCACCGCGAGGTGCCCTTCGTGACGGTGACGGAGGAGGTCCACACCGAGATCGTCAACGGCCACTACGCCCTGCTCCAGCGGGCCGAGGAGGTCCACCGGCGCTGTACGGAGGCCCTGCTGGGCGGTGGCGGGATCCCGCAGGTGCTGCGCATCCTCTCCGACTTCACCGGCAACCCGGTCTTCCTGGAGACCCCGGACGGCCAACTGCTGTACGCGGCCGGGCCGGTGGCCGGGGAGGCGGCGGCGGACCCGCTCCAGGTGTGGGAGGGGCTGCGGGGCCAGCGCACGGCCGAGCCGTCGGCGAACGCCGTGGTGGTCGACGTACCGGGCGGCGGCCACGGTACGGGGTCGGTCCGGGCGCGGGTCGTCCTGGCGGGGGTGTCGGCACCGCTGCTGCCGGTCCACCGGATGGCGGCGGAGCGCACGGCGGGGGTCCTCGCGGTGGTGCTGATGCAGGCGCGGCAGGAGGAGGAGCTGGCCGCGCGCGGCCGCGGGGACTTCCTCACGGACCTGGCGGAGGGCCGGATCTCGGCGGAGGACGCCCCGGCGCAGGCCCGGGTCCTGGGCTTCCGGCCGGGGACGGGGCCGCTGCTGCCGATCGTGATGCGGCTGTCCACGGACCTGGGGGCGTCGGGGAACTGGGCGGTGCTGGCCCGGGCTGTCCTGGAGGAGCTGTCCTCGGTCGGGGTACCGGTGCTGCTGGGCGTCCGCCCGGTGGAGGGCCGGGTGCCGCTGCTGGTGTCCCTGCGCGCCGAGTCGGAGCGCACGGCGGTCGCCGACCGGGTCGCGGCCGCGCTGCGGGCGGGCGTCGAACGGGCCGGGCTGGAGCGGGCCTCCGCCCCGCCGGCCGTCGTCGTGGGTGTCGCGGGCGGCTGGGCGGCCGCCTCCTCGGGCCTGCGGCACGCCGCCGAGACCGCCACCGCGGCCCACGGCCTGCCGGCCCGGCCCTGGTACGACGCCCGCCGCCTGGACATCGACCTGCTGCTGTGGCGCCTGCGCGAGCATCCGGACCTGGCGGCGTTCGTGGACCGGGCGATCGGGGCCCTGCGCACCCACGACACCACTTCCCGTCCCCCGCTGCTCCCGACCCTGGAGACGTACCTGGCCCACGCGGGCCGCAAGGCGGAGACCGCGCGCGAGCTCCACCTGAACCGCCAGACCCTTTACAACCGGCTGGCCCGCATCTCGGAACTGCTGGGCACGGACCTGGACGACCCCGAAACGGTCCTCTCCCTCAGCCTGGCCCTGCGCGCCCGCCGGCATACCGCTTCTTCCTGACGCGCCGCGCGAGCGGCCCGTCGGGAAGGGGTCAGGAAACGGGCCGGTCCATCAGTTCGTCGTACACCGCCAGGACCTGCGCCACCGTGTCGTCCTCCGACGGCCACGTCGCCGCCTGGGCGCGTCCCGCCACCGCGAGGGCGGCCCGGCGGTCCGGGTCGTCCAGGAGGGCCGCCACCGCGCCCGCCAGCGCTCCCGAGTCCCCGTAGGGGACCAGGACGGCGGCGTCGCCGACCAGTTCCGGGACTGCCCCGACCTCGGTGGCCACCAGGGCCACCCCCGCCCGCAGGGCCTCCTGCGCCAGCAGGGACCGGCCCTCCCAGCGGCTCGGCAGCACCGCCACGTCCGCCGCCGCGAGCAGCCGGTCGGCGTCCCGGCGGCGGCCCAGGAGCCGCACCGGGAGGCCCTCCTCCTCGATGCGCCGGGTCAGTTCGGGGCGCAGCGGCCCTTCCCCCGCGATCACCAGCAGCGGCAGCGGCTCCAGCACCCGCCACGCCCGTGCCGCGTCCAGCAGTACGGAGTACCCGCGCCGCGCCACCAGGCTGCCGACCGCGATGATCAGCGGCCGTTCCACCGCGCCCAGTTCCGCCCGGGTCTTGCCCGCGTCGGGCAGCGCCGCCGCGGCCGGTACGGCCACCGCCGCCAGCCGCGCGTCCCGCGCACCGCGCCGCCGCGCGAGGTCGACCTGGTCGGAGGAGGCGCCCAGCACCACCGCCGCGGCCCGGGCCACGTGCCGCTCCAGGAGCCGGCTCAGCCGCCCGAGCGGCCCCGCGGGCTCCGGTGCGCCGCCGTGCCAGGTCACCACCAGCGGCACCCGCCGCCCGTGCCCGCGGCGCAGCGCCAGCGCGGCCCGCATCCCGGCCCGGATCCCGTGGGCGTGGACCACGTCGGCCCCGGCGCAGGCGGCCCGCAGGGCGCCGGCCGCGTCGGGGGTGAACTCGGCGCCGGCGCCGGTGAAGTCGTACTCCCCTTCGGCCGCGACGGGGGCGCACACGGTGACCCGTACGCCCCGCGCGGCCAGCCCCGTCGCCAGGGACCGCACGTGCGCGCTGCTGCCCGCGCCCGAACCGCCGAGGACCTGGACGGTACTCAGCGGGGGTCGCCCGTACGACTGTGCGGGGGGCGGGAAGGAGGCCGGGGAGCTGCTCACGGGCCGTAGCTCCAGGGTGAGGAGTCAGAGACGTCGCCCAGGATGCCAGTCCGCACGCGCGTTCCGGGACCATACGGGTGCGGATCCCGTACGAGATACCGCAGTGCGCCCCCCAGCCTCACCCACACGGGCTAACGACCGCGTCGTCACGCGTCCGCGCGGGCCGCCTCCAGCAGCTCCTCCGCGTGGGCGCGCGCCGTCTGGGAGTCCTCCTGGCCGGCCAGCATCCGCGACAGCTCGCGGATCCGGTCCTCGCCCTCCAGCACGGTCACCCCGGACCGGGTGACCGATCCGTCGACGGTCTTCTCCACCAGCAGCTGGCGGTCCGCGAAGGCCGCGACCTGCGGCAGGTGCGTGACGACGACGACCTGCGCGGACTTGGCGAGCTTCGCGAGCCGCCGCCCGATCTCGACGGCCGCCTTGCCGCCGACGCCCGCGTCGACCTCGTCGAAGAGGTACGTGGGCACGGGCGCGGAACCGGCGAAGACGACCTCCACCGCCAGCATGACCCGCGACAGCTCACCGCCCGAGGCCCCCTTGGCGATCGGCCGCGGCTGGGCGCCGGGGTGCGGGGCCAGCAGCAGCTCGACCTCGTCCGCGCCCGCGGGCCCGTACGCGACGGTGCGGCCGCCGACCTCGACGCCGTCGGCGTCCTCGGTCTGCCGGATCTCGATGGTCACCCGGGCGTGGGGCATGGCCAGGGAGGCCAGCTCCTCGGTGACGGCGGCGGCGAAGCGCTCGGCGGCCTCGGTGCGGGCGTCCGTCAGGGCCTGCGCGAGCAGTGACAGCTCCTCGCGCAGGGCGTCCCGCTCGGCGGTCAGCCCGGTGATCCGCTCGTCGTCCCCGTCCAGCTCCAGCAACCGCGCCGAGCCCTTCTGGGCCCAGTCCAGCACCGAGTCGACGGACTCCCCGTACTTGCGGGTGAGCTGGGTGAGGGCGGCCCGCCGCTCCTCCACCGCGGCCAGCCGCAGCGGGTCGGCGTCGAGGTCGTCGGCGTAGCCGGCGAGTTCCCCGGCGACGTCGGCGAGCAGGATGCCGAGCTCCCCGATCCGGTCGGCGAGCGCGCCGAGCGCCGGGTCGTGGGAGCGTACGGACTCCAGCGCGCGGTGGGCGCCCGCGACGAGGGTGTTGGCGTCGACGCCCTCGGGGTCCTCGACGTCGCCGGCGAGCGCCGCGTGCGCGGCCTGCGCGGCGGAGGCCAGGGATTCGGCGTGTCCGAGCCGTTCGGCCTCGGCCGCGAGCTCGGCGTCCTCTCCGGGCAGCGGTTCGACGGCGGCGATCTCGTCCAGCCCGAAGCGCAGCAGGTCCGCCTCCTGCGCCCGCTCCCGGGCGCGGGTGGTGATGGCGTCCAGCTCGGCGGTGGCGGCGCGCAGCCGCCGGTACGCGCCGGCGTACTTCTCCAGGGGGACGGCGACGGCGTCGCCGGCGTACCGGTCGAGGGCCTGGCGCTGGCGGGCGGGGCGCAGCAGGCCCTGCTGGTCGGTCTGGCCGTGGACGGCGACGAGTTCGTCGGCGAGCTCGGAGAGCAGGCCGACGGGCACGGAGCGGCCGCCGACGTGGGCGCGGGAGCGCCCCTCGGCGGACACGGTCCGGCTGATCAGCAGGGCGCCGTCGTCGAGCTCGGCCCCGGCTTCCTCGGCGCGGACGGCGGCGGGGGCGTCCGGGCGCATGACGACGCGCCCCTCGACCACCGCGGCCTTGGCCCCGATCCGTACCAGGGCCGGGTCGGCGCGGCCGCCGAGCAGCAGCCCGAGGCTGGTGACGACCATCGTCTTGCCCGCACCGGTCTCGCCGGTCACCGCGGTGAAACCGGGCGACAGCTCGACCACCGCGTCGTCGATGACCCCGAGCGACCGTATCCGCATCTCCTCAAGCACGGGACGACCATACCGAGGTTTCACGGGTGCCATGTGACCTCACCCGCCCGAAGTTCCTCGAACGAATGTGCTATTGAAGCGTCAGTGCGGTGCCCCGCGCCACCCCGAGACCGGCAGCGCGAACTTCGCCACCAGCCGGTCCGTGAACGACGCGTGGTGCAGCCGGGCGAGCCGCACCGGCACCGTCCCCCGGCGGACCTCCACCCGCGCCCCGGAGGGCAGCTCCAGCGTCCTGCGCCCGTCGCACCACAGGGCGCCGTGCGGGGTACCGTTCTGCACCTCCACGGCCAGCACCGAGGTGGGGGAGGTCACCAGCGGCTTCGCGAACAGCGCGTGGGCGCTGATCGGCACCATCAGCAGCGCCTCCACCTCCGGCCAGACCACCGGCCCGCCCGCGGAGAACGCGTACGCCGTCGAGCCCGTCGGCGTCGCGCACACGATCCCGTCACAGCCGAAGCCGGTCACCGGGCGCCCGTCGATCTCCAGGACCACCTCCAGCATCCGCTCGGCGGACACCTTCTGGACGGCGGCCTCGTTCAGCGCCCAGTCCCGGTGCACGATGTCACCGTTGGTCCGTACGAGGACGTCGAGGGTCATCCGCTCCTCGACCTCGTACGACCGGGTCACCACCCGGTCGACGACCTTGTCCAGGTCGTCCCGCTCGGCCTCGGCGAGGAACCCCACCCGGCCCAGGTTGACGCCCAGCATCGGCACCCCCGAGCCGCGCGCGAACTCCGCCCCGCGCAGCAGGGTCCCGTCCCCGCCCAGCACGATCAGCAGCTCGCACCCCTCGAACACCTTGGGCGTGCACTCCGCGACGAGCTCCACCTCGGCCGGCAGCGGCAGGTCCCGCGCCTCGTGCTCCAGGACCCGCACCCCGATCCCCGACTTCAGCAGCCCCTGCACCACCAGTTCGGCGCTGCGGATCGCGGCGGGCCGGCCGGTGTGCGCGACCAGGAAGACGGTCCGCGGCCCCGTCGGCTCCGCGGCTTCTCCCGGGACCGCCCCCTCCGATTCCATCCGACGTGCTGAACCTGCTGAACCTGCTGACACATCCGTCACTGCGGCCCCTCCGCCACTGCACGATCGACATCCCCCGGGTCGAGTGCCGGTGCCCCCGCCCGAAGCCACAGAAAGTACTCGACGTTCCCCGACGGCCCCGGCAGCGGGCTCGCCGTCACCCCGAGCACGCCCAGCCCCAGCTTCCAGGCCTGCGCCGCGACGTCCTTCACGGCCTCGGCCCGCAGCTCGGCGCTGCGCACCACACCGCCGCTGCCCAGGCGGTCCTTGCCCACCTCGAACTGCGGCTTCACCATCAGCACCAGATCGGCGTCCGGCGCCGTGCACCGCACCAGCGCGGGCAGCACCAGGCCGATGGAGATGAAGGACAGGTCCCCGACGACCAGGTCGACCGGGACGCCGTCGATCAGCTCCGGCGTCAGCTCGCGCACGTTCGTACGGTCCTTGACGGTGACCCGCTCGTCGCTCTGCAGCGACCAGGCGAGCTGTCCGTAGCCGACGTCGACGGCGACGACGTGGGCCGCGCCCGCGCGCAGCAGCACATCGGTGAACCCGCCCGTCGAGGCTCCCGCGTCGAGCGCCCGGCGGCCCTCGACCGCCAGCCCCAGCGGCCGGAACGCGGCGAGCGCGCCGGCCAGCTTGTGGCCGCCCCGGGAGACGTAGTCGGGGTCGCTGTCGTCCTTGAGGACGACGAGCGCCGCGCTGGTCTCGACCTGGGTGGCCGGTTTGGTGGCGGTGGTACCGCCCACGGTGACCCGGCCCGCGGCGATCAGCTGGGCCGCGTGCTCGCGCGAGCGGGCCATGCTGCGGCGTACCAGTTCGGCGTCCAGGCGGCGGCGTGCCACTCCTGCCACGTTCGGTTCAGCTCCTGTTTTCGTAAGGTCCGGGGACGGGCGTCGCGTCCAGCGCGTCGAGCGCCTCGCGCAGTCCCCTGTGCACATCCTCGTACACCTCGACGTGCCCGTCCGCCGCCAGGTCGTCCGCGTCCGCCAGGCGCTCCAGCCCCGCGTCCACCGCGGCGTGGCCGGTGGGGGTCCGTACGAGGCCCAGCGGCGCGGGCCCGGCGGGCCCGGCGGCCGGCTCGGCGGCGGGGGCCGAGGGCTCCCGGGGGTCGTCCGGGACGCTCCCGGACCGTGCGTCGGTCATGCCACGACGCTACCCCGAAGCGCGGCCGTCACCACCCGCGGCTCTGCGGTACGGTCGTGATCACCATGGCTACGATCCAGGAGTGCCGCGCGGCACTCGACCGACTCTCCGACAACCTGGCCTCGGCGGACGGCGACGTACGCGGCGCGGCCGCCCTCGACCGCTCCCTGAGCTGCCACATCACGGACCTCGACGAGACCTTCTCCGGCCGCCTGGCGGGCGGCCGGATCCGGGTGGACGGCCTCACGCCCGGGCCGCCCCGGTCCAAGGCCGAGATCCGGCTGGCGATGACCGGCGACGACCTGGTCGCGATGGTCGCCGGCGAGCTGAAGTTCGCCAAGGCCTGGGCCTCGGGCCGGGTCCGCCTGGAGGCCGGCTTCCGCGACCTGCTCCGCCTGAAGAGCATGCTGTAGGCGTACGCCTCAGACGGCGGCCTTCGCGCGGGCCTGCCGGGCGGCGGGGACCACCAGCGGCGTACCGGTCTCCGGGTCGTCGATGATCTGGCAGCGCACCCCGAACACCTCCTCCACCAGCCCGGCGGTGACCACCTCGGCCGGCGGGCCCTCTGCGACGACCACGCCCCCGCGCAGGGCGATCAGGTGCGTGGCGTAGCGCGCCGCGTGGTTCAGGTCGTGCAGCACCGCGACCAGGGTCCGGCCCCGGGTCTCGTGGAGTTCCGCGCACAGGTCGAGCACGTCGAGCTGGTGCTGGATGTCCAGGTAGGTCGTCGGCTCGTCCAGCAGCAGCAGCGGCGTCTGCTGCGCCAGGGCCATCGCGATCCACACCCGCTGGCGCTGGCCGCCCGACAGCTCGTCCACGGCCCGGTCGGCGAGCTCGGCGACGCCGGTCGAGGCCATCGACTCGACGACGATCCGCTCGTCCTCCGCCGACCACTGGCGCAGCAGCCCCTGGTGCGGATAGCGGCCGCGCGAGACCAGGTCGGCGACCGTGATGCCGTCGGGGGCGACCGAGGACTGCGGGAGCAGTCCCAGCGTCTTCGCCACCTTCTTCGCGGGCAGCGAGGAGATCGCCTGCCCGTCGAGCAGCACCCGGCCGGCGGCCGGCTTCAGCATCCGCGACAGGGCCCGCAGCAGGGTCGACTTGCCGCAGGCGTTGGGTCCCACGATCACCGTGAAGGAGTTGTCGGGGATCTCCACCGACAGGTTCTCCGCGATGACCCGCTGGTCGTAGCCGAGGGTGACGTTCTCCGCGCTCAGCCTCTGCACTTGCCCACTCCTCGTTTCGACCTGCTTGTTCATATACGTCCTGCCTTGCGCTCCGTGACGAGCAGCCAGAGCAGATAGAGACCGCCGACCAGCCCCGTGACCACGCCCACCGGCAGCTGGTCGGAGCCGAAGGCCCGCTGCGAGGCCAGGTCCGAGGCCAGCAGCAGGACGGCGCCCATCAGCGCACCGGTCAGCAGGTTCGACCCCGGCGACCGCGACAGCCGCCGGGCCAGCTGCGGCGCGGCCAGCGCGACGAAGCTGATCGGTCCGGCCGCGGCGGCGGCAGCGGTGGTCAGCAGGACCGCCGCCAGCATCAGCAGCATCCGGGTCCGCTCCACGGGCACGCCCAGCGCGTACGCGGCGTCGTCGCCCATCTCGATCATCCGCAGTGCCCGGCTCTGCCCGAGGACCAGCGGGAACAGCACCGCGCAGGCCGCGAGCAGCGGCCACACCTGCGCCCAGTCCCGCCCGGCCAGCGAACCGGTCAGCCACACCATCGCCCGGGTGGCCTCCACGATCTGCGCCTTGGCGATCAGGTACTGGATGACCGCCACGAGGACGGCGGACGCCCCGATGCCGACGAGCACCAGCCGGTAGCCGTGGATCCCCTGCTTGTACGCGAGGAGGTAGACGACCGCGCCGGCCAGCAGACCGCCGACGACCGCGCCCAGCGCGACCTCGGTGGCGCCGCCCTTGAGCAGGACGATGACGACGAGCGCGCCGACGGCCGACCCGTACCCGAAGCCGAGCATGTCCGGGGAGCCGAGCGGGTTGCGCGAGACGGACTGGAAGACCGCCCCGGACATCCCGAGGGCCGCGCCGACCAGCACCGCGACCAGGACCCGCGGCAGCCGCAGGTCGTTGACGATGAAGTCGTCGGCGGGGGTCCCGTTGCCCAGCAGCGTCTGTACCACGTCCCAGGGCGCGATCTCGAAGTCGCCGGTGCCGATGAGCACGACGGCCAGCACCAGGGTCGCCACGGCCAGCACCAGCCCGGTCGCCAGGGCACGCGGCTCGACCCGCAGCGAGGTGCCGCCGGGTCCGCGCAGGGCCCGGAGCTTGGGGGCGGGGGCGGCGGGGGTCACGGTCACAGCTGGGCCATCCTCTTGCGCCGAACCAGGTAGATGAAGACGGGGCCGCCGATGAGCGCCGTGACGATGCCGACCTGGAGTTCGGAGGGCCGGGTGACGACCCGTCCGATCACGTCGGCGCCGAGCAGCAGCACGGGCGACAGGACGGCCGAGTACGCGAGCACCCAGCGCATGTCGGGCCCGGTCACGAGCCGGGCCAGGTGCGGGATCATCAGCCCGATGAAGATGATCGGCCCGCACGCGGCGGTCGCGGCCCCGCAGAGCAGGGTGATGGCGGCCATCGCCAGGATCCGCGTCCGCGTCAGGTGCGCGCCGAGCGCCCGCGCGGTGTCGTCGCCCATCGCCATCGCGTTGAGCGGCCGGCCCAGCGTCAGCGCGAGCACGGCGCCGAGCAGCAGGAAGGGGGCCACCTGCTCGACGGTGTCCATGTTGGCCGAGGCCAGCGACCCCACCGTCCAGAAGCGCAGCTTGTCCAGCGCCTTGGTGTCCATCAGCTGCACGGCGTTGATGTAGCCGACGAGGGCAGCGCTGGCCGCCGTACCGGCGAGCGCGAGGCGCACCGGCGTCGCGCTGCGGCTGCCGCCGAGCGCGTACACGGCGGCCGAGACCACGGCGGCGCCGAGGAAGGCCCACCAGATGTACTCGTTCAGCGTGGCGGCCCCGAAGAAGCTGATCGCCGAGACGACGGCGGCCGCGGCGCCCGCGTTGACGCCGAGGATGCCGGGCTCGGCCAGCGGGTTGCGGGTCAGCGCCTGCATCACCGCGCCGGACAGGCCGAGTCCGAGCCCGACCATCACCCCGAGGACGGTGCGCGGGACCCGCAGGTCCCGTACGACCACGTCGTTGGTGGTGCCGGAGTAGTGGAACAGGCCGTGCCAGACCTCGTCGAGCGGCATCGGCTTGGCGCCCACGGCGATGCTCGCCACCGCGACCAGGGCCAGCACGGCGAGGGCGATCAGCAGACCGGCCACGCGCACCGCGTGCCGCGGACGGGCCGCGGGCGGAGGCGCGTTCTGCTCGGTTTCGGGGGGACTCTCAGCCAACACGAAGGTTAGGTTAGCCTACCCTGCGCCTTTTTCGATCACCCGAACGGCCGAGCCGGGCGGGCCGGGCGGGCGGCCTGGCTCAGAACCCCAGCTTCGTCAGGGCCTTCTCCACGTCGTCCGGGTACACCCCGTCCCCGGCCCGCGACCAGGCCGCCGCGCACAGCGCCCGCAACCCGTCGAGCGGATCACCCGGACCCCCGGAACCGTCCGCCGGCTCCACGTCCAGGCGGCCGTCCGCGTGCACCGCGGTCCAGCCGCCGCACCGCCAGCCGCCGGCGTGCTCCACGACCTCCGGCTGTCCCGTCAGCAGCCCCCGCAGGTCCCGGTCCACGTACGTCGGCCGGTGCCTCGGCTCGGCCCGCAGCAGCTGTACCGCGTCCGTCACCCCGGTCAGCACCAGGAGCGAGTCCACGTCCCCGTTGAACGCGCCCTCGATGTCGGTGTCCAGCCGGTCCCCCACCACCAGCGGCCGCTCCGCCCCGGTCCGCAGGACCGTCTCCCGGTGCATCGGGGGCAGCGGCTTCCCCGCCACCTGCGGCTCCGCGCCCGTGGCGATGCGTACGACCTCCACGGCCGCCCCGTTGCCCGGCGCGATCCCGCGCGCCCCCGGAATCGTCAGGTCGGTGTTGGACGCGAACCAGGGCACCCCCCGGTTGACCGCGTACGAGGCCTCCGCGAACCGCCCCCACGACAGTTCCGGCCCGCCGTACCCCTGCACGACCGCCGCGAGGCCCTCCTCGTCCGCGGACTCCACGGGCACCAGCCCGCGCTCCCGCAGCGCGACCCGCAGCCCCTCGCCGCCGATCACCAGCACCTTGGACCCCGGCTCCACCTGCTCCGCGATCAGCCGCGCCACCGCCTGAGCGGAGGTGATCACCTCACCCGCCTCGGTGGGGATCCCCAGCTCGGTCAGGTGCTCGGCGACGGCGTCCGGCGTCCGCAGCGCGTTGTTGGTGACGTACGCCAGGTGCATCCCGCCCTCCCGGGCCACGGCCAGGGACTCCACCGCGTGCGCGATGGCGTGCCCGCCCGCGTACACCACCCCGTCCAGGTCCAGCAGCGCCGTGTCGTACGCCTGGTGCAGACTCCGCTCACTGCCCGCCGGGCGGGTCCTGCTCTGCCGGGTCATCTGGCCACTCCTTCTGAACCGTTCCAACAACGCTCGAGACATCGGGATTCTTAAGATCGATCTTGTCCGAGTTTGCGCTACCCCGTAACTCCCCCGATCATCCCGCATCCCGAGACGGGTCTTACCATGCACCAATGACCACACCTGGCAACGCGGAGCACGGGCTGCGCCTGATCCCATTCCACGGACTGCGCTACGTCCCGGAGCGCGTCGGCAGCCTGGCGGCAGTGACCTCGCCGCCGTACGACGTGGTCGTACGCCCCGACGGAGTCGACTACCTCGAATCCGCCGACCCGCACAACATCGTCCGGCTGATCCTGCCGCAGGCGGAGACCCCGGCCGCGCGCAACGAGCAGGCCGCCCGCACCCTGCGCGACTGGCTCGCCGGCGGCGTCCTCAGCGGCGACCCGCAGCCCGCGCTCTACGTCTACGAGCAGCGCAAGCCGGGCCTCCTCCAGCGCGGCATCATCGGCGCCCTCGCCCTCTCCCCCGCCGAGGCGGGCGTGGTCCTCCCCCACGAGGACGTCATGCCGGACGTGGTCACCGACCGGGCCGGCCTGATGCGCGCCACGTCGGCCAACCTGGAGCCCCTCCTCCTCACCTACCGCGGCGACGGCCCCGGCACCGGGGCGGGCGCGGTCGTCGAGGACACCGCCGCCCGCGAGCCGCTGCTGTCCACCGTCACCGAGGACGGTTTCCGCCACAGCCTCTGGGCCATCACGGACCCCGCCGAGCTGGCCGTCGTCACCTCCGACCTCGCCCACCGCCAGGCCCTCATCGCCGACGGCCACCACCGCTGGGCGACGTACCTGCGCCTCCAGGAGGAGCACGGCCCGGCCACCCCGTGGGACTTCGGCCTGGTCCTCCTCGTCGACACCGCCCGCTACCCGCTCCAGGTCCGGGCCATCCACCGGATGCTGCGCCGGCTCCCCCTCGCCGAGGCGCTGGCCAAGGTCGAGGGCTCCTTCCGGGTCCGCCCCGTCGAGGGCCCGCTGCCGCTGGCCCTGGAGGCCCTCGCGGACGCCTCGGAGCGGGGGAACGCCTTCCTCCTCACCGGCGACGGCAGCTTCCACCTGGTCACCGACCCGGATCCGGCCCTCATCGAGCGGACCGTCCGCCGCGACCGCCCCGAGGCCTGGCGCCGGCTGGACGCGACCGTGCTGCACGCCTCCCTGCTCGACGCCCTGTGGCAGGTCCCGGACGCCCCCGAGCACATCTCGTACATCCACGACGCCGCCGCCACGGTCGCCATGGCGGAACGGCACGGTGGCACCGCGGTCCTGCTGCACCCCGTACGGGAGGAGGTCGTCCGGGACCTGGCCCGACAGGGCGTCACGATGCCCCGGAAGTCCACCTCGTTCGGCCCGAAGCCGGCCACCGGTCTGGTGCTCCGCAGCCTGGCCTGACGGCCGCCACCGGCCCCGGACACACGGAAGGGCGGCACCCCCGAGGGGGTGCCGCCCTTCCGTCGTCCGGTGAGCGCCGCGGTTACGCCTTGTCGCGCTCGTCGTCCTCGACGACCACGAGCTCGTCGGTCAGGTCGACGTCGGCGTCGTCGGCGGGCTCGTACTCCTCGTCGTCCTCGTCGTAGTACTCGGCCTGGTCGGCGGCGCGCTCGGCGGCGGCAACCTCGGCCGGGTCCTGGTCGTCGTCCTCGTCGGCTTCGAGGTCGGCGTCGTCGAGGTCCGCGTCGTCAGCGGCGGCGGCGTCCACGAACTCCACGCCGTCGATCTCGGCGAGCCGGTCGGAGGCGTCGGTCGCGCCGTCCTTGTCGGCCTCGAGGGTCTTCGCGAACCACTCGCGGGCCTCGTCCTCACGGCCGGCCGCGAGGAGGGCGTCGGCGTAGGCGTACCGCAGGCGCGCGGTCCACGGCTGCACGGCGCTGGAGGCCAGCTCGGGGCTCTGCAGGGTCACGATGGCGGCGTCGAGCTCGCCCATGTCCCGGCGGGCACCGGCGGCGACGAGACGCATCTCGACCTGGCCGGCCTTGTCCAGCTTCTGCACCTCGGGCTCACCGGCCATGGCCAGCGCCCGCTCCGGACGGCCGAGGCCGCGCTCGCAGTCGGCCATGACGGGCCACAGCTCGACGGAACCGGTCATCCGCTTGGCGGCGCGGAACTCCGCGAGCGCCTCGCTGTACTTCTGCGTCGCGTACGCGGCGAAGCCGGCGGCCTCGCGCACGGCGGCGACACGGGAGGCCAGCCGCAGGGCGATGCGGGAGTACGCGTACGCCTGCTCGGGCTCCTCGTCGATCAGGCGGGCGACCATGACCAGGTTCCGCGAGACCTCCTCGGCCAGACCCTTGGGCAGGCTCAGGAGCTCCTGGCGCACATCGGCGTCGATCTCGTGGCCGGTGACGTCCTCGTCGATCGGGAGCCGCTTGACCGGGTCACGGTCGGAGCGGAAGTCACGGTCCCCGCGGTCGTCACGGCGGAAGCCACCACGGTCATCACGGCCGCCACGGTACCCAGCACGGTCGCCCCGGTCGTCGCGGCGGAAGCCGCCCCGGTCGCCGCCGCGGTCGTCACGGCGCGGGTAGGACGGACGGTCGCCACCGCGGTCGTCACGACCGCCAC
Organism: Streptomyces sp. NPDC040718; assembly: GCF_055593565.1. Lineage (NCBI taxonomy): Bacteria > Bacillati > Actinomycetota > Actinomycetes > Kitasatosporales > Streptomycetaceae > Streptomyces > Streptomyces sp. NPDC040718. Next base: position 1,368 of record NZ_JBVIXO010000016.1, on the reverse strand, counting down.
GGAAACCACCGCGGTCGTCGTCACGGCGCGGGTACGAGGGGCGCCCACCACGGTCGTCGTCACGGCGCGGGTAGCTGGGACGCTCGCCACGGTCGTCGCGACGCGGGTAGGACGGACGGTCCCCACCACGGTCGTCACGGCGCGGGTAGGACGGACGGTCGCCACCACGGTCGTCACGACCGCCACGGAAACCACCGCGGTCGTCGTCACGGCGCGGGTACGAGGGACGGTCGCCACGGTCGTCACGACGGAACGACGGACGGTCCCCGCCACGGTCGTCGCGACGGGGGAAGGACGGACGGTCCCCACCACGGTCATCACGGCGCGGGTAGGACGGACGGTCCCCGCCACGGTCGTCACGACCGCCACGGAAACCACCACGGTCGTCATCGCGACGCGGGTACGACGGACGGTCCCCGCCACGGTCGTCACGACGGGGGAAGGACGGACGGTCCCCACCACGGTCGTCGCGACGCGGGTAGGACGGACGGTCGCCACCACGGTCGTCACGACCGCCCCGGAAACCACCACGGTCGTCGTCACGACGCGGGTACGACGGACGCCCACCACGGTCGTCATCGCGGCGCGGGTACGAGGGACGGTCGCCACGGTCGTCACGACGGAACGACGGACGGTCCCCGCCACGGTCGTCACGACGGGGGAAGGACGGACGGTCCCCACCACGGTCATCACGGCGCGGGTAGGACGGACGGTCGCCACCACGGTCGTCACGACCGCCACGGAAACCACCACGGTCGTCATCGCGACGCGGGTACGACGGACGGTCGCCACCACGGTCGTCACGGCGGAAGCCACCGCCACCGCCGCCGGCGGGACGCCCGCCGCGGTCGTCACGGCGGAAGCCGCCACCGGCACCGCCGCCGGCGGGACGCCCGCCGCGGTCGTCACGGCGGAAGCCGCCACCGGCACCGCCGCCGGCGGGACGCCCGCCGCGGTCGTCACGGCGGAAGCCGCCACCGGCACCGCCACCGGCGGGCCGGCCGCCGCGGTCGTCGCGGCGGAAGCCACCGCGGTCACCGCCGCGGTCGTCACGGCCCCCGCGGTAGCCGCCCCTGTCACCGCCGTCGCTGCGCCGAGGCTCGCGCTCCGGACGATCGTCGGAGTAGTTGGACATGGGTGTGACTCCTGTCTTCGGGGTACCGCTAGTCATTCTCGCGCAGCCAGCCCATGGCCGCGCTTCGACGTAAAGATGGTGAAAAACAAAAAGGACCCTTGGTCCAGCGTTGAACGCTGGACCAAGGGTCCTTTGAAAGATTGTTCGGCGGCGTCCTACTCTCCCACAGGGTCCCCCCTGCAGTACCATCGGCGCTGAAAGGCTTAGCTTCCGGGTTCGGAATGTAACCGGGC
>NZ_JBVIXO010000015.1:0-163971 GCF_055593565.1 Streptomyces sp. NPDC040718 | reverse complement strand
GATCGCCGCGTGGTCCTGCTCCAACGCGTCCAGGTCACCCGTGAACTGCGGAATCGTGCACGGATTGATCGGTACGTGGTCGGTCACTTCTGCCCCGTCCCCCGAAATCGAGCTGTGTTCGCGAGCATCCCTGTCTACTCGTCAAGTGACGCGAACGCAAATGCGAATGGTTCCCGTGGGGGTTGCGGTGAGGGAGAGGTAGTCGACGGGTCGGACGCGCCATTCGGGGCGTAGGCCGCCGCGCAGGACGATGCTGAATCCGGCGGTTTCGCCGCGGTGGAGGGCGGCGAGGGCGTTGATGCGGCCGTTGCCTTCGGCCCAGTTCAGGGCGCGGTGCACTTCCGTGGGGGAGAGGGCGAAGGGGTGCGCGGTGCGGATCTGGAGGAGGATCAGGCGGACGGCCTCTTCGGGGGTGTCCAGCATGGCGCGGTGGAGGAGTTCGGGGGGCCGGTCGCGGGCGTCGCGGTAGCAGAGGGCCTCGAACCAATATCCGGTGCGGATTGCCACCGTGTGGTCCAGGGGGGATTGCAACCTTGCCCCCTGCGGGGGCGGGCATGGATCCGGCTGGGGCATGAGCCCTCCGTCCTGAACTTCCGTGTTGCTGCGGCCCGTTGGGATGGCCGCAGCCACCGATTGAAGCGGAGCGTGACCATATCGCTACCCAGGGGTGGGTAGCAAGTGTGCACCGGTGCATGTATGTCAGGCAGTGGGCGTGCGAACGCCCCCGCCTAGTCGGCGGGGGCGTGGGTGTCCCGGGAGGCGGTCAGCTCACGAGGTGGTCGAACTCGCCTGCCTTGACGCCCTGGATGAAGGCGGCGAGCTTGGCCCGGCTGGTCGTGATGACGTGACCCGGGTCGTCGCTCTCGCGCATCACGATGCTGCCGGCCTGCTGGCCGACCTCGATGCAGTTCTCGCCGTTACCTCCGGAGAAGGAGGACTTCTGCCACCTGGTGGATGCGCTCATGCCGCTGTCTCTCACAGTTCTCGTGCGATGTGGTGGATGATCTGTCGGGACCCTTCCGGGTCGAGGGCGGCTTTCTCCGCGATCTCGAACAGCGCGCGGTACTTGCGCAGTTCGGCGTCGGCGTCCAGGAACCGGCCGCCGAAGGCGCTGTCGATCTGGACGGTGTCCAGTTGGGGGACGACGCCGCAGGCGTAGAGCACCGGCTGTGTCACCTCGATGAAGTCCTCGCTGGTGAACGGGATGACGCGAACGGTCACCGCAGCGCGGGTGGACATCGCCAGGAGGTGTTCGAGCTGCTCGCGCGCGACGGCGCGGCCGCCGAACCGCATGCGCAGCGCGGCTTCGTGGATGATCGCGTCGAACGGCGGCGGGTCCGCCCGGTCGAGGAGTGCGACGCGCCGCATGCGGTGTTCGACGCGTGCCTCGACCTCGTCGGCGGGAAGCTTGGGTGTGACGCCGGAGAAGAGCGCGCGGGCGTAGTTCTCCGTCTGGAAGAGGCCGGGCAGCGTCATGCTCTGCGTGGAGCGGAGGGCTATCGCGTGGTACTCAAGCTCGGCGATGTCCAGGAACCCGGGGGCAAGGATGCCCCGATATTCGTCAAACCAGTACTGCCCACGATGCTCCCTGGAGATGGTGCACAGGGCGTCGATGAGTGACTCGTCGTCGCACGAGTAGAAGGTGGCGAGTCGCCTGATCCGCTCCTCGCTGATGCCGAGACGGCCCGCCTCGATGTGGCTGATCTTCGCCTGGTCGACCGACAGCAGACCGGCGGCTTGTCGGGCTGTCGTGCCCGCGGCCTCGCGCAGCTTTCGCAACTCGGCGCCAAGTCGGGCCTGTCGTGCGGTCGGGTTGTCCCTCGGCGGCATGTGTCCCCTCCCCCTCTCTGGCACGAGTCTGCCGGTAAGCCTGCCACGGGTCCACCGGCCGGGTGGAGTTCCGCGAACAACCTTGCACCGGTGCAAGGTTGCCCCTACGTTCCTCGTGACATCGCGTTGCGCGTCAGTAAGAGCGAAGTGCAGCCGCTGACACGCTCCTTGGGCGCGTCACCTGGGGGCGGCCACTGCCACGCACGGCGCAGGCGGCGCGAACTCGTACAGCGTTGGGAGACGACCACGATGAACGCGAGTGCATTGCGACATGACAGGCCCGCTCTGGCAGAGGGCCTCACCTACCGGATGGTCGCGCCCAGCCGGGCCGAGGCCGTCAAGGTCGCCCGGGACTGGGTGGTGTCCGTGCTGCGGAGTGCCGGGTGTGGCGGCGAAGTGGGGGAGCGGGCTCGGCTCTGCGTGTCCGAGGTGGTGACCAACGCGCACCGGCATACCGACACCCCCGAGATCGCCGTCGAGGTGGCCCTGCTCGGGGGGCGGGTCACCGTCTACGTGTACGACTGCGCGCCCGAGCGGTGGCCGGACGGAAAAGGGGCCGGGGTGATGGCCACCCACGGGCGGGGGCTCGCGCTCGTCGCCGCCACCGCCGACGACTGGGCGGCCGTGGCTCAGGGGGACTGCGTCAAGGTGGTGTGGTTCAGCTTCGCGGCGGCAAGGGAATGAGGCCGCCCGGCCCCGCGGGGCGGGTGTCGGGCGGCCTCGCCAGTGGAGCGCGTCAGCAGGGGCGGATGTGGTAGACGGGGGTCCAGGACGCGGTGCCCGTGCCCTTCGCCACGTGGGACCAGCGCTCGCTGTTGTCGCTGTTGTAGAAGCGGGCCCGGGTGCCGGAGGTCTGGTTGTTGTTGAACGTGCCGTTGCCGACGCCGTTGAAGTCGTAGTAGCCGCAGCGGTAGTAGTCGTAGTTGTTGCCGTTGCCGTCCGTGATGCACAGGTGGCCGTTGTTACAGGCCAGCGCCGTGTCCGGAGAGGCGAGGTCGCGGGTATCGGTCTGGCCCGGGGCCCGCAGGACCACGCTGCCGCCGGCGGTGGACAGCCTGTTCGCGGAGACCTGGCGGGCCCCCGGCTCCGACGCGAGGAACGCGTCCACCTGCTGCTGGAGCTCGGTCGTCTGCGCGGCCGTGAGTCCGGCGGCGGTGGTCTGCTGGGAGAAGGCGGCGGAGGTGGAGGCTTCGGCGGTCAGTACCGGGCCCGCCAACAGGGCCGCGGTGGCGGTCATCGTCGCGAGGATCTTGCGCGGTGACATGGGTGTTCCCCTCTTCTGCTACGGCAGCCGGGCGGTCGCTGCTCGTGGCGGCGGCCGCTGAGTCGCGTGACTCATCGTTCCGAAGTCACGGCCGGGCGTGAAAGGGATGAATCAGCCGGGTTGCGGCTCTTGTCGCGATACCTCGGCTATGTGTGGGCCTCAGGGGTCTCGGGAGTTACCGAACTGATGCGTGGTTCACGCATCGTTCCCGCTGGCCGGGCGGGGTGCTTCGTCACCGTCCGTTGCGGATTCGGTGGCGTGGCGTGATGGGGCGGGAGCGGTTCGCCGGCAGTGCGGCGCTGGGCGGATCCGGGTGAAGGGAGAGGTGGCCGACGGGGCCTGCGCGCCCGGCCGTTGGGGGGTTTTGTCGAAGCCCTGCGGTGGAGGGTGGCGGGGGGCGTGCATCCAACTCCTTGCCGTCGTCCTCGACGCTTCCGGTCGAGCTGGCGATCCGGGACGTCGTGGGGCCGTCGCCGCCCGTCACCGTCACGGTGGTCGCCCCGGCGTCGAGGCCGACGAGCCGGGTCGCGCCGCACGGCGGCAGAGCGACGCCGCCACCGGCCCGTTGGCCCCGCCTGACCCCTCAGAGGACCGCCACCGGGGCCACCGGGGTGCCGGTGCCGCCGACGAAGGGTTCCGGCATCGCCGAGAGGAGGAAGGAGTACCGGCCGGTTTCCGCACAGGCTGTGGACAGTTCCTCCAGGTTCCAGTTCTGGCCCTGGTGCATGCCCATCTCGACCAGGTCCAGCGCGTGCACCGGCAGCCAGAGGTTCTCGATCTCCGGCGGGAAGATCTCGAAGGTCAGGGTGTCGTTCGCGACGGCCGCGACGTCCCGTGCGTGGAACCACTCCGGGGTGTGGACGGAGAGGCCGGGGGACGGGAATCCGTAGCCGTGCTTGTCGCCCGCCAGGTAGGCCCGGATCTGGCCGGTGCGTACGAGGACCACGTCGCCCGCCCGTACCGTGACGCGGCCGAACTCCTCCGCCTCCGCCAGGTCCCCGGGGGTGACCGCGTGGTCCCCCGGGAGGCGGTCCAGGCCCTTGGCGCGGGCCACGTCCAGCAGGACCCCGCGGGAGACGATGTGCCGGGCCTTGTCGATGCCGCTGAACTCCGAGCGCCCGTGCGCGGTGATGGTCGAGGCCGGGCGGCCGTTGTAGATGCGGCCCGAGTGCGAGACGTGCGTGAGGGCGTCCCAGTGGGTGGCCGACTGGAGGCCCATCGTCACGGCGTCGTCGCTGCACGCCACCGTTCCCGGGCCGAAGAGCTCCTGGTTGATCTGCACCATCGTGTGCAGGGGGTTGATCCGTCCCGGGATCAGGCCCGCCTGGACGCCGTCCTCCCTGAGGGGGAGGGCCAGCGGGATCCGGCGGCCCGTGCGGATCTCCGCGGCGGCGCCCCGCACCACCTCGTCGGTGATCAGGTTCAGGGTGCCGATCTCGTCGTCGGCGCCCCAGCGGCCCCAGTTGTTGACGCGCTTGGCGATCTCGTGGAACTCGGGAGGGAGGGTCACCGGCCATCAGCTCCTAGGGCTCAGGGCTTGTGTGAAGGGATCTGACTGGTCATAGAATCTAACGGTCCGTCAGAAAACACGGGAAGGGGTCGGCCGTGGGGAACTTCTTGGCAGGGAAGGTGGTCGCCGTCACCGGCGCGGGCCGGGGCATCGGCCGGGCGGTGGCGCTCGCCGCCGCCGCCGAGGGCGCCAAGGTCGTCGTCAACGACTACGGGGTCGGCATCGAGGGCGGCGAGCCCACCAGCGAGATCGCGGAGAACGTGGTCAAGGAGATCCAGGCCGCCGGCGGCGAGGCCGTCGCCGTGGCCGATGACATCTCCACCATGGCCGGCGGCCAGCGCATCGTGGACACCGCCCTCGCCGAGTACGGGCGCGTCGACGGCGTCGTCTGCGTCGCGGGGATCCTGCGCGAGCGGATGCTGTTCAACATGTCCGAGGAGGAGTGGGACCCCGTCGTCGCCACCCACCTCAAGGGCACGTTCACCGTCTTCCGCGCCGCCTCCGCCGTCATGCGCCGCCAGGGCTCCGGCACGCTCATCGGCTTCACCAGCGGCAACCACACCGGATCCGTCGCCCAGGCCAACTACAGCGCCGCCAAGGGCGGGATCATCTCCCTCGTCCGCAGCGCCGCCCTCGGCCTCAACAAGTACGGCGTCACCGCCAACGCCGTCGCGCCCGTCGCCCGGACCCGGATGTCCGCCAACGTGCCGATGGAGCTCAAGGAGATCGGCGACCCCGAGGACGTCGCCGCGCTCGTCACCTACCTCCTCAGCGACCGCGCCAGGGCCGAGAACATCACCGGGCAGGTCTATACGATCGCCGGCCCCAAGATCGCCGTCTGGGCCCAGCCGCGCGAGCTCCGCGCCGGCTACGCCGAGGGCGCCTGGACCCCCGAGAAGATCGCCGACTTCCTTCCCGGGACCGTCGGCACCGACCCGATGCCGATGCTCGCCCAGCTCGAAGCCATGGCCAAGGCCGCCGCTGCCAAGGACCGGCCCAACGCCTGAGGGGGCACGTGGTGGACTTCAGCTTCGGGGCCGAGGACGAGGAACTGCGCGCCCGGGCCCGCGCATGGCTCACCGGGCACCTCGTCGGCCCGTACGCGCAGGCGGCCGGCCTCGGCGGACCGGGCAGCGAGCACGAGGGCGTCGAGGCCCGCCGCGACTGGGAACGGGAGCTGGGCCGCGGCGGCTGGATCGGCCAGGGCTGGCGGGAGGAGGGCTACGGCAACCGGCGGCTCTCCCTCACCGGGCAGGTCGTGTGGGCCGAGGAGTACGCGGCGCTGCGCGCCCCCGCCCGGGTCGGGCACATCGGGGAGAACCTCCTCGCGCCCACCCTGATCGCCTACGGCAGCCGCGAGCAGAAGGACCGCTACCTGCCACCGATCGCCCGCGGCGAGGAGCTGTGGTGCCAGGGCTACAGCGAACCGGACGCCGGATCCGACCTCGCGGGCGTCCGTACGACCGCCGTACGCGATACCGCCGACGGGCTGCTGCGCGTCACCGGGCAGAAGATCTGGACCTCCCTGGCCCGCGAGGCCGACTGGTGCTTCGTCCTGGCCCGCACCGAAGCCGGCTCCCGCCGCCACCGGGGGCTGTCCTTCCTCCTCGTGCGCATGGACCAGCCGGGCCGCGTCGAGATCCGCCCGATCCGGCAGATGTCCGGGACGTCGGAGTTCAACGAGGTCTTCTTCGACGGGGCCGTCGCCTCCGAGGTCGTCGGCGGCGAGGGCGGGGGCTGGGCCGTCGCCATGGGCCTGCTCGCCCTGGAGCGGGGCGTCTCCACGCTCGTCCAGCAGATCGGCTTCGCCGCCGAACTGGAGCGCGTGGTCAAGGCGTACGCGGCTTCGGGCGCCCCGGACCCGGTCCTGCGCGAACGCCTCGTACGGCAGTGGGCGGAGCTGCGCACCATGCGCTGGAACGCCTTGCGCACCCTCGGGGCGGCGGGCGACCCCGGCGCGCCCAGCGTGGCGAAGCTGCTGTGGGGCGGGTGGCACCGGCGGCTCGGGGAGCTGGCCGTCCAGGTGCGGGGCGCGGTCGCGGCAGCCGGGCCGGGGCTCTGGGCGCAGGGGGACCCGTACGAAATCGGGCTCGACGAGGAGCAGCGCCTGTTCCTGTTCACCCGGGCCGACACGATCTACGGCGGCTCGGACGAGATCCAGCGGAACATCATCGCCGAGCGGGTGCTCGGCCTGCCTAAGGAGCCCAGGTGAGAGGCGTCGTGTTCGACGGCAAGCAGGCCCAGGTGGTCGGGGACCTGGAGATCCGGGATCCGGGGCCGGGGGAGGTGCTGGTCGCGATAGCGGCGGCCGGGCTGTGCCACAGCGACCTGTCGGTGATCGACGGGACGATCCCGTTCCCGCCGCCGGTGGTGCTCGGGCACGAGGGTGCCGGGGTGGTCGAGGCGGTCGGGGCGGGGGTGACGCACGTGGCGCCCGGTGACCACGTGTCGCTGTCCACCCTCGCCAACTGCGGGGCGTGCGCGGACTGCGACCGGGGCCGGCCGACGATGTGCCGCAAGGCGATCGGGATGCCGGACCGGCCCTTCTCGCGGGCCGGGCAGCCGCTGTTCCAGTTCGCCTCCAACTCGGCGTTCGCGGAGCGGACCCTCGTCAAGGCCGTACAGGCGGTGAAGATCCCCGACGACATCCCGCTGACCTCGGCCGCGCTGATCGGCTGCGGGGTGCTCACCGGCGTGGGCGCGGTGCTGAACCGGGCGAAGGTGGGCCTCGGCGAGACCGTCGTGGTGATCGGCACCGGCGGGATCGGGCTGAACGTCATCCAGGGCGCCCGGATCGCGGGCGCGGCGGTCATCGTCGCGGTGGACGCGAACCCGGCGAAGGAGGCGGTGGCCCGGCAGTTCGGCGCCACCCACTTCGTGGACGCCTCGGCCGTGCCCGACACCTCGGCGGCGGTCCGGGAGGTCCTGCCGACGGGCGCGGACCACGCCTTCGAGTGCGTGGGCAACGTCAAGCTCGTCCGGCAGGCGGTCGACCTCCTCGACCGGCACGGGCAGGCGGTGCTGCTCGGGGTGCCGGGCTTCAAGGAGGAGGCGTCCTTCCTGGTGTCCTCCATGTACCTGGACAAGACGATCATGGGCTGCCGGTACGGGTCCTCGCGCCCGCAGCGCGACATCGCCCTGTACGCCGAGCTGTACCGGCAGGGGAAGCTGCTGCTGGACGAGCTGGTGACCGAGGTCTACCCGGTGGAGGACTTCGCCAAGGCCGTGGACGACGCCCACCACGGGCGGGTCGCGCGCGGGGTGCTCACGTTCTGATCCGGGTGGGGGTGGCCCGGCCGCACTAGGCGCGCCGGGCCGTCCAGGTCAGCGCCAGCGCGGGCGCGGGCAGGGCGAGGAGGGCGCAGGGGCGGGTGGCGCCCGCCACCGGCACCTCAAGCCGGTTCGCCGGTCAGCCGGACGGTCCGGGCCTCGTGGCGGCCGTGGTCGGCCCGCTCCAGCCGCTCGGCGCCCCTGCCCGTGTCGCCGGGGTCGACGAAGCACACGACGAGGGCGGCGAAGGTGGCGACGGGGATCCCGAAGGCGAGCACGATGCGCAGCAGCCGCCCGCGCGGCCGTCCCGGCGGGCGCTTGCGCAGGTCGACCTTCGGCGGGACGCGGCGGGCGTGGAGGGAGGCCGCCACCCAGCGCGCGGCGAAGAGGGCGGAGGCGCCGGCGAGGCAGGTCTCCACCGTGGGCGGCGGGTATGGGCCCACTCCGGCGAGGGTGCAGAGGACCGCTGCCGCGGCGCTCCCCACCATCAGCCACCCCGTGGTGCCGGTCCACCGGGTGCGCCCCGGCCCGTCCGTGTTCCCCATGGCCCCCGCCCTGACGTCGACCGCAGGACAACCGCCGGTCGGGGAGGGGGAGTCAGTCGGCCAGGCGGGCGAAGCGGCCCTTGTGGAAGAGGAGCGGGTCGCCCTCGCCGGCGGCGCCCATGGCCTCGACCCGGCCGACCACGATGAGGTGGTCGCCGCCGGTGTGGACGGCGTGGATGCGGCAGTCGATCCAGGCCGGTACGTCGTCCAGCTGCGGGGATCCGGTGGCGGGGGCCGGCCGGTGCGGGATCCCGGCGAACTTGTCGGCGCCGCTGACCGCGAAGGCGCGGCACAGCTCGCCCTGTTCGGCGCCGAGGATGTTGACGCAGAACACCCCGGCGCGGGCGATCCGCGGCCAGGTGGTCGACGTGCGGGCCACCATGAAGGTGACCAGGGGCGGGTCCAGGGAGAGCGAGGCGAAGGACTGGCAGGCGAAGCCGGCGGGGTCCTCCTCGCCTTCGGCGGGCGGGGCGGTGATGACCGTGACCCCGCTCGCGAAGTTGCCCAGTACGGCCCGGAATTCGGCGGGGCTGACGGGCGCGCGCTCGTCCTCGCCGACGGCCCGGAGGTCGGGGCGGGGCAGAGCGTCGACGTGTCCGGCGGAGGTGGGGGAGCCGGCTGACCTGAGGTATCGGACGACGGTGGCCGCCATCCCTGCGTGTCCCATCACCTTCCCGATTGAAGCTGACGGTGCGTCAGATTGGAAGGGGTGCGGGGGCGGAGCCCGGGGCGGGGTGTAGGGTGCGAGCGTATTGAACGCGTTCAAGTGGGGTGGGTGGGGCGCGATGGCGTACGCGGTACGTATGCGGGGGCGTGGGCCGCAGGTCCGCGAGCCGGCGAGCGTGTGGAACCGGGAGCTGCCCGGGGCCGTGGCCCTGGCGGCCGGGCAGCCGCTGCTGCTGCTGGTGGTCTCCGTGCTCTTCTCCGCCCGGGCGGGGGACTACGGCACCAGCGGCGGAGCTTTCGGGATCATGGTCCTGTTCTGTGTGGCCCCCCTGCTGTTCCCGCTGCTGGGGCTGCTCCACACCGTGCTGTTCGCGCTGCCCGTGACTGCTGCGGCCCGGGCCCTCGGCCGGCGCACCGGCCTGCCCGCCGCCGGACCGGCCGTCCTGCTGGGCGCGGCCCTCGCGGCGCTCTACGCGGCCGAGGGGTGGCGGCGCGGGCTGCCCTTCGGGGCGACCTGGGCGTGGGTGGCCGGGCTGGCGGTGCTGCCGGTGGCGGGGGCGCTGTACGCGCGGGCACGGGACACGGGCCCGGCGCAGATGCTCGCGCACGGTGCCGCCGTGACCGTGGTCCTCCTGCCGGTGCTGCTGCTCTTCGGGGCCGGGCTCGTGCTCGGCGCCTGAGGGCCTGCCCCGCCTCCCCCGAGCGGGTGAATCCGCCCGGGCCCGGGCGGCCGTGCGCCGTCCCGTGCGCGAGGGGTGGGCATGGTGGCCAGCGACCGTGTCGCCCCACCCGCTGGAGGACCCCATGCTCGGCACCGCCTTCCGTACCGGATCGCCCAATTGGCTCGACCTCGGCAGCCCCGACACCGAAGCGGCCGCCGCCTTCTACGGGTCGGTCTTCGGCTGGGAGTTCGCCTCCGCCGGACCCGAGGCGGGCGGCTACGGGTTCTTCAAGATCGGCGGGAAGACCGTGGCCGCGCTCGGCCCGCTCACCGAGAAGGGCGCGCAGTCCGCCTGGATGGTGTACTTCCAGAGCGCCGACATGCGGGCCACCGCCGAGGCCGTCCGCGCCGGGGGCGGGACCGTGCGGACGGAGCCCATGGACGTCATGGGCGAGGGCTGGCTCGCGCATTTCACCGACCCGCAGGGCGCGCAGTTCGCCTCCTGGCAGCCCGGCAAGACCGGCGGGCTGGAGGCCGCCTCCGACGTCAACACCCTGGTGTGGGCGGAGCTCCACGTACCGGACCCGGTCGCCGCGATCCGCTTCTACTCCGGGGTGTTCGGCTGGCGGTACATCGAGATGGACGCGCCGGGGATGACGTACCGGGTGCTGAGCATCGGCGAAGGGGACCAGGAGGAGGGGTCCTTCGGCGGGGTGGCCCCGCAGGGCGAGGGCGCGGGCGGCGCCTCGACGATGGTGCCGCGCTGGGTGCCGTACTTCCACGTGGCGGACGTCGACGCCACCGTCACGGCGGTCGAGGGGAACGGCGGCGCGGTGCTGATGCCGGCCGCGGACGTGCCCGACGTCGGCCGGATCGCCTGGGCCTCCGACCCGGCCGGGGCGGTGTTCGCGCTGCTGAAGCCCAGCCCCCGCGCGTAGTACGGCCGGGGGTCCGGCCGGCGGGGCGCGCGCCCCGCCGGCCGGGCCGGGTCACGGAGTCGTCTTGCCCACCTCCAGGTCCGCCGTCGGCTCCTTCACGGTGCCCGCGGGCGGGCCGGCCGCCGCGCTGGTGTTGTTGGCCGGACGCGGGTCGGCGGTCAGGGAGTCCACCGCCGCCGTGTTGCGGATGTCCGAGCCGTTGCCGGTGTACTCCGGGTCCAGCTTCACCTTGACGACCCAGGTCATCGAGGCGCCCGGGGCCAGGTGGGCCAGCGGGCCGCAGGTGACGGTCCGGCCGGAGGTGCAGGTCGCGTCACCCGAGACGAAGCTCAGCGCCGTCGGCAGGGTGTCGGTGACGGTGACCTGGTCGGCCTGCGAGGGGCCGTTGTTGGTGACCGTCAGGGCGTAGTCGAAGGTCTCGCCGGGGGCGATGGCGGCGGTCTGCACCGCCCGCTTCACGATGGCCAGGTCGGCCGAGGCCTCCGCCACGTGACCGCCGGGGACGGTCGCGGTGCCCTTGTCGTTCTCCGACGCCGGGTCGATGTTGTCGGCCGTCACCTCGGCGGTGTTCTTCAGGTCGGAGCCCGTGCCCTTGTACGCGGGGTCGATCTTCACCGTCAGCAGGTACTCGACGGTCTCGCCGACCTTCAGCGGAGCGGTCCGCCTGCACGACACCAGGCGCCCGGCGGCGGTGCACCCGGACGGTGTGGAGGCCACGTACGACAGGCCCTCGGGCAGGTTGTCGGTGAGCTTCACGTTGAACGCGTCCGCCGACGGCCCGTAGTTGCCGACCCGGATCCGGTAGTCGAAGGTCTCGCCCGGCGCCGGCGGCGTGGTGCCGACGGCCTCCTTGCGCACCCCGAGGTCGGCGGTCGGCTTGTTGACGCGGCTGCCGGGCAGGCCGGCGGGGCTGCTCGTGTTGTTCTCCGGCTTGGGGTCCTCGGTCCGCGCGGTGGCGGTGGCCGTGTTGCGGACGTCGGAGCCGTCACCGGTGTAGTTGCTGTCCAGCCGGACCGTGAACCGCCACGTCCGGGACGCCCCGGGCTCCAGCACGGCCAGCGGGCCGCAGGAGACCGTGCCGTCCGCGGCGCGGCAGCCGTCGGGCGAGGACACGAAGGCGAGCTGGGACGGCAACCTGTCGGTGACCGTGGTGTTCACCGCGCGCGACGGGCCGTCGTTGTTCGCCGTCACCACGTACTCGAAGGTCTGGCCGGGTGCGATCACCGTGTCGTTCGCGGTGCGCTTCGTCGTCCACACGTCGGCCTGCGGCTCGGTCACCCCGCCCGGCGGCAGTACCGGCTGCGAGGTGTTGTCGGCGGGCTCGGGGTCCTTCGACGCCGAGGTGGAGGTGGCCGTGTTGCGCAGGTCCTCGCCGTCGGAGGAGTACGCCGGGTCCAGCTTCACCTTGAACGTCCACACCACGTCCCCGCCGGGGATCATCCGGGCCAGTGGGCCGCAGGTGACCGTCCGGCCGGACGCCGAGCACGGGTCGGCGGAGGAGACGAACGTCAGCCCGTCGGGCAGGGCGTCCGTCACCGTCACGTTGCGCGCGTCCGAGGGGCCCTTGTTGGACGTGCGGATCTCGTACTCGAACTCCTGGCCCGGCACCGTCGGCCCCGCCCCCAGCGGCGTCTTGACGGTGGCCAGGTCCGAGACGGGGTCGAACGGCCCGGGCGGCAGCACCGGGTCGGGCTTGTTGTTGCCCGGGTCCGGGTCGGTGGCGTCCGACTTCCCGGAGGCGCTGTTGCCGAGGTCGGAGCCGTTGCCCTGGTACGAGGCGCTCAGCCGGGCGTGGAAGCTCCAGCTGCGGCTCTGCAGGGCCGCCAGCTGCGGTTCGGGCCCGCAGGTGACGGTCTGGCCGACGGCCGTGCAGCCGTCGGAGGAGTCGACGAAGGTGATCCCGTCGGGCAGCCGGTCGGTGGCCGTCACGTTCCGGGCGGCCGACGGGCCCTTGTTCCTCGCGGTGAGGGTGTAGGTGATGAGGTCACCGGGGGCCTTGGCCGGAGTCCGGCGGGAGGTCACCTCGACCGGGGCGGGCCGTGCCGTCGTGGCCCGTGCCGTCGCGGGCTGTGCGGTCGCGGGGGCCGGCGCGGCCCACAGTGCGGCCGCGCAGAGCAGCGGGGCCAGGGCCCGCGCCACCGACCGCCGGCCTGGGGTCGTCGTCATCGCGCATCGTTCCGTTTCGTGCGTGAGAGACCGTACAGAGCGCTGTACGGGAGATCGGGGGAGCGCACCGGGGCGGGCGGCGGGGTCAGCCCGCGCGTACGCCCTTGGACAGCTCGATGTCGGCGGTCGGCGGGCCGACCCGGCCGCCCGGGGTGCCCGCCGAGCCGCTGTTGTCGCCGGGGTTCGGGTCGGCGGTGTCCGAGACGGCGGTCGCGGTGTTGCGCAGGGCCGTGCCGTCGCCCGCGAAGGCCGGGTCGACCCGCACCGTGAACGTCCACGAGCGGCTGCCGCCCGGCTCCACGGCCGCCTCCGTCCCGCAGGTCACGTCCTGGCCGGAGGCGGTGCAGCCGTCACCTCCGGAGACGAACCGCAGGCCCGTCGGCAGCGGGTCGGTGACCCGTACCCGGCGGGCCACCGACGGGCCCGCGTTGCGCACGGTCACCGTGTACGTGAAGGTCTCCCCGGGCGCTACCGGCGTACGGTCCTGCGCCGACTTGGCGAGCGACAGGTCGGCCCGCGCCGGGGCGAGCCCGCCCGGGGGCCCGGCCGCCGCGCTGGTGTTGTTCTCCGGCCGGAGGTCGGGGAGGCCCTGGCGGACGGACGCCACGTTGCCGAGGTCGGAGCCGTCGCCCGTGTACGCCGGGTCAAGCCGGACCCGTACCGTCCACCCGGCGCTCGTACCGGCGTTGACCGGCCCCCGGGGCGGGCAGGACAGCCGCTGGCCGGTGGCCGTGCAGCCGCCGGCCGAGGACACGAACCGCAGCGGGTCGGGCAGGGTGTCGGACATCAGCACCGTCTGCGTGTGCGAGGGCCCCAGGTTCCGTGCCGTGATCCGGTACTCGAACTCCTCGCCCGGGGCCACCGGGCCGGCCCCGATCCCCTCCTTCTCGGCGGCCAGGTCGGCGTGGGCCGTCACGGTGACGCGGGAGGCGGTGGAGGTGTTGTCCGCCGGGTTGGTGTCCGTACGGTCGGCCGGGGCCGTCACCGTCGCCGTGTTGTCGAGGACGGTCGGCTGGGCGGGGGCGTTGCCGGTGACCGTGTAGGTGACGGAGCCGCCGCGCTTGAGGTCGGCCTTCGTGTCGAGGGTGCTGCCGCTGCCGGAGGCCGTGCCGCAGGTGCCGCCGGTGCCCGCCTCGCAGGTCCAGGCCACGTCGGTGAGGCCGGGCACGGTGTCGCGTACGACGGCGCCCGTCACGTCGTTGGCCTGGCTGTTGGAGACGGTGACCGTGTACGTCACCGGGGCGCCGGCCGGCACCGTCGACTGGGCGGTCGACTTCACCACCTTCAGGTCGGCGGGCACGTTGATCGCCAGGTCGTCGATCTCGTGGATGTTCGTCGCGCCGCCCGTGCCCGCCGAGAAGCCCACCTTGAGGGTGGGGGGCAGGGCCGGCTGATTGGCGATGGCGGTGACGTCGTAGTCGGTGATCAGCTGGGTGAGGGCGGTGTCCGGGCCGCTGTCCGACCACACCGACAGCAGCATCTTGGTAGCACTGGGCAGCAGCGACACGCGGACCCTGCGCTCCCTGGCCCGGCTGCCCGTCTCGACCGTGGAGCCGGGCCCGTCGGCGGCGGTGGCGTAGCGGTAGCCGGTCGTACCGCTGCCGCCGCCGCGCACCACGATCTTGTTGGGCTGGGCGCCCGGACCGCCGTTGCCGACGGAGCCGGAGGAGAAGTTGCCGAACTCGTCCAGGCCGATGCCGAGGTAGGCGCCCGGCACGCCCGAGGTCACGCAGCGGTTGGCCGCGCCCGAGCAGGCGTAGCCGAGGCTGCCGCCGGAGGGGCCGGTGCCGTCGGCGGCGGAGCCGTCGGTGAGGTAGAAGGAGAGGCCGTCGCCGCGCTTGCCCTCGAAGGCGGTGCCGCCGTAGGTGGCGTAGCGGAACTCGGCGACGATGCCGAGGGTGGTGGAGAAGGTGTCCTTCATCTTCCAGGTGCCGGCCTGGCTGTTGCTCGCGGGCGTCAGCCGCAGCCAGCCGCCGCCGGCGGGGTAGGACGCGTTGCCGCTGGTCGTGCCCAGGTTGGTGGAGCTGTCGAAGGGCTCGTTCACGGGGAAGGCCAGGGCCGCGCGGGGGCGCGGCGGTGCTTCGGCGGGGGCGGCTGCCGTGAGGGCGGCCGCGCACAGCAGGGCGGCGGCGGCCGCCCGCCACCGGGCGGCCCTCACCGGCGGCGTGCGGTGACGCGGAGTGCGGCGCCGCAGGCGAGGAGGGCGGCGGGGGCCCAGGCGAGCCAGCGCGGCAGGCGCGTGCCGCAGTCGGCGAGCTCGCCGGGGGCGGGGCGTTCCGTGTGGGGGCGGTGGTCGGGCGCGGGTGCGGGCGCCGGCCTGCCGGGGTCCTCGTCGTGGTGGTCGTCGTGGTGGACGGGGCCGTGGTCGTCGTGGTGGTCCGGCGGGGTGTCGCGCACCAGGCAGAGGGGGCCGCCGCCGGGCCCGGTCGTGCCCGGGGTGTTGGCGTTGTCGGACGGGTCCGGATCGCGCACGGCGGAGGTGACGCGGGCGATGTTCTCGAGCGGGGTGCAGCGGCCGGCGGGCGGGTTGGCCCGGTCCTCCTCCCGGGTGGTGGCGCGCACGGTGATGCGGAACTCCGCCGTGGCACCGGCCGGGAGCCGGTCGACCGCGGGACACCGGACGAGGGGCTCCTCGCCGGGGGCGGACGCGCAGTCGTCCGGGGAGGACAGCAGGGTGAGGGAGTCCGGGAGCCGGTCGGTGACCAGGACCTGGCGGGCGGTGGCCGGGCCCGCGTTGTGCACCGCGATCAGGTACGTGAACTTCTCGCCCGGCCGTACGTCCCTGCGGCCCACGGCGAGTACGGCCGTCTTGGTGAGGGAGAGGTCCGCCAGGCGCGCGCTGGGAGGGAGGACGAGGCCGGTCAGCGAGGTCGAGTTGTTCGCGGGGTGGGGGTCGGTGGTGCCGGCCTCGACGACGGCCTCGTTGACGATGTCGTCGCCCTCGCCGCGGTAGCCGGGCGCGAGCCGCACCGTGATCACCCAGGTGTGGGAGGCGCCGACGGCGAGGGCGGGGAGGGGGCCGCAGGTGACGGTGCGGCCGGCCGCCGTGCAGCCGTCGCGGGAGGTGAGGAACTCCAGGGCGGCGGGGAGGCGGTCGGTGACGGTGACCCGCCGGGCGGTGGAGGGGCCGTGGTTGGTCACCGACACGAGGTAGTCGTACGTCTCGCCGGCGCGGGTGCTCTGCCGCGGGCGTACGGCGGCGGTCACGGCCAGGTCGGCGGGTTCCTCCGGGGCGGGTGCGGCTGCCTGGGCGGGCGTCGCGGACAGGAACACGGAAGCGGTCGCCGCGCACAGCGCGGACAGCGCGGACAGTGCGCGCGGCAGCCGGGATTTCGCTCGCCAGGTAGGGCCCATGCGGTCAGCTATTCACACGAATGTGGTGCGGGTGGTCCGGTCAGTTGATCACTGCTGCCTCATGGGTGATCGATTTCAGCCGTTCGGGGCAGAGCTCGGGGCAGGGGTCAGCGGCCCAGGTACTTCGGGGTGCGGCGCTCCACGAAGCTCGCCACGCCCTCGTTCGCGTCGGCGGTGGTCATGTTGAGCTCCTGGGCGGTGGCCTCGGCGGCCAGCGCGGTGGCGCGGTCGCTGTCGAGGGAGGCGTTGACCAGCTGCTTCGTGAGCGCGAGGGCACGGGTGGGGCCCTGCGCGAGCCGCTCCGCCCACTCCCGGGCGGCGGCCTCCAGCCCGTCGGCGGGGACCACCCTGTTGACCAGGCCGAGCCGGGCGGCCTCCGCGGCGGGGACGGCGTCGCCGAAGAACATCAGCTCCTTGGCCTTCTGCGGGCCGAGCAGGCGGGGCAGGAGGTAGGCGCCGGCGCCGTCGGGGACGAGGCCGCGGCGGACGAACACCTCGATGAAGCGGGCGGTGTCGGCGGCGATGACGAGGTCGCAGGCGAGGGCGAGGTGCGCGCCGATGCCGGCGGCGGTGCCGTTGACGGCGGCGATGACGGGCTTCTCGCAGTCGAGGACCGCGGTGATCAGGCGCTGGGCGCCGAGTCGGATCATGCGGGCCACGTCCCCGGCGACGCGTTCGCCGGCGGCGGGCCCGCCGCCGCGGAGGTCGGCGCCGGCGCAGAACCCCTTGCCGGTGGCGGTGACGACGACGGCCCGGATGCCGGGGTCGCCGGAGGCGGCGTCGAGCAGCGCGATGACGCGCTCGCGCTGCTCCCACGTGAGGGCGTTCATGGCGTCGGGCCGGTTGAGGGTGATCCAGCTGACGCCGGCGTCGGTGCGGTGCAGGATCTCGTCCACGGGTGCGTGCTCCTGTTCGGGGGTGGGTGCCTTTGCCCTGGCCGGGCGTCGGTCGTTCGCTGCCTGCGGGGGTGCGCCGCTGCGCGGGGCCTGCCCCTCCCCGCCCTTCAACCTCCCCCCAGGCTCCGTCCGGGGGCCCCAGGCCTCAGCCGCCGGCGCGGCTTGGGGGGATCGGGCGCTCCGTGCCGGTGCGGCTCACCGCACGGCGCTACCGCGCCCGCGCCTCAATCGCCGGCGGGGCTGGAAGTGCGCTGCGCGCACTCCGGCCCCGGCCGGCCATCTCCAGCCCCGCCGGCGATCGAGGCGCTGGGGGCACCTCCCAGCGGTAGCTGGGGGCGGGGCCCCCAGGGGTCCGGGGCGGAGGCCCGGGTAACGGTGGAAGGGCGGGTAGGGGACCTCGCCCCGCGCAGCGGCACCGCACACCCGCGGACGACCCGCCGGCCCCCGCCCCACGCCCGACGGACGGAGTCCGCGCAGCGGCGCGAAGCCGCGGAGGCCGCCTGCGGCCGAGGCGCGCGAGCGGCCCGTCAGGAAGGTCACAGACATACGGCGAGGGCGTCCAGCGCCACCGCGCCCTGGCCGCGGGGGAGGACCATCAGGGGGTTGATGTCCAGTTCGGAGAGGTCGTCGCCCAGTTCCAGCGCCATCCGCTGGACCCGCAGGACGACCTCCACCAGGGCGTCCACGTCCGCCGGGGGTGCGCCCCGTACGCCTTCCAGCAGTGCGTGCCCGCGCAGTTCGCGGAGCATCGTGCGGGCCTGGTCCTCCCCGAAGGGGGGTACGCGGACGGCCGCGTCGTGCAGGACCTCGACGAGGACGCCGCCGAGGCCGACGGTGACGGTGGGGCCGAAGAGGGGGTCCTGGGTGACGCCGACGACCATCTCGACGCCGCGTTCGATCATCTGGCAGACCAGGATCCCGTCCAGCGGGACGTTCTCGTAGCGGGCTATGTCCGTCAGCTCGCGGTACGCGTCGCGGATCTGGCTGGCCGAGGTGAGGCCGACCTTGACCAGGCCGAGTTCCGTCTTGTGGGCCAGCTGCGGGCCCGAGGCCTTCATCACCACCGGGTATCCGACCAGGCCCGCCGCGCGGACCGCGGCCGCCGCGCTGGTCACCAGCTGTTCGCGCGGGACCCGGATGCCGTAGGCGCGCAGCAGCTGCTTGGCGGCGTGTTCGCTGAGCTGCTGCCCGGGCCGCATCAGGGCCTGGGCCTTGCGGTGGGAGGGGGACGGGGTGCGGGGGGCTTCGGCGAAGGGGGAGCGGTAGGAGGCCGTGAAGCGGTGGTGTTGGAGGTAGGCGCGGACGGCGGTGATGCAGTTGCCGAAGGTGCGGAAGGTGGCGACGCGGGAGGAGCCGAGCAGGGTGGTGCGGTAGGCCTCCTCGGTGCCGACGGGGGATCCCCAGATGACGCAGACCAGCTTGTCGGTGGCTTCGGCGGCGGCGGCGAGGTCCTGCGCGAGCTTGTCGCTCATCGGGGGGAAGGGGCCGGTGATCGGGCAGATCAGGACGCCGACCGAGGGGTCGGCGAGGATCGCGTCGATGATCTTGCGGCCGCGCCAGTCGCCCACCGGGTGGCCGCCGTTGTCGACCGGGTTGGCGACGTTGAGGTAGGAGGGGATCCACTGGTGGAGCTCGGCCTGTTTGGAGTCCGAGAGGGTCGGCAGGGTGAGGCCCGCCTCGGTGGCCAGGTCGGAGAAGTGGGCGCCGGTGCCGCCGGAGATGGAGTACACGACGACCCCGTCGGCCCGCGGCGGCCGGGCCCGGGCCAGGAGGGCTGCGGTGTCCTGGAGTTCGTCCAGCCCGTCGACCCGGATGACCCCGAACTGCCGCATGGCGGCGTCGACGACGGTGTCGGCCCCGGTGAGCTTGCCGGTGTGGGAGGCGGCCATGCGGGCGCCGGTCTCGGTGCGGCCGACCTTGACGGCGACGACGGGGACCCCGTTGCGGGCGGCGCGGTCGGCGGCGAGCAGGAAGGAGCGCCCGTCCTTGAGGCCTTCGACGTAGCAGGCGATGGCACCGACCTCGGGCCGCTCGGCGAAGTAGGAGATGAAGTCGGAGGTCTCCAGGTCGGCCTCGTTGCCGGTCGGCGCCCAGTGGGAGAGGCGGATGCCGAGCTCCTGGAGGGTGTAGACGGGCCGGCCCTGGTGTCCGGACTGGGTGATGAGGGCGATGGCGGGGCCGTCGAGGTCGTCGCGGAACTCCTCGAAGGCGTTGAGGTTGGTGTTCGGGCCGAGCAGGCGCAGCCCGGAGCGGCGTACGGCGGCGGCCAGGCGGGCCTGGGCGGCGGCGCCCGCGTCGCCGGTCTCGGCGAAGCCGGAGGCGAAGGCGACGGCGAACTTGACCTTGGTGTCGGCCAGTTCCTCGATCACCGGGATCGGGTCGGCGACGAGGAGCACCGCGAGGTCGACCTGTTCGGGCAGCTCGGCCACGGAGGCGTGGCAGGGCAGGCCGAAGACGGTGGTGCGGGTCGGGTGCACGGGGTGGACGCGGGCGCCGACGCGTTCGGCCCAGGCGATGAGCTGCCGGGTGATGCCGGTGTTGGGCCTGCCCTCGGCGTCGGAGGCGCCGATGACCGCCACGGACTCGGGCCGGAAGAACCGGTCCAGGTCTGGCACGTCGGAGTGCAGGGGCCGTCCGCTGACGTCCAGCGCGTCCGCGTCCTCGGGTGTCGCCGTGGAGTGGACGGCCGTCCTGGGGGTCTCCCCGCAGGCCTCGACGCGTGCGCGGAAGTCGGTGGTGAGGGTGCCGTGAGTAGATCCAAGCATCGCTTCGCCCGCCCTGCTCGATGAGTCCATAGCTGACGCGTAGTCAGATTACTGAACTGACGCGCCGTCAGGAACAGGGATGCGCAGGAAAGGTGGTGGAGGTGGTGTGCTTGAACGGTGGCAGAGGTGTCCGCTCCGGTACAGAGGGGATTTCGGCCCTCCGGAAGGCGGGACGCTTCAGGACAGGGCCTTGGCTATGCGCACGGCGTCCATGGACAGCTCGCGGAGCATGCCGCTGATCGGGTTCGTGTACCCGGTGAAGTACAGCCCCGGGGCGTTGCGGGGCGCGCGGGCGCCGTGCGCGATGGGGCGGCCGCGCTCGTCCAGTACGTCCAAGTGGCCCACCAGCCCCTCCAGCCCGCGCCGGTAGCCCGTCGCCGCCACCACCGCGTCCGGGGTGATCCGCGTACCGTCGGCCAGGACCACCTCGTCGCCGTCGAAGCCGGCCACGGCGGCCACCGGCTCCACCCGGCCCCCGCGCACGGCCCTGATCAGCCCGACGTCCTGCACCGGCACCGCCCCCTCCAGGACCCTGCTGTACAGGCCCGAGGCCGGGCGCGGCAGGCCGTGCGCCGACAGGTCCGGGACGGCCCTGGCGGCGAGCGCCCCCAGCCGGTCCACGAACCGCACGGGCAGCCTGCGCACCAGGATCCCCGTGCGCTGCGCCGGCCAGCCCAGGGTGGAGCGGCGCACGATGTGCGGGACGGTGCGCACGGCGAGCCGCACCCGCGCGGCGCCGCCCTCGGCGAGGTCCGCCGCTATCTCCGCGCCGGTGTTGCCGACGCCGACGACGAGCACGTCCTGCCCGGCGTACGGGGCCGGGTTCCGGTAGTCGCGGGCGTGCAGCAGCCGCCCGGTGTACGCCTCGCGGCCCGGCCAGTCGGGCAGTGCCGGGGTGTGGTTGTAGCCCGTCGCGACGACCACCGCGCGGGCCGCGAGCAGCCGCCCGCCCGAGGCGTGCAGGGTCCAGCCCTCCCCGTCGGCGGCGCGCTCGATCCGGGTCACCTCCACCCCGGTCACCAGCTCCAGCTCGTGGAACTCGGCGTACTTCTCCAGGTACCGGACCACGTCGGCCCGCGCGACCCAGCGCCCGAAGCGGCGCGGGATCGCCAGCCCGGGCAGGCCCGACAGCCGCCGGGTGGTGTGCAGCCGCAGCCGCTCGTAGTGGCCGCGCCACGAGGATCCGACCGCGCCGGTCCGCTCGACGACCACCGCGCGCACCCCGCGGGCGCGCAGTGCGGCGGCCACGGCGAGGCCCCCGGGGCCCGCGCCGATCACGTACACGGGGCGGGGCTCGGTGGAGGTCAGGTCGGGCTCGGGCATGGCCAGTGAGCGTATCGACACCCGGCGTTGATGGGTCTCGGACGAGGAGGGAATCGATTGCGGATCGATCACGGGCGTGCCCGGGCCCGGCGCGGCCCGCCGCCCGGGCGGCACGGATGGTGTCAAAGTGGGACATCCGGCCTCGGTGTCCGGCCTTGGAGAGGAGTGCGTGCGCGATGTGGCAGCCCGACGGGTGGGACGTGCGCGTCCGCCTCGGAGTCCTCACCCCCCATGCCGACGTCGGCCCCGAGTCGGAGCTGCGCGCCATGGCCCCGGCGGACGTGGGCCTGCACGCCGCCCGGGTGCCGTTCGCCGCGATGGGCCCCGGCGGTGCGATGGGGCTGACCGTGCCGCTCGCCCCCGTCCGGGCCTTCGCCGAGCCGCCGCACGTGGACGACGCGGCCGAGCTGCTGGCCGCCGCCCCCGTGGCGGCGATCGCCTACGCCTTCACCAGCTCCGCGTACGTGATCGGCGCGCGCGGGGAGGCGTACATGCTGGAGCGGCTGGGCGGGCGCGTCGGCGGCCTGCCCGTGGTCGCCACCTGCGCCGCCGCCGTCGAGGCGCTGCGCGCGCTGGGGATCTCGCGGCTCGCGCTGGTGGATCCGCCGTGGTTCGACGCGACCCTGAGCGACCTGGGGCGGGGCTACTACGAGGAGGCCGGGTTCGAGGTCCCGTACGCGGCCCCGTGCGGGCTGCCCAGCGGGCAGGCGCTGATCCGGCCGGAGGCCCTGTACGGCTGGGTGCTGGAGCAGGTCCCCGACGCGGCGCAGGCGGTGGTCGTCGGCGGCAACGGCTTCCGGGCGGCGGGGGTGATCCAGGCCCTGGAGGCGGAGCTGGAGCGGCCGGTGCTGACCGCGAACCAGGTGCTGCTGTGGGCCGCCCTGCGCGCGGCGGGCGAGCCGGTGGACGGGGTCACGGGCTACGGGCGCCTGTTCTCCATCCCCTGACTCCCGGCCCCTTGCGGGATCGCCGCCGATCCGCTGAACTGACGTACCGTCAGATCGAGGGTGGAGGGGCGAACCGTGCAGACCATCTGGCTCACCGGCGCCGAATGGCTCGCCGTGCTGCGGATAGGCCTCGGCCTGTGGTGGCTGGAGAGTTGGCGGCACAAGGACAAGAAGGGCTGGTTCGAACGCGGCACCGGCATCGCCTGGGCCGCCGACGTCGCCGGCAAACACCGCTGGGGCTTCGTCAAGGGCGGCTTCGAGAAGGTCGTCCAGCCCCGGCCGCGGCTGATGGCGTACGTCGTCGTCTACGCCGAACTCGCCCTCGGGCTGGGCCTCGTACTCGGCTTCCTCACCCCGGTCGCCCTGGTCGGCGGCCTGCTGCTGAACCTGCTCTACCTGGTCCTGATGATCCACGACTGGGCCGAGCAGGGCCAGAACTCGATGATGGCCCTCGTCTCCCTCGTCGCGCTCGGCGCGATGACCTGGCAGACCTGGTCCCTCGACGCGACGATCGGACTGTTCCTGTGAGCGCCGCACGGTACGACCTGCCCGAGACGGACGAGTTCACCCGCCCCTACTGGGACGCCGCCGCAGAGGGCCGCCTCCTGCTGCGCCGCTGTGCCGACTGCGGGCGCGCCCACCACTACCCGCGCGAGTTCTGCCCCTCCTGCTGGGCCGGCGAGGACCGCGTCACCTGGGAGGAGGCGAGCGGCCGCGCCACCCTCTACACCTGGTCCGTCGTCCACCGCAACGACCTCCCGCCCTTCGGCACCCGCGTCCCCTACGCGGCGGCCGTCGTCGACCTCGCGGAGGAGCCCCGGATGATGACCGAGGTCGTCGACTGCCCGTACGGGGACCTCCGCATCGGCATGCCCCTGCGCGTCACCTTCCGCGAGGCCGCGGAGGGCGTCCGCGTGGCGGTCTTCCGCCCGGCCGCGGACTGACCGCGGCCCGGCGTACGCCGCTCAGGGCCAGAGCAGCTCCCGCACCCAGCCGTCCGCGCCGCCGTCCGCGCCGCCGTCCGCGAGGCGGTAGCGCAGGCGGACGTGCCTGCGCGCGGCGTCGCCCTGGAAGAACTCCGCCTCGGCGGGCTCCAGTACGTACCTCGTCCAGGTCGGTGCCGGCGCGTCCGGCTCGGCCCCCGCCCGCTCCCACGCCGCCGCCGAGGCCCGCGCCAGCTCCTCGGCGGAGCCCAGCACCTCGCTCTGCCGGCCGGTCAGGGCGGCCGCCAGCGCCCCGCGCGAGCGCACCGCCAGGTCCGCCCGGCTCTCCTCGGGCCCGCACGCCACGACCCGGCCCCGGATCCGCACCTGCCGAGCCACCGCCGGCCAGTAGAAGACCAGCGCCGCGTCCGCCCGGCCCGCCAGCTGGCGGCCCTTGGCGCTCGTGGAGTGCGAGGCGAAGTGCCAGCCCCGCCCGTCGGCGTCGTGCAGCATCAGCACGCGCGCGTCGGGCCGCCCCTCGGCGTCCACCGTCGCCAGGCTCATCGTGTGCGGCTCCGGCTGCCCCGCCCGCGCGGCGTGCAGGAACCACTCCCGGAACAACGCCAGCGGCTCGCCGGGCGCGTCCGCCGGGTCGAAGCCGGGGAGCGGGACGTCCCACACCCGCAGGGAGTGCAGGACCTCGTGGAACTCGCCGCTGTTGCTGCCGTCGTCCGTCATGGCGCCCAGGCTAAGAGGTCCCGAGTCGGTACGGATCAAGATCGCCACACACCCTTGTATCCCACTGGAGGTATACATACCATCAGGGGTATGCCGCAGGGGCGGCGGGGGTTCTGTGAGGTGGTTGCTCCATGACGTACTGGGTCGGGCGCGCTTCGAGACTGGGGCACCGCCACTACGGGAGCGTGGTCGAAGGGGTGGCCGCCGCCGTCGTGATCGTCGCGCTCCTCGTCACCTCCGGGACGCCGGCCGGCATGGCCGCCTCGCTGATCGGACAGTTCCTGATGTTCGTCCCGACCGTCATGCAGATCCGGCACCGGTGGGGGCCGCCCTGTGCGGAGTGCGTGCGGGTGATGCCGCTCAACCCGGCGGAGTCGGCCCGGGAACCCGGTGGGACGCGCCGGGCGCTGCGGGCGTTCCACGCATGGACCGAGACGCGCCCGAGGTTCTTCCTGGGCGCCGCCGTGTCCCTCGCGCTGCTGGTCCTGGGCGCCGGTCCCGTCTACGCCGTGCTCGGGATGGACGGCGCCGCGGAGCGGGCCAACGTCTTCCTCGGCCTCGGGCTCGCCTTCACCGCGACCGTGAACCGGCTGACGCGGACGCACAACCGCCTGCGTCCGTGGTGCCCGTACTGCGACGGCGGAGACGAGGACGGCGACGAGGAGCCGGCCGGGGACCCCGCCGGCGGACGGGACCGGCCCGCGCCGGTATAGGTGTGTTCAGATCCAGCCGTGGTCGCGGGCCAGCAGGGCCGCCTGGAAGCGGTTCGTCGCCCCCAGGCGCTGCATCAGGTCCGCCACGTACTTGCGGTACGTGCGGACCGAGACGCCGACCTCGCGGGCCCCGGTCTCGTCCTTCTCCGCCTGGTACATGGTGGCCAGCACCTTGCGCTCGATCTCGCTCAGCCCGCCCTCCGGGCCCTGCCGGGCCGTGACCGCCTCCGCCAGCGGCACCGAGTCCGACCACATCCGCTCGAACAGCGACACCAGGTTCGCCACCAGCCCGGTCTCGCGGATCACCAGCGCCCCCAGGCGGGGGTTCTGCGGGTCGATCGGGGTCAGTGCCGCCGCCCGGTCGAACACCAGCATCCGCTCCAGCGGCTTGTCCGAGATCCGGATGTCCGCCCCCATCACGGAGATCTCCTGGAGGTAGGCCAGCGTCGGGGCGTCCTCCACCGCCGCCGGGCGCATGATCGTGCGCATCTTGATGCCCCGCCGCAGGATCCGGGCGTCCAGCGGCCGGGACGCCTCGATGCTGGCCGGGCTCAGCGCTCCGTGCGGCTGCGTGGTCAGCCCCTCCTCCCGGGTGAAGAAGGTCAGTTCGTCGATCACCGCCCTGACGTTGGGCGTCCCCTCCACCCGCTCGATGGCCGGCCGCTCCGACGCCCCGCGCGCGGCCGGGCGTACCGCGTCCCGCTCCGCCAGAAGCGATTCCACCACCCGCTGCTCCGCCGCCACCCGCCGCAGCTCCTCCCGGAGTTCCCGGAGCCGCAGGTCGATCAGCCGCTGCACGGCGATCGCGGGCGGGGCTGGCCGGATACTGCCGTTGTCGGCCAGGGAGGTCAGCTCCATCGACTCCAGCCGCACGAGCCACTCCTCCACCTCGGGCACCGGCACCCCGAGGTGTTCGGCCAGCACGGGGGGAGTGCCCTCCGTGAGGCGGAGCAGGCATCTGTACAGGTCTTCGTCCTCGGCTGACATCCCCAGGTGGATGAGGCTTCCGGCTCGCATGCTTCCCCCTTGTGATGGTGCCCCGTGTAGTCAGCACGGTGGGCTGATCATACGAACGCGGGCACCGAGTGGCCATCGGTAACGGAAGCGCTCCCACCGGCCTTGGTTCCCTCATCGGTGCAACTTGTTGCACCGAGAGACGCAGGAAGCTGCGTCCAAAAACGCTCGAAGACCAGTCCAGCGAACGGCAGTCTTCTCCATGTCGGAACAACGGCGGTCCAAACAGGGGGAAACGATGAAGAAGAACCAGCTCGGCGGGCGCACCCGAATCGCTTCGGTCATCGCGGGATTCGCGATCGCAGCCGGACTCACCTTCTCCGGATCTTTCATTCACCAGTCGGCCCAGGACCAGCTCACCGCGTCCGGCCGGGCGGCCGAAAAGGCCCCCGCGGAGCACGGCGCCGACCGGCGTGAAACGTTCGACTGGATTTAACCCATAGCCGCACGCCCGGACGCCCGGACGGTCACACGGCCGCGGACCGGAGAACGAGGAAGGAAGAAGGGGAGCCGCACCATGACCGCCTACTCGGTACTCATACCGTTCCTGCCGACCAGGCCGGAACAGATCCTCCCCTACGCCGGCCTCGTCCACTGGACCCACGCCCGGCGGCTCTGGCAGGGACAGTCCCTGATGGTCGAGCCCCACCACGGGTTCGTCCACGCCGCGGGGGCCGGCTTCCGGGTCCCGACCGGGCTGGGCGTGACGCTGATGCCGCTGCGCCACCCCTACGAGGCCGCCCTCCAGGCCCGCTCGCTGGCCCTGGCCACCGGGCAGCCGGTGACCGCCGGCTTCGGGCCCGGGGCGCCCTCCCTCCAGCAGGCCCTGCGCGGGGCCCCGTACCGCAGTCCACTGACCGCGGCCCGCGAGTACCTGACGGCCGTGCGCGGCCTGCTGGCCGGCGAGCACGTACGGATGGCGGGCGATTACGTCACCTGCGACGCGCAGCTCGCGCCGTTCCCCTCCGCCCCGGTGGAGATCGGGCTCGGTGTGCTGCGGCCCGCCATGGCCCGGCTCGCCGGTGAGGTCGCCGACGTGGCGATCACCTGGCTGACCCCGGCCGCCTACCTGCGGGACACCGTCCTGCCGGCGCTTCGCGAAGGCGCGGCGAGGGCCGGCCGGCCGGTGCCCAGGCTGACGGCGATGGTGCCGCTGGCGCTCGCCGGGAAGGACCGCACGGCCGCCGAGATCGCGCTGGCCGGCAACGCCGCGCACCTGGGCCTCCCGCACTACGTCGACATGCTGCGCAAGTCGGGGATCGGCATCACCGGGACGGACCGGGAGCTGGACGCGCGGGCCCTCGTCGAAGGGCGCGGATTCCTCAGCGGCGACATCGCGGAACTCGTCGCACAGCTGAAGGAGTACGAGGAGACGGGCGTCGACGAAGTCGTCCTGAACGTCACCGGTGTGGCCAATTGCCGCGGCCCGCAGGCGGCCTCCGAAGAACTCAGGACGATTCTCTCCGCCCTGGCCTGATTCCGGAATGCTCGGGTCCGGCGCCGGGGCGGCCGGGCCCCGGTCCGGCACGCCCCGAGCCGGCCCCGGCCGGAGCGGTACGACGCGTCCGATACACCACCGCGTCCGCCGCGTCCACCGAGTCCACCGAATCGCTTCGAATCGCTTCGTATTGCTTCGCATTCCTTGAAGGGGGAGCCATGGCGAGAATCAAACGGCATCTGATGCTCTGGGGTACCGGAAATCCGGGGGCGGAGCTTTTCGCGGCGGGCTCCGAGACGGGCTCCGCGACGGTCGTCCTGGAGAATCCGAACCACCTTTCCACGCTGCTCGGCACCGACCTCGTCGGCCCGAACTCCGTGGTGTTCGCCCCCGGCCACACCCCGGACGCGGGAATTCCGGACGGTCCCGTCGTCGCCGGCTACGAGGGTTCGCTGAGCGAGCCCGGCCTGGAATGCTCCCTCGGCACGGACTTCTACCTCCAGATCCAGAACTACGGCGTCAGCGCCTACATGTCCGTGGTCGGCCCGACGCTGATCCGCGTCGCCGACGACATGGACTTCGACGCCTACCTCGCCGACGCCGACCGGGCCCGGCAGACGGGCACCTTCCCCGACTTCCTCACCAACCCCGTCATCCAGCTCGCCGACCTGCCCGCCCTCGGCGCCGGCCCGGCCGGCGACGGCCCCCGCTGCCGCCTGTACGCGGACCAGGACGGCGTGCTGTCCACCGCTCCGGGCGGCGCCCGGCTCGGCGTCCTCGGCGAGGTCAGCCTGGAGGAGCTCGACACCCGCTGGATCCTCGACGCCGACGCCGTGGCCGACGACGGACCGGTCGCGGACCGCCCCTGGCTGGGGCGCTACCTCGCCGCGGTCAGCGCCGTGCGCGGCCTGCGGGCCCGCGGGCTGGCCGACGTACGGGTCTCCGGTTTCGGCGGGCGGCTGAGCGCAGCCGCGGCCTCGGTCCCGGCCGACGACGCCGCGGACGACGAGGACGAGCTGCTGCCGCTGCTGCTGTGGTCGGGTGACGAGGCCTTCGTCCACGACACGGCCAGCGGGCGCGTCTTCGGCCTCGATCCGGTCGCCGCCGGCCTCGCCGAGGTGCTGCTGGTCACCGGTTCGCTGGAGGAGGGCGCCTGCTACGCCGACCGGGCGGGCCTGGAGCGGGTCGCCGCCTACTTCGAGGACGCGGGCGTCACCCTGCGGGCCGACGGACTCGTGGCGGCGGGGTACTGATCGCCATGACGACGACGATGACGACGACGATGACGACGACGGCCGCCGATCCGATGTCCGAAGCGGGCCACCGCGTCCCCACCCCCGCCGACGTCCCCGGCCGCGCCGGCGAACTCCTCGCCTCCCTCGGCGAGCGGGCCGTGCTGTGCGACCTGTACGACGCGGTCGGCGCCTCCGTCTACCACGACCTCGCCGGCACGGGTACCCACGAGGTGCGCGAGCTGCTCGCCCTGGTCCGCCGCATCCCCGGCGACGTGCTCGACCTGGCGGCCGGCTCCGGACGCCTCACGCTCCCCCTGCTGGCGCTGGGCCGCAAGGTCACAGCCCTCGAACTCTCGCCGTACATGCTGGAGTTGCTCGACGAGCGGCTCGCCTTCGCCCCGGCCGTACTGCGCGAGCGCTGCCTGCCCGTACGGGCCGACATGAGCGACTTCGACCTCGGCCGCCGCTTCGGCGCGATCGTGCTGGGCACCACGACGATCTCCCTGCTGGACGCCGCAGGACGCGTCGGCCTCTACCGGGCCGTCCGCGAACACCTGGAGCCCGGCGGCCGGTTCCTGCTCTCGACGGTCGACATGGCCGCCACCGGTGAGGGCCCCGCCGAGGTGGACATGGAGATCACGACCGACAGCGGCCGGGCGTACCGCCTCTTCGAACACTGGACGCCGGACTCCGGCAGCCGCACCGTCACCCTCTTCCCCGCCGGCCTCGGCGACGGAGGCGACGGAGGCGACGGAGGCCCCGTGCAGGTGTGCACCACCACCATCGGCGTCCTGCCCGCCGAACTCCTGGAGGCCGAACTGGCCGCCGCCGGGTTCTCCGTCCTGTCCCGGCACCCGCTGCCCGCCGTCGGCGAGCGGCACCACGACGTACTGCTCGAAACGGAGGTGACCCAGTGAACGACACCACGACACCCCCCGCCCACCACCCGCTGTGGCCGTCCCTGACCGCACCGCAGGACCAGGGCCGCGACGACACCTGCGCGGTCTCCGCCTACGGCGTATGGGTCCGCTTCGCCGACGGCCGCGAACTCCTCGACGGCTCCAGCGGCCTGTGGAACACCAACATCGGCTACGGCAACGAGAAGATCGCCCGCGCCGCCGCCGACGCCCTGCGCAGGGCCTCGTACCTCTCCGTCTTCCGCTACGAGAACTCCTACGCGCGGCGGGCCGCCGAGGCCCTCGTCGAAGCGGCCGGCCCCGAACACTACGGCCGGGTGCTGTTCTCCACCTCCGGCGGCGCCGCCAACGACCTCGTCATGAAGGTCGCCCGGCACTACCACGCGCTGCGCGACGAGCCGCGCCGCAAGGTCGTCGTCGGCCTGCGCGGCGGCTACCACGGCCTCACCTTCGGCAGCTTCGCCCTCACCGGCGACGACCTCGGCCAGCAGCTCTACGGCGTCGACCAGCGGTACGTCCGCCACGTCGCCCCCAACGACCTCGCCGAGCTGAACGCGCTCATGGCCCGCCAGGGCACCCAGATCGCCGCCGTCGTCGTCGAGCCGGTCCTCGGCAGCGGCGCCATACCCCTCACCGAGGAGTACCTCGCCGAACTGCTCCGGCTGCGCCGCGAGCACGGCTTCCTGCTGGTCGCCGACGAGGTCGCCACCGGCTTCGGCCGCACCGGCAGCCTCTTCGCCTCACAGCAGTGGGCCGAACAGCCCGACCTGCTGGTCTCCTCCAAGGGACTCACCAACGGCACCAGCGCCGCCGCCGTCGTCATCGCCTCCCAGGAGGTGGCGCAGGCCTTCACCGACGCCGGAGCCATGCTCACCCACGGCGAGACCCAGGCCGGCACCCCCGTCACCTGCGCCACCATCACCGCCACCCTCGACGAGATGCGCCGCCTCGACGCGGTCGCCCTCGGCCGGCGGCTGTCGGAGCGCCTCGACACCGAAATCGCCGCGCTCATCGCCACCCACCCCCGGGTGGCGGGCACCACCGGCCTCGGCTGCTTCCGCTCCCTCCGGCTGTGCGACCTGGACGGCACCCCCTTCCCGCAGGACCAGGTGCACGCCCTCGTCCAGGCCATCCGGGACGCCGGCGCCATCGTCCACCCCGGGGTGAACGGGATCCAGCTCATCCCCGCCCTCACCTACACCGACGCCGAGCTCACCGAACTCTTCGTCTGCATCACCGCCGGACTGGACCTCCACCTCGCGGGGATCGCCGCCCCGGCCGCGGAGGCCTGGGCGTGAGCGCCGGCTGGCACGCCCCGGCACAGCAGGCCACGCTCGCCACCTGACCGGACCGGACTCCCGGACCACCAGGGCGGCTTGGCCCCGTGGCGGTGGCGAAGGCCACCGCCACGGCCTCCGCACCGGATCACGCACCACACGCACAGAGCAGAAGGAAGAGGGAGCCGGC
This sequence comes from Streptomyces sp. NPDC040718, assembly GCF_055593565.1. Lineage (NCBI taxonomy): Bacteria > Bacillati > Actinomycetota > Actinomycetes > Kitasatosporales > Streptomycetaceae > Streptomyces > Streptomyces sp. NPDC040718. The sequence continues at coordinate 133,391 of NZ_JBVIXO010000015.1, read as the reverse complement.
ATGCCGAAGGAGAACCCCCGCAAGGGGACGAACGGACAGCTGGGGACGACCGCCGCGCTGCTCGCGCTGGCACTGGCCGTCGCCAACGCGCAGCTGACCGGAGCCGCGCTCGTCGCCGCCATGACGGTCATCGGCCTCGGTCTCGTCGCCTGCGCCGCCAAGGTCGGCGCCAACGTCGCCGCGGACAAGCGATGAGCGCCGCCGGCGTCGTCCGCGCCTCGGGCCTCACCAAGGAGTTCGGCCCCTTCACAGCCGTCGAGGACGTGACCTTCGAGGTCCGCCCCGGCCGGGTGACCGGACTGCTCGGCCGCAACGGCGCCGGCAAGTCCACCTCCCTGCGCATGCTCCTCGGCCTGGTCCGCCCCACCTCCGGCACCGCCACCGTCTTCGGCCACCCCTACACCGAACTCCCGCACGCCGCCCGCCGCGTCGGCGTCTGCATGGACGGCATCGGCCCCACCCCCGGCGCCTCCGGCCGCCGCGACCTGCGGATCTGGGCCCGCACCCTCGGCGTCTCCAACGCCCGCGTCGACGACGTCCTCGACCGCGTCGGCCTCACCGACGGCGCCGACCGCGCCGCCAAGGGCTACTCCACCGGCATGAAGCAGCGCCTGGCCCTCGCCACCGCCCTGCTCGCCGACCCCGAACTCCTCGTCCTGGACGAGCCCGCCAACGGCCTCGACCCGGACGGCATCCGCTGGCTGCGCGACACCCTGCGCGCCCTGGCCGCCGAAGGCCGCACCGTCCTGGTCTCCAGCCACCTCCTCGCCGAGGTCGAGCAGACCGTCGACGACGTCGTCGTCATCCAGCGCACCCTGCGCTTCGCCGGCTCCCTCGCCGAGCTCACCTCCGACGGCGCCCAGCGCCTCGAAGACCGCTTCTTCTCGCTGGTGGACGGGGACGCGGGGACCGCCGCGCGCACCGAAAGGCTGACCCATGCGTAACGTCCTCGCCGGCGAGTGGATGAAGGCCTGGACCGGCCGCACCTGGCTGATCCTCGCCACCGCAGGGATCTTCATGTCCCTCCTCACCTGCTTCGGGTACGCCTCCACGGGCGACGAGGCCATCGCCCTCGGCAAGTCCACCGCCGCCGCCGTCACCGACGACATGGCCCAGGCCTGGATGATGACCTTCCTGATGTCCGCGGTGTTCGGCGGCATCCTCGTCACCCGCGAGTACACCTCGGGTGCCATCGCCCGCTCGGTCCTGCTCAGCGGCGGCCGGCTGCGGCTGCTGTCCGCCAAGGCCCTCGTCGCCGCCGCCGCCGGACTCGCCAACGGCGTCCTCGCCGCCGCCCTCGCCGTGCTGTGCGCGTTCACCCTCCCCGGCCGCTTCGGCTACGACGGCGACTGGACCGGCCACACCACCCGGATCGTCCTCGGCGTCATCACCGTCAACGTGATCGCCGCCCCCTGGGGCGCGCTCCTCGGCTGGATCGTCCGCAACCAGCTCGCCACCGTCGTCACCGTCATCGGGCTCACCCTCCTCGTCGAGCCGGGCCTCCAGGAGATCGTCCCGGAGGCCGCCGCCTACCTGCCGACCATCGCGATGAGCTCCGTCTACCTCGACGGCAAGCCCGAACTGCTCTCCGTACCGCTCGCGCTCCTGGTCCTCGCCGGCTGGCTCGCCGCCGCCGGGACCGCCGCCCGCCGACTGCTGCTCTCCCGCGACGTCATCCAAGGCTGATCCAGACATGTCCACCAAGACGCTCATCCGGAAGGCCGCCCCCGGGCCGGCCGCCACCGCCGCGGACGGCTGGGACCCCGCGCTCCTGGAACGCCCCCGCATCGCCGCGAACGTGGAGATCCACGAGCCCGTCGAGAGCGGCGCCCCCCGGGTCCTCCAGCGCGGCGACCACCAGCACTTCCGCCTCCAGCCCGACATGGCGCGCCTGGTCCGGGCCATGGACGGCTCCCTCGACCACACCGGCCTCGCCGAGGTCCTCGGCCCGCCGTGGACCGCGCAGCACGTCGGCACCGCCGTGCACAAGCTCGCCGACACCAAGGTCCTCGACGACGGCAGGCCCGCCGAACGCCGAAGCACCTGGTTCCGCTTCGTCCCGCCGATGACCCTCCAGTTCACGGTGCTGCACCCCGAGCGGCTCCTCGCCCGACTCGCCCCGGTGATCCGCCTCCTCGCCGGGCGCACCTCGGCCGCCGTCGCCGCCCTGTTCGCCCTCGGCGGGGTCCTCGCCCTCGCGCTGCTCGCCCCCGAGGTCGACGCCGCGCTCGGCCGGCCGCTCCCGTTCCACGCCTACTTCGGCGTGATGGCCGGCGTCCTCGCCACCACCGCCGTCCACGAGGTCGGCCACGGCGCGGTCCTCACGTACTACGGCGGCCGGCCCAGCCGGATGGGCTTCATGCTCTTCTACATGTCGCCCGCGTTCTTCTGCGACGTCTCCGACGGCTGGCGGCTCGCCCGCAAGGAGCAGCGCGTCCGGGTCGCCCTCGCCGGCATCGCCACGCAGACCGTGATCGCCGGGACGGCCGCCCTGAGCGCCCTGTTCCTCGGCCCCTCGGACCTCCGCGACGCCGTCCTCGTCTTCGCCGTCGCCACCTACTTCAGCGGCGTCGTCAACCTGCTGCCCTTCGTGAAGCTGGACGGCTACATCGCCCTGATGAGCCACCTCGACGTCCCGCACCTACGCGACCGGGCCATGACCGACGCCCGCCGCTTCCTCGCCGGGATCCTCTTCGGCGGCCGCGACCAGGCACGCGAACTGGCCGGCCGGCGCTGGGCGGTGGCCTTCGGACTGGCCTGCACGGCCTTCCCCCTCTACGTCATCGCCGGCGCCCTGACCCTGTGGTCCGACCTGCTCCAGCGGCTCGGCGCCGTCGGCACCGGCACCGTCCTGACGGCCGTCTGCTACCTCGCCCACCGCCTCGTCCTCGGCTTCACCCGCCTCACCGCCGAGGGCCGCACCGCCGGCGCCCCGCTGTGGCGGGTCATCGCCGCGGCCGTGCTCCTCACCGGGGCCGCGGGGGCCGCGCTGGTCCTCGTCAAGGCGCCGCACACCGTCGCCGCCGGATACGTCGCCCACGACGGCGGCCGCGTCGAACTGGTCCTGCCGGACACCGCCGACCTGTCCGCCGTCCGCCCGGGCTCCGAGGTCCGCCTCTACCGCGCCGGCCTGACGACCCGCGAGCAGACCGGCACCGCGAGCGTCGCCGCGCTCACCCGCACCGAGGGCACCGCGCCCATGTCGGCCTTCTTCCCCGTGGCCGCCACCCCGGTCCGCATGCCCGTCATCAGCCTCCCCCTGACCGTCGGACAGGCCCCCGCCGACCGCGTCGGAGCGGCGCAGGTCGACCTCGGCGAACTCCCGCTGGGCGAGTGGCTGTACGTGAAGTACGTCGCCCCGCTCTGGCGCCGGTAGCGCCCTCCCGACCGCCCCGCCCGCCCCCCTGCCCCTGCTGTCAAGAACGGAGTGCACCATGGACCTTCGCTACATGAACTACTGCCAGCCCGGCAATCCGTTCTACGACGTACCGGCCACCGCCGAAGCCGACGCCGGCGTCTTCCCGGCGGCGACCGGCCCCCTCCCCGAGGGCTGGACGCGCAACGACAACACGCACTGGGTGCTGATGACCCCGCCCGGCACCGTGCTCCCCGGCCAGGGCTGGAAGATCCACGTGTCGGCCACCCTGGAGAACGCCGACCGGGTCCTCGGCCTCGTCCGGGACTTCTGCGTCGCCGAGCGGGTCACCTTCAAGTTCATCCGCAGCGCCGGCATCCTCAAGACGCGCAACAGCAAGTACGGCGACCGCGGCAGCAGCGGCAAGTTCCTCACCGTCTACCCCGGCGGCGAGGCCCAGCTGGAGCGGATCCTGCGCGGCCTCGGAGACCTCCTCGACGGGGAGGCAGGGCCCACCATCCTCAGCGACCTGCGCTGGCGCTCCGGCCCGCTGTACGTGCGCTACGGCGGCTTCGTCTCCCGGCTCGGCCGCTCCGAGACCGGCGAGCTCGTGCACTGCATCGAGGACCCCGAAGGCCGCCTGGTGCCCGACGTCCGCGGCCCGTCCTTCCGGCCGCCGTCCTGGGTGGAGCTGCCCGCCTTCCTCGGCGAGGCCCTCGCCGCCCGCAACGCGGCCACCCTCCAGGACTTTCCGTTCCGCGCCACCAAGGCCCTGCACTTCTCCAACGGCGGCGGCGTCTACCAGGCCACCGACACGCGCGACGGCGGCACCGTACTGCTGAAGGAAGCCCGCCCGCTGGCCGGCCTCGACGAGGAGGGCGCCGACGCGGTGGCCCGCCTCCAGCGCGAGCACTGGGCGCTCGACGAGCTCGCCGGACTCGACTGCATCCCCCCGGTCGTCGACTACCGCAAGGGCAACGAGCACTGGTTCCTCGCCCGCGAGTACGTCGACGGCAAGCCCCTCGCCCGCGAGCTCCTCAGCCGCAACCCCCTCGTCTGCGACGACCGCACCGAGGGCGCGTACGCCGCCTACGCCGACTGGGCGCTGAAGATCGTCGACCAGGTCGAGCGGGGCGTCGCGGCCATGCACGCCAAGGGCGTCGTCTTCGGCGACCTGCACCCCAACAACATCCTGGTCCGGCCCGACGACACGATCTCCTTCATCGACCTGGAGACCGCCACCCCCGCCGAGGACGAGTCCGCGCAGGCCATCGGCGCCCCCGGCTTCCGCGCCCCCGCCGGCTACCGGGGCACCGCCGTCGACCGGTACGCCCTCGGCTGCATCCGGATCGGCGTCTTCCTGCCGCTGACGGTCATGGCCACCTGGTCCCGCGCCAAGGTGGACCAGCTGATCGGCCTGGTCACCGAGCACTTCCCGGTCCCCGACGGGTTCGCCGGCCAGGTCCTGGCCGACCTCGGCCCCGACCCGCACCCCGGGCAGCTCCCCGACCCCGTCCCCGGGCCCCTGTGGACCGCGCCCACCGCCGGCAGCTGGCCCGCGCTGCGGACCACCCTCGCCGAGGACCTGCTGGCCAGCGCCACCCCGCGGCGCGAGGACCGGCTCTTCCCCGGCGACGTCGAGCAGTTCACGGTGCCGGGCGGCGGAGCCTCCTTCGCCCACGGCGCGGCCGGCGTGCTGTGGACCCTCGCCGAGCTGGGGCACACCCCCGCCGACGAGCACGTGTCCTGGCTGACGGACGCCACCGCCCGCGCCGCGGACATGGGCCCCGGCTTCTACGACGGGCTCAGCGGCGTCGCCTACGCCCTGGACCGGCTCGGCCGGCCCGACGAAGCGGCCGCCGTCCTGGACCGGGTCGTGCAGGCCCCGCTGGACGACCTCGACCACAGCCTCTTCGGAGGACTCGCCGGCATCGGCTTGACCCACCTGCACTTCGGCGAGACCGACGAGGCCGCCCGGATCGCCGCCCTCATCGCCGACCAGGCCCCGGGCAGGGTCGTCGGCCGCCCCCGGCCCGGGCTGCTGCGCGGCGCGTCCGGCGGTGCGCTGCTCATGCTCCGGCTGCACGGAGCCACCGGCGAGCCCAAATACCTCCACGTGGCGGGCGAGCTGCTGCGCCACGACCTCGCGGAGGCGGGCTGGTCCGGGGACGGCGGCCCGGCCGGCTCCGAGGACGCCGCCTGGAAGGTGCCGTTCCTGGCCTTCGGCGGGGCGGGCCTGGCCATGGTGCTGCACGAGGCGGCGCGCCTGCTGCCGGACCCGGAGCTCACCCTGGCCCGGGACGCTCTGCGCGAGCAGGCCGGCCCGTCCTTCATGCTCAACGCCGGGCTCTTCCACGGCCGGGCCGGCGCCCTGCTCGCCCTGCGCCACCTGCACGACGGCTCCGCCGCCACCGACCGGGCCGTTTCGCGCCACCTCGACGCCCTCGGCTGGCACGCGGTGCGCTGCGACGGCCACCTGGCCTTCTACGGCGACCACACCCTGCGCCTGTCCGCCGACCTGGCCACGGGATCGGCCGGTGTCCTCCTCGCGGTCGAGGCGGCGCTGGGCGATGCTGGCCCCGGTCTGCCGTTCCTCGCGCCGGGCCCCCGATGACCTTCCAGGAGACCCCGATGCGCACCACCACCACGTACCACTTCGTCGTCGTCCCGGACGGCCGCGGCCCCGAGGGCGCGGCGCCGGAGCTGGCGGCCGTACGGCTGCTCTCGTTACTGCCGGCGGACTGGGGCTACGCCCCGGAGTTCCCCGGCGGGACGGTCTCCCTGCGGCTGACCCCGCCGCCCGGCACCACCGAGGAGGCGGCGCACGCCGCCTTCGCCGCCGCGCTCGCCGACCCGGGGCTGCGGGGCTGGAGCTGGGCCAACCGGCCGGCCTGAGGACCCCGCGGTTAGGGTGCGGGGTCATGGACACGCTCAGAGCAGCCGGGCGGGGGCTCGTCGCCCTCGCCGGGGCCGCCGCCGCGACCGCGGTCGCCGCCCCGCTGTACGAACACCCCGGCGGCCCGGCCCTGCTGGCCGACCTGAACCACCCCGTACCGCTGGCCGGCCTGGCGGTCCTCGCGCTCGCGGGGGCCGCCCTGCTGCGTTCGCGCCGCCCGGAGGTGCGCAGGGCGGCCGGGGCGGGGCTGGCCCTGGCGGCGGTCCTCGGGGCGCTCGCCGTCCCCGCGTACGGGGTGGTCACCGATCCGATGCCGATGCCGGAGTGGGACGTCCCCGCGCCGGACGGCTCCGCCCGGCGGCTGGTCGTGGAGCAGACCTCGGCGCTGACCGACCCGGTCTGGCGGATCTACGTCGACGCGGGGACCTTCCCGACGGCCCGCCGCTGGCCGGTCGCCGAGTACCGGCTCGACCCGGAGTTCGAATTCACCAAGGGCGTACTCGAAGCCAACTGGCCCGACCCGGACCACGTCCGGATCATCGACCTCGACCACACCCACCGCGACCTGCGCATCGCCCCCGACGGCCGCCCGCTGGACCGGCTGGACTGGTAGCAGATCGCCGCCGGGGCCGGTGCCACAAGGGCGGAGCCCGCCCCAAGAGGCCTTCCGCGGTGGGACGATGGTGCGAGCCGTCGAGGCGGGACCAGGTCAGGTCGAGGTCACCAGGGGGTGCCATGAGCGTTGACGTCCGCGAAAGGCTAGCCGAGCTCGGATTACGGCTGCCGGAGGTGAGCGCCCCCAAGGGGGCCTACGTGCCCGCCGTCCGCAGCGGCATCCACGTGTTCGTCGCCGGTCAGATCCCGCTGACCGGCGGGGAACTGACCCTGACCGGCAAGGTCGGCGCCGAGGTGTCCCCGGAGCGGGCCAGGGAGCTGAGCCGCCAGTGCGCGCTGGCGGCGCTGGCCGCCGCCGACTCGGTGGCCCCGCTGGAGTCCGTGGTGCGGGTGGTCAAGGTCGTCGGGTACGTCTCCTCCGCACCCGGCTTCACCCGCCAGGCGGGGGTGGTCGACGGTGCGAGCGAGCTCCTGGTGGAGGTCTTCGGCGAAGCGGGCCGCCACGCCCGCAGCGCGGTCGGGATGGACATCCTCCCGCTGGACGCCCCGGTGGAGATCGAAATCGTCCTGGAGGTCACCGACCGGCCCTGAGGGCACGCCCCGCCCCGCCCCGATTCGATCCGGATCCCGGCCGCCGGGATCCGCCCTCCGCGCAAAGGCCGGGGCCCTCAGGGAGATCGGTCGCCGGGTGCAGGCCGACCGCCGGGCCATCGGGCTCCGGCCCGCCGGAATTCGGAAACCGCCCGGCCAGGGCAGGGGCGTCAGGCGATCGGGACCGCCGTGCCCGTCACCTCGATGCCCGCCGCCGGGTCCGCCGGGATGCCCACCTCGATCAGGCTCGGGCGGCCCATGTCGACGCCCTGGTGGACGGTCAGTACGGCCGGCAGCTCGACCAGGCCCAGGCTCCGCAGGTACCCGCCGAAGGCCGCCGCGGCCGCGCCGGTCGCCGGGTCCTCGACCACCCCGCCGGGCGGGAACGGGTTGCGGGCGTGGAAGACGTCCGCCGACTCCCTCTGGACCAGCGTGATCGTGGTCCAGCCGCAGCGCGCCATCAGCCCGCTGAGCGCGGGCATGTCGTAGTCCAGGTCGGCGAGCCGCTCCCGGCTCGCCGCCGCGATCACCGGATGCCAGGCACCCGCGTACGCGGCCCGCGGCGGCAGCGCCGGATCGAGGTCCGCCGCCGACCAGCGCAGCGCGGCCAGCAGCTCCGCCAGGTCGGCGTCCGCGATGGGCTCCGTACGCGGCTCCACGCTCACCAGCGTCGCGACCACGCCGCCGTCCGGACCGGCCGAGGTCGTCACCGGGACCGTGCCCGCCTGCGTGTGCAGCAGCAGGTCCCCGACACCGTGCCGCTGGGCGTAGGCCACGGCGGTCGCGATGGTGGCGTGCCCGCAGAACGGCACCTCGGTCTGCGGACTGAAGTAGCGGATGTCCAACGCCCCGTCCTGGCGGGGCACGGCGAAGGCCGTTTCCGAGTAGCCGACGTCCGCCGCGACCGCGGCCATCGTCGCCTCGTCCATGCCGGTGGCGTCCAGCACCACACCCGCCGGGTTCCCGCCCAGCGGGTCGGTGCTGAAGGCCACGTAGCGCAAGAGGTCCATCGCCCGAACGTAGCGGGCCCGTCACCCGGTCGTCAAAAACCCTGCTGCGCCCGAAAGTTGACGACCGGCGGGGCGGGCCCGCGGCACGACGGACGGCCGCCCGTCACGCCCAGGTGAGCAGCTGCCCGGACGTACCGAGCCCCACCGCGAACCCCAGCGCGATCCTGCGGTCCCCGCGACTGGGCCGCACCGCGTGGAAGAACCGCGGATCGATCAGCAGCGCCTCGCCGACCTCCGGAGCCAGCTCGATCGACTCGGCACCGGCCACCACCGCCTCGTCGAACCCGTACCGGGCCGACAGCCGGTGCACCTCGTCCTCGGGCTGCCAGCGGTGCCTCCACAGCACCGTCTCACCGCCCTCCGGCGGCACGCTGAGGTACAGGTTGAACGCGAACTGCCCGATCAGCGGCTCGTCGAGCAGGTCGCCGTCGTACTCGCGCAGCGCGTCGTCGAAATGGACCTGGAACCCCTGGTTCGGCTCCCGGGCCACCCCGTCGCCCATCTCCACGCCGCCCCTGCGGCCCACCGCCACCCCGCCCGGCCAGGCCGCGGCGAGCGCCTCCCGGGAAGTGCGGAACGGATCGAACGACAGGCCCAGGCCCTGCCAGGCCTCGTGGTGCCCCTGCATCGCCTTCCAGTAGGTGTCGGCGACCCCTCCGTCCGCCATGTGGTCGCTGACGCCCACTCCGAACCGCATCACCGGCGGATCGACGCGGGCCTGTCCGTACGAGTCGAACACCTGCTCCCGCAGCGCGCCGAGCACCTCGTCACACCGCTCGCGCGGCAGGAAGGAGGGGACCCGGACCGCCGCGTACCGCCCGGCGGCCAGCCCGGCGAGCAGCTCGTGGGTGAACGCCGGCGCGGTCACGGCGCGGAAGAACGGATCGTGCGGTGGGGCCGGTAACGCACTCTGAGTGGTTCGCCCTGAGGATTGCCCTGACGTCATTCGATCGCCCCCCGGCGTCGGAAAGACAACAGAAAACAATGGCACCTATCCGGGATGCGTCCCGCTGGTCGCGCGGAACGCGGTCTTCGCGTCGAGCTCCAGTGCCTGGCGTCCGGCCTCCAGCGCTTCCATCGCGATCCGCCGGCCGACCTCCGCCTGCATCTGCTCCAGGTCGCTCCCCGGAGCACCCCATCTGAGGGAATGGTCGTCGTTCGAATCGGTCGGGACAGCAGTCATCGGCGGACCTCCGTGCATTTCGGTGTGGGACGCGTCACACAGGGTGAGGCAACGTCAGGCTACGCGCAAGCCCGCACCGGCCGTTGGAGTTCCGTCCAACTCGTATGAAAAGAGGGAGGTTTCAGCCCGGCATCTCCCGCCGGGTCTTCTCCAGCAGATCCCTGGCCTGCACCGACAGCAGCTGCTCCGAAGGCACCACCCGGTTCAGGTCGCGCACCAGGGCCGTCAGCTCGTTCACCGCTTCGGGCGTACGCCCCACGATCCCCAGGAGCACCCACACGAAGGTGAGCCGCAGCCGCATCACCATGTAGGAGTCCGGCGGCTGAGCGGCGTCCCGCAGCGCCTCCCGGATCACCTGCTCCGCCTCCTGCGCCCGGCCCTGCCCCAGCAGCGCGTGCGCCAGCGTCTCCCGCACCCGCAGGATCTCCGGCGTCGACGGCGGCCAGTGGTTGCGCCGGCTGATGTCCCGGATCTGCCAGGCCTCCGCCTCCGCCTCCGCATTCCGGCCCTGCGCCCCCATCGCCCGGGCCAGGGTGTGGCGCACCACCAAGGTGTCGTAGTGCTCCGGGCCGCGCACCTCGTTCTCCGCCTCCACGATGGAGCGCAGCATCTCCTCGGCCTCCGCCGCCCGCCCCTGCTCGTTGATCGCACGGGCCAGCTTGTGCCGGCTGGCCAGGGTGTCGGCGTGGTTCTCCCCCAGGATCCGGGTACGCGCCAGCACCACCCGCGCCAGCAGCCGCTCGGCCTCAGGCAGCTGCTCCCGGTCCAGATGGATGCGGCCCTGTTCGTGCCGAAGCCCCAGGATCTCCCGGTCGTCGACGTCGAAGCCGAAGGAGGAGCAGCGCTCCACCATCGGGATCACCAGGTCGTGCGCCGGCCCCAGCAGCCCCGTCGCTATCAGGTAGCGGGCGGTCAGCCGCGCCAGCTCCAGCGCGTCCGTGCGCACGGTGCGGTCCGACAGCTTCAGGTCGCCGAGCAGGCAGGCCCGCGCCACCTCCAGCGCGTGCGGGGCCAGCGCCGCCCACAGCGGCCAGTTCGCCGGGTGGTCGGGATTGCGCTGGTGGGTGGCCTGGAGCACCATCCGCACCGCCAGCCCGTAGTAGTCCGCGGGCCGGTCCCGCACCTCCCGGTCCTCGCGCAGCACCCCGTGCACCACGGGGTGCAGGGTCAGTACGTGGGCCAGGTCGCGCTCGGCGACGCCCTCGCGCTCGTAGAAGTCCACCAGCCCGAACTCCTCCAGGCCCGCGAGCGCCGCGTAGGTGCGCGCCGGGGTGATCCCCGGGAAGAGCGGGGACTGCGAGAGCGGCGGATCGCCGAGCAGACAGCGGTAGGGGACCGGCGCGATGCTCAGGCAGGCGAACACCTTCAGCAGGGTCGCCGCCTGCGCCCGCTCCTGGCTGCTCAGCAGGTCCATGGCGATCCCGCAGACCTTCTCCACGATCTCCCGGCCCAGCAGCTCGCTCAGGTCCGGGCCCGCCTGGCCCGGGGCGGCGTCGACCCGTGCGGCGACCGCCCGGCCGAACGTCTCGAAGTCCCGGATGTCGCTGTCCAGGGAGATCCGGCTCTCGCTGACCGCCTTGATCACGTCCGCGGCGTGCCGCAGCGCCAGCGGCAGCCCGCCCAGCTGCCGCGACAGCCGGCGCGCCTGCTCGTTCGTACCGCCCAGGCCGCCCGTCCGCTCCAGCAGCATGGACGCCCCGTCCTCCTCGCCGAGCGGGACCACGTGGTGGACGGCGCTGGTCTCGCCCCAGGTCTGCTGGCGGCGCACCCGGCTGGTGACCAGCACCGTTCCCTTCGCGTTCTGCGGGCGGCGCAGCCAGCCGGCGCCGTCCGCGACCTGGCCCTCGGGAGGGCCGAGGCGCTCGGGGTCGTCCGCGTTGTCGAAGATCAGCACCCAGGGGTCCGGGCACGCGTTCAGCAGCGTCCACACGAGGTCCATGGCCGTGCCCAGCAGCCAGGCCCGCTCCACCGTGATCGACGGGGCCCCGAGGTCCCGGGCGATCATCCGCATGCGCAGGCTCAGTTCCGGCATCGACACCCACCACACCCGGTGCCCCGCCCGCTGTGCCCGGTCGGCGACCTCCAGCGCCAGCCGGCTCTTGCCCGACCCGCCCAGCCCGGACAGTACGTGCACCTGCTGGCGGGCCTGCTCCGACAGCAGCGAGGCGACCAGGCTCAGCCGCTCCTGCCCCTTCAACTTGCCCTCCTCCAGCGGCCCGTACGGCGGCGGCGGGAACGGCGCCAGGTCCAGCTCCCCGGCGGCGGGCGGCGGCAGCGAGGGCCGCCCGGCCGCCTCGGCGGGGGAGCGGGGCGCGAGCAGCCCGGCCCCGTCCGCGGGCCCCTCCGCCGGCCCGTGCGCCGCCTCCAGCAGCGCGGCGCGGACCGCCTTGTAGGGGGCGGCGCCGCGGTCGGCGGGCTGCACGATGGAGAAGTGGTCGGCGTCGATCACCCCGCCCTTGGGGAACACCCCGTGCGCGACGACGGGCGGCACGATCTCGTCGCCGGAACCCCCGTACGCCCGCACCGGTATGGGGCATTCCTGGTCGCCGTACACCCGCCCGTGCACGACGGCGCCGAGGACGGTGCGCTGCGCCTCCGTCACGGCCCGGTCGAAGGGGCGCAGTTGCTTCTCCTGGGGGTTGTTCCAGAACTTGAGCCAGCTGCGGACGGTGAGGAAGAACCCGGAGCCGGTGTTGGGGCAGGCGAACATCGTGAAGTGCTTGATGCGGGCCAGCTCCCGGCCCGCGCCGTGCCACAACTTCCGTGCGAGGAACCGCTGTACGACCAGCCCGCCCTGGCTGTGGGTGACCAGCACGATCCGCTCGGCCTCGGCGAGCTCGGTCTCCAGGAAGGTGCCGAGCTGGTCGGCGACGTCGTCGGTCTCCGCTACCCGCCGGTCGGGCCGCAGACGGACGAGCGAGGAGTTGTACTCGAACCGGTGGACGCTGACCCAGTCGGCCAGCTCGGGATCGGTGGTGAGGAGGGCGTGGAAGCCCGCCCACACCTTGGCGGAGGAGAACAGGCCGTGCACCAGCACGAGGTGGACGCGTGTCCGTACCGCCATCGCGAACCTCCGCAGCCAGAATGTGGGTTGAAGCAGAAGGATTTCGGTCGCAGATGAAAACTTAGATGAAGAACTACCCGCGTCAATGATGCACGCGGGGCGACCGCGGGATCTATAACCAGACACCCTCGGACCCGGCGCGCAACAGGCGCGCCGGGCGCGCGCGGGGGCGCGCCGAGCGCGAACCCCGGGCGGCGCGAGCGCCCCGGAAGGGGGCGCCCGGCGCGGCGGGGGCGCGTGGGGGTGCGGGCTGGAGGGGGACGGGGTGGGGGCGGGGTTGGAGGGGGACGGGGTGGGGGCGGGGTTGCGGCTGGGCCGTGTCACAGCCGGTTTGGGGGTTTCCCGTCAGTCCCATCGTCCTTCCGTGTCGGGCCGGTCCCTCAAGGGCGCTCCTTCGTCGCGTCGCTTCGCGATGGCCTTCGGCCACCCTTGACCGACCGACCCGCCCCGGAAAGCCGAAAGACTGCCGGGAAGCCCCCAAAAGAACGGTCACGGGGCAGGGGGAGGGGAGCGGCCGCGTCAGCGATGAGGCGACGGGGCCGGGCGTCGGCCCGCCGGGCATCCGGGCCCTCAAGAGTCGCGATTCCGGACCAGGGGCGCGACTACCCGCACGAGAGGTCGATCAGAGCCCCCTACGGAGCACCCGGGCGCACCGGATCGCTACGCGCTCCTGTCGTCTCGGCGTCCGACGACCGTCCGGGGCTGATACCCGCACCAGAGAGCGAACAGAGCGGCCCGGGAAGCCGTTGGGCGCACCAGATCGCTACGCGCTCCTCTGATCTCGGCGGCCGGCGGCCGAGTGGTCAGCGGATGCCCTCGTCCATGAGGACGTAGAGCAGGGGGACGAGGCAGCCGCTGCTGACGATCTCCCGGCGGTCGATCATGCCCCGGACGTCCGCCAGGGGGATCCACTCGATGCGGTCGGACTCGTTCTTCTCGGTCGGCGGTCCCACGTAGATGGCGCCGTCCGCACGGAACAGGTGGTGCTGCGAGTCCGTGATGCCGGCCGCCGGCTCCGCGTAGACGAGCGGCTTCATCGGGCCCGGACGCCAGCCCGTCTCTTCGAGGACCTCGCGGGCGGCTGCCTCGGCGGGGGTCTCGTCCGCCTCGACGAGGCCCATCGGGAGTTCCCAGGCCCAGGTGTCGGTGATGAAACGGTGGCGCCACATCATCAGGACCTCGCGCCGGTCGTTGAGAACGGCCGCCACGGCCAGGTTCCTCAGCTTCACCACGTGGTGCTCGAAGCGGCTTCCGTCAGGTGTCTCCACGTCCGCGAACCAGAGGTCGAGCCACTCGTTCTCGTAGATCGGACGCTCTCCGTGGATCTTCCACTGCATGAGTACAGCATCGCTTATTCGTTTGCCGCCGGTCAGCCCGGCCCGATAGGAAGCACGCATGCTTAGAGGCGGCAAGGTCGGGCTCAGGGCCCGGCACGAGGACGACATCCCGATCCTGCGGACCGAGCTCTACGACGACGTCGTCAACGGCTCGCGATCCGAAGCCGGGCCGTGGAAGCCGATCACGCCCGGCTCGAAGGACCCCCGGCTCGTCGTGGACGACACGAAGGAGAGCAGCGTCCAGTTCTCCGTGGTGGAGCTGGAGGGCGGCACGCTTGTCGGCGCCGCCACGTTCTGGGGCATCGACACCCACAACCGGTCCGCGCACATCGGGCTGGGTCTCCTGCCGGCCGCACGCGGCAAGGGTTACGGGACCGATGTCGTCGCGGTCCTGTGCCACTACGGCTTCGTCGTGCGCGGCTTCCACCGCATGCAGATCGAAACGCTGGCCGACAACGCGGCGATGCTGCGCGCCGCCGAGAGCAACGGCTTCGTCCGCGAGGGAGTACTCCGCTCCTCGGCGTGGGTGCTGGGCGAGTTCCTGGACGAGGTGCTCCTCGGACTCCTCGCCAAGGACTGGAATGCGAGGATCTGAGGCATGTCAACGAGGCTCGTGCAGATCAACATGAAGGCCGGGGACGACTCCGCGCTCGGCCGGTTCTGGGCGGAGGCACTCGGCTGGGGCATCGACAGCGAGGGACCCGGCGTCACCAACCTCGAACCCCCGGACTACTCCTACCCCGACCCCGCGGCCGTCTGCATCGACCTCATCGCCCGCCCGGAACCCAAGACGGGGAAGAACCGGGTGCACATCGATCTGGCCACCACCTCGGCCGCCCACCAGGCGGAGCTGGTCGCACGCCTGAAGGACCTCGGCGCCACCCTCGCCGACGTGGGACAGGGCGACGTCCCCTGGACCGTCATGTCCGACCCGGAGGGCAACGAGTTCTGCGTCCTGGAGCCCCGCCCCGTCTACCGGGACACGGGGCCGATCGCCGCGGTGGTGGTCGACTGCACCGATCCCCGGGAGATGGCCCGGTTCTGGGGCCGGGCGACGGACTGGGCGCTGCACGAGGTCACCGACGACCAGGCGACCCTGCGATCCGCTCAAGGCGTGGGCCCCTACCTGGAGTTCATCCGGACCCCGGACACCAAGAGCGGGTGGAACCGCGTCCACCTCGACGTCGCCCCCTACCCCGGCGGCGACCTGGAAGCAGAAGCGGCCCGCCTCCGCGCCCTGGGCGCCACCGACCCCGGCATCGATCAGTCCGCGATCCACTGGAAGGTCCTGTCCGACCCGGAAGGCAACGAGTTCTGCCTCCTCACCCCCCGCTGACCTCCCCGCGCCGCCACTGGCCGTCCCCCAGTGCGGCCATCAACCCCAGACGGTCGCCGGACGCCGAGCGATGGGGAGCGCGTAGCGATCTGCCGCGCCCGCGCCCTCCCCGCGCTGCCCTGGTCATCCTCTGGTGCGGGTATCAGCCCCAGGCGGTCGCCGGACGCCAAGCCGGGAGGAGCGCGTAGCGATCTGGTGCGCTTGGGTGCTCCGCTGGGGGCTCTGGTCAGCCTCTCGTGCGGGTAGCCGCGCCCTCGCCCGGAATCGCGACTCTTGAGGGCCCGGATGCCCGGCGGGCCGACGCCCGGCCCCTCGTCTCATCGCTGACGCGGCCGCTCCCCTCCTCCTGCCCGGTGACCGTTCTTTTGGGGGTTTCCCGGCAGTCTTTCGGCTTTCCGGGGCGGGTCGGTCGGTCAAGGGTGGCCGAAGGCCATCGCGAAGCGACGCGACGAAGGAGCGCCCTTGAGGGACCGGCCCGAACCGGAAGGACGATGGGACTGACGGGAAACCCCCAAACCAGCCATGAGACCGTCTCAGGGCATACCGCCCCTACCCCCGCCCCAGCAGCACCGTGCCCGAGGAGCAGAACCAGCCTCCCGTGCCCGAGGCCAGGGCCACCTGCGGGAGGCGGCCTCCGGGCTTCGTGACCTGGCCCGGGCCCGCTTCGCCGCGTAGCTGGCGGACGGCTTCGACCAGGAGGAAGAGGCCGCGCATGCCCGGGTGGCAGGCGGAGAGGCCGCCGCCGTCGGTGTTGACCGGGAGTTCGCCCTCCCGCAACAGGCGGCCCTTCTCCACGAAGGCGCCGCCCTCGCCCTTGGCGCAGAAGCCGAGGTCCTCCAGGGTCACCAGGGTCATGTACGTGAAGGCGTCGTAGATCTCCGCGAGGTCCACGTCCGCCGGGGTGAGGCCCGCGCGGGCGAAGGCCTGGCGGCCCGAGGCGGCCGCGGGGGAGACGGTGAAGTCCTCCCACTCCGACATCGTCGTGTGGGACACCGACGTGCCCGTGCCCAGCACCCACACCGGGGACTTCGCCGTGTCCGGTACGTAGTCCTCGGCCGCCAGCAGGACGGCGCAGCCGCCGTCCGAGCGGATGCAGCAGTGGAGCTTGGTGAACGGGTCGGCGATCGGCTCCGACGAGAGGACGTCCTCCACCGTGATGGGGTCCCGGAACATCGCGTCGGCGTTCGTCGCGGCGTTCGCCCTCGCCTGGACGGCCACCGAGGCGAGCTGTTCCAGCGTGGTGCCGTACTCGTGCATGTGCCGCCGCGCGGCCATCGCGTACTTGGACACGAGCGTGTGGCCGTAGGGGACTTCGAACTGCAGCGGCCCCCGTGCCCCGAACGACAGGTTCGACGTGCGCCGCCGGGCCTTGATGTCGGCGCGGGCCGTGGAGCCGTAGACGAGCAGGACGGCGTTGGCGTGGCCGGCGGCTATGGCGTCGGCGGCGTGGGCCGCCATGACCTCCCAGGTGGAGCCGCCGACGGAGGTGGAGTCGACCCAGGTGGGCCGCAGTCCGAGGTACTCGGCCACCTCCACCGGGGCGAGTACGCCGAGCCCCGCCGAGGCGAAGCCGTCGATGACGGAGCGGTCGAGGCCGGAGTCGGCCAGTGCCCGGCGGGCGGCCTGTGCGTGCAGGGCGTAGGGGGTCGGGCCGTCGACCCGGCCGCAGTCCGAGAGGGCGACGCCGACCACCGCGACCCGGCGTCGGGGCGTGGAGGGGGAGACGGGCGCAGAAAGGGGTCCAGGCATGATCGGACGGTACAACTGACGTCCCGTCAGATGCTAGACCGCCGCCGATGCCGCCGATGCCGCCGATGCCGCCGATGCCGCCGATGCCGCCGATGCCGCCGATGCCGCCGATGCCGCCGATGCCGCCGATGCCGCAAAGGCCCCTCCCCCTCCCCCTCCGCCCGCGCCGGGCAAAGGGCGGCCTCCCCCCTGTGCATCTCACCCCCGCCGCCCTAACATGACGCCCCGTCAGATACGGGGAGGAGCCCGACGATGGATGCCGCCTTCACCGCGGAGCAGGACGAGATGCGCCGTACCCTGCGCGAGGTCCTGGCCAAACGCAGCGGGCCGGACGAGGTCAAAGCCGCCGTCCGGACCGCCGCGGGACACGACCGCGAGCTGTGGCAGCAGCTCTCCCGGCAGCTCGGCCTGCCGGGCATCGCCGTCGCCGAGGAGTACGGCGGCGTCGGCTGCGCCCCCGGGGACCTCGCGCTGGCCTGCGAGGAGACCGGGCGCGCGCTGCTGCCCTCCCCCCTCCTCGCCACCGCCGTCCTCGCCGCCCCGCTGGTCGCCGCCCTCGGCACCGCCGGGCAGCGCTCCGCCCTGCTGCCGCCGCTCGCCGCCGGGGGGCTGACCGCCGCCCTCGCCGTCCCCGGCCCCGCCCTGGCCGCCGCACTCGCCCTGACCGGCGACAACGCCCCCGGCGACTGGGCGGGCGGGGGCCGCGCCGGCGGGGTCCAGGCGCGCCGCGCCGACGACGGGTGGCGGCTGTACGGGGAGGTTCCCCAGGTGCTCGACGGGCACAGCGCCGGCCTGCTCCTCGTCGCGGCGCACACCGGCGGCTTCGCCCGCAGCCGCACCCTGCTGTTCCTCGTACGGGAGGACGCGACCGGCCTCGCACGCGCCCGGCAGGCCACCCTCGACGAGACCCGCCCGCAGGGCAGGATCCAACTGCGGGACGTCGAAGCGGAGTTGCTCGGCGAAGACGAGCACCACAGCCCCCTCCCCGCCCTCGCGGCCACCGGCCGCGGCGCGGCCGCCGTCCTCGCCGCCGAGGCGGTGGGCGCCGCCGACCGGGCGCTCGCCCGCACCGTGGAGTACGTACGCCGGCGCGAGCAGTTCGGCCGGGCCGTCGGCTCCTTCCAGGCGGTCAAGCACCGCCTCGCCGACCTCTACGTACAGGTCCAGGCGGCCCGCTCGGCCGCCTACTACGCCGCCTGGGACCCGGACCAGGGCGGCCTGGCCCTCGCCCAGGCCCTGGATGCCCTGCGGGCCACCGCCGGGGAGGCGATCCAGCTGCACGGCGGCATCGGCTTCACGTGGGAGCACGACGCCCACCTCTACTTCAAACGGGCTGCCGCCGACGAACTGCTCTTCGGCCCCGTCCACCGGCTGCGCGCGCACGCCGCGCACCACGCAGGACTCTTCGACCCGTCCGCGACCCCAGAGAAGGCGGCCGTCTGATGGCTCCCAGCGCTTCCACCGGTCCCGCCGGCCTCGGCGTCAAGCTGATGCAGAAGGTCTCCTCGACCCTCCTCTTCGCCAGGATCGCACCCCGCTTCATCCCCGCCATGGACAAGGCGGTGCACCGCCTCACCCGGGGAAAGGTGCTGCTCAGCGCCCGGATGCTGCCGGGCGTGATCCTCACCGCCAGGGGTGCGAAGACGGGCGAGCCGCGCACCACTCCGCTCGCGTGCATGCCGGAGGACGGAGGCGTGAGCTGGCTGCTGATCGGCTCCAACTTCGGCCGCCCCGGCCACCCGGCCTGGACCGGGAACCTGCTCAAGCACCCGGACGCGGACGTGAGCTGGCAAGGGCAGGACATCGCGGTACGGGCCCGGCTGCTGGAGGGGGCCGAGCGGGCGGCGGCGTGGCAGGCGGTGCTGAGGTTCTGGCCGCCGTACGCGACGTACCAGGCGCGCATCGAGCGGGAGATCAGGCTGTTCCGCCTGGAGCGGCGCTGACCGCAGGCGCGGCCGCGGACCCGATGGCGGACCTGGCCGCAGGTGGGGGGAGATCGACGGCGGAGCCCTCCAGGGGCTCCGCCGTCACCTGGTCGGCTTCTTGCCGGTGATGCCCAGGTGCACGAGCAGCGCCAGGTTCGGCTTGAGCTCGGCCTGCTTGACGCCCCAGGTCTGGAAGCCCTTCTGGTGCGAGGCGACCGCGGCCAGCATCGCGACGAGCGAGCCCGCCATGGCGGCCGGGCTGAGGTCCTTGTCGACCTTGCCCTTGGCCTGGAGCTCCTTCATCGACTCCGTAAGGGAGTTGGTGACGGAGTTCAGGATCTTCATGCGGATCTTGTAGAACCGCTTGTCGCCCTCGGCGGCACCGAGGTCGACGACCCGCAGGATCGCGTCGTTGCTGCGCCAGAACTCCAGGAAACCCTCGACGAGTTCCTCGGCGGCGGCCCAGCCGGCCTTGCCGACCCAGTTCCGGCCCTCGACGAGCGCCGTCAACTGCGCGCCCTCCGTGGCCATTTGCTCGGCGATCTCCAGGACGGCGCCCTCGACGTCCGGGAAGTACTGGTAGAAGGTCGCGGGGGAGGTACCGGCCTTGCGCGCGACGTCGATCACCTTGACGTCGCGGTACGGCGAGGAGCTGAGCATCTCGCTGAGGCAGTCGAGCAGCTTCTGCCGCGTCGCCTGGCCGCGCCGGCCGGCGACACGCCCGTCGACGGTGCGTACTTGTCCTGTCATGCCGTCAGCTTACCGAGGGGCGATCGGCGCGCTATTCGGCCGCCTGCAAATGGGGTTACCCGGCCGTCGACCTGCCCGGGAGGCCCTTCGGGCGGTGCCCGGCGGCGGATTCCGGCCGCCGTCGCGCCCGGGGAGGGCCGGTACGTACCGGCCCTTATCCCCCGAATAGTCTTATCAACAGGCTGTGGACAAGTTTTCGGGCGGACCATGGCTCATAGGCATGAAACGCCCGCTCTCCGGACAAGCCCACCAAGCTACCCAACGGCCCGCACCGGAACGAACCCGCACCACCGCCCACCCGCACCACCGCACGACCCGCACGACCCGCACCACCCGCACGACGGAAGGAACCCGCCCCATGGCCGCAGCCGCATTCGCGGAAGGCTCGCCCTGCTGGGTCGACGCCTCGCTCCCGGACGTCGAGGCGGGCAAGCGCTTCTACGGCGAGCTCTTCGGGTGGACCTTCGCCGCCCCCGCCGGCGCCGAGTACGGCGGCTACACCCAGGCCTACAGCCGGGGCCGCAACGTCGCCGCCCTCGCCCCCAAGCCCGACGGCCGCATGCCCACCGTCTGGGGCGTCTACCTGTACACCTCCGACGCCTACGCCTGCGCGGCCCGGATCCGCGCCGCGGGCGGCCAGATGGTGATGGACCCGCAGCCCGTCGGCCCGTACGGCACAGCCGCCATGGCCGCCGACCCCGGCGGGGCCGTCTTCGGCCTGTGGCAGCCCGGTACCCACCACGGGTTCGACGCCCAGGACGAGCCGGACACGTACTGCTGGGCGGAGGTCTACACGCGCGCCCGCGACGCCGTCGACGTCTTCTACGCCAACGTCTTCGGCTACGTCCCCCAGGACCAGGACGACTCGGAGACCGGTGTCGAGTACCGCGTCTGGTCCCCGCCCGGCAGCACGCCCGGCCCCGACACGGCCGTCCTCGGCCGCAGCCTGATCACCGACGCCTTCCCGGAGATCATGCCGGCGCACTTCCTCGTCTACTTCGCGGTCCCCGACTGCGACCGCGCCGTCGCCACGGTGCAGCGGCTCGGGGGGCGCGTGACGGCCGATCCGTTCGACACGCCGTACGGGCGGATCGCGGTCGTCGCGGACAATCAGGGGGCGGTGTTCGCGCTGCTGTCGGAGCCGCGGCCCAACGCACACCCGTAGCCGGGGTCGGACCAGGCGCGGGCCTGACAGAATCGGGTCGTACCGGTGCGCGCGCCCTTGGCAGCCGCGCGCGGGTGGAAGCGGGTCCGGCAGGGGCCCGTACGGGGAGGTAGTGGAGGCGAGTGGTGGAGCAGCTGACGCAGCACGACCCGAGACGGATCGGCCCCTTCGAGGTGCTGGGACGGCTCGGCGCCGGCGGCATGGGGCTGGTCTATCTCGCACGGTCGGCGTCCGGCCGCAGGGTCGCGATCAAGACGGTGCGTACGGAACTCGCCGAGGACCAGCTGTTCCGGGTGCGGTTCACCCGTGAGGTGGAGGCGGCGCGCGCCGTGTCCGGCTTCTACACGGCGGCCGTCGTCGACGCCGACCCGCGCGCGGCGGTGCCGTGGCTGGCGACGGCGTACGTT
This sequence comes from Streptomyces sp. NPDC040718, assembly GCF_055593565.1. Lineage (NCBI taxonomy): Bacteria > Bacillati > Actinomycetota > Actinomycetes > Kitasatosporales > Streptomycetaceae > Streptomyces > Streptomyces sp. NPDC040718. The sequence continues at coordinate 112,008 of NZ_JBVIXO010000015.1, read as the reverse complement.
CCGGCGCCCTCCCTGGAGGAGATCGTCAACGAGTGCGGGCCCATGCCCGCCCAGGCCGTGCGGTGGCTCGCGGCCGGCATCGCCGAGGCGCTCCAGTCCATCCACGGCGCCGGGCTGGTCCACCGCGACCTGAAGCCGTCCAACGTGCTGGTCGTCGAGGACGGCCCCCGCGTGATCGACTTCGGCATCGCGAGCGGGGTGTCCAACACCCGGCTGACGATGACGAACGTCGCCGTCGGCACCCCGGCGTACATGTCGCCGGAGCAGGCGAAGGACTCGCGCAGCGTCAAGGGCGCCAGTGACGTGTTCTCGCTCGGCTCGACCCTCGTCTTCGCCGCGACCGGGCACCCGCCGTACCACGGTGCGAACCCGGTCGAGACGGTGTTCATGCTGCTGCGCGAGGGCCCCAACCTGGAGGGGCTGCCGGACGAGCTGCGGCCGCTGATCGACTCCTGCATGCAGATGGACGCCACCCAGCGCCCGACCCCCGCCGACCTCCAGGCGCAGCTGGCCCCGCACCTGTTCGACGGCGGCGACGACAGCGGGACGGCCTCGGCGTGGCTGCCGGAGCGGGCCGTCGCGATGATCGAGACCCGGCGCGCGGGCAACCGTACGGGGACCACCCCGTCCCCCGTCGCCTCCCCCGCGCCGCCCGCCGGGCCCTCCACGCACCGCCGGCCCCCGCGCGGCGCCGCCGACCCGTGGGTGGACCCGCGTACCGGGCAGGCCGTGCCGCCGCGCCCGGACCGGCCGCCGCTGACCCCGCCGCCGGTGCGGGGCCCGGCCCCGGTGCCGGTGTCGTCGATGCCCGGCATGCCCGTGCGGCTCGGCGGTTCGCCGGTGCCGATCGGGCCCGGGCCGCGCGCGACGGCCTCCGCCCCGGCGGGGCACGCCGCGGCGGACTCGGCGACCGGCTGGGTGCGCCCGCCGGCCGGTACTCCGGCGTCGGCGGCCGCCCCGGTGGCGACCCCGTCCGTACCGGCCCCCGGGCCGTCGCCGGACAGCGGGCGCTGGCGGCCGTGGCGCTTCCGCATGTCCAACGAGGTGTGGGGCACTCCGACCGTCGCCGGGGACCTGCTGTACGTGACGTCCTTCGAGGTGCACGCCCTGGACGTCGGCAGCGGCCGGCGCCAGTTCAAGACGCGGGACGTGGCCTGGTCGATGGCGGTCGCCGACGGGCGCATCCACGCCTCGGACGGCCCCTCCCTCTTCGCCCTCGACGCGAAGGACGGCTCCGAGCGGTGGCGCCTGAACGCCGACGCCTGGGTGTACGCGCTGCGCGCCGAGCGGGGCACCGTCATCACCGCCACGCGCGGCGGCGGGGTCCAGGGCTGGGAGGCGTCCAACGGGCAGAAGCTGTGGGAGCTGAGCGGCGCCCAGTCGGACTTCGAGACCCCGGAGGCGGCGCCCGTCCTGCACGAGGGCACGGTGTACGTCTGGCAGGACGCCCGGCTGCGCGCGCTGGACGCCCGCTCCGGCCAGGAGGCCTGGTCGTACCCGGTCGGCGACGCGGCCTCCTGCGGCAACGTCCCGGTCCGCGTGACGCCCGCCCCCGACGGCAATGTCTACGTCGCCGCCGGCACCCGCGTGCTCTCCGTCGACCGGTCCTCGGGCCGGGTCCGCTGGCACTTCGAGGCCCCGGCGGTCTTCCTGGCCCCGCCCGCCTTCGCCCCCGGCCCGGCCGTCACGGGCGGCGGGGTCTACCTCGCCGACTACCTGGGCACCGTCTACGCCCTGGACGCGGCCACCGGCAACGACCGCTGGCGCATCGCCACCGAGCCGCGCCCGGCGTCGGACCCGGTGCTCGTCGCGAACGGCAGCGTCCACCTGGGCGCGGGCAGCGCCCTGTACACGCTGGACGCGGTGACCGGCACCCCGAAGTGGCGGTTCGCGGCGGGCGGCGAGATCACCGGCCCGCCGGTGGTCGCGGACGGCCGGGTCCACTTCGGTTCCGCCGACCACTGCCTGTACACGCTGGACGCGGGGGGCGGCCAGCTCCGCTGGAAGCTGGCGACGGGCGGCGAGATCACCGGTGCCCCGGTGGCGGAGGCCGGCGTGGTGTACGCGTGCAGCAAGGACCGCTGTGTGTACGCCCTGGACGCCGCGAAGGGCACGGGCACCCGTACGGGCTCCTGACCAGGCACGCCGCAGGCCCCCGCCGTCCTGCGGCGGGGGCCTGCGCGACGCGCCAGGGGGCCCGTCCGCGGCCCCGCCGGGGTGCTGTTGGTACCGGGAGTGACAGGATGGGACCCATGAGCAACGTATTCTTCGACATCACCATCGACGGTGCGCCCGCCGGCCGCATCGTCTTCAGCCTCTTCGACAAGGTCGTCCCGAAGACGGCCGAGAACTTCCGCCAGCTGGCCACCGGCCAGAACGGCTTCGGCTACGCCGGCTCCGGCTTCCACCGCGTCATCCCGCAGTTCATGCTGCAGGGCGGTGACTTCACCAACCACAACGGCACCGGTGGCAAGAGCATCTACGGCGCGAAGTTCGAGGACGAGAACTTCGACCTGAAGCACGACCGCCCGTACCTGCTGTCGATGGCGAACGCCGGCCGCAACACCAACGGCTCGCAGTTCTTCATCACCACCGTCGTCACCTCGTGGCTCGACGGCAAGCACGTCGTCTTCGGCGAGGTCGTCGAGGGCCAGGACATCGTCGACAAGATCGAGTCCCTGGGCACCCCGTCCGGCGCCACCCGCGCCAAGATCGAGATCGCTGCCTCCGGCACCGTCGAGGCCTGATCCACAGCACGCGCCGGTCGGCCCCGCTCCCCGCTCGGGGTGCGGGGCCGCCGCCGTTTCAGTGGTCCTTCGACGGGGCCGGAGCCCACGGCGCGGGGTCCACGGGGTCGAGCCCGTCGCGCGGGAGCTCGCGCCGGGTGCGGCGCCGGCGGCCGCGCATGACCGCCGCCGCGAGCAGCAGCAGGGCGCCCGCGCCGAAGGCGGTGGCGACGCCGGAGCCGATGCCGGTGCCCTCGATCCCGACCGACAGGCCCCCGGCCGCCTGGCCCTGGCGGACCGTCCACAGCACCGCGAAGCCCAGTACGACGACCCCGGCGAGCGCCATCAGCAGCCGCGAGCGCCGCACGACCGCGAGCAGCGTCAGCAGCGCCGCGAACAGGTACGGCAGCAGCAGCGAGCCCAGCGGGGCGGCCCCGTCGTCGGTGATGCCGGAGCCGGCGAACAGTTCCTCGATCCGGTAGTCGCGGCCGGGGCGGCCGTCGTACCAGGCGCGGAAGGGGCTCCAGACGGCGGCCGTGGCGCCGATCAGACCCATGAGCGAACCGATCGCGTTGCGGATCATGCCCGGCCCTCCGGGGTAGCGGTCATGATCCCGACGCTACGTCCGCGGCGCCGGAGCCGCACGCCGGGTGCGTCAGGAGGTGGCGCGGGCCGATTCGACGCGGGCGCGCAGGGCGTCGTTCATCGCGGTGAAGTTCCGCGCGGTCCCGTCCAGCATCTTGCCGAGGAAGGGCACCAGCAGGCCGCGGAAGCGCTCGCCGTGCTCCAGCCGGGTGGTGCGGTTCGGGCCCTCGGCCAGGCGCAGGTAGTGCTCGCCGTCGAAGAGGCCGCGCACGAGGAAGTGCCCGGTCCAGCGCAGCTCGGTGCCGGGGGAGGCGACCCGGACGGTCGGCCGGAAGGTCGTGGGCTTCCCCTTTTCCGGGTACATCCTCAGGGTGAGCCGCTCCCCGGGGACCGCCTCCCCGGCGGCCTCGCGGATGAACGGGTTCCAGGTGCAGTAGCGGGGGAGGTCGGTGAGGACCGCCCAGACCTCTTCGGGGGTCGCGTCGATGCTGATCTCGGTGGAGATGGTGCGCACTGTGCCGTGCTCCTCATGGTGGTTCGATGCCACCGAAGGGACGCGGAGTGGTGCGGTTCGCCGCCGGGTTCGGTGCTCGGGATGCAACCACGGTTTCCGGCGGCGGAGCACGCTGTGGAGGGTGTCTTCGCTGGTGGCGCAGAGAATGGAGGAGCACGTTCCGGGTGTGGGGTGGTGAATGCCGACACGTCGGGCGGCGCCCGGGGCCGCCCTCCGGACACCGACCCCGCCCCGCGGCTCAGCGCAGCCGGAAGTCCGTCCCCGGCGGACGGGACGCGAACAGGTCCGCCTGCCGCTCCGGCGGCAGGTTCCCCAGCGCGATCAGCGCCGGCGCCTGGTCCAGGGCCTGCTGGAGCGCGGCCCGCTTCGCCGACCACAGGGCCCGTACGGTGCCCTGTACCGCCTCCGTCGGGAAACCGGCCAGGGTGCGCGCCGAGCGCAGCGCCGCCTCCAGCAGCTCCCCGGGCTCCGCCAGCTCCGAGACCAGCCCGATCTCGTACGCCCGCCGCGCGGAAAGCCGTTCCGCCGTCCCCATCAGGGACATCCGGGCCGCCTCCCCGAAGGGCATCCGCTGCGCCATGTACACGGCCTCGTAGGCGCTGACCATCCCGTACGAGGTGTGCGGGTCGAAGTAGGTCGCGCCGGTGGAGGAGACGATGAACTCCGCCTCGCCGAGCAGGTAGAACGCCCCGCCGCAGGCCATGCCGTTGACGGCGGCGACCACGGGTTTCCACAGGTCGTTGGCCTTCGGCCCGATCGCGATCAGCGGGTCGTCCGCCGAGTACGGTGACTCCGGCTGCGGAACGTCCGCCGAGCGGTCGATGCCCGTGCAGAACGCGGCGGTGCCCGCGCCCGTCAGCACCACCGCCCGCACGTCCCCGTCGAAGCGCAGCTCCCGCCACACCGCTGCCAGCGCGGCGGCCGTCTCCAGGTCGATCGCGTTGTGCCGGCGCTCCCGGTCCAGGGTGACGACGGCGACCCCGGCGGCCTTGTCCCGCTCGACGCGCAGGGTCATGCCTTCTCCAGGACCCAGCGCGGCACGCTCATCCCGCCGGTCTCGGTGAACACCACCTGGACCCGGGCGCCGATGCGCAGCCGCGCCGGGTCCACGGAGTTCAGCGGGGCGTCGGCGGAGGCGACGAGGTTCCCGGCCAGCCGGATCTGCGGGGCGTCGGCCAGCTCGACGAGGATGACGTTGTACGGGGCCTGCGCGGCGTACGCGGGCAGCAGCGGCGGGTGCGGCCGCACCCAGGACCAGATCCGGCCCCGGCCGCTCATCGGGCGCCACTCGCTGTCGAAGGACTGGCAGTGCGGGCAGCAGGGGCGGGGCGGGAAGCGCAGCCGGCCGCAGGCGGTGCAGGCCTGGACGCGGAGTTCGCCCCGGGCGGCGTACTCCCAGAAGGGGGCGCCGTCCTCGTCGGGCACGGGCAGCAGGAGGGACTCCGCGGCTGCGGGCTCCGCGGCTGCGGGCCCGCCAACGGTGCTCTGGCCGGGGGTGGTCTCTTCGGCGGGGGTCATCGGTCGGCTCCTCACGCGCGCAGCAGGATCGCGGACGTCGGGACGCCCTCGCCCGCCGTCACCAGGCAGGTGGCGGCGTCCGGCACCTGGGCGGTGGAGGTGCCGCGCAGCTGCTTGACGCCCTCGTTGATCAGGTTGAACCCGTGGACGTAGGCCTCGCTCAGCCCGCCGCCGCCGGTGTTGATCGGCAGCCGGCCGCCGAGCTCCAGGGACCCGCCCTCGGTGAAGGCGGCGCCCTCGCCGCGCCCGCAGAAGCCGTAGCCCTCCAGGGAGAGCGGGATCAGGGGGGTGAAGGCGTCGTAGATCTGGGCGACGTCCACGTCGGCCGGGCCGAAGTCGGCCTGCTTCCACAGGTGGCGGGCGGCGGTCCAGGCGGGGCCGGACAGGGGGTCGTCGTTCCAGTAGTTGACCATCCCGTGGTGCTGGGCGGGCAGCCCCTGGGCGGCGGAGTGCACGTAGACGGGCTTCTGCCGGCAGTCCCGGGCCCGTTCGGCGGAGACGATCACGCAGGCGAGCGCGCCGTCCGTCTCCAGGCAGTTGTCGAAGAGGCAGAGCGGGTCGCTGATCATGCGGGAGCTCATGTACATCTCGCGGGTCAGCGGCCGCTCGTACATCATCGCGGCCGGGTTCTCGTTGGCCCGGTTGCGGCAGGCCATCGCGACGTTGAAGAGGTGGTCGCGGGTGGCCCCGTACTCGTGCATGTAGCGGCGGGCCAGCATGCCGATCTCGTCGGCCGGGCGCAGCAGTCCGAAGGGCCGGGTCCACTGTCCCGGGGTGGGCAGCTGGACGGAGGTGTTCTTCCAGGGTCTGGGTCCGGAGCCGCGTTTGCGGGAGCGCCAGGCGACGCCCACGGTGGCCTGGCCGGTGGCTATGGCGGCGGCGAGGTGGCCGACGGTGGCGCAGGAACCGCCGCCGCCGTAGCCGACCTTGGAGAAGAAGGTGACGTCGCCGGCGCCGACGGCCTTGGCGACCTCGACCTCGTCGGTCTCCTCCATCGTGTAGGAGGCGAAGGCGTCGACCTCGGAGGGTGCGATGCCCGCGTCGGAGAGGGCCGCGAGGATCGCCCGGCAGGCCAGTTCCTTCTCGGTCGACGGCAGCCGTTTGGCAAAGGCGGTCTGGCCGATGCCGACGATTGCCGTAGCGTCCTTGAGCGTTGCCGCCATCGCCACCTCCGGGTGCGCCAGTACTGACAGCCGCGAAGGCTACAGCTAATCTGACGGATAGTCAGCTACTGGGTTCCAGGGAGGGGCGGGCGGATGTACGAGGGCGCGGGCGCGGACGGCATCGAACAGGACTCCGGAGCGGACGCGGGCCGCACGGGACCGGCCCCGGCCGACACCCCCGACCCCCGCGGCGACCTGCGCTGGCGCACCGTCGCCGCCCTCGTGCGGGACGCCGCCGAGCGCTACGGCGACCGCGAGGCCGTCGTCGACGGGCGGACCCGCATCAGCTACGCCGAACTCGGCGCCCGCGTCGAACGGGCCGCCGCCGCCTGCCTCGCCGCCGGCACCGAACCGGGCGACCGGGTCGCCGTCTGGGCTCCCAACACCCTCGAATGGATCGTCTCCGCCCTCGGAGCCGTCACCGCGGGCGCCGTCCTCGTCCCCCTCAACACCCGCTTCAAGGGCGCCGAAGCCGCCTACGTCCTCGCCCGCAGCCGCGCCCGCCTGCTCTTCGTCACCGGCACCTTCCTCGGCACCTCCTACGTCGCCTCCCTGCGCCGCGCCACCGCCGAAGGGTCCGGCACCGGACCCCTCCCCGGCCTGCCCCACCTCGACCAGGTCGTCGTCCTCGCCGACGACGCCCCCGAGGCCTTCCGCACCTGGAAGGACTTCCTCGCCGGCGGGGACGCGGTGACCGCCGCCGCCGTCCGCGAACGCGCCGACGCGATACGCCCCGACACCCCCTCCGACATCATCTTCACCTCCGGCACCACCGGCAGCCCCAAGGGCGCCGTCATCACCCACGCCCAGACCCTGCGCTGCTACGCCGTGTGGAGCGAACTCGCCGGACTGCGCGAGGGCGACCGCTACCTCATCGTGAACCCCTTCTTCCACACCTTCGGCTACAAGGCCGGGATCATCGCCTGCCTGATGCGCGGCGCCACGATGGTCCCCCAGCCCGTCTTCAACGTGGACACCGTCCTCGCCAACATCGCCGCCGAGCGGATCTCCGTACTCCCCGGACCGCCCACCCTCCACCAGTCCCTCCTCGACCACCCCCAGCGCGACCACCACGACCTGTCCGCCCTGCGCCTGGTCGTCACCGGCGCCGCCGTCGTCCCCCTCCAGCTCGTCGAACGGCTCCGCGCCGAACTGCGCATCGCCACCGTCCTCACCGCGTACGGGCTCTCCGAGGCCGGCGGCATCGTCACCATGTGCCGGCGCGACGACCCCGCCGAGACCGTCGCCGCCACCTCCGGCCGGGCCATCCCCGACACCGAGGTACGCGTCGCCGGCCCCGAAGGCACCGCCCTCCCGGCCGGCGAGGCCGGAGAGGTCCTGGTCCGCGGCCACCACGTCATGCGCGGCTACTTCGAGGACCCCGAGGGCACCGCAGCCGCCGTCACCCCCGACGGCTGGCTGCGCACCGGCGACGTCGGCGTCCTCGACGCCGCGGGCAACCTGCGCATCACCGACCGGATCAAGGACATGTTCATCGTCGGCGGCTTCAACGCCTACCCCGCCGAGATAGAGCAACTCCTCGGCCTGCACCCGGACATCGCCGACGTCGCGGTCGTCGGCGTCCCCGACCCCCGCCTCGGCGAGGTCGGCAAGGCGTACGCGGTCCGCCGCCCCGGCTCCACCCTCACCGCCGACGACCTGATCGCCTGGTCCCGGCGGGAGATGGCCAACTACAAGGTCCCGCGAGAGGTCGAGTTCGTCCCCGCCCTCCCGCGCAACGCCAGTGGAAAGGTCCTCAAGACGGAGCTGCGCACACGCTGACCGCCAGGCCGTGTCTTTCGGATCAGGCCGGCCCCGGCAGGCCCGCGACGCGGCCGACCCGGACGGCGTGCCACAGCCGCGCCCCGCCGGGGCGTTAGCCTGCACGGGTGAGCCCAAACCAGTCAGGTGTCCGATTCCGTTTGCCGTTCCGGTTCCGTCGGCCGGCCCGGAGAGCGGGCGTGGCGTGGGCCGTCACCGGCGTGCTGGGCCTGTGCACCGCGGGCTGGCTCACCCTCGCCCCGGCACCCTCCGACCCCGCCGACGGCGGCGGACCCGCGAAGGCGAAGAAGGCGGCCGGCCTGACCGCCGCCGTCTCCGCGCCCTTCAGCGCCTTCACCGAGGGCTACGACTGCTACCGCATCCCCACCCTCATCACCACCAAGGACGGCACCCTGCTGGCCATCGCCGAGGCCCGCACCGCCGGCTGCGACGACATCGGCGACATCGACATCGTCCTCAAGCGCTCCACCGACGAGGGCCGCACCTGGGGACCCATGCAGGTCGTCCGCGGCGCGGGCGACCCCGGCGCCTACGGCAACCCCGTCCCCGTCGTCGACTCCGCCTCCGGACGCATCACCCTGCTCCACGCCTACAGCACCTGGACCCCCGACGCCGACGGCAACCGCGTACGCGGCCCCCGCGAACTGCGCCTGGCCCACAGCACCGACGACGGCGCCGGCTGGACCACCGACCCCGCCCCGCAGCCCCAGCTCAAGGGCGCCGACTGGGCCTGGGTCTCCGTCGGACCAGGCCACGGCATCCAGCTCACCCCGACCCGCCCCGACCGCCCCGGCCGGCTCGTCGTCAGCGCCGACTACCGCACCGAGTCCAACGAATCCGGCGCCCAGCTCCTCTACAGCGACGACGGCGGCCTCACCTGGCGGCCCGGAGCCCGCTGGGGCGCCCCCGAAGGCACTCCCGCCCCCAACGAACCCGCCCTGACCCAGCTGCCCGACGGCCGGATCTACGTCAACGCCCGCTCCACCGCCACCTGCGGCACCCCCGACCACCGCGTCGCCGCGATCGTCGAGGACGCCGCCGCACCCGCCGTCCCGGACCCCGGCTTCCTCCCCGTCGCCGACCTCCCGGCCCCGCCCGCCTCCGGATCCGTACTCCAGCTGCCCGGCGGCCCCCTGCTGCTGTCGGCGCCCAGCCGGCCCGGCGCCGAGTTCTCCGACCGCTGGACCCTGGCCGTGCGCACCTCGAAGGACGAGGGCCGCACCTGGTCCAAGGGCGGCGCCGTCGTCCTGCGCGAGCGCGCCGGCTACTCCGACATGACGGCCCTGCCCGGCGGCCGGGTCGGCATGCTCTACGAGACCGCCAACGGCACCCCGCACGGCTACATCAAGTTCACCGCCTTCGGCCCCCACGAGCTCCAGGCCGCCACCGAGGACCTCACTCCGCGCCACACCGCCGACGCCACCCCGTTCCACAACCACGCCGTCGTGCACGGCGCCCCCAGGCTCGGCAACCGCCCCGACGGCGGCAAGGCCATGCGCTTCGACGGCAAGGACGACTTCCTCCGCCTGATCAACTGCCCCGGCGAACTCCGCATCGGCGAAGCCGACTTCGCCGTCACCACCTGGGTCAAGTACAAGACCCGCGGCCAGGACCGCGACAGCGGCCTGCGCCAGCCCCTCCTCTGGGCCTACGGCCAGGGCCCGGCCGCCAAACAGCTCCGCATCGAGGCCGACCCCGCCACCGGCCGCCTCGAAGCCACCGTCAACGCGGGCACCGGCCCCGCCTCCGTCACCACCCGCACCCGCACCGACGACGACGCCTGGCACCACGTCGTCCTCCAGCGCAAGGGCACCCGCCTCGAACTCTCCGTCGACGGAGCCCCGCCCGCCACCACCGGACTCACCCCGGACCAGATGGACTTCCGCCCCGCCGGAGCCTTCACCGTCCACCTCGGCACGCAGCCCGACTACAAGGCCTTCTACGCGGGCGCCCTGGACGACGTACGCGTCTACGGCCGCGCCCTCTCCGCCAACGACACCGCCCGCCTCCGCGCCGGCAACGACCTCACCGACCAGCTGCGGGTACACCTCCCCTTCGACCGGGTCTGGTGATCACACCGGCTTCCGCGCCAGCAGCAGCCGCCACCGCGGGGTGCCGTCCTCGCGGTGTCCGAAGTGCTCCAGCGGGACCGTCTCCACGCGGAAGCCCGCCGCCTCCAGGTCGGCGCGGACCGGGCCGAACGGGAAGGTGCGGTAGTACATCACGAACGGCGGCCGCCACACCGCGTTGCGGACCCGCATCGCCGCGTCGAAGCCCGCGACCGCCCACCACAGCGGGGAGGACGGCGGGATCGGGGCGCCGACCGGGAAGGCGAAGACACCGCCCGGCCGCAGCGCCCGGTGCACCCCCGAGAACAGGGCCGGCCGCTCGGACGGCAGGAAGTGGCCGAAGGCGCCGAAGCTCACCGCGAGGTCGTACGAGTCCCCGAGCTCGGCCGGCAGCGCCAGCGCGTCGGCCCGTACGAGGTCCACGCCCTCGGGATGCGCCCGCGCGGCCTCCGCCAGCATGCCCGCGCTGAGGTCGACCCCCGTCACCCGGTCCCGGCACAGCCGGCGCAGCATCCCCAGCCCCGCGCCCGTACCGCAGCACACGTCCAGCCCGGACCCGAAGGACCCCTCGCGCGCGGCGAGGGTCTCCTCGACGGCGTCGAGCATCCGGTCCGGGGTCCGGAACGGGGTCCGGTCGAACTTGGGCGCGAGCAGGTCGTAGCCGCGCTCGACGGACGAGAGGGCCTGGACGGCCAGTTCCCGCAGGCTGGGTCCCTGAGAAGTGAACACGGTCACACCCTACGGCGCACCGGACGCGGAAAGGCGGCGGCCGCGGTGGTCCCCCTCCGGCCACCGCGGCCACCGCGCTCATTCCCCCGTGCGGACGGCCCCGAATTCCCCCGAATCCCCCGTGGGCCGTCCGTCCTTGCGTTCTTTCCCCCGTACGCCCCCCGAGCGGTCCCCCCGTACGTCCCCCGTACGACCGCTCAAGGGCCCCCCGTACGCATTCCCCCGTACGTCTCCCCCGTACGCCGTGCCCCGCTCCCGGTGTTACGGGCGCGGGCCGGACGCGTGGTTGTCCAGCGACACGATCTCCTCGCCGGAGGCGTGGTTGTCGTCCGGAGACTCCCCGGGCTTCACCACCGGCGGCTCCGCGGGAAGCTCCCGCGGGTCGATCTCGGCACCGGAGGCGTGGTTGTCGAACGGTCTGATGTCCGCGTCGAGCGGCAGGCTGTTCTCGTTCGTCGTCATCTCGGCTCTCCTGATCCTGAGTCGGGCCCGTGCTGGGTCGGGCCCGTTCGGCGGTTCCCCCGTGGACCGCCGAACGGGTAGTCCTCCAACCGGCCCGGCTGTCCCCCGAAGCGCCGGGTCGATGTACCCATGGTGGCGCGAGGCGATAAACGAACGATGAACGTCCACGTCCATCGCGCGGCAGCCCGCCGGCCGCCCGGAAACGAGCAGGTCAGGCAGCCAGTTCCGACGCCAGTAGGGCCCGCACCTCGGCCAGTTCGGCCGACCCGAGCTGGGCGAACACCGACTCCGCGTCCCGCCAGCACGCCCGCGCCCGGTCCGGCTGGCCCAGGCGTCGCAGCGCCTTGCCCAGGACCGTCAGTACGGTGGCCCGGCGCCACTCCCCGCCGATGCCGCGCAGCGCGATCGCCTGCTCGGCGTGCTTGGCGGCCAGGGTGGGCCGCTGCGCCGCCAGGTGGGCCTCGGCGAGCCGGAAGTGCGTGACGCCCTCCCACAGCGGCTGCCGGTTGTCGTGGAACAGCGACAGGGCCTCGCCGAGCTGCGCCAGCGCCTCGCCGAGCCGGCCGGCCTGGGTGAGGGCGATGCCGAGCGCGTAGCGGCCGTTGGCCAGGCGCAGGGTCAGGCCCATCCGGTCGTAGACGGCGATGCCCTGCCGGGCGAGGTCGATGGCGCTGCCGAGGCGGCCCAGGCCCACGTGGATGCGGGAGAGGTTGCACAGGGCGCTGGCCTCGCCGATGTGGTTGTCGTCGGCACGGAAGCTCTCTATGGCCTCCAGCAGGTAGCGCTCGCCGTCCTCGTAGCGGTTCTGGTAGAGGGCGATGATGCCCCGGTCGTTGGGCGCCCAGCAGCTGGGCAGCGGGTCGCCGGCCTCGCGGGCCAGCTCCATCGCCTGGCGGGCCTGCTCGTCGGCCTCGGCGAAGCGGCCGGCGAAGAGGTGGACCATGGTGAGGGTGGTGCGCGCCCGGCCCTCGGTGCGCGGGTCCCGGGCGGCGCGGGCGGCCTCGCACAGGGTCAGCGCGGCGGCCTCGTACTGCTTGGAGTTGGCGCCGGACTCGGCGAGGTCCTTGGCCGCCCACAGCAGGTCCACGGCCCGGCGCAGGGCGCCCGGCCGGCCGGCGGACTGCCGTACGCAGGCGAGCAGCGGGTCGGCCTCGGCGAACAGCCAGTCCAGGGCGGTGCGGGGGTCGGTGAGGACCAGGCCGGGGTGGCGGGTGGCGCTGAGGTGGGCGGGGAGCCGGTCCCCGGGGCGCTCCACGGAGTACACGCGGGCGGCGGTGGCGAGGTAGAAGTCGAGGAGCCGGTCGAGGGCGTCCCCGCGGCCGTCGGGCCGCTCGTCGCGTTCGGCGCACGCACGCGCGTAGAGCCGTACGAGGTCGTGGAAGCGGTAGCGGCCGGGCGCGGCGGATTCCAGCAGGGAGCAGTCGACTAAAGCTTCCAGGAGGTCCTCGGTGTCGTGCTCGGGGAGGTCGAGCACGGCGGCCGCGGCGGCGAGGGAGACGTCGGGTCCGTCGGCGAGCCCGAGGAGGCGGAAGGCGCGCTGCTGGGCGGGCTCCAGCTGGCCGTAGCCGAGCTCGAAGGTGGCCTTGACGGCGAGGTCGCCGGCCTGGAGCTCGTCGAGGCGGCGGCGCTCGTCGCCGAGCTTGGCGGCGAGGACGGAGACGGTCCAGGTGCGGCGGGCGGCGAGCCGGGACGCGGCGATGCGGATGGCGAGCGGCAGGAAGCCGCAGGCGCCTACGACGTCGAGGGCGGCCTGCCGTTCGGCGCCTACCCGTTCGGCGCCGACTATGCGGGTGAACAGCTGCAGGGCCTCCTCGGGGCTCATCACGTCGAGGTCGACGAGATGGGCCCCGGCGAGGCCCGACATCCGGACCCGGCTGGTGACGAGGGCGGCGCAGCCGGCGGTGCCCGGCAGCAGCGGCCTGACCTGGGCGGCGTCCCGGGCGTTGTCGAGCAGGACCAGGACGCGGCGGCCGTCGAGGATCGAGCGGTAGAGCGCGGCCCGGTCGGCGGGGGAGTCGGGGATGGAGCTGTCGGGGGTGCCGAGGGCCCGCAGGAAGGAGCCGAGGACGGCTTCGGGGAGGGCGGGCCGGGGTTCGGTGCCCTGGAGGTCGACGTAGAGCTGCCCGTCGGGGAAGTGCGGCCGGGCGGCGTGGGCGACGTGCACGGCGAGGGTGGTCTTGCCGACGCCGCCGATGCCGGCCAGTGCGGAGACGGCCATGACCTGCCCGTCGGCGCCGGCGAGGATCTCCCCGAGCTCGGCGACGAAGGGGGCGCGGCCGGTGAAGTCGGGGACGGTGGCGGGCAACTGGGCGGGCCTCACGGGTACGGGCGCGGCGGTGGGGGCGGGGTCCTCTGCGCGGGCGAGCTCGGCGTCGGCGTTCAGGATCCGCTGCTGGAGCGCGGACAGCTCGGGGCGCGGGTCGACGCCGAGCTCCTCGGCGAGGAGCCGGCGGGTGTCCGCGTACACGGCGAGGGCCTCGGCCTGCCGGCCGCTGCGGTAGAGGGCGAGCATCAGCAGCTCGCGCAGCCGTTCCTGGAGGGGGTGGGCGGCGGTGAGGGCGGTGAGCTCGGAGACGGCCTCGGCGTGGTGGCCGACCTCCAGGTCGAGGTCGAGGCGGGTCTCCAGCAGCTGGAGGCGCCACTCGGACAGGCGGGTGCGCTCGGTCTCGGCGTGCGGTCCGGGGACCCCGGCGAGGGGTTCGCCGTCCCACATCTCCAGGGCGCGGGCCAGCAGCGTACGGGCGAGGGTGCGCTCCCCGGCGGCGCGGGCCTTCTCGGCGTCGGCGGCCAGGCTGCGGGCGATGCCGAGGTCCAGGGACTCCTGGTGGCGCAGCCGGATGGCGTAGCCGCCGGCGTCGCTGACGAGCAGCCCGGGTTCGAGGACCTTGCGCAGCCGGGAGGCGTAGGTGCGGATGGTGGCGAGGGCCTGCTGCGGGGGGTGCTCGCCCCAGATGGCGTCGATCAGCTCCGGCGCGGTGGCGGTGCGGCCGTCGCGCAGCAGCAGTACGGCGAGCAGGGCGCGCTGCTGGGGGCTGCCGGAGGGCAGTGCCTCGGCGCCGAGCCAGGCGCGGACGGGGCCGAGCACGGCGAAGCGGTTGCCGGCGGGGGCGGGGGCGCCCGGGGGTTCGGGCACGGGAGCGTCGGGCGTGGTGCCGGTGCCGCTGTGGGACCGGGCCGCGTCGGGGTTGTTCCGCTGCTGCGGGATGGGCGGTACGCCGTCCATCTGTCGTCCCCCCTGCCTTCCGTCGGTTCAAGGGTCAGTCTGCCCTGTGTTGCACGTACAAGTCAGCCCGCAGCGGAGCCAACCGCTCCTGGCCGAACTGCGACTGTGGCGGGACTGCGGTCCGAATAGCTGACGGGTCGTCAGTTCAGCGCTACGGTAGAGCGCATGGAGACCTTCCCGAAGATCATCTCGGTGGACGACCACACGGTTGAGCCCCCCAACGTCTGGCGGGACCGGCTCCCGTCCAGGTACCGCGACACCGGCCCCCGGATCGTCCGCGCCCCCCTCAAGGAAATGACCTTCCTCGGCGGCAAGTTCGCGCCGGTCATGGGCGCCAGGGGCGACGACGGCCCGGTCGGCGACTGGTGGGTGTACGAGGACCTGCACCGGCCGCTCACCCGCCTCGACACCGCGGTGGGGTACGACCGTGACGAGATCAAACTGGAAGTCATCACCTACGAGCAGATGCGCCCGGGCTCCTTCTCGGTTCCCGAGCGCCTCGCCGACATGGACGTCAACCACGTCCAGTCCGCCCTCTGCTTCCCCACCTTCCCGCGCTTCTGCGGCCAGACCTTCACCGAGGCCAAGGACCGGGAGCTCGGGCTGCTCGGAGTGCGCGCGTACAACGACTGGATGGTGGAGGAGTGGTGCGGGCCCGAAGCCGGGGGCCGCCTCATCCCGCTGACCCTCATCCCCCTGTGGGACGCACTCCTCGCCGCGGAGGAAGTGCGCAGGAACGCCGCCCGCGGCGTGCGCGCGGTCGCCTTCTCCGAGATACCGCCGCACCTGGGGCTGCCGTCGATCCACACCGACGAGTGGGACCCGTTCCTGCGGGCCTGCGACGAGACCGGCACGGTCATCGCCATGCACATCGGCTCCTCGTCGCGCATGCCCTCCACCTCGGCGGACGCCCCGCCGGCCGTCGGCTCCACCATCACCTTCGCCAACTGCTGCTTCTCCATGGTGGACTGGCTGATGAGCGGCAAGTTCGAGCGCTTCCCGAACCTGAAGATCATGTACGCCGAGGGCCAGATCGGATGGATCCCCTACATCCTGGAGCGCGCGAACGTGGTCTGGGAGGAGAACCGCGGCTGGGGCGGCGTCGCCGACAAGGTCCACCGCCCGCCGTCCGAGCTCTTCGCGGAGCACGTCTACGGCTGCTTCTTCGACGACGCCTTCGGGCTGCGCAACCTGGACGCCATCGGGGTGGGCAACGTCCTCTACGAGACGGACTACCCGCACTCGGACTCCACCTGGCCGAAGTCGAGGGAGGTCGGCGAGGCGCAGATGGGCCACCTGGACCCGGAGGTGGTGGACCGCATCGTCCGGGGCAACGCCATCGACCTGCTGGGGCTCACGGCGGAGGGGCTCTGGGCGGGGGCGTAGGGAGGTGGGAAGGGGCGCCTGCTTGCTTGCGGCTACAGAAACGATATCTCCTGATGCCGATCTTGATATCGTTTAAGTAGAGCGGAGGCAGGTCGCCGCGCGCCGAGGAGGTCATCATGGCCAGAACCGTCATCGACGTGGACGACGCCCTGCTGGCGGAGGCCGCAGAGATCTTCGGCACGAAGACGAAGGTCGCCACGGTCAACGCGGCCCTTGAGGACGTGGTCAAGCGCCGCAAGCGAGAGGCGTTCTTCGCCCGCCTGGCCGAGGGGCGGCTGCCCGACCTCACCGGCCCGGTCGACCAGCCGGGAGTGCCCGATGCCGCACCTGGCCAGCACCCCGTTCCAGACGTGCGGGACAAGGCGACATGAGCACACGTTTCCTCATCGACAAGTCCGCGCTCGCCCGCTACCCCGAGCCGGCTGTCCGGAAGGTGGTCGAGCCCCTGCATGTCCAGGGGCTCCTCGCCCTGTGCGGCGCCATCGAGCTTGAGGTGCTGTACAGCGCGCGGGGCGCGGCCGAGGCCCGGGAGATCCGTGAGGAGCTGCGCGGATTCGACTGGCTCGCCACCTACGACGAGGCGTGGGACCGGGCCATGGAGGTTCAGGCCCTGCTGATCGAAGCGGGCGCCTGGAAGGCGGTATCCGTACCGGATCTGGTCATCGCGGCGACCGCGGAGATGAATGGCGCGACCGTCCTGCACTACGACGGCGACTACGACCTGATCGCCGCCGTCACGGGCCAGCCGATGCGGTGGGTCGTCCCGCGCGGCACGGCCGACTGACGCACCCGGCGGTCAGGCGGTGGTGCGGGCGCCGGCGGGAGCGCCCGTCACGGCCGGGCGGACGTGGGTCAGGAGGAGGTCCAGGAAGCGGTCCGGGTGGCGCAGCGCCGCGAAGTGGCTCGCGTCCTCGATCAGCTCGAACGCCTTGACGGGGGCCTCGACCGCGTCGAAGTAAGCCTTCGCGCGGGCTGCCGGGGTGATCACGTCGTGGGCGCCCTGGAAGACGAAGAACGGGATGCGGAAGGTGGTCCCGTCGGCCCAGACGTCGATGTCGTGGGAGCCGGGGGTGACGGACTCCGAGAAGCCCTGCGCCTTGAAGTACGCCGCGATCCGCTTGAAGGAGTACAGCGGCGACAGCCACATCGAACCCAGGACCACCTTCTTCACGGTGTCCAGCGTCAGCTGGTCGCTGCCCGCGCACAGCTTGTCGTACACGGTCCGCTGCTTCGGGGTCCACCGGCGCGGGTCCGGGCCCATGGCCTCGATCGTCGCGAGGTCCTTGGTCTTGCCGGCCGTCCGGAGCCGGTCGAGGGTGGCGTCGTACGCGGAGGTGTCCCGGCCCGCCTCCAGGACGTTCTGGTCGGTGCCGACGTACGCGGAGTAGAGCTCGGGGTGGTTGCGGGCCAGGCGGAGCCCGAAGACCGTGCCGAAGGAGCTGGGGAGGAGCACGACCCGGTCGACGCCGAGGCGCTCGCGGACGTGGTGGGTGACCTCCAGGGCGTCCGCGTAGAGCTGCTCGAAGGTGGCCTCCCCGCCCTGGGCGGTCGCGCCGCCGTTGGCGAAGGTGAGGCCGGCGCCGCGCATGTCCCACCGGACGAGGGTGAAGTACCGCTCCCAGGACCGGGTGCGGGCGCCGTAGGGGGAGTTGGCCGCACCGGGACCGCCGTGGATCTCCAGCAGCACCGGGTTGGCCCGGTCCTCGCCCCGGATGGAGATCCACTGGTCGATCCCGCCGATCCGGACGAACCCCTGCTCGTCGATGCCGTTCGGCGTGTCGATCCGCATCAGGCGGGCGTTGGCGGCGCGGCGGAGGGCGCGGTGGGTGAGGAGGGCGGCGAGAGGGGTGGTGAGGGCGGCGGCGGTGATGGCGGTGGTGGTGGCGGTGGTGGTGAGAGCGGCGATCGACATTACTGTTTCCCCCGGACACTGTTTGGCTGTTGAGGGGGAGCTTACGTGAAAACGGGGCCTTGTAAAGGCCGTTGGTGATCGGAGGTGGTGGGGTTCGGGTCGGATTCGACCGAGCTGCTGCTACTGGGGGTGTTGTACGAGTGGAGGTACTGGTCCGGGGGGAGGGGCTGCCCTGAACATGGCGCGGAGGTGCGTGAGTTGGGGGTGTCAGAGGTGGAGCGCGTGAACGACGCCGACTGTGAGACCGAAGAGGAAGAGGACGTCGAGGACCCGAACGGGGCCCTCCGCAGCTTCGCGGCCGTCCTGAAGGCCTTCCGGAAACGCGCCCGCCTGACCCAGGAGGGCCTGGGCGAGCTGATCGGCTACTCCGCGCAGTACATCGCCTCGGTGGAACAGGCCCGCCGCTACCCGAGTGAACGGCTGGTGGAGCTGGTCGAGGAACAGCTCGACTGCTTCGGCGCGGTGAAGGGCGCGGCCCAGTACCTGACACGGCCGAGGCGGGTGGCGTCGTGGTTCCGCAAGTGGGCCCTGCTGGAGCCGACGGCGCTGAGCCTGTACACGTACGAGTGCCGGATGGTGCCGGGGTTGTTGCAGACGGAGGGGTATGCGCGGGGGCTGTTCGCGGAGCGGGTTCCGCCGCTGGAGGACGAGAGGATCGAGGCCCAGGTCGTCGGCTGGATGGACCGACAGTACATACTGCGGGATCTGCCGAACTCCTCCTTCAGCTTCATCGTCGAGGAAGCGGTTTTCGACCGGTGCTTCGGTGGGCCGGAGGTCATGCGTGACCAGATCGACCACCTCTTGGAAGTGGTGCGGCTGCGCAACGTGACGGTTCAGATCATGCCGAGGCGGCAGGCCGAACATGCCGGTCACGACGGTCCCATTTGCCTCCTGGAGACCCCGGATCACCAGTGGTTCGGCTACAGCGAAGGGCAGCGTGCCGGGGTGCTCATTTCGGACCCCAAAGAGGTCAGCATCCTCCAGCAGCGGTATGCCAAACTGCGTTCGCAGGCTCTCAATCCGGCTGACTCCTTGGGCCTGTTGGAGAGAACGCGAGGGACGCTATGAGCAATGCCGATCTGCACTGGTTCAAGAGCAGCTACAGCAGCAACGACGGCGACAACTGCGTCGAAGTGGCCCTCTCCTGGCACAAGTCGACGTACAGCGGCAGTGACGGCGACAACTGCGTCGAGGTGGCCACCTGCCCGCAGGCCATCCACGTCCGGGACTCCAAGGTGGCGGCCGGCCCCGAGCTGGCCCTGGCACCTGCGGCCTGGCTGGCCTTCCTCGGCGGCGTCACGGGCTGACGGGGTTCCGGCCGGACGGTCTCGGAGAAGGTTTGGGGGTTTCCCGTCAGTCCCATCGTCCTTCCGTGTCGTGCCGGTCCCTCAAGGGCGCTCACTGCGTTCGCGTCGCTTCGCGATGGCCTTCGGCCACCCTTGACCGACCGACCCGCCCCGGAAAGCCGAAAGACTGCCGGGAAACCCCCAAAAGAACGGCACGGTCCAGAGGGGAAGGGACGGGTCTCTCAGCGATGAGGCGACGGGACCGGGCGTCGGCCGGCCGGGCATCCGGGCCCGTGGGTGCCGGATTCCGAGCCCGGGGCGCGACTACCGGCCGAGAGGTCGATCAGAGCGACTTCCGGCGCCCCGAGGCGCACCAGATCGCTACGCGCTCCTCATATCTCGGCGTCCGGCGACCGTCTGGGGCTGATACCCCCACCAGAGGATGACCGGAGCGGCCCAGGACGCACATGGGCGCGCCAGATCGCTACGCGCTCCCCTTGTCTCAGCGTCCGGCGGCCGTCCGGGGCGGCAGGGGGGCCTTGTCGTGGACAGTGAAACGGATGGGCTGGCCAGTACCGCCGGATACGGTGAGGCGGCCGAGGCGTTGGCCGAGCCGTACGAGAGCGTGACCTTCGACGAGGTGCATCGCGAGGTCCTGCACCTCGCCGAGCGCGAGGATCCGCACGGACGTCCCGGAGTGTCGTGGACCTGTCTCGGCTTCCGGGCCTGACGGTCAGGTCCAGCCCGTGGCGGCGTGGATCAGGTCCCGCTCCTCGGGCGTGGGCAGGCGGAATGCCATGCGGTCGCCGTACCAGTCGAGGATTCCTCGACGGAGCTCGGCGGCCAGGCCGTCCAGCTCGTCGGTCTCGAACATGTCGTTCGCGTCCTCCGGGCGGCCTGGAGCAGCCGTCTGGAAGAGGATGACCTGGATGTGGTCGAAACTCTCCCCGCCCCGGTCGTAGGTGAGCTCACCCGCAGTGATGCGCAGGTAGAACGCCACCCCCTCGGCGTCCTCGCCGATGCCCAGGACGCCGTCCAGATCCGCGTACTTCCCGCTCATGTCCTCATTGTCCCTCCGGTGCGGGTATCAGCCCCGGACGGCCGCCGGACGCTGAGACAAGGGGAGCGCGTAGCGATCTGCCGCGCCCGTCCGCTCCCTGGGCCGCTCCGGTCATCCTCTGGTGGGGGTATCAGCCCCAGACGGTCGCCGGACGCCGAGATATGAGGAGCGCGTAGCGATCTAGCGCGCTTGGGTGCTCCGGAGGTCGCTCTGGTCGGCCTCTCGTGCGGGTAGTCGCGCCCCCGGCCCCGAATCCGGCATCCACGGGCCCGGATGCCCGGTCGGCCAAGGCCCGGCCCCGTCGCCTCATCGCTGACGGACCCGCTCCTCTCCTCCTGCCCCGTGACCGTTCCTTTGGGGGCTTCCCGGCAGTCTTTCGGCTTTCCGGGGCGGGACGGTCGGTCAAGGGTGGCCGAAGGCCATCGCGAAGCGACGCGAACGCAGTGAGCGCCCTTGAGGGACCGGCCCGACACGGAAGGACGATGGGACTGACGGGAAACCCCCAAACCAGCTGTGATTCGGCCAGGCTGAATCCCGCCAACCCGGCCCCGCCCGGTGCTCCGGCCTTGCACCTTGGCATGTCCGCGGGGCATGCTCGCCAGGGCAAAGCGGGAGGGATCATGGCGGTGGACAAGCGGTCCGTGGTGACGGCGGTGCTGTGCGCGTTGGCGGCGCTGGGCGCATCTGCGGCGGTGGCCGAGTTGGTGCCGCCTCCCGAGGGGGCCGCTCCGGTGCGGGCCAAGTCGGCGCTGCCCTCGGCGTCGCCGACCGGGCCGTCGCGGGCGCAGGTGTCCAAGCCGCAGCTCGCCACGCCTCCGCCGGCCGCCGCGAGCCCCCAGCCCGGCGGGCCCGTCGCGTTCGCCGGCGCCCTCTTCACCGGCGGCCTCGACGGCGAGCACTTCTGCACCGCCACCGTCGTGCGCAGCCCCGGCAAGAACATGATCGTCACCGCCGGCCACTGCCTGATGGAGGGCAAGCAGACCGGCGGCAAGGGCGCCGTCTTCGCCCCCGGGTACGTGAACGGCACGGCCCCGTACGGGGTGTGGAAGATCGAGGAGGTCTTCGAGGACGAGCGCTGGGCCGAGGGCACCGACGACGACTACGACCTCGCCTTCGCCCGCCTCGCCCCCGACGACAAGGGCCGCACCGTCGAGGCCGTCACCGGCGGCGCGCCCCTGGACACGTCCGGCCGCGCGGGCGAGGAGGTCACGGTGACGGGCTACCCCGCCGACCGCAAGGTTCCGCGTACCTGCACGGCGGTCGCCGTACGCACCGGCGAGCGGCAGCAGCGCTTCGACTGCTCCGACTTCCCGGGCGGTACCAGCGGCAGCGCCTGGATCGGCCGCGACGGGAAGATCGTCGGCATCCTGACCGGCGGGGACACGGACGACGTCTCCACGAGCACGGTCCTCGGCGACTACGCCGCCAAGCTCTACGCGCGGGCCACGGGCCAGCGCTGATCCGGGGGGCCCGATCAGGGGAAGGGGCGAGGCGGTCGGCGCGTCGCCCCCGCGTCCGGCGCGCCGGTCTCGGGATCCTGTCTGCGGCGGTCCCGGGCCCGTCCGGCCCGCCCGGACGAAAGGCAGCACCTTGAAGCTCTCACAGAAGCTCGCGACGATCGGCAGCGCCGCCCTGGCGGCAGTACTGCTGGGAGGCGGCAGCGCCCATGCGGACGGAGAGAGTCTGCTCTCGCTCCTCGGCAACCCGTCGGTCGTCCTCGCCTGCTTCCCCGTGGGCCAGGCCGGGTCGGGCAACACCCTCACCGGCACTCAGAACGTCAACTGCGGCCAGTCCGCGTCCACTTCGACGAGCGGTTCCGGAATCCCCGGCTACGAGGTGGTCACCGGCGGATTCACTTCCGGCCCGACCTGGCTCAGGAGGGATGTGATCGACTGCCCCGCCGGCAAGCGGGTGCTCGGCGGCGGGGTGACGGTGACCAGCGGTGACCCCATGTACCTGGTGGTGCGCGAGTCCGGCCCCTCGGCGGACGGCACGTCGTGGCACGTCTCCGCCGAGAACCCCACCGAAAACAACGTCAGGGGTGACTTCTACGCCATCTGCGCCAACGTCAGCCCCTGAGGTCGCGGCCCGTCCGCCCGCCGAGGATCTCGCGCGCCAGCGCGAGGAGGTCCGGTACGGCCGGGTGGACCGGGCCCTCGCGCCAGGCGAGGACGACGGGGACCGGCGGGGCGTCGGCCAGGGGGCGGTAGACCAGCGACGGGTGCGCGTGGTTGCTGGGGGTCGCCGAGGTGGTGACCCCCAGGGCGCGCCCGGCGGCGATGGCCATGAGCCACTCGTCGGTGTTGGCCACCTCGATCACCGGCGCCGGCCGGCCCGCCGCGGGCCAGAGCTCCAGGGTGGTGGTCCCGGAGACGGTGTTCAGGACGATGGGGTGGGCCGCGAGGTCGGCCAGGGTGACGCGGGGGAGTGCGGCCAGCGGGCTGTCCGCCGGCATGACCACCACCCGCTCCTCCTCCAGCAGCAGTGCCGTGCGCACCCCGGGCGCGGTGACGGCGCCGCGCAGCAGGGCCGCGTCGACCTTGCCCTGGGTGAGGCCGGCCGTGGGGTCGTCGACGCGGAGCAGCTCCAGCGGGACGTCCGGGCGGGACTCGTCCCAGCGGCGCAGCAGCGGGATCGTGTGGTCGCCGAGCGCCGCCCAGGTGTGGCCGAGGCGCAGCGGCCAGCTCCGCAGCCCGCCGGCGTCGAGGGCGGCGTCCACGGCGGCGACGGCCGTGCGGGCCTTGTCGCGGAACGTACGGCCCTGCGCGGTGAGTTCCAGGTGGTGCGTGGAGCGGTCGACGAGGCGGGCGCCGAGGTGGTCCTCCAGTCGGCGCAGGGTGCGGGACAGCGCGGGCTGGCTCAGGTGGAGGCGGGCGGCGGCGCGGGTGATGTTGCCCTCGTCGGCGATGGCGAGGAAGGCGCGCAGGTGCCGCAGCTCGATGGTCATGCCTGGGGAGCATAACCGGGCCCCACTCGGCATTTCACACGGCGCGACCCGCTTCCTAGCGTGGAACGCATGACCTCCACGCGCTCCGCCACCTCCACGCGCTCCGCCACCTCCACGCGCTCCGCCACCACCTCGGCGCGTCTCCTCCGCCACGCCGCCGGCCGCGGCACCCCCGTCGGTGTCGGGCTGGTGCTGGCCGGGACGCTGTCGGTCCAGTTCGGGTCGGCCTTCGCCGCGCTGCTGTTCCCCCGGGCCGGGGCCCTCGGCACGGTCGCGCTGCGGGTGGCCTTCGCCGCGGTGCTGCTGCTCGCCGTCGCCCGGCCCCGGCTGCGCGGGTACTCGCGCCGCGACTGGGCGGTGGCCGTCGGCTTCGGCCTGGCCCTCGGCGGGATGAACCTGCTCTTCTACCAGGCCGTCGACCGCATCCCGCTGGGCGCGGCGGTCACCATCGAGGTGCTCGGGCCGCTGCTGCTGTCGGTGGTGGTCTCGCGGCGCGCGGCGAGCCTGCTGTGGGCCGGGCTCGCCCTGGCCGGGGTGTTCCTGCTGGGCCGGGGCGGCTTCGCCGGACTCAGCCCCGCGGGCGTGGCGTTCGCGCTGGGCGCCGGCGCGATGTGGGCGGCGTACATCGTCTTCAACGCCCGGGCGGGCGCCCGGTTCCCGCGCCTGGACGGTCTCGCGATCGCGATGGCCGTCGCCGCCCTGGTCAGCCTGCCGCTCGGCGTCGGATCGGCGGGCACGGCCCTGCTGGAGCCGGGCGTGCTCGCCCTGGGCCTGGCGATCGCCGTGATGAGCTCGGGGGTGCCGTACACCCTGGAGCTGCTCGCCCTGCGCAGGCTGCCCGCGGCCACCTTCGCGGTACTGGCCAGCCTGTCCCCGGCCGTGGCGGCGGCGGCCGGCTACCTGGTGCTGGACCAGGGCCTCTCGCCCGTCCAGTGCGCCGCGATCGCGCTCGTCGTGGCGGCGAGCGCGGGCGCGGTGCGCACGGGCGGGCGGGCGCGCTGAGTGGCGTGGCGGGGCCGTGGGCCCTTCGGGCGCCGGCGCCGCGTCCTCAGACGCCGCCCTCGATGAGGGTCCAGCCCGAGGAGACCTGGGGCAGCGTGCCGACGTTGGTGTAGGTGCCGTTCACGAGTGTCGAGGTCCAGGCGGTGCCGTCGTTCTTGTAGAAGAACAGGCTGTCCGAGGTCCGGCCGACCTTGTCCCAGATGCCGGAGGTGCCGATCTTCCGGAAGGAGATGCCGGTGCCGTCGGTGGCCTTGGACACCCGGTGCTCCAGCTCGGCGCCGGCCCTCGCCCAGGACAGCACGGAGTCCTTCGTCGCGGTCAGCTCTCCGAGGAAGTCGTCCCTCGGGATGCTGCCCTTGTCCGTGTAGACGCCGCCGGAGAGGGTTCCGTACCCCACGTTGCTCCACGGGAACTCGGTCGACCCGTGCCGGGCCGCCGCGATCAGCGTGTCGCAGGAGGCGGCCATGGTGCCCCAGTCCGAGCTGAAGTTGTCGTAGACGCGGGACTCCCGGTACAGGCCGCCCTTGAGGGTGCCCGTGACGCCGTGGCCGTCGCTCTTGTAGAAGATCACGGAGTCGCCGGACGCCTCGACGAAGGTCCAGCCCTTCGAGAAGTCGTCGTAGGTCTCGCTGCGGGTGTACTTGCCGTCCGTGAAGGTGCCGGTCTCGCCGGCGCCGGTGTCCTTGTTGTAGAGCACCAGCGAATCGCGGCTTGCCGCCGCGTGCGTGTAGCCGGCCGGGAGGCGGAACGCCGCCTTGTACAGCCAGCGGCCGCCGGTGAGCGTGCCGGTGCCGGCTTCGCCGGTGCCGGCCTTGTAGAACAGGATCGAGTTGTTCGGCGTCGTCTGGTTGCAGTACGCAGACGCGGAACTCGCGGGCGTGACCGGTCCGGCCAGCAGGACGGCCGTCGCGGACGTGACGGTGGCGAGTGCGGCCACCAGGGATTTCCTCATGGGTGCTCCCCTTTCCTGGCACGGGGGCGCGTGCGGGCGGCCCCGTCGGGGGAGCGCCGCAGCGGTGCGGTCTGGAGGAGGACGCGTGCGAGAGCGGACCGGCCGGTCCCTTCCCCGCCCCCGCGGCATCGGCCGTCGCTGCTGCTCGGACGTCCCCGTTCATCCTGCGCCGCGCGCGTCCGCCCCGCATCTCGGCGCCCGGGTCAGGCGATCAGTCCCAGGTGGACCGGTTCGGCGGGGGTGCGGGCGAGGAGTTCCGGGAGGCGCGGGGGCCAGAGGGGTTCGCCGAGGCCGGCCAGGCGCTCCGGGGAGAGCCACTGCCAGTGGATGCCGGGTTCTTCGAGCACCGGCTCGCGGCGGGGGCCGTTGGTGACGTAGATGTGCTCGTGCTGGCGGACCGGGATGCCCTGGTGGGTGAAGTCGTGCTCCCAGGTGCACAGCAGGCGTTGCGGTTCCAGGTCGGTCCACCCGGTCTCCTCCCGCAGCTCGCGCCGTACGCACTCCTCCGGGGTCTCGCCCGGGTCGATCCCGCCGCCCGGGGGCAGCCAGTGGATCCCGACTTCTACGTTGTTCTCGCGGAACAGGAACACCGATCCGCTGGGGGAGAGGACGACAATGCGGGCTGCCTGACGCGGAGTTCTCATCAGATCAGGGTAAGTCGGGCGGTACCGGGACGGGAGGGGTCGGTGGCACGCCGTGGGCTGCCGCCGACCCCTCCTCACGCCGCCTGGAGCGCCAGGGTCGGGCTCAGGCGGGCCGCGCGGACCGCCGGGTAGAGGCCCGCCAGGGTGCCGATGGCCAGGGTGGCCGCGAAGCCGCCGGTGACCGCCCACGGCGGGACCACCCAGGGCAGCCCGCCGGCCCGGGCGTAGACGCCCGTGGCGGCCCCGCCCAGGACGATGCCCGCCAGGCCCCCGAGGCCGGACAGCAGCAGGGACTCGGTGACGAACTGGATCCGGATCTGCCCCTTCGTGGCGCCGAGCGAGCGGCGCAGGCCGATCTCGTGGCGGCGCTCCAGCACCGAGATGATCATGGTGTTGGCGACGCCGACCCCGCCCACCAGGAGGGCGATGCCGCCCAGGCCGAGCAGGAGGGTACTGAACGCGCCCTCCGTGGCCGCCTTCGCCTGGAGCGCGGCCGAGGGGTCGGTCACCGAAACCGCGCTCGGGGTACGCGGGTTGGCCGTCTGCGCGATCAGGGAGCGGACGGCGGCCACCCGGTCGTCCGCCGAGCGCTCGTAGACCGCCGTCGGGTGGCCGTCGAAGCCCAGCAGCCGTTCGGCCGCCTCCCAGCCGACCAGGGCCGAGCGTTCGACCTCCGGGGCCAGCGGGACGGGCGCGAGGACGCCGACGACCGTGAAGTGGCGTCCCCCGATGAACACTTGCTGCCCCGGCTCCGTGATGCCCAGCCGCCGCGCCGAGACGTGCCCGAGCACCACCGACGGGTAGCGGCCGGTGGCGGCGTTCAGCCAGCTGCCCCGGGCCACGGAGGCCCGCAGGGTGCCCAGCAGGTCGTCCTTGGCGGCCTTGAGCGCGATGCCGCCGGTCTCCTCCTGCGGGATGTTCTCCGAACGGCGGACGGACTCCCCGACGTCGCCCGTGGTCCCGACCGACTCGACCCCCGCGATGCGCGAGACCATCCCCGGGGCCTCCTTCGGCAGCTTCGTGTCCTGTCCCGAGAACATGGCGGGGGCCGGGGTGGCCACCAGCATGTTCGTGCCCAGCTTGTCGAGCTCCCGCAAGAGCTTGGCCTGGCTGGAGGAGGAGATGCCGACCACCGCGATCATCGTCGCGATGCCGATCGCGATGCCGAGTGCCGACAGGAACACCCGCACCGGGCGCGCGCGCAGCCCCGCCGACCCGGCGTGCAGGACGTCGCGCGGAGTGAGCCCGGGCGGCCGGAGCCGCGTACGCGTCCTCGCCCGCGTCCCCGTACGTTCCCGCGCAGGGGTCTTCGTACGGCCGCCGCCCATCACGCGGCCCCCGCCGTGCCGGTGTCCTCGACGACCTCGCCGTCGCGGACGCGCACCTGCCGGGGCAGGCTCGACGCGATCTCGTTGTCGTGGGTGATCACGGCGATGGTGGCCCCGTCCTCGTTCAGCTCGTGCAGCAGCTCCATCACCGACCGGCCCGAGGCCGTGTCCAGCGCCCCCGTCGGCTCGTCGGCCAGCAGCAGGTCCGGTTCCCCCGCCACCGCCCGGGCGATGGCCACCCGCTGCTTCTGCCCGCCCGACAGCTCGTGGGGGCGGTGGTCCATCCGGTCGCCGAGTCCGACCCGCTCCAGCGCCCGCGCCGCCCGGCGGCCGCGCTCGGCCCGCGGGAGCCCGGAGTACAGCAGTCCCTCGGCGACGTTCGCCCGGGCGCTGAGGCCCGGCACCAGGTGGAAGGACTGGAACACGAAGCCGATGTGCCGCGAGCGCAGCGCCGACAGGGAACGGTCGGACAGCGCCGCGACGTCGTGGCCGGCGATCCGCACGGTGCCGGCGCTCGGCCGGTCCAGGGTGCCGACGATGTGCAGCAGGGTGGACTTGCCGGACCCCGACGGGCCGACGATGGCGAGGAGTTCCCCGCTCAGGACGGTCAGGCCGACCCCGCGCAGGGCCGTGACCCCGCCCGGGTACTCCTTGGTGACCCCGGCCAGTTCGACCACCGGGTGCGCGTGCCGCCTCACAGCTTGGGCACCCCCACCCGCATGCCCTCCGCGAGCCCGCCGCCGCTGACCTCGACGCGGCCCTTGCCGAACATGCCGAGCTCGACCTTCACCTCGCGGGCCCTGCCGTTCTCGACGACCTGGACGCCGAAGCCGCCGCCGGGGAGCGCCAGCAGCGCGTTCACCGGTACGGAGAGCACGCCGGTGCGGGTCTCGCCGGTCAGCTCCACCGACACGGGGGACTGTTCCGGGCCCTTGACCGCGCCGGGGTCGTCGAAGACGACGCTCACGTCCACCTTGGCCTTCCTGTCGCCGCCTCCGCCTCCGCCTCCGCTGCCTCCCGACCCTCCGCCGGAGCCGCCCCGTCCGCCGTTCTGGTCGTCCGTGCCCGCCGTGCCGCCCACCGCGTCGACCTTCCCGGCCGCGCTGCCGCCGCCCGGCAGCCGTACCGTCACCTCGTCCCCGGTCTTCGCGGCCCCCGCCTTCGCCGCGTCCAGCGGGAAGCGGACGATCCGCTCGGTTCCGGTCACCGTCAGCACCGGCTTGCCCGGACCGGGCTCGTCGCCGAGCGCCGCCTCCGTCCGCTTCACCCGCTGCGGGCCGGAGGCGAAGGCGATGTCCTCCCTCGCCACCTCGCCCGTCTCCGGCGCCTTGTGCGCCTTCTGCCAGCGCTTCACCGCCGCCGCCGTACCGGCCGTGAAGGTGCCGTCCTGCGCGTCCAGCCCCGTCCCGTACCCGAGGGCGGTCAGGTTCCGCTTCAGCTGCCGGACGTCCTCGCCCTTGTCCCCGGACTTCAGCGCCCGGTACATCGGCACCGCCCCGTACATCAGCCGCACGGCCTTCCCGTTGACCTCGAAGAGCCGCCCGTCCCGCTCGACGGCCGACCCCTCGCCCGCGATCCAGGTGAGGACCCCCGCCCCGGGCGCGCTCAGCCTGCGCTCCTGCGCGTAGCCGAGGGTGCCGTCGACCTGGAGGCCCGAGGCGAGGTCGCCGCGCGTCACCGGGGCCGTCGCCGGCGGCAGCGCGCCGGCCGCGTCCTGCCGCCCGCCGCCGTCCTGCGGGGACCGGGCGAGGACGGCGTAGCCGCCGCCCGAGACCGCGAGTACGGCCACCAGGGCGCCCACCAGCCACGTTCCGCGGCGCCGGGCGCCCATCAGGCCGCTTCGCACTTCTTCTGGGCCTCCTCGAAGGCCTTCTCCTGCCCCTTGGGGACCTCGATGCCGCTCTTCATGCCGCCGCTGTACTCGGGGTCCTTGAGGTCCACGCCGTTCTCGCGCATGCAGCGGACCCAGCGCAGCTCCTTGTCCTTCTGCTCCTGCGTCGGGCCCTCCCCGGAGCCGGGGGTGCGCATGCCGCAGGCCTTCATGGCCTCCTCCATCTTCTGCGGGTCCGCGCCGCCGCCGACCGTCATGCCGTTCGGGTTCTGGCCCGGCTTGGGGTCGGGGGCGTCTATCCCGTGCTCGCGCAGGCACTGCCGCATCTTCACGGCGTTGTCGGCGTCGGCCCCGCCGTTGCCGCCGCCGTTGCCGCCGCCGCCCCCGCTCGCGGAGCTTTCCTTGCCGCCGTCCGGGGTGCCGCCGTTCGTGCACGCGGTGACGAAGAGGGCCAGCCCGGTGAGGGCCGCGGCCGTGGTCATGGTCAGGGATCGCTTCATGGCGCCGAGCGTGCGCGAAAGCGGTGTTTCGCTTCTCTCTCGCACTGCGCTTACAACGGCGAAATGCGCCCCTCCTGTAGAGAGGACGGCATGCGAGTTCTGGTGGTGGAGGACGAGGAGTTCCTGCGGGAGATGATCGCCGAGGGGCTGCGCCGCGACGCGCTGGCCGTCGACGAGGCCGGCGACGGGCCGGAGGCGCTGCGCCGGCTGCGCCTCGGCGAGTACGACGTCCTCGTCCTCGACCGGGACCTGCCCGGCCTGCACGGCGACGAGGTGTGCCGGCAGGTCGTACGGGAACGGCTGCTGACCCGGGTGCTGATGCTGACCGCCTCCGGGACCGTGCGGGACCGGGTGGAGGGCCTGGGCCTGGGCGCCGACGACTACCTCACCAAGCCCTTCGCGTACGACGAGCTCCTCGCCCGCGTCCTCGCGCTCGGCCGGCGCGCCCACCCGGCGCTGCCGCCGGTGCTGGAGCGGGCCGGGATCGCCCTGGACACCGCACGCCGCTCCGCCTCCCGCGACGGGCACCGGCTCGCCCTGTCGCGCAAGGAGTTCGCGGTGCTGGAGGCGCTGCTGCGGGCCGAGGGCGCGGTGCTGAGCAGCGACGACCTGATCGAGCGGGTGTGGGAGGAGGAGACCGGCTACCGCACCAACGCCGTCCGGGTCACGCTGAGCAAGCTGCGCGCCAAGCTGGGCGAGCCGCCGCTGATCGAAACGGTGCCGGGGGAGGGCTACCGCATCGCGGCCGCGGCCGGGCCCGCGCACCCCGGCCGGAGCGGTGGTCCGCGATGAGAGCGGTGCTCCGTTCCGAGCGCACCCGTCTCACCGCGCTCTACGGCGCGCTGCTGCTCCTCGCGGGCGGCGGCCTGGTCGCGCTGGTCAACGTACTGCTGCGCACCGGCCTCTACTCCCGCGTCAACGGCGCCGTCACCACCGTCATGCCCGGCCTGCCCGTCCCCTCCGACGGGGTCACGCCCGTACCCTCCGACCGCGGCTTCGAGCCCGCGCACAGACTGCCGCCCGGCACCGCGCCCACCCCGGAGCAGATCGCCCAGTGGCGGGTGACCCAGAACCTCTCCGACGCCGCCGCCCGGGCCGCACTCCAGGAGCTGACCCTGGTCTCCCTCGTCGCCCTCGCCCTCTTCGCCGTCCTGTCGGTCTGGCTCGCCTGGTGGATGGCGGGCCGCGTGCTGCGCCCCGTCGGGGTGATCACCGAGACGGCCCGGCGCCTGTCGGGGGCGAACCTGCACGAGCGGATCGGGCTCCGGGCCCCGCCCGGCGAGCTCAAGCGGCTGGCCGACACCTTCGACGGCATGCTCGACCGGATCCAGGACCTCGTCGGGGCCCAGCGCCGGTTCGCCGCCAACGCCGCGCACGAGCTGCGCACACCGCTCGCCGTGCAGCGGGCCGCCGCCGAGATCGGGCTGGCGGGGGAGCCGGGGCCGGCGAAGGTGGCGCGGATCCGGGAGCGGCTGATCGCGGTGGCCGACTCCAGTGAGCACCTGGTGGAGTCGCTGCTGCTGCTCGCCGTGTCGGAGGAGGGGCTGGAGTCGTCGCAGCCGGTGGACCTGGCGGCCCTGACGGCGGCGGAACTGACCGCGACCGCCCCCGCCGAGACCCCTCCGGCCCCCGCCCCCGACCCTGCCCCGGACGGGGTTCCGCTTGCGGGCCCGGGGGCCGGAGCGGCACCGGCCCCCGCCTCCGCCGCCGCCCCCGCGCTGACCGTCGTACGGGACCTCGCGCCTTTGACGGTGACCGGCGACGCCACCCTGCTCGGGCACCTCGTGCGCAACCTGCTCGCCAACGCCGTACGCCACAACCGTGCAGGCGGCCGGGTGCGCGTGACGACCTCCGCCGACGGGGTGCTGACGGTGTCCAACACCGGCCCGCTGATCGAGCCCGAGGACGTGCCCCGCCTGCTGGAACCCTTCCGCCGCCGCGTGGAACGGCGTCACACCGCGGGTGAGGGTGCCGGGCTCGGCCTCTCCATCGTCGCCTCCATCGCGCGGGCGCACGGCGCACGGCTGCTCGCCGAGGCCAACCCGGAGCCCGACGGCGGGCTGACCGTCCGCGTCCGCTTTCCCGCGCCGCACGAGGCGCGGGAGACCGGCGTTCGCGGGGAACGATGATCACCTGATGTACCTTCGGGTGGATGAGCAAGCACGCCCGAGCCCGCTCCGGCTCCCGCGCCCGTACGGCCGACCGCCGGCGTTCCGCTTCCCCGGGACGACCGCCGACGGCGCTGATCGTCGTGGCCGCTCTCGGTCTGCTGGCCTTCGGCGCCGGCTGGGTGCACGCCCTGTACGAGCAGCCCGGTGCGCCCGTGCCGGCGGCCCGGTCGGACGCCCGCCCGCAGGCCCAGGGGCAGAGCCCGGCCCCGAAGCAGCAGCCCCAGGCGCAGGGCGGCGCCCCGGGCCACGCCACGCGCGGCACCCCCCGTGCGGACGCCCTCCAGGGCCTCCCGGACACCCTCAGCGCGGCGACCCGCGCCCGGATCCCGGCGGGCGCGCGTCAGCTGGTGCTGGTCACCGGGAAGGCGAAGGACTCCTCGGACTCCACCGTCACCTTCTTCACCCGCACCGCCGCGGGGAAGGAGTGGACCGTCGCCGGGCACTGGCCGGCCCGCAACGGCGCGAAGGGCTGGTCCGCCGAGCGCGAGCGCGAGTACGGGGACCTGACCTCCCCGCAGGGCGTGTTCTCCCTCACCGACGCGGGCGGGCTGCTGCCGCCGCCGTCCGGCACGAAGTTCCCGTACGACCAGGACCGCGGCTTCGTCCCGTCGGGCCGGGGCGTGAACGGCGAGTCGCTGGACGGCTCCTTCGACTACGTCGTGGCGATCGACTACAACCGCCGCAAGGGGGTCTCACCGCTCGACCCGGGCATGCCGGAAGGCGAGGACAAGGGCGGCAACATCTGGCTCCACGTCGACCACGACGGCCCCTCCCAGGGCTGCGTCGGCCTCCCGAAGCAGGCGATGGAGCAACTGCTGCGCAGCCTGGACCCGGCGGCGAAGCCGGTCATCGCGATGGGTCCGGCAGGCTTCTGACCGTGGCCGGGCCGACGCCGACGCCCGGACCGGCACCGGGACCGACGCCGGGCCGCAGCACCAGCAGCCCGATGTAGACGAGGTCGAAGACGGAGCACAGCACCCCCAGCCCGAGCACGAAGCCGTTCCCCTCCATCACTCCGAACAGCACCGTCGGCGCGAGGGTGCCGAGCCATTTGGCGACGGCGATGAGCGGCGACTGCCCGCGCGGTCCGCGCCGGGCGGCGTACATGCCGATGAACAGGCCGGACATCAGCAGGTTCTGAAGGAACGCCGAGTAGCGGCTGGCGTCGTGCGTCCCGAAGTGCGCGACGAACAGGATCTGCACGGCGAAGCCGGTGCCGAGGACGAGCGTGCTCCAGGCGGCGAACAGCGGCCGGGTGACGAAGCCGGGCAGCTCGGCCCGGCCGTGGCGCAGGTAGGTGTAGATGATCACGGTGTCGGCGACGGCCCACACCAGGTTGACAACGCCCTGCGGGGAGAGCCCGGTACGGACGTCGTCGTAGGCGTAGACGACCTCCCAGGCGAAGTTCAGCGCGAGCGCGGCGACGGGCATGGCGTACGTCCGGTCCCGCAGCCCGACCCGGGCGGCCTCGACGTACACGACGGTCCAGGCGATCCCGCTGATGAGCGTGAGCATCAGTTGCACGCGCGCACCCTAGGCGCTCCCGGCCGCTCCGGACAGCCCCCGGGCTATGGGTTGAGGTCGAGGATCCGGACCGGCTCGCCGGCCCACCACTTCGGATCCGTGGTCGCGACGATCGCGCCGTCGGGCCGGTCGGGGGTGGGCTGGGCGGCGTGGAGGCAGTGGGCGGCGGCCCAGGTCTCATGCCGGGCGAGGGCCAGCGCGGCGGGCAGGTCCAGGTCGAGGACGATCACGCCGGGCAGGGCCACGAGGTGCTCCGCCGTGCCGGGGCGGGTCCGGTCGGCTTCGACCAGCGCGCAGGACGGGGCGTAGAGGAACCAGCCGGGCTCGGCGTGGGCGCGGTGGATGAGGCGCGAGACGAGGACGTTTCCCCTCCCGGCGGCGGTCATCGCCGTCTTGTCCAGCACGATGTGCACGGGCTCGGTCACCGGGGCCCCGCCCGGTGCAGGCGGCGGTCCAGCTCGCCGTCCAGCTCCTGCTGTTCGGCTTCCGTCGGCGCGTAGCCGTTCCAGTCGCGCAGCAGGACACGGGCGCGTTCGGCGCGTTCGGCGCGCTCGGCCGGGGTGAGCAGGGTCTCGGCCAGGCGGGCCAGGTAGGCGCGGAGCGAAAGTCCTTCGGCGGCCGCTATGGCGGCGAGTCTGTCCTTGGCTTCCTCGGGGATCCGGATGTTCGCGTCGGGCATCGTCGTGCTCCTTCCCATACCCGGAGGGTACGGGTGCGTACCCGTACCCGTACCCGTACCCACCGGTGTTCGCCCGATCGGGTGCTCGCCCCCACCCCCTTGCCTGACGGACCGTCAGCTACGACGATGGCCCGGCACCGCACGACGAATCGGCATACGAAGGCGAGGCGGGCCCGGCATGGCACGCGTGTTTCCGGAAGGCCGGCTGGAGTACGGGATGCAGCTCCCCGTCCAGTCGCAGAGCACCATCTACGCCGAGCCCTGGGAGGCCTCCGCCGGCGCTGCCGACCTCGCCGAGGTGGCCCGCGCCGCCGACCGCGCCGGCTTCGGGTACGTGGCCACCTGCGACCACGTGGCCGTCCCGCGCCGCCTCGCCGGCCCCATGAGCACCGTCTGGTACGACCCGGTGGCCACCCTGGCCTTCCTGGCCGGGATCACCGAGCGGGTGCGGCTGCTGAGCCACGTCGCGATCGTCGGGCTGCGCCACCCGCTGCTCACCGCCAAGCAGTACGCGACCCTCGACCACCTCTCCGGGGGCCGCCTGGTCCTCGGGGTCGGCGCCGGGCACGTCCAGGAGGAGTTCGAGGTGCTCGGCGTCGACTTCGGGCGCCGCGGGGCCGTGCTGGACGAGAGCCTGGACGCGCTGCGCGCCGCCCTCGGCCCGGACGAGTACCCGGAGTTCGAGGGGGAGCGGTTCTCCTTCCGGGACCTCGGGCAGCTGCCCCGGCCCGCCCAGGAGCGGATCCCGGTCTGGGTCGGCGGCTCCTCCCCGGCGGCCGTCCGCCGGGCCGCCGTGCGCGGCGACGGCTGGCTCCCGCAGGGCGACCCGCGCGAGCGCATCCCGGGCCAGGTCGCCCGGATCCGCGAGCTGCGGGAGGCGGCCGGGGTCGAGGGCCCCTTCGAGGTCGGTGCGATCACCGAGCCGCTGTACGTCGGCGAGCCCGGCTGGGACACCGGCCGCCGGACCCTGGCCGGCAAGGCGGAGGTGCTCGCCGAGTCCCTGCGGGAGTACGCGGCGCTGGGCGTGGACCAGGTCCAGGTCCGCTTCCGCAATCGCGACCGCGCCGAACTCGTGGACCAGATCACCGCGTTCGGGGCCGAAGTGGCCCCGCTCCTCAACGACTAGGAGTACGGGATGGGCAAGCTGGACGGACGCGTCGTCGTCATCACCGGTGCGGCGCGCGGCCAGGGGGAGCAGGAGGCCCGCCTCTTCGCCGCCGAGGGCGCGCGGGTGCTGCTGGGCGACGTGCTGGACGAGCAGGGCGCCGCCGTCGCCGAGGAGATCGCCGCGGAGGCGGGCGCGGACCGGGTGCGGTACGTACGGCTGGACGTGAGCCGGGAGGAGGACTGGGAGGCCGCCGTGGCCGCGGCGAAGGAGGCCTTCGGCCGGGTCGACGGGCTGGTCAACAACGCGGGCATCCTGCGTTTCAACGAGCTGGCCTCGACCCCGCTGGAGGAGTTCCGCCAGGTCGTCGAGGTCAACCAGATCGGCGCCTTCCTCGGCATCAGGGCGCTGGCCCCGGAGATCGGCGCGGCCGGCGGCGGGACCATCGTCAACACCTCCTCGTACACCGGCCTGACGGGCATGGCCTACGTGGGCGCGTACGCGGCGACCAAGGCGGCGGTCCTCGGGCTGACGCGGGTGGCGGCGCTGGAGCTGGCGGCGAAGAACATCCGGGTCAACGCGATGTGCCCGGGCGCGGTGGACACCCCCATGGCGAACCCCGGGCTGCTCGACCCGGCGGGGATGACCGACGAGGCCAGGGGCGCGATGGCCGAGCTGTACAAGCGGGTGGTCCCGCTGGGCCGGGTGGGGCGCCCGGAGGAGATCGCGAAGCTCGCCCTCTTCCTGACCGGCGACGACTCCTCCTACATCACCGGCCAGCCGTTCGTGGTGGACGGCGGCTGGATGGCGGGCGTGAGCATCCTCTGAGATTTACTGACGACTCGTCAGACAGAGCCGTTCGGCTCTCTTGACGGTCCCGCCCCGGCGGTGGAACAGTCGGACCCATCAAATCTGACGCAACGTCAGAAACCTAAGGACGGTGAACCCCCTTGGAATTCGGGCTCTTCGTGCAGGGATACGTGCCTGAGGCGCGGTCCAAGGTCGACCCCGAGGCGGAGCACAAGGCGCTGCTCGAGGAGACCCAGTACGTCATCCAGGCCGACAAGTCCGGCTTCAAGTACGCCTGGGCCTCCGAGCACCACTTCCTGGAGGAGTACTCCCACCTCTCCGCCAACGAGGTCTTCCTCGGCTACCTCGCCGCCGCCACCGAGCGCATCCACCTCGGCTCCGGCATCTTCAACCCGCTCGCCCCGGTCAACCACCCGGTGAAGGTGGCCGAGAAGGTCACCATGCTCGACCACCTCTCCAAGGGCCGATTCGAGTTCGGCACCGGCCGCGGCGCCGGCAGCCACGAGATCCTCGGCTTCATGCCCGGCATCACGGACATGAACCACA
Source organism: Streptomyces sp. NPDC040718 (assembly GCF_055593565.1). Taxonomy (NCBI): domain Bacteria; kingdom Bacillati; phylum Actinomycetota; class Actinomycetes; order Kitasatosporales; family Streptomycetaceae; genus Streptomyces; species Streptomyces sp. NPDC040718. The sequence continues at coordinate 75,554 of NZ_JBVIXO010000015.1, read as the reverse complement.
CCAAGGAGATCTGGGAGGAGACCATCGCGGAATTCCCCAAGATGTTCCTCCAGGAGGAGTACGAGGGCTTCCAGGGCAAGCACTGGTCGCTCCCGCCGCGCAAGATCTTCCCCAAGCCGTACGGCAAGGCCCACCCGGCCATGTGGTACGCCGCCGGCTCGCCCTCCTCGTACGCCATGGCGGCGAAGAAGGGCCTGGGCGTGCTGGGCTTCAGCGTCCAGAAGGTCTCCGACATGGAGTGGGTCCTGGAGCAGTACAAGACGGCCATCCAGGAGGCGAAGGCGATAGGCGCCTTCGTGAACGACAACGTGATGGTCACCTCGACGGCGATCTGCGCGGAGACGCACGAGAAGGCGGTGGAGATCGCGGTCAACGCGAACATGAACCGCTTCCAGTCGCTGGTGTTCCGCTACCACGACACCTTCCCGCGGCCGGAAGCGATCCCGCAGTGGCCCGAGACCCTGCCGGAGTACAACGCGGAGATCATCGAGCTGCTCATCGCGGAGGAGCTGCTGATCTGCGGCGACCCGTCGGAGGTCCGGGCCCAGTGCAAGAGGTGGGAGCAGGCGGGGGCGGACCAGCTGTCCTTCGGACTGCCGACCGGCGTCTCGTACGAGGACACGATGACGACGGTCAAGCTGATCGGCGAGCACGTCATCCCGCACATCGACACCGACCCGGTCCACCGCACGACCCGCTTCCGCCAGGCCGTTTCCTGACGGGCCGCCGCCGGCGCCGCTCGCACGGCTCGGCCCCGGAGGGCCTCCCCGGCTTCGCGCCGCTGCGCCGGACTCCGGCCGTCGGACGTGGGGCGGGGGCGGTGCCCGTGCCCGTGGCCGGGGCCGGTGGGTGCGTGCGGGTGGGTGGGCCGCTGCGCGGGGCTCGCCCCTCCCCGCCCTTCACCTGTTCTCGCCCTCAGTCGCCGGGCGCGGCTCAAGACACGGCGCTACCGCGCCCGCGCCTCGAACGCCGGCGAGGCTGAAATCAGCCCCGCCGGCTCCATCCAGCCCCGCCGGCGTTTGAGGCGCTGGGGGCACCTCCCAGCGGTAGCTGGGGGAGGGTCTGGGGGCGGAGCCCCCAGGGGGTCCGGGGCGCAGCCCCGGGGAACGGTGGAAGGGCGGGTGGGGGACAGCCCCGCAGGGCCGACGCCCCGCACCGCACGGCACGGCACCGCCCCGCCCAGGGAGGGGCAGGGGGACACCCGGCGCGGGACACGCAACACGCCCGGCCAGGGCAACGGCGCGGGACACGCAACCCGCCCGGCCAGGGCAACGGCGCGGGACACGGAACACGCCCGGCCAGGGCAACGGCAACGGCAAAGACCACGGAACCACCCAGGAGGGGACCGTCATGCTCGACCACCTCATCCGCGGAGCGACCGTCGTCGACGGCACCGGCGCCCCCGCGTACCCCGCGGACATCGGCATCAAGGACGGCCGCATCGCCCTCATCGCCGAGCCCGGCACGAAGGCGGAGGCGGTGACCACCGAGGACGCCACCGGCCTCGTCCTCACCCCCGGGTTCATCGACCCGCACACCCACTACGACGCCCAGCTCTTCTGGGACCCCTACGCCACCCCCTCCATGAACCACGGCGTCACCACCGTCGCCGGCGGCAACTGCGGGTTCACCCTCGCGCCCCTCAACCCCGCCCGCCCCGAGGACGCCGACTACACCCGCCGCATGATGAGCAAGGTCGAGGGCATGGCCCTCGCCGCCCTCGAAGAGGGCGTCGACTGGTCCTGGTCCACCTTCGGAGAGTACCTCGACGCCCTCGAAGGCCGCATCGCGGTCAACGCCGGCTTCATGGTCGGCCACTGCGCCCTGCGCCGGCACGTCATGGGCGAGGACGCCGTCGGCGGGCGGCCCACCCCCGGCCAGCTGGAGCAGATGGTGGCGCTCCTCCACGACGCCATGGCCGCCGGCGCCTGGGGGCTGTCCACCACCCAGTCCTCCACCCACTCCGACGGCGCCGGCGCCCCCGTCGCCTCCCGGCACGCGGAACCCGCGGAACTCCTCGCGCTCTCCCGCGCCGTCGGCGAACACGAGGGCACCCAGCTCGAAGCCATCGTCGCCGGCTGCCTCGACCAGTTCTCCGACGACGAGATAGACCTCTTCGTCGAGATGAGCGCCGCCGCCGGCCGGCCCCTCAACTGGAACGTCCTCACCATCGACGCCGCCGTCCCCGAACGCGTTCCGCGCCAGCTCGTCCCCAGCGAGCGCGCCCGCGAGTCCGGCGGCCGGATCGTCGCGCTGACCATGCCGATCCTCACCCCCATGAACATGTCCCTCGGCACGTTCTGCGCCCTCAACCTCATCCCCGGCTGGGGCGAGGTCCTCGCGCTGCCCGTCCCCGAACGCATCGCGAAGCTCCGCGAGCCCGATGTACGCGCCGAGATGCTGCGCCGCGCCGACAGCAAGGAGGCCGGCGTCTTCCGGCGGCTCGCGAACTTCGGGCGGTACGTCATCGGCGACACGTACAGCAAGGAGAACGAGGGGCTCAGCGGACGCGTCGTCGGCGACATCGCCGCCGAGCGCGGCCAGGACGCCTTCCAGTGCCTCGTGGAGATCTGCGCCAACGACGAGCTGCGCACCGTCCTGTGGCCCATGCCCACCGACAACGACCCCGCCACCTGGGCGCTGCGCGCCGAGACCTGGCAGCACGAGGACGTCATGCTCGGCGGCTCCGACGCCGGCGCGCACCTGGACCGGATGTGCGGGGCCCCGTACACGACCCGGTTCCTGGGCGACTGCCTGCGCGGCCGCAAGCTCGTGCCGCTGGAGCAGGCGGTACGGATGCTCACCGACGACCCGGCCCGGCTGTTCGGGCTGCGCGAGCGCGGCCGGATCGCCGAGGGGTTCCACGCCGACCTGGTCCTCTTCGACCCCGAGCGCATCGACGCGGGCCCGGCGACCCTCGTCCACGACCTGCCCGGCGACAGCCCCCGGCTGGACGCGCGGGGGATCGGAGTGGTGTCCGTACGCGTCAACGGCGTGGAGACCATCCGCGACGACGAGGTGACCGGCGCGGTCCCGGGGACCGTGCTCCGCTCCGGCCGCGACACGAGGACGGTGAGCACCCGATGACACGCCTCTACATCGGCGGCGAGTGGGTCGAGCCCGACGGCGGCCACTACGAGGTGGTCAACCCGGCCGACGAGTCCGTCGTCGGCCTGGCCCCCGAGGCCTCCCGCGCCCAGGTCGAGGAGGCGGCCCGCGCCGCCGCCGAGGCCTTCGGTACGTGGTCCCGTACGGCCCCCGAGGAGCGCGCGGCCATCCTCGACCGGGCCGCGGACGTCATCCAGCGGGAGTTCGAGCCGTGGGCGGCCCTCGCGCAGGCGGAGACGGGCGCGCCGACGGGCATCGCGCGCGGCATGCAGGTCGGCGTCGGCGTGTCCCGGTTCCGGCGGTACGCGAAGGGCGCCCTGGAGCCGGTGGAGAAGGGGCTCCCGCCGCAGGTCACCGAGGCCGGCCCGATGGGGAAGGCGTCCGTGCTGGGCGCGCTGGAGGTGCGCCAGCCGGTCGGGGTGGTCGCCTGCGTCACCTCGTACAACAACCCGTGGGCGAACCCGGCCGGCAAGGTCGCCCCGGCGCTGGCCATGGGCAACACGGTGGTGGTGAAACCGGCCCCGCAGGACCCGCTGTCGGTGTTCCGCATGGCCGAGGCGCTGCACGAGGCGGGGGTCCCGGCGGGCGTGGTGAACGTCGTCTCGGGTGCCTCGGTGGAGGTCGGCGAGGCGGCCGTGGACTCCCCGTACGTGGACATGGTCTCCTTCACCGGCTCGACGGGCGTCGGGCAGCGGATCGCCGAGGTGTGCGGGCGGACCATGAAGCGGCAGCTGATGGAGCTGGGCGGCAAGGGCGCGGCGATCGTCCTGGAGGACGCCGACCTGGACGCGGCGGTGATGGGGATCGGCACCACCTTCTCCTTCTACAGCGGTCAGATCTGCACCGCGCCCACCCGGGTGATCGTCCACCGGTCGGTGTACGAACCGCTGGTGGAGAAGCTGCGGGGCTACCTGGCCTTCATGAAGGTCGGCGACCCGGGGGAGCGGGGCACGGTGGTCGGCCCGGTGATCTCGGCCGCGCACCGCGACCGGGTGGAGTCGTACGTGGAGCTGGGCCGCAAGGAGGGCGCGCGGATCGCGTACGGCGGCGAGCGCCCGGTGGTCGGCGACGGCCGCGGCTTCTACGTGGCGCCGACGCTGCTGGTGGACTGCACGAACGACATGCGGGTGGTGCGGGAGGAGATCTTCGGCCCGGTGGTGGTCGTGGTCCCGTTCGACGGGGACGAGGAGGAGGCCGTCCGGCTGGCGAACGACAGCGACTTCGGGCTGATCAGCTACGTGTGGTCCGGGGACGCCGCCCGCGCCTTCCGGGTGGCGCGCCGGCTGCGCTCGGGCGGGGTCGGGGTCAACACGGTCGGCCGGAACATGGAGGCCCCGTTCGGCGGGTTCAAGCGTTCGGGGGTCGGGCGGGACGTCGGCTCGTACGCGCTGCACGCGTACAGCGAGGTGCAGTCGGTGGTCTGGACTACGTGAAGGAGGGGAGGGTCCCGGGGCGGTCCGCCCCGGGACCCTCCCCTCCTTCTACCTCTGCTGCGGCCAGGCGTAGCCGAGGGAGTCGGCCAGCTTCCGGCTCCCGCCGGTCACCCTGGCGTAGGTCTTCGGGTCGGCGGTCTCCAGGCGCGCCACGGCCGCTTCGGCCTGTACCTCGGGCGGCCGGCCGTCGTCGGGGAGCTGCCATTCGAACATCAGGCTCGGGGCCGGTTCCTCTCCCGGTGCCGGCGGGGTGGCCGGGGCGGGCCGGTGGCCGTAGTCGAGGAGGTCGGCGCGTGCGTTGTGGCGGTCGGCCATGCCGTGCAGCAGCAGCCCGGCGGTCGTGGTCAGGGCGGGGTCGTCGGGGTGTGCGCGCAGGAGGCCGTCGAGGCGGGCGGCCTCGGCGATCCGGCGGGACAGCCAGCGGGTGGTGGCGGCCCAGTCCGGTGCGGTGACGAGGGCGACGAGTGCGTCCCGTACGGCCCGGTCGTCGCCGGACCCGGGGGCGGCGGCCGCGTCGATCAGCGGGGTCAGTGTCCGGTCGCGGCCGAGATGGGCCAGGTGCAGCAGGGCGGCCGCCTGCCGGTCGAGGGGGTCGAGCGCGGCCGCGGCGGGGCCGCCCAGTCCGCGCAGCAGTCCGAGGGCCTTGAGGCAGGGCACGTCCTCGGGTTCTCCGAGGCGGATCAGGAGTGCGACGCCGACGCCGACGGCGGCGAGGCTGGTGCCGGTCCGGGTCAGCCGGCGGGCGGTGGCCCGGGCGGCGGCCTCGTCGGCCAGCGGCATCCGGGTGGCCACCGCGAGGACGGTCCGGTCCGGCAGCGGGAGCCGGCCGGCGGCGTCGTGGACGGCCTCCGCGGCCCGGACAGGGTCCGGATCGGCCAGCGGGCCGGCGAGGGCGGCGGTGACTTCCTCCCGCGCCCGGTTCCAGCCGGGGCGGGGCCGGGAGGGCGGTGGGCCGGGCGGGCCTTCGGGGACCGGGTAGCCGCCGCGCGGGATGCCGTCGGCGGGTTCGACGCCCCGGCGGAACAGGGCGTAGTCGTACAGGGAGGCTCCGGGGGTGAGCGGCGTCCGCTCGTCGCGGGCGCTCACCGGGCGGGGTGGGACTCGATTCCGTAGGTCATGCCGGGAGCCTGCCAGGAGTGGTCACGGGCCGTCCAGGGGTTTTCACGGGGCGCAGTCGTTTGGGGGCCCGGGGTGGGTTCCGGGGGCTTCGAAAATTGGCGCGGGAAAGTTTTGAAACGGACATATGGGGCAGTCCTGCGGTTTCCGCATTCCGGAACGTTCGTCTCGATGCCTCGTGAACCGTGGATAGGTGCCCGAGTGAACCTTGTATTGCGAGTTCGTGAACGCATTCGATCTTCGTAATCCAAGGAATTTAGCCTTGTGGATTACTGGACTTAAGTCTTCCGGATCAGGAAACCGCAGCATCTACCGTCCTGTCCCATGACACAGCTGGACACGCGGCCTCGGGTCGGAGACACGGTAAGCGGCGTCGCCGAGGGCGGCGCCGGGAACGGGGCCGGCAACGGGGCCGACGTCCGGGGCAAGGGCCTCGGCAAGGGCTCCGTCGGCCTGATGGGCAGCGCCGTCATCGGCATCTCCACCGTCGCCCCCGTCTACTGCCTGACCTCCACCCTCGGCTCCACCGCCGGCGAGGTCGGCGTCCGGATGCCGGCGGTCTTCCTGGCCGGCTTCCTCCCGATGCTCCTGGTGGCCTTCGCCTACCGCGAGCTCAACAAGGCCATGCCGGACTGCGGTACCTCGTTCACCTGGACCGTCAAGGCCTTCGGCCCGCGGATCGGCTGGATGTGCGGCTGGGGCCTGGTGATCGCCACGATCATCGTGCTCTCCAACCTCGCGGGCGTCGCCACCTCCTACTTCTGGCTTCTGGCCGGCGAGATCACGGGCAAGCCGTCGATCGCCGCCCTCGACGACAACAAGCTCGTCCACATCGCCACCTGCCTGACGCTGATCGCCGTCGCGACCGCCATCAGCTACCGCGGCATGACCGCCACCAAGGGCGTCCAGTACACCCTGGTCGGCCTCCAGCTCGTCGTCCTCGCCGTCTTCGTCGCCATGGCCCTCCAGAAGGCCTCCGCCGGAACCTTCGACACCGGCCTGGACTTCTCCTGGCAGTGGATGAACCCCTTCGCGGTCGAGTCCATGGGCGCCTTCACCGCCGGACTCTCCCTCTCGATCTTCATGTACTGGGGCTGGGACGCCTGTCTGGCCAGCAACGAGGAGACCACCGGCTCCGCCAAGACCCCCGGCCGCGCCTCCCTCATCGCCATGGTCGTCCTGGTCGGCTCCTACCTGGCCACCGGCATCGCCGCCCAGATGGCCGTGGGCTCCGGCGGCGAGGGCCTCGGCCTCGGCAACGAAGAGACCTCCGGCAACGTCTTCGCCGCCCTCGCCGGCCCCGTCATGGGCCCCGCCCTCGGCATCCTGCTCTTCGTCGCGGTCCTCGCCTCCGCCGCCGCCTCCCTGCAAACCACCTTCATCCCGGTGGCGCGCACCGTGCTGGCCATGTCCACCTACGAGGCCCTGCCGCCCTCCTACGCCAAGGTCCACCCGAAGTTCAAGACCCCCGGCCGCGCCACCGTCATGGCGGGCATCGCGACCGGCGCCTTCTACACGGTGATGACCCTGGTCAGCGAGAACGTCCTCACCGACACGATCTTCGCGCTCGGCCTGATGATCTGCTTCTACTACTCGCTGACCGCCTTCGCCTGCGCCTGGTACTTCCGCGGCGACCTGCGCCGCTCCGCGCGCGACCTGTTCTTCAAGGGCGTCTTCCCGGTCCTGGGCGGCCTGCTGCTCGCCGCGGTCTTCTTCAAGACCCTGATGGACGCCTGGGACCCCTCCTACGGGTCCGGGTCCGACGTCCTCGGCGTCGGCAGCGTCTTCGTCATCGGGGTCGGCCTGCTCGCCCTGGGCCTGGTCGTCATGTTCGTCACCGAACGCCGCAGCCCCGCCTTCTTCCGCGGCGAGGTCCTGACGAAGTCCACCCCGGCGCTGGTGGTGGAGGACTGACCGCCTGACCCCCTCCCCCCCCCGCCGTCTTCCCGCCGTGTCATGGCCCGCGGCCCCGGATCGATCCCCCGATCCGGGGCCGCCGGTGTACGCGGACCCGGGTCATCCGATGCGCGGAACGGCGGCGGCGGGCGGTGACCCGGGGGTGCGGGGGGTCGTTGGGCGGGGCATGAAGGCAATGAAGCGCACCCTCACCGCCCTCGCCCTCACCGGCGGAGCCGCACTCGCACTCACCCCCCTCGCCCACGCCGCCGACGGGGGCGAGGGGGCCACCCTCGCGGGACAGCCGCCGGTCAAGCGCGTCGTCGGCATCGTCGACCACCCCGGCCAGGCCGTGCAGGACACCCGGACCGCCGTCGCCATCACCGGCGCGGCCGTCGGCAGCGCGGCCAACTCCACCAACAGCTCCCTCGGGGGCGCCGGCAGCGCCCTGGACGCCGGGGTCCCGGACGCGCCGAAGATCAAGGGGTAGCCCGGCGGCTCCCTCAGCCGGCCGGGGTGACCAGGACCAGCGGGATCTCCCGGGACGTGGCGTCGCGGTAGGCCGCGTACGAGGGCATCGCGGCCACCACCGTCGGCCACAGCCGCTCCGCCTCCGCCGGGCTCGCGCGACGGGCGAGCGCCGGGAAGGCCTCGGCGCCGACCTGGAGCGTCACGGCCGGATCGGCGGTCAGGTTCAGGTACCAGGCGGGGTGGCGGTCACCGCCCGCGTTCGACGCCGTCAGGACGTACGCCTCCCCGTCGCGTACGTACGCCAGCGCCGTCCGGCGCAGCACGCCCGAGCGGCGCCCCCGCGTGGTCAGCAGCAGGTCGCTGATCCCGGGGCGGGGGCGGCCCGCGGTCTCCTCGAAACGCCGGATGTGGTCGGCGACCCAGGGGTTGGGGCTGTCGGTGACCGGCTCGGCGGTCATGCGGCCACCGCTTCGGCGACGCCCGAGTGGACCGCGTGCAGGGTCGGTGCCGTGGCCTCGTCGAGGACGGCCTCGGCGAAGCCGGCCGGGGTGATCCGGGCGTCGGCGCCGGCCGGGGCGTACGCGTATCCGCCGTGCGCGGTGCCGTCGTGGTCGAAGTCCCCGGCCGGCGACAGCACCGCCCAGTCCAGGGCCTCCGGCGCGGCGGCCCGCAGCGCCTCGGTGCCGGCGCCGTGGGCGACGTAGAACTCCCGCCACTCCTGCGGGTACCCGGGGGTGTCCATCAGCGGGGTCCCGTCCGCCGTGGGCAGTACGGAGGCCAGCCCGACGGAAACCAGCCGCCGCACCCCCGCCCCCGGCAGCCCCGCCGCCATCGCCCGCGCCACGGCCGGGAAGAACTCCCCGGGTGCCGCCTGGGCGTCGTACACCGACACCACCGCCGCGTCGTGCCCCGCCGCGAGCCGCGCCACGTCCGCCGCCGAGGTCACCTCGCCGTCGGCCCGCCCCACCGCCGTCACCTCGACCCCGCGCGCCCGCGCCGCCGCGACCACGGCCCGGCCGACGCGGCCGGTGGCGCCGAAGACGATCAGGCGGGTGGGGGCGGCGGCGCGCTCGCCGGCGGTCCGGGTCTCGGTCTGGTTCTCGTTCGCGTTCGTCATGGCTGCGAGCGTAGGGAAAGGGGTGGTTACCGATCGGATACCGGCCTACCGTGGCGATCATGACGCAGCCGCCCCTGGACCCCGAGATGTTCGACCCCGTCTGCCCCTCGACGCTGGTGCCGTTCCGCGTCGGTGACAAGTGGGCCCCGCTGATCCTGCGCTGCCTGGAAGGCGGCCCGCGCCGCTTCTCGGAGCTCAAGGTCCCCCTGCGGGGGATCACCGCCAAGTCCCTGACGCAGTCCCTGCGCGGGCTGGAGCGCGACGGCTTCGTCGTGCGCGAGGAACCCGGCGGCTACGCCCTCACCGTGCTCGGCCACGGCCTGCTGGGGCCGCTGGACGCGGCGTGCGAGTGGACGCGGGAGCACTGGGACGAGCTCATCGACGCCCGGGAAGCGGGGCTGACGGCCCGGGCGTCAGACGTTCAGCCCCAGGTGCGGGAGCACAGCACGAGCCGGTAGCCGTCGGGGTCGGCGACCGTGACGCCGTACTCGTCCCAGTACGGGTTGTGCGAGGCGACCCGGGTCCCGCCGCAGTCGACGAGCCGGCGCACGAGCTCCTCGTCGGGGGTCTCCCCGAGGTAGACGACGAACAGGTCGTCCACGGTGGGGGAGGGCTCGATCGGGTTGTCGGGGTCGAGCGTCAGCTCGAAGTGCCACCCGCCCCCGGCGGGCCCGACCATGAGCAGGTCGTGCTCCCCGGGCGTGCGCTCGGTGCTCCGCCACACGACGTCGAGCCCGAGCCCGTCGACGTAGAACCGCTCGGCGGCCCTCAAGTCCCGGGAGGGACGGGCGACACGGACGTGGGTCTGTGAGTTGATCATGCGGGGAGCGTAGGGCCCTTGCGCGGGACACCCGGCGGCGGGGTGCGCACGCGGCCTCGCGGCCCGGACCCGCCCTCTCCCCCTCGACCCCGTGAGGAGGGCCCGCTGGGACTCCGCCCCCCGGCCTCCCGGGGCCCCGCGCATAATCGGGTGGGTGATCAAGCCTGAGACCCTGCGCACCGACCGGCTCGACCTGCTTCCGCTGCGGGTCGAGGACGCCGAGGAGATGGCCGTCGTGCTGGGCGATCCCGCCCTGCACTCCTTCATCGGCGGTGAGCCCGAGACCGTCGAGGAGCTGCGCGCCCGTTACGTGCGGTGGGCCGCCGGGTCGCCGGATCCGGCCGTCTCCTGGTGCAACTGGGTGGTGCGGCTGCGTGCGGAGGGGTGCCTCGTCGGCACCGTTCAGGCCACGGTCGGCGGCGGCACCGCCGAGGTGTCCTGGGTGGTGGGGACCCGCTGGCAGGGCCGGGGCATCGCCGCCGAGGCTGCCAGGGGGCTCGTCGCCTGGTTGCGGGAGCAGCGGGCGGGGACGGTCGTCGCGCACGTCCACCCCGACCACGGGGCGTCGGCCGCCGTCGCCGCCGCAGCCGGCCTCGCCCCCACCGACCGGCGGCAGGACGGAGAGGTCCGGTGGGAGCGGGTTTAGGCCGCGGCCCGCTCGGCGGCGCTGCGTTCCACGCAGAACTCGTTGCCCGCCGGGTCCGCCATGGTCACCCAGCCCGTGCCGTCCGGGTTGCGGTGGTCGCCGACCACGGTGGCGCCGAGGGCGGTCAGGCGTTCCACCTCCTCGTCGCGGGTGCGGTCCTGCGGCTGGAGGTCCAGGTGGAGCCGGTTCTTCACCGTCTTGCCCTCGGGCACCCGGATGAAGAGCAGCCCGGCGCCCACGGTCTCGACCAGCACCTCGGGGTCGCCGGGGTGGTCGTCGTCGCCGAGCTTGCCGTCCAGGGCGGCGATCCAGAACTGCGCCAGGGTGTAGGGGTCGGAGCAGTCGAAGGTCACGTGTCGTACGAGAGATGCCATGGCGGCACTATCGATCAGGCTCCGGCCCCTGTCCATCACATATGCGCGCGGACGTCACCTCCGCCAGAACAGGTGGTGGACCACGTCGCCGCCCGGGCTGGGGACGACGTCCAGGTGGAAGCGGTCGAGCAGTTCGTCCGGCGACTTCCACAGCCGAGACCCGGATCCGATCTCCACCCCGGGGGAGACCGCCACGTGGAGGGTGTCGACCAGGTCGGCGTCGAGGAACTCCCGGACCGTGGTGGCCCCGCCGCCGAGGCGTACGTCCTTGCCCCGCGCAGCCTCCTTCGCCCGTGCGAGGACGGTGGCCGGGTCGGCGTCGACGAAGTGGCAGGTGGTGTCGGAGAGGGCGAAGGACGGCCGCTCGTGGTGGGTCATCACGAACACCGGAGTGTGGAAGGGGGGTTCGTCGCCCCACCAGCCCTGCCACTCGTGGTCCTGCCAGGGGCCGCGCTGGGGGCCGAACTTGTTGCGGCCCATGATCTCGGCGCCGATGTTGTTCCGGAAGTCCCGGGTGAGGTAGTCGTCGAGGCCGCGGCTGCCGCCGGGGTCGGTGCGGTTCGGCCAGCTGGCGGTGGCGCCGGCCCAGGCGAACATGGTCCCGGGGTCGGCGTCACCGAAGGGCCGTTCCAGGCTCTGGTTCTCGCCGGCGCCGAATCCGTCCCGCGAGACGTTGAAGTTCTGCACTCTCAGCAGTTGCTGCCGCGCCATGGGTCTGTCTCCTCCGTTGTACGGACGAGGACTGAGACTGCACGCGTCGGCGGAACTCGTCGCCCGCCGACACGCTGATTCCCGGACCCCGGATCCCTACGGGGTCTGTTCCGGCTTCGTGTGGAGGATCTCGCGGGCCTGGTCGGCGGCGCGGACGATGCTCTCGGAGACGAAGTCGACGAAGCGGCCGATGTTCTCCAGGCGGGTGGCGGCGGGGGTGTTGCGGCCGAGGACGTTGACGCCCTTGCGGGCGGTCTCCGCGAGCAGGGCCGTGGAGCGGGCGCTGGCCATCATCGACTCGTACCAGACGTCGTCGTCGACGATGTAGCGCTCGCGGCGGCGTTCGTCGCGTTCACGGCGGATGAGGCCCTGGCCTTCGAGCAGTGCGACCGCCTTGGAGATGGACCCCGGGCTGACCTGGAGGCGCTGGACGAGTTCGGACGCGGTGAGGGTGCCGGAGTCGGCTATGTAGAGGGCGACCAGGACGTTGGCCGTCATCTTGGGCAGCCCCGACTGGATCAGGACGGTCGCGAACATCTCCTCGTACTCGCGGACCGCCTCCGGGTCGCGGCCGTGGGCCGGCGCGGGCGCCTGGGAGCCCCGGGGCGCGGCCTGCTTGCGGCGGTGGGTGCGGTGTTCGGTCGCCCGCTGGGCGAGGTCGGCGCGGTAGCCGGCGGGGCCGCCGTTGCGCATGACCTCACGGGTGACCGTCGAGGTGGGGCGGTCGAGGCGCCTGGCGATCTCCGCGTAGGCGAGGCCGTCGGCCACCCCCAGTGCGATCTGCTGGCGTTCCTGCGGGGTGAGCCTGCCTCCCGGCATGTGGGGTCTCCTTCGCGCTGCTTTTCGTGCTTCCTGATGGCGTCTCTGGCGCCAGCGTAGCGTTCAAATCCAATCTGTTGCAACGAAAGCATAGCTGTCGTTGCGTTAGATTTAGGCGTGGTGCAACGATCTTGCGGCTGTGACCTGCGGCGATGGCAATTCTTCGCAACGGAGTCGTTGCTCGCTCTGTGAACGCGACGTAGCGTTCAGGTCGTTGGAAACAGCGAGCAACGAACTCGAAGGAAAAGAAACCATGCAGAACTTCGCCACCACCGCCGCGATCGCCGCCATCCTCGACGTCCCCGCCGGGAACATCCGCTTCATCGCCACCGACCGCGCCGACACCACCGTCGAGATCCTCCCCGCCGACGCCGGCAAGAGCCGCGACGTGAAGGCCGCCGAGGAGACCACCGTTGAGCTCCAGGCCGGCGTCCTGCGCGTCAACACCCCGCAGAAGAACGAGGCGTTCGGCGCCTCCGGCTCCGTCCGGGTCACCGTCCAGCTGCCCGCCGGCTCCAGCGTCGAGGCGAAGACGGCGTCGGCCGAGTTCACCACCACCGGCCGCCTGGGCGACGTGTCCCTGGAGAGCGCGCACGGCACCGTCAAGCTCGACGAGGCCGCCCGCCTCCGCCTCGCCCTCGCCGCCGGCGACATCACGGTCGGCCGCCTGACCGGCTCCGCCGAGATCCGCACCCAGAAGGGGAACCTGACGATCGCCGAGGCCACCGGCGGCACCCTCACCCTGCGCACCGAGCACGGCGACATCACCGTCGGCGCCGCCCGAGGCGTCTGCGCCGCCCTCGACGCCGGCACCTCCTACGGCCGCATCAACAACGCCCTCCAGAACACCGGCGAGGGCAACGCCCTCACCATCCACGCCACCACCGCCTACGGCGACATCACCGCCCGCACCGTCTGAGCCCCCGCCCGCCCCGCACCGAACCCCACGCCCAACACCCCGAGGAGCACACCACCATGTCCGTCAACACGCCGAACGACCGCCCGCAGCTCCAGAACGCCGTGGAGGAGATCGCCGCATCCGGCAACTGGGCCGGAGTGCAGGTGCGGGTGAACGGCCCGAGCGGCGAACGGGTCGCCGCCGCCGGCATACGCAAGCTCGGCGAAACCGCCGCACCGCAGACCGACGGCCACTTCCGGATCGGCAGCAACACCAAGACCTTCACCGCGACCCTCGTCCTCCAGCTGGTCGCCGACGGCCTGCTCGCCCTGGACGGCCCGGTCGACGACCACCTCCCCGAGTACGGGCTCGACCGCCGGATCACCGTCCGGATGCTGCTCCAGCACACCAGCGGCCTCTTCAACCACACCGGCGAGTACTACGAGGACGGCACCACGGCCGCGGGCATCGACTGGCAGGGCCAGGAGTGGGTGGACAAGCTCTCCCACACCTACGAGCCCGAGGAGCTCGTCCGCTTCTCCCTCTCCAAGCCGGCCCGCTTCGAGCCGGGGACGGACTGGAGCTACGCCAACACCAACTACGTCGTCCTGCGCCTCCTGGTCGAGAAGGTCGCCGGCCGCCCCTTCGCCGAGGAGATGCAGGATCGTCTCCTGACCCCGCTGGGCCTGACCGGCACCATCGTCCCGGGCGCCTCGACCGACATCCCCGAGCCGCACGCCCACGGCTACTACACGTACCAGGACGGCGAGGAGTGGAAGACCGTCGACGTCACTCACGCCAACCCCTCCTGGATCTCCGCCGCCGGCGACATGATCTCCACCACCCGGGACCTGCACACCTTCTTCTCCGCCCTGATGAGCGGCAGGATCCTGCCCGCCCCGCTGCTCGACGAGATGCGCAGCCCCCACACGAAGTTCGCCTACGGCCTCGGCCTGATCGTCGAGGACACCGAGTACGGCACGCTCTACACCCACAACGGCGGCTTCTGGGGCTGGGGCGCCCTGATGTACAGCTCGCCCGACGGAAAGACGACGCTGACCGCCTCGCTCACCACCGGCGACGCGCGGCTCGACTTCGCGAAGACGGCCGAGGGCTTCGCGGCGACCCAGAAGGCGCTGCTCGCCGCGGCGTTCGGCGCCTGAGCGCCGGGAAAAGCAGGTGCGGCGGCCCTCAGGGGCCGCCTAGCTTGATCCGGATGAGCAGCGACTATCCATTCGCGGACGGGTACAACCTCGTCTGGGACCTGACCGGATTCGGTGACGCGGACGAAGAGATAGTCGAGTCCGTGTCCCTCACCCGGGACCAGTTCCTCAAGATCCGGCACCTCTTCGTGCTGGGCGACGACCCCTGGATGGTGAGCGGCGAGTACCGCGTGGCGCCGAGCATCTGGGCGCACGTACGCGGCGCCGTGCCGGGTGTCCGGTTCCAGCGCGATGCCGACTACTTCCTCGGCGCCCGTCAGGCCCTGCCTGACGGGCGCTTCTGGCGTCCGGCCCCGGGCGTGGCGGCACCGGGACCGATCCCGCCGCCCTAGCGGGTGACCCCGCCGAGGAACGCGGTCCAGGTGGCGGGGCTGACCGCCATTTCCGGGCTCGCGGTGAGCTTCGAGTCCCGGACGTGGACGGTGTCGGCGCAGGCGGCGACCTCGACGCAGTCGTCGCCCTGGCTGCCGCTGTAGGTGGACTTGTGCCAGGAGAGGGCGACCTCGACGCAGCTGTCGCCCTGGCTGCTGCTGTAGCTGCTCTTGAACCAGTGGAGCTGAGGGCTGTTCACAGGGAGCCTCGCAATCGCATCAACAGGCCCGCAGTGTCTGCGGGATTGAGGGCCTGGATGCGAAGTTTCGCATACTGCTGGTGGAGGTCGCTTACGGCCTTCGGGTCGGAGATGACCTGGCCATACTTCTGGCCTTCGCTGTAGCCCAACCACTCGTGCTCGTGCGATTCGAGGAGCTGAAAGGGGCCGTCGGTGCCAGCGTGTTCCGGACTGACCGTCGGCATGAGCTGGATGTCTACGTTGGGCATCTGAGCACATCGCAGCATGTGGTCGATGAGGTTGCGCGTCACCTCGGAGCCGCCCGTCTGGCGCTCGATGACTGTCTGCTCGATGATGAAGCTGAAACTGGCATACGGGACGCGTGTCAGCACCTTCTGCCGTTCCAGACGCAGGGTGATGCGGTCTTCCGCATCCTG
This sequence comes from Streptomyces sp. NPDC040718, assembly GCF_055593565.1. Classification (NCBI taxonomy): domain Bacteria; kingdom Bacillati; phylum Actinomycetota; class Actinomycetes; order Kitasatosporales; family Streptomycetaceae; genus Streptomyces; species Streptomyces sp. NPDC040718. Next base: position 59,935 of record NZ_JBVIXO010000015.1, on the reverse strand, counting down.
CGACGTCAGCATGGGCGGGACGTTCTCGATCTGCGTCCGCGCGTAGGCCTCGGTCTGCAACAGCCCCGGAATCGACCTGCACTCGTACGTATTGAGCGCGACCGCCGTCTCCTCCAGCTCCGCCCACCGCCGGAACCACGAGGCCAGCCCCCGCCTCCGTGTCATCTGCTTCGCAGCGATCTGGATGACCCCGAAGGTGTTCAGTACCTCCTCCGCCTTGTTCACGAACTTGGCGGACGGATGTCGGCGGCCCTGCTCCACGGACGCCACGTACTGCACCGAGTAGCCGACCCGTGGCCCGAACTGCTCCTGGGTCAGAGCGGCGCGTTTGCGGGACGCCTTCAGCATGTCCCCGAAGTTCTTCAGGTCGGGATCGGGTTCCACCTGCTTGTCACCGTCGCCGCCGTCGCCAGCCGTCATCACGGTCACCTCCCGATTACTCATGCTCACGGTCGGTGACTGCGCTTGTCCAGTCACTGGACTACTACAGTTCAACAGTAGTAGTCGACGTGCTGGGAACTCCCCTGCCCACACGGGACGTTCTAGCCATGACCGCACCCTCCGGCCACCCCAAGGCCTTCGTACGCGTGTTCACTCAGCGTTTCAGCTGCACCCCCCGCGGCGCCCGCCTCGCCCGGCAGCTGGCCCTCGTCTCGCTGCACGACTGGGGTGTCCCCGAGGGGACGCGGCTCTCCGCCGACGCCGGGCTCCTCGTCGCGGAGCTCGCCTCCAACGCCGTCACCCACGGCCGCGTCATCGGGCGGGACTTCGAGCTGCGCATGACGCTGCTGGAGGGCGTGCTCCGCCTGGAGGTGTCCGACCCGCGCAGGGACCGGCGGCCCGCCGTGCGGCCCCACGCGTACCAGGCGGAGTCCGGGTACGGGCTGCGCATCGTCGACGCCCTCGCGGCCGACTGGGGGGTGATGGACCGGATCATCGGCAAGACCGTCTGGGCGGAGCTGGCGGCCCGGTAGGGCCGTTGTCGCCGGTGGCGGCTACCTTGCAGCTCGGCACGAACGCGAGGAACAGGGAGCCGTCATGGTCGTCGAGGTGGGGTACGCGCGGGCGTGGGACCCGGAGGCCCGCGCGGCCTGGCGGCCCCTGTCCGCCGGAGAGGCCCGGGAGCGGGACGCGGCCGGGCTGCCGTACGTGGTGGTGTACCGGACGGCGGGCCGGGAGGCGCCGCTGGAGGTCCGGCTCGTCTCCTGGCGGGACCACCACGTCGGGCTGTGGGTGTACGACGACCGGGGCCGCCGCACCCACGACCTGGACCTGCGCCTGCTGGACGACCCGACGCTGCTGCTGCGCCGGTACAGCGTGGGCTGGAACTACACCGGCCCGGAGATGGCGGAGTTCGACCCTGAGTGCCCGCGCGTCACGGTGGACCTCTTCCCGGACGGGAGGGGTCGGCGGACGGAGAAGACCGCGGGCGGGGGCTCGTACTCCACCACCCCGAGGCTCCGCGAGGACGAGCGCTGGATGGTCCGCCCCGCCTTCGGCGAGTGGCCGCTGCTCTCGGCTGAGATGCACGGGTTCGCGGAGCCGCCCGTCTTCGAGGCGGCCGAGGTCTTCGACGGCGGCCACGGTGACGCCCCCGCCACCTGCTGGCAGCCGCCGCGTCCCGCGCAGCCCGGCCCGGTCGGACAGCTGTTCCGGCCGGGGGTGCGGGTCACCGACGGGTACCACCCCGAGCAGACGGTCGTGGAGCCGCGTCGGGTCGGCACCGTACGGGTGCCCAGTGGGCTGCTGGCCGTGTCCGGCATGTTCACCAGCCACGACAACGGGCCGCACGTCACGGTCCCTGTCCCGCCCGGGGAGTACGTACTCGACGAGGCACGGGTCCGTTACGCCTACCACTGCGAGTGGCGCGACGCCCAGGTCGAGACCACGGACCCCACCGCCGTCCGCCTGCTCGTCGGCGAGACCCCCGCCGACTCCTGGGAGATGGCCCTCGGGGCGGACGACGACCTCCGGCTGTTCATCGAGGACCAGGTGGCCGGCTTCTCCACCGACGGGGCGACGGGCTGCTTCGCCGACGCCGGGGCCTTCGAGCCGCTCGTGGCGCTCTACGAGCGGGGGCTGATCAAGGGGGAGCGGGACCTCGACGGGTACGAGGACCTCGCCGACGGTTCCATGTTCGTGCAGCGCACCTGGGACACCGTCACCGGCGGCGAGCTGATGGCCTTCGCGACGACCGGGGACGGTACCTACCCCGTCTGGCTGGGACGTTCCCAGGACGGCGAGCTGGTCAGCGTCGTGGTGCTCATCGAGGGGATGCCCGAGATCCTCTCCGAGCGGGACGGGGCCACCGCCGGTGTCTGAGGCGACGTACGTGACCTACGAGGAGTCCTGGCACGCGGCGTCCCGTACCGGCGGGCGCGAGCTCTCCGCCGAGGAGGCGCGGGCCCGGGACGCCGCGGGGCTGCCGTACGCGGTGGTCTACCGCGCCCCGGGCCGGGAAGTGCCGCTCGGGGTGCGGATGGTGGCGTGGCGGGCCGGATTCGTGGATGCCTGGGCGTACGACGAGCAGGGCCGCCGGACCGCCGAGGCGGAACTCCAGCTGCGGGACGACGCGGGGCGGCTGCTGGTGCGGCGGCTGTTCGTGCGGCGGTATCCGGACGCGGGGACGGCGCAGGACGCGGTGGACTGGCCCCGGACGGCGGTGGAGCTGTCCGCCGACGGTACGGCCCGGGTCTCGCACCAGCCCGGGGGGATGCGGGGCGAGTCCCTGGAGGCCGAGGTGGAGGTGGTCGACGGGGACCTGTGGACGGTGCGGCCGGGCTTCGACGACTGGCCGGGGCTGCCCGTCGCGGACTCGCTGCCGGACTGGGCCGGCGCGCTGCTGGACTCGGAAGCGGCCGACTGGCGGCGGGAGCCCTCGCGGCTGCGCGGGAGGGTCGACTTCGACCGGGTGTTCCGGCCGGGGACGGAGATACCCGGGCTGAAGGTCCTCGACCCGGTGCCGTGCGGGAGCGTGCGCGTGCCGAGCGGGGTGCTGGCCGTGGCCTGCCCGGACACGGGGGAGGGGCTGTCCCGGATCACGGTGGACGTGCCGCCGGGCACGTACCCGGTCGAGGCGGCCTGGGTCGAGGTGGCGGAGGAGTACTGGGGGTCGTACCAGGAGGTGGCGGTCGTCCGGCTGCTGATCGGCGACGGCCCCGTGGCGGTCTGGGAGATGGCGCTCGGGCCGGGTGACGACACGTTGCGGCTCCGCGAGGGCGAGGCCTTCGGGTTCGGTACGGACGCGGCCGGCGGTGCCTTCGGCGACGCCGACGCCTGGCCGGACCTGTGCGACCTGCTGGCGCGGGCACGGGCGGGGTGGATGAGGTCCCCCGAGTACGACCGGCTCACCAACACCGCCGCGGGCATGAACCTGGACGGCGGGAGCCTCGGCGCGAACCTGGCGATGTTCTGCACGGGCGGCGACGGGGTCTACCCGGTGTGGGTGGGGCGGTCGGCGTCCGGCGAGGTCGTACGGGTGGCCGTGCAGACGGCCTTGCTGGACCTCGGGGGCGAGGACTAGTTCTCCGGCCTGCCGACCAGGCGACGGCCGGCCCGACGCTCGCCAGACGTACGCCGGCGAACTCGAAGCGGCCGGCCGCCTGGCCGGTCAGCCGCTCGTAGAAGGGGACGGCCGCTTCCAGGTCGTCAACGCGCTGTCGTGCGATCACCGACTCGATCTTCATCGGCGTGTCGGAGCACCTCGTTCGTCAGGGTCGCAGGGTCAGCCGTCGGCACGGCCCTGCCAGGCTGCGCGCTGGCGCAGCGAGATGCGGTTGCCGTCCGGATCCACTGCCTCGATGCGGACCCCGAACCCGTAGTCCTCCGGTTCGGGCTGGTCGAATGCCACACCGCGTGCGCGCAGCACCGTGAAGTCCGCGCGCAGGTCGTCCGATTCGAGGAAGACCGGACCCGGCAGGGCGTCCGGCCGCGGCTCGGCAGGCTTCCCCGGGGCCGCGGCGTGCGGCCAGAGGATGATTTCGAGCGGGTTGCCGGGGACGCCCACGGTGAGGAAGCGTCCGTCGGGACCCGGGTAGTCGACACGCTTCTCCAGGCCGAGCCGGTCCGTGTAGAAGCTCAGCGCACGCTCCTGATCGGTGACATGGAGCGTCACGTACATGATGTTCGTCAGCATGGTGTCGTCCTTCCGTCTGCTGGTCCGCGTTCCTGCGGGACCAGCGGTTACCCGGGCCGGTCCCGGCCCGTCATCACTCATGACGGAGCGGATTCGGGGAAGGTAACGAGATGTTCGAGACTGGCTCGACGGACCCAGTGGCCCAGGCGTTCGAGTCCCAGCGCGACCGGCTCAGCGCCGTCGCCCACCGGATGCTCGGGTCGCACGCCGACGCCGAGGACGTGGTCCAGGAAGCCTGGGTGAGGCTCTCCCGGCAGGACGCGGCGGCCATCGAGAACCTCGCCGGCTGGCTCACCACCGTGGTCAGCCGGATCAGCCTCGATGTCCTGCGCTCGCGCAAGGCCCGCCCCGAGTCGTCCCTGGACGAGCGTCTGCCCGAACTCGTGGTGACGCTCGACGACGCCCCCGCCCCCGACGACGACGTGGTGCTCGCCGACTCGGTCGGGCTCGCGCTCCTCGTCGTCCTCGATTCGCTGCGGCCCGGCGAGCGGCTGGCGTTCGTGCTGCACGACCTGTTCGCGGTGCCGTTCGAGGAGGTCGGCCGGATCCTCGGCAAGTCCACCGACGCCACCAAGATGCTTGCCAGCCGCGCCCGCAGGAAGGTCCGGGCGGCCGAGCGGCCGACCGGCGCGGGCCGGGAACAGCGTGAGGTGGTCTCCGCCTTCCTGGCGGCTGCTCGCGGCGGCGACTTCGAGGGTTTGCTGCGTGTGCTCGACCCCGAAGTGATTCTCACCGTCGACACCCCTGGAGGCGTGGTCGTGACCCTCGGCGCCACCAAGGTCGCCGCCGGCGCCAAGCTGGCCGCCGGCGCGGCCTCCCTGGGCCGGCCGGCACTCGTCAACGGCCGTCCCGGAGTCATCTCCTGGCGCGAGGACGGCACTCCGCTCTCGGTCCTCGCGTTCACCGTCACCGGCGGCCGGATCACCGGCATCACGGCAGTGGTCGACCCGGCCGGGCTCGCGCGGATGAACCTGCCGAACCGGCGTGAGCTGCACCGCCATGCCGCCTGCCCGTGACGCTCGATCTGCCTCCGCACGTGATCGGCCGGACGGTTCCCGGGTACGCACGGCCTGAACGCCGCCGCCCCGCCACCGGCGCGCAGGGCGGCGGTGGCGGGGCGGGGCGGGGCGAGCGGAGTTACGACTTCGGCAGCGCCGGGAGCGACGGCAGCTTGCCCGGCTCGCTCTTCTGGAAGGTGTCCTGGCCGGCGCCCTCCCACGTGACCTTCAGGGTGGTGGCGTCGACCGAGTCGACCTTGCCCTTCGAACGGGTGGCGCCCGCCGGGCACTTCAGGTCCAGGGTCGAGCCGCTGGCGGTGCCCTCGCAGGTCAGGCCGGTGGCGGCCTCGACCACGAACGCCTTCTGGCCCTTGACGGTGAGCACCACGCCCTTGCCCGGGGTCTGCATGGAGATCCAGCCGCCGTCCAGGCTGCCCGCGGCGGGGGTGGCGGCCGGGGTGGCCGCGGCCGGGGCGGAGGCGGCGGCGCTCGGCTTCTTGTCCTCGGCGGGCTTGCTGCCGCTGCCGCAGGCGGTCAGGGTGAGGACGGCCGCGACTCCGGCCACGGCGGCGACGGAGATACGCAGGTTGCTGTGCACGGGGAAGTCTCCCAGGGGCGAGTCGGTCGAAAGGTCGGTCGAAAGTCGGGTCGAACCAGCAGCCGTCCGGGCAGGCGGCGGCCACCCGCAGACACGCCGGGGCGGGGTGATCCGGTTCCGTGCGGCCGGAGTCCGGGGGTGTCAGAGGTACTGGGCGAAGTCGTCCAGGGTGCGCAGGACTTCGGCCTCCCGCGCCGAGGGGAGCTGGAGGACGACCTCCTCGACGCCCAGTTCGGCGTAGTGGCCGAGCTTGCCCGGCGTGGGCTGGACGGCGTACGGGACCACCTGGAGGTCCTTGGGGTCGCGCCCGGCGTCCTCCCAGACCCGGCGGAGCGCCGGCACGGACTCGGTGAGTCCGCGTCCGCCGATGGGGAGCCAGCCGTCGGCGTGGTCGGCGACCGCGGCGAACAGCTTCGGGCCGGCCGCCCCGCCGATCATGGTGCGCGGTCCGTACAGCGGCCGTCCGGGGGCGAGTTCCCGCGGGGCCTGGACCGGCTTCGGGTGCGCCGAGCTCGCGCGGACGGAGCCGTACGGGCCCTCGTACGCGGTGGGCTCCGGCGACCACAGGGCGCGCATCAGGGCCATGTGGTCCCGGACGCGATCGCGGCGGGTGGGCCAGTCGACGCCGTGGTCGGCGGCCTCCTCGACGTTCCAGCCGTAGCCGATGCCGAGGGTGAGGCGGCCGCCGCTGAGGTGGTCGACGGTCGCGACCTGCTTGGCGAGGCCGATCGGGTCGTGCTGGGCGACGAGGGTGATGCCGGTGCCGAGGTGGAGGCGTTCGGTGACGGCGGCGGCCTGGCCGAGGGCGACGAACGGGTCGAGGGTGCGGCCGTACTGCGCGGGGAGTTCGCCGCCCATGGGGGCGTCGGTGTCCCGGCTGACGGGGATGTGCGTGTGCTCGGGGAGGTAGAGGCCGGAGAAGCCGCGCTCCTCCAGGGAGCGGGCGAGACGGGTGGGGGAGACGGTGCGGTCGGTGAGGAAGATGGTCGTGGCGATCCGCATGGGCGAGGGCACCTCCGAGACGTCGGGAGGGCCAAGGTACGGGCTTCCCCGTGCGGGCGGCAGGGCGTTGGACCGTTGGTGTGTCATGGGGTGGCGGCATGGACTCGATGGAGGCGATCACCGTTCCGGAGGCTCTGCACGGCTACCCCGGGGGCGTGACCGTGCCCGCGGGTGCGGTGCCTGCGGGGCTGCTCGCCGCCCTTCCTCCGTTCCCAGGGGCTCCGCCCCCGACCCCGTGCCTCAGCCGCGGGGATAGCGGGCCAGCCAGGGCGAGGTGGTGACCGCGGGGCCGTGCAGGGACGGGCCCTGGGTCAGCTCCAGGGCGAAGTCGTCGGCCAGCTCCAGCAGGATCGCCCGGCCCTCCAGTTCGGCCAGCCCGGCCGCCGGGAGGGCCGTCTCGCCGTGCAGGGCGCCGAGGAGGGCCCCGCACAGGGGGCCGCCGTGGCCGGCGGCGGCCAGGCGCAGTCCGTGCGGGACGTCCTCGGCGACCAGGGCGCAGTAGACGGCGACGGCGAGGGCGTCCTCGGCGGTCCGGCCCCCGCCGGTGGAGAGGGCTTCGACGGCGCCGGGTCCGGGTTCGCCCCGGGTGACGGCCGCGAGGGCGCGGTGCAGGGCTTCCGTGACGGGTTCGTGGCCGGGGCGGGCGGCGAGCAGGGTGAGGGCGCGCCGGACGGCGGTGTCGAGGGAGCCGCCCCGGGTCAGGCCGTGCACGATCACGGCGAAGGCCCCCGCGGACAGGTACGCGGCGGGGTGGCCGTGGCTCTGGACGGCGCATTCGGCGGCCAGTTGGAGGACCAGCGCGGGTTCCCAGCCGACCAGCAGCCCGAAGGGCGCCGAGCGGACGGCAGCGGCGGCGTCCCGGGCGGTGGGGTTCTTCGGCCGGTCGAGGGTGGCGAGGGTGTCGTCGCCGAAGCCGGTCAGGCAGGCCCGCTCCGGGTCGCGCCGGGCGTAGAACCACTCCTCGTTGCCGATCCGGCCGTTGTCCGCGCGGCGTTCGTCGGGGCCCCAGTCGTGCTGGGTGGCGTACCAGCGGCGGTAGGCGCGGTGGACGTCGGTCGGCGGGTGCCAGGCGCCGGTGTCCCGGCGTACGTGGGCCCGTATCAGGCCGTCGACGGTGAACAGGGTCAGCTGCGTGGCGGCGGTGACGGCACCGCGCCGGCCGTGGGCGTCCCCGAGGGCGGCCCCGAGCAGCGCCCCGCGCACCCGGCTCCGGAAGTCCTGCTGCTCGACCCGCCCCCACAACGCACCGCCGATGCCTCCGGCGGTGGCTCCCGGGTGGCTGGGCAGGGCGCCCGCGGCAACTCCGGCGGAGGCGGACCCCACACCCCCGGCGCCCGGCCCCGCGGCGGCTCCCGTGAGGTCAGCGCCTGCGCCTCCGGCGGCCCCTGCGGAGGCGGGCCCCACACGCCCGGGGTGTCCTGCGGCGGCCCCCGTGCGCCCGGGCCCGACGGCCCCGGTGCGCCCGGTGCCTGCGACCACTGCGGCCCCCGCGAGGCCCGTGCCCGTGGCTCCGAGTGCGCCCGAAGGCCCGGCACCCGCGTCCGCGGCGATCGCTCCCGGGTGCCCGGGGCCGGCGGCTCCGGTCGGGCCGGGCCCGACGTCCCCGGCGGTGGCTCCCGGAGAGCCGGGCCCCCCACCTCCGGGACCGGGGGTGGGGCCTGCGGCTGCCGCGGCCGCCGCGATGCCGGCCGCCGCGCGGGCCGTGCCGGCAGACGCGGCCCGGGCCGCCCTGGCGGCGACCGGCCCGGCCACCCCGGCAGCGTCGGCCGACCTGGCCGTGACGACCCTCAGCACGGCCGTGTCCCCGGCGGAGCCATCCGCGCGGCTCACCGGAGACCGGGCTGCCGTACGGCCCACCGTGTCCCCGGCGGAGCCGTCCGCGGAGCCACCCGCCGTGCTCGTCGTCGTGTCCATGCCGTCCCCCCAGGCTCAGGACGCGCACTGTAGTGGACGGCTTCGGTCGTATTCGGAAGCACTCTGCCGGGTCGCCCGTAACTGACCGGAGAACGGCCGGAATGCGAACGGTTCCGGCCACCGCCTAGCCAGGTGGCACGTTTTGCCACCCGCCTTCGGCCCGGTCGTTTTCGGTCACACCTCGTTCATCCGGCGTTCCGCGCGCGCCCACAGCCTCGGAGGCATGAAGAAGGCCCTCCTCGCCGCGACCGCCGTCGCCTCCGCACGCGCCGCCTCCCTGGCCGCCGTCCCCACCGCCTCCGCCTCCGACCGGGAGTGGTCCGGCAGCCACCAGGACCGCTTCGACCGCTACCTCGGGGACGGCCTCGGCATCGACGCCCGCGAGCTGCGCGAGCTGAAGAAGGACCTCCTGGTCGGCTGACCGCCAGAGCGGGGAGCGGGGGCCCGTGCGGACGACGGGCCCCGCTCCCGCGCGTTCAGTCCAGGACGGGCAGCAGCTCCGGCAGGTGGCCGTCCGAGGCGCGCGCCGCGTCCTGGCGCTCCCGCGGGACCTCCCCGTACAGGGTCGTGCGCGGCTTCGCGGGCCGGCCCGCCGCCTCCGCCACCGCGACCAGGTCCTGGACGGACTTGTACGAGCCGTAACCCGACCCCGCCATCCGGGAGATGGTCTCCTCCATCAGCGTGCCGCCCAGGTCGTTGGCCCCCGAGCGGAGCATCTCCGCCGCGCCCTCCGCGCCCAGCTTCACCCAGCTCGTCTGGATGTTGGGGATGTGCGGGTGCAGCAGCAGCCGCGCCATCGCCGTGACCGCCCGGTTGTCGCGGACCGTCGGGCCGGGCCGGGAGATGCCCGCCAGGTAGACGGGGGCGTTGGTGTGGATGAAGGGGAGCGTCACGAACTCCGTGAAGCCCGCCACGCCCTTGGCGAGGGCCTCCTGCTGGATGCGGGAGAGGGTGCGGAAGTGGCCCAGCCAGTGCCGGGGCTGGTCCACGTGCCCGTACATCATGGTGGAGGAGGAGCGGATGCCCAGCTCGTGCGCCGTCGTGATGACCTCGGTCCAGTCGGCCGTCGGCAGCTTGCCCTTGGTCAGCACCCAGCGGACCTCGTCGTCCAGGATCTCCGCCGCCGTGCCCGGGATCGAGTCCAGCCCGGCCTCCTTGGCGGCCGTCAGCCAGTCCCGAACCGACATCCCGGTGCGGGTGGCGCCGTTGACGACCTCCATCGGGGAGAAGGCGTGCACGTGCATCCCCGGGACCCGTTCCTTCACGGCCCGCGCGATGTCGAAGTACGCCGTCCCCGGCAGGTCCGGGTGGATGCCGCCCTGCATGCACACCTCGACCGCGCCGACGTCCCAGGCCTGGGCCGCGCGGTCGGCGACCTGCTCCAGGGACAGGGTGTAGGCGTCGGCGTCCGTACGGCGCTGCGCGAAGGCGCAGAAGCGGCAGCCGGTGTAGCAGACGTTGGTGAAGTTGATGTTGCGCGTGACGATGTACGTGACGTCGTCGCCCACCACCGACCTGCGCAGGTCGTCCGCGATCCGGCACAGCGCGTCCAGCGCCGGGCCGTCCGCGTGCAGCAGGGCCAGCGCCTGTTCGTCGGTGAGCCCCTCCGGGTCGTCGGCGGCCTGCGCGAGCGCCGCCCGTACGTCGGTGTCGATGCGCTCGGGCACCATGCCGGGCGCCGCGGCCTCGCGCAGGGCCTCCCAGTCGCCGTAGACCTCGTCGAAGTCCTCGCGGCGGTCGCCGGTGCGCCCCTCGGAGTCGATCGCGGTGTGCAGGTCGGTGCGCCCGTAGGAGGCGAAGGAGTCGTCCGGCTCCTGCCACGGGTGCCCCTCGACCACGGCGGCCGGATCGGCGAGCCCGGTCCCCGGGTCCGCGAGGGCCCGTACGTGGGGCAGCAGGCGGGGGTCCAGCCACGGCTCGCCGCGCTGCACGAACTCGGGGTACACGCAGAGCCGTTCGCGGAGCTCGAAACCGGCCGCGGCGGACCGCTCGGCCAGCAGGTCGATCTGGGGCCAGGGCCGCTCGGGGTTGACGTGGTCCGGGGTGAGCGGGGAGACGCCGCCCCAGTCGTCGATGCCGGCGCCGATCAGCCGGGCGTACTCCCCGTCGACCAGGTTGGGCGGGGCCTGGAGGCAGGCCGAGGGGCCCATGATGTGGCGGGCGACGGCGATCGTGGCGACGAGGTCGTCCAGCTCGGCGTCCGGCATCCCGCGCATGGCCGTGTCCGGCTTCGCGCGGAAGTTCTGGATGATCAGCTCCTGGATCCCGTGGTAGGCCCGGGAGATCCGGCGCAGCGCGAAGAGCGACTCGGCGCGCTCCTCGTACGTCTCCCCGATGCCGATCAGCAGCCCGGAGGTGAAGGGGACCGAGGAGCGCCCGGCGTCCTCCAGCACGCGCAGCCGGACCGCCGGCTCCTTGTCGGGGGAACCGTGGTGCGGGCCGCCCGGCTCCGACCACAGGCGGGTGGCGGTGGTCTCCAGCATCATCCCCATGGAGGGCGCGACGGGCTTGAGCCGCTGGAAGTCCGACCAGGACATCACCCCGGGGTTGAGGTGGGGCAGCAGCCCGGTCTCCTCCAGGATGCGGATGGAGATGGCCCGCACGTAGGAGATCGTGTCGTCGTAGCCGTGGGCCTCCAGCCATTCGCGGGCCTCGGGCCAGCGGTCCTCGGGCTTGTCCCCGAGGGTGATGAGGGCTTCCTTGCAGCCGAGCGCGGCCCCGCGGCGGGCGATGTCGAGGACCTCGTCCGGGGACATGTACATCCCGTGGCCGGCGCGGCGCAGCTTGCCGGGGACGGTGGCGAAGGTGCAGTAGTGGCACTTGTCGCGGCAGAGGCGGGTGAGGGGGATGAACACGCTCTTCGAGTACGTGATCACGCCCGGCCGGCCGGCGGCCTCCAGGCCCGCGTCGCGGACCCGGGCGGCGGAGGCGGTCAGGTCCTCCAGGGCCGCGCCGCGGGCCTGGAGGAGGACGGCCGCCTCGGCAGCGTCGAGCGCGACGCCGTCGCGGGCTCGCCGCAGCGCACGGCGCATCGCGTTGTCGGTCGGAGCGTCACTCGGAGTGGTCATGTGGCGAGCATACGATCCGTCCGGATGCCGGTGGAGGGCGTCATCGCATCAGCTCACCGGCGTTGACCAGCAGGGATTGTCCGGTTATCGCCCGGGCCCGGTCGGAGGCGAGGAAGACGGCGGCGTCGGCGACGTCCCCGTCCGTGGCGAGGTCGGGCAGGGCCATCCGGTCGGCCAGGCGCTGGTGGACCTCGGCCTCGGGCACGCCCTCGGTGTGGGCGGTGAAGGTGACGAAGGCCTGCACGGGCGGGCCCCACATCCAGCCGGGCAGGACGGTGTTGACGCGGATCCGGTGCGGGCCGAGCTCGCGGGCCAGGGAGTACATGGCGGAGGTCAGGGCGCCCTTGGAGGCGGCGTAGGCGGCCTGGCGGACCTCGTTGGGCGCGGCCACCGCGGACTGGGTGCCGATGAAGACCACGGAGCCGCCGCCGGCCTTGAGGGCGGGCAGGCAGGCCCGGGTCATGCGCAGGCTGCCGAGGAGGTTGACGTCGATGATCTGCTGCCAGGTTCCGAAGTCGGCGTCCTCCAGGCCGCCGAAGTAGGAGTCCCAGGCGGCGACGTGCACGACGGCGTCGATGCCGCCGAAGCGCTCCCGGGCGAGGGCGGCGAGGGCCTCGCACTGCCGCTCGTCGGAGATGTCGGTGGGCAGGTGGGCGGTGTGGGCGCCGTCGGGGTCGATCTCGGCGGCGGATTTGGCCAGGTTGGCCTCGGTGCGCGCGCCGAGGACGGCGTTGCCGCCGTCGCGGACCACGGCGGCGGCCACCTGGTGGCCGAGCCCGGCCCCCACACCGGAGACGACGACGGTCTTCCCTCGCAGCAGCATCACGCGCCCCCTGGCGGCTCGGATCAACAGATCTGACGGGCCGTCAGAGTAGGGGTGCGGGGTGCCGGTGTGAAGGGGTGCGGGGCAGGGGGCCCGGCGGCGGGGCTCAGCGGCGGCCGCTCACGTCCAGGAAGATGTTCACGGCGACCCAGGTGGCCCAGAGCAGCGGGATGATCGCCACGTAGGCGAGCGGCCGCGCGTGCACCGGCGGGCCCTCCTCCAGCGGCTGCCGGCCCGGTGCGGGGGTGGGGTTCGGGAGCTTGGCGTACTTCATCGCCGCGAACAGGTTCCACAGCAGCGTGAACGGCGTGAAGATCGCCAGGGAGAACGGGCTCCACCAGCCCTGGCACAGGGTCTTGGTGGTCATGGTGCGGATCAGCGACCGGGCGCACTGGCGGCAGAACGGCCCGTTGAGGGTGTGGAAGCGCATCAGGATCAGTACGCCGACGTGCGCGCGCACCGCGAAGTTCGCCGTCTCCGGCGCCCCGCACTGGCGGCAGCCCGGCGCCTGGGCGTGCGGGTACGGGTACGGGGCCGCGTACTGCGGGTGCTGCGGCTGCTGCGGGTAGCCCGGCGCGGGGTGCCCCGGCGCGGGGTGCCCGGGCGCGGGGTGGCCCTGGCCGGGGGCGGGGTGGCCGCCGGGGCCCGGCTGTCCGTACGGGTTCTGGCCCGGGCCCGGCTGCTGCCCGTACGGGTTCGCTTGCGCCGGGGGCTGCCCGTACGGGTTCGCTCCCGCCGGGGGCTGCCCGTACGGGTTCTGCCCGGCCGGGGCGCCGGGGTGCGGGCCGGGCGGAACGGGGGCTCCGGAGTAGGGGTTCGGCGGCGGAGTGCTCATGGGGGGCCTTCGGATCGGCGGCGGCAGGCAGCGGCGACCGGGCGGGACCCCCGACCGGTTCCGATTCCGGTTCCGGTTCGGCTTCCGGGCGTTCTCACGGAAGGGCCCACGGAAGAGGGGGTGCCGAACACCAGTGCGCTCGATTGGCCTGAAACGTATCAGGCTCCTGTCACAGCCCTTGTTACGTTTCAGGACTTCCGGTTCGCCGCGACCAGTTGGGCGAAGGCCTCGGGGGAGACCGCCTCCCCCCGGCCCGAGAGCGCCCCCACCTCCTTGCCGTTGACCTCCACCACCGGGGTGCCCTGCTTGCCGCTCCGGCCGAAGGCGCGCGAGACCTCGTCGACCCACGGCATGTACGAGAGCTCCTCGACCGCGCGGTCGAAGTCCGGCGTCCGCAGCCCCGGCACCTGCCCGGCGAGGTCCAGCAGGGTGGCCGTCGAGCCGAACTTGTCGTCCGTCTCCTTCCGCGGGTGGTTCCCGTAGAGCACCCGGAGGTACTCCACGAACTTCTGCGGGCTCTCGTTCACCGCCGCGCCCAGCGCGTTCAGCGCGCGCTTGGAGCCCTTGCCGCCCAGACCCCCGTCCAGGAAGGTCGCGAAGTGGTACTCGACCCGGTAGGTCCCGGCGTCCGCCTGTTCCTTGAGGGCCGGGCCGAGACCCGTCTCCACGTTCGCGCAGAAGGGGCAGCGCGGATCCAGCCAGACGGACACGACGTCCTTCGCGTCGGCCCTGCCGTACGGGACCACCACCCCGTCCTCGCCGGCGGTGTTCGCCGGCCGCAGGAAGGGCTTGCCGCCGGCCTCGCTCTTCCCCGGGCCGGCCCGCCCCGACGCGTACGCGCCCACCCCGGCCGCGACCGCCAGTACGGCCGCCAGCGCCCCGCCGACGAGCAGCCGGCCGCGCAGCCGCGCCCGCCGGGCCTCCGCCTCCCGCTCCGTGCGGAGCCGCTCACGGGCCTCGCGGCGGTGGTCCTTCTTGCTGCTGCTCGCCATGAAAACCAGGGTAAAGGCCAACGAGCCATGCTAGTACGGGTCTTTGGGGTGTTTCGGACAGGGTCGAAGGTCCCCCCGGGGCCGGGCCGGAGGGCCGCCGGAGCCGGGCTGGACGTCCTGGGTCACAGCCGGGTGAAGCCGAGACGAATGGTGCGTCATATCTACGGGGGCGACGGTGAGTCGTGTCGGAATACCTGATAGACAGAACAATCGCGGCCCGACCGGCCGCCTGCCTTTGACGGCCGCCTTGGGGGGATCGCCGCACCGTGAAGCCGCTTCACCGCCATGTAGTCAACACCTCGCGCAAGGTCTTGTGCACGGCCGCGCTCGCGGCCAGCCTGACCACGGCCGCCGTCGTGACCAACACCCCGGTCGCCGGCGCCGGAGAGGCCGAACCCACGCCCGACAGCCCGCAGGCCACCGACCGCGGCGACGCCCGCCTCGACCTGCCCGGCCAGCTCGCGGACCCGGTGGTCCCGCCCGCCGCCGGCACGGGCGGCAACGCGACCGAGGGCTCCTCCGCCATACCCGCGACCGCCCTCGACGCCTACAAGCGCTCCGAGGTGGCCGTGGCCGCCGCCCTGCCCAAGTGCAAGCTGCCCTGGGCGCTGGTCGCCGCGATAGGCCGGGTCGAGTCGGTGCACGCCTCCGGCTACGGGCTGAAGACCGACGGCACCACGGAGAAGCCGATCCGCGGCCCGCGCCTGGACGGCAACGGCTACGCGAAGATCCTCGACACGGACAAGGGCGAGTTCGACGGCGACACCGAGTTCGACCGCGCCTTCGGCCCGCTCCAGTTCATCCCCTCCACCTGGGCCACCTGGAAGGCCGACGGCAACGGGGACGGCAAGCGCGACGCGAACAACATCTACGACGCGTCGCTCGGCGCGGGGCTCTACCTCTGCTCGGGCGGCAAGGACCTCTCGCTCCCGGCCGACCTCGACAAGGCGATCCTCGGCTACAACCAGTCGCGCGAGTACGTGAACTCCGTGCTCGGCTACATGCGCCAGTACCAGCAGGACGGCACGGCCGGGATCCCGAACCCGCCCGTCGGCAACTACCCGACCCCGCCCACGCCGACCATCCCCACCCCCCGCGTCCCCACCCCGCAGCCGCCGGCCACGCGGCCGAACAACCCGACGAACCCGTCGAACCCCTCCAACCCGGGCAACCAGACCCCGAACCCGAAGCCCACCCCGGAGCCGTCGAAGCCGACGCCCACGCCGGAGCCCTCCAAGCCGACCCCGGCGCCCGCGACCCT
The DNA here is from genome assembly GCF_055593565.1 of Streptomyces sp. NPDC040718. NCBI lineage: Bacteria > Bacillati > Actinomycetota > Actinomycetes > Kitasatosporales > Streptomycetaceae > Streptomyces > Streptomyces sp. NPDC040718. The sequence goes on along the minus strand of NZ_JBVIXO010000015.1, from coordinate 44,309 downwards.
GGCCAAGCTGGAGCGGGTCGGCGAGGCGAAGCTGGAGGCCGAGGCCGGCAGCCTCTTCGCGGACGGCACCCGCTTCAAGGCGGTCCTCAGCGACGGCAAGCCGGCCGTCGGCCAGGCCGTCGTGGTCGCCGTCGAGCAGGACACCACCGGCGGCACGGGCTTCGTCTTCGGCAGCGAGTCGAGCGTGGTCGTCCGTACCGACGCCCAGGGCATCGCCACCACCCCGCGGCTCAAGGCCGGCCCGAAGGCGGGCACCTTCACCCTGCGGGCCACCGCCTACGACGCCAAGGGCCAGTTCACCGTGGCCCTGGACGGCAAGGTCGCCGAGAAGCCGGCCGAGAAGCCGACCGAGCTCACCGGCACCAAGACGGTGCAGGCCGCGGCGGGCACCCCGGTCAAGGGCCTGGAGTACCTGGTCGCCCGCGGCGGCGCGCCGGTGGCCGACGCCCGGCTCACCGCCACGCTCGTCGAGAAGACGGGCGGCGCCTGGACCCCGGTGGACGCCAAGACGGCCAAGGGCCCGTGGTTCAAGGGCGCCACGGCCGACGAGAAGCTGTTCACGGTGGCGCTGCCCAAGACCGGCGCCGACGGCAAGACCGTCCTGCCCGAGCTGCTCACCGAGGGCGTCCCCGCGGGCACGTACCACCTGCGGCTGCTCACGGCGGACAAGACCGAGCTGATCCTCACCATCGAGATCACCGCCGCCTCCCCGAAGGCCTGACCGGGGAGCGCCCACACGACACGGCACGGCCGGCCGCCCTGGGCGGCCGGCCGTGCCGTGCGCAGCGGGTCCGCTACACGGGGGTGGCCTGGACGGGCTGGAAGCCGACGCCGCAGGTGCCCGGCAGGTTCGTCGGGGTGAAGTAGGTCGTCGTGCTGACGGCGCAGCGGGCCTCGTGGATCACCCCGTCCTTGCCGAGGACGCTGAGGATGAGGTCCGGACTGCGCACCACCACTCCCCCGACGGTGACGGCCACGTCCACGATGCACTTGGGCGCGTTGGGGATGGCCTTGAGGTCGATCCACACGCCCTGGTTCCGGCTGTCGTTGAGGAAGGCGTGCCCTTCCCGGTCGTTCGTCAGGCGGAACACCGCCCCGATCACGTAGTCGTAGTCGGAGGAGATGTGACGCGCCACCGGACCGCACTTCTTCTTGGCGTGCGGCTCCGGATCGGCGGCCGCCGCGGAGGGGACCATCATGGCTCCGAGGAGCAGCGCCCCCGTAGCGGCGGAGATACCTCGTGCGGCCCAAGCGAGCTTCCTCATGTGCTGTGCGTCCTTTCCCGTGGCGGCCTCGTACCAGGACCGACCATCCCCGGACCGCGAGAAACGCACACATAACGTGACGTACGGTCACTCAGGGGAACCAGTGGCGGGCCCCGAACGGCGCTGCCGGCCGGAGCTCCGGCGGCGGAAAAGGCAGGAGCCCCGCCTCCTCCGCTCGCACGGAGGAGGCAGGGCTCCTTGGGTACTGCTTATGCGACCGCGATCCGGTCGGCCTGGCGACTAGGCCGGGGTGACGTTCTCCGCCTGCGGACCCTTCGGGCCCTGCGTGACGTCGAAGTTGACCTGCTGGTTCTCCTCGAGGGAGCGGAAGCCAGAGGCGTTGATCGCGGAGTAGTGGACGAAGACATCCGGGCCGCCGCCGTCCTGGGCGATGAAGCCGAAGCCCTTTTCAGCGTTGAACCACTTCACGGTTCCGGTAGCCATGAGCCCTCCTATGGGCCAAAGGGTCGCCCTGCTCCAGAACCTGCTAAGAAGTCTGAAAACTACAAAAGCCTGCGGGTTACATGCTCCGCAGGCCTCGTACTGCAAGGGAAACCAAACTGCAACTTGCGTCGAGCCTAGCACGCACCCTCGGGCCGAGACCAGAGGGAAAGATCACGTCACCCGGACGTTTGAGACCCGCTCGAACGCTGACGGAGAACCGCGGCTAGTCTCGCGATGTGGACGTCTATCGCAGCCGGCCCCGCGTCGGCCACATCCAGTTCCTGAACTGCCTGCCCCTCTACTGGGGGCTGGCCCGAACCGGCACGCTGCTGGACATGGAGCTGACCAAGGACACCCCCGAGAAGCTGAGCGAGCGGCTCGTCCAGGGGGACCTCGACATCGCCCCCGTCACCCTGGTGGAGTTCCTCCGCAACGCCGACGACCTCGTCGCCTTCCCCGACCTTGCCGTCGGCTGCGACGGTCCCGTCATGTCCTGCGTGATCGTCTCGCAGGTCCCGCTGGAGCAGCTGGACGGCGCCCGCGTGGCCCTCGGCTCGACCTCCCGCACGTCCGTACGGCTCGCCCAGCTGCTGCTCGCCGAGCAGTACGGAGTCCGGCCCGACTACTTCACCTGCCCCCCTGACCTGGGGCTGATGATGCAGGAGGCCGACGCGGCGGTGCTGATCGGCGACGCCGCGCTGCGCGCCTCGCTGCACGACGCGCCCCGGCTCGGGCTGACCGTGCACGACCTGGGACGGATGTGGAAGGAGTGGACGGGGCTGCCGTTCGTCTTCGCCGTCTGGGCCGCCCGCAAGGACTACCTGGAGCGCGAGCCCGTGCTCGTCCGGGAGGTCCACGAGGCCTTCCTCGCCTCCCGGGACGTCTCCCTGGAAGAGGTCGTCAAGGTCGCCGAGCAGGCCGCCCGCTGGGAGGCCTTCGACGCCGAGCTGCTCCAGCGCTACTTCACCACCCTCGACTTCCGCTTCGGCCCCGACCAACTGGCCGGCGTGCGTGAATTCGCCCGCCGGACCGGAGCGGACACCGGCTACGACGCGGACGTCTCCGTGGAGCTGTTGAAGGCCGCCGCGCCGGATCACTGATCGCGATATCGGCGCCGATACTTCCGCTTCTCTCCCGCCCTCCCCTCGGGAATGTTCCGTTTGCCGGGAATTCGTTCCCCTTTCGCATTCACGTCACTCGAAGGTGAATGCGAACGGGAGAGGGCGGAGCAGCGGCTATTCGGCGGGAACGCGCACCCGCCACCCCCTAAGGTTCTGTCTGTTCACACGAACGTGAACGAACACGGATCTCGGGGGACGGGGGACGCGATGCAGCCGCTCGAAGCCGGCGAACCGCGCACCGTCGGCGCCTACCGGCTGCTCGGCCGGCTGGGCGCGGGCGGTATGGGCCGGGTCTATCTGGGGCGCAGCGCCGGCGGCCGGACCGTCGCCGTCAAGATCGTGCACCCGCACTTCGCCTCCGACGCGGAGTTCCGAGCCCGCTTCCGCCGCGAGGTGGAGGCCGCCCGTCGGGTCGGCGGTGAGTGGACCGCGCCCGTGCTGGACGCCGACCCGGAGGCGGCCGTGCCGTGGGTGGCGACCGGGTACGTGGCGGGCCCCTCCCTGGACCGGGCCGTGGCCGGGCACGGGCCGCTGCCCGAGGCCTCGGTACGGGCCGTCGGCGCGGGGCTGGCCCGCGCGCTGGTGGCGGTGCACGGGCTGGGCCTCGTGCACCGGGACGTGAAGCCCTCCAACGTGATGCTGACCCTCGACGGTCCGCGGCTGATCGACTTCGGGATCGCCCGGGCCACGGACGGCACCGCCTCGCTGACCTCCACCGGCGTCTCCATCGGCTCGCCCGGCTACATGTCCCCCGAGCAGATCCTCGGCAAGGGCGTCACGGGAGCCTCGGACGTGTTCTCCCTGGGCGCGGTCATGGCCTTCGCGGCGACCGGCCGGCCGCCCTTCAGCGGGGACAACTCCGCGACCCTCCTCTACAAGGTGGTCCACGAGCCGCCGGAGCTCGACGGCGTCCCCGACGGGGAGCTGCGCGAGCTGATCGGCTCCTGCCTGGCCAAGGCCGCCGCCGACCGTCCGGCGCCCGAGGCCCTCGCGGCGGCCCTGGGCGGCGCCCTGGGCGCGCCGGGCTGGCTCCCGGCGCCGCTGGTGGAGGAGGCGAGCCGGGCGGCGGTGGCCCTCCTGGACCTGGACGCGGCCCCGGTGGCGGAGGCGGAGTCCGGGCCGGTGCCGTTCGCACAGGGTTCCTTCGGGGGGCCGGCCGGCGTCGGCTTCGGTACGCCCGACCCCTCCTACGGCTCCGCCGCACGGCCGGCCGGCTCCGCCCACCCCGCGACGGCGGGCCCGTACGGCCCCTCCGGCACGGGCGGGTACGCCTCCGGCGGCGTGTACGGCGCCCCCACCGAGACGGCCGGCCAGTCCGGCGGCGGTACCGGGGTGCCGCAGCCGCGGACCGCCCCCGACGGCGGCGGCCGCGGGGTCAGCGTCACCGCGGCCGGACGCCGCTTCAGCTGCACCCTGGTGCTCGGCGCGGCCGCCGGGGTGCTCGCAGTGCTGTCCGGCGGGCTGTACGCGCTGGACCTGCTGCCGGGCCAGGGCCAGACCCGGGACTCGGCCTCGGCCAGTGACCCGAAGACCCAGGCCCCGGCGGGCTCCGCGCCGGACTCCGCGCAGCCGTCGCCGTCGTCCTCGGCCCCGCCCAAGGGGACCCGTAACGACGTGCCCAAGGCGCTCGTCGGCACCTGGAAGGGCACGGTCACCACCGCCCGCCTCGGCGTCCCCGCCACGTTCGAGATCACCATCAAGGCCGGCAAGGTCGGCGAGGTCGTCGCCCGCGACAAGTCGGTCATCGACCTGCTCGGCACCGACTGCAGCGGCGACTGGAAGCTCGCCTCCGCCACCGACCGCTCCCTGGTCCTGGACACGGCCGGCGGCCCCAACCCCGCCCCGGGCGTCTGCTCCAACGGCTCCGCCGACGAGCGCTTCACCCTCAACGAGAACGGAACCCTGCACTACAAGTCGGGCGACGTGCCCGCCGGGAACCCCGAAGGAGACCTCACCCGCAGTCCGTGACCCCCGCCCTGACGGGGGCGCACGAACCCTGGCGTAGGCTGGATCGGTCCGGACCCTTGACACACCGCCGAAAGGTGATCCCCCGGTGACCGACCTGGCCGCACTCCAGTCCGTCCTCGACCGCGCCGCCGCAGGGGGCCGGATCACCAAGGAAGAGGCCCTCGACCTCTACCGGCACGCCCCGCTGCACGCGCTCGGCCAGGCCGCCGACGCGGTGCGCCGCCGCCGCTACGCCGGTACGGAGCACATCGCGACGTACATCATCGAGCGCAACATCAACTACACCAACGTGTGCGTCACGGCCTGCAAGTTCTGCGCCTTCTACGCGGCCCCCAAGGACACGAAGAAGGGCTGGTCGCGGGACCTCGACGACATCCTGCGCCGCTGCGCGGAGACCGTCGAGCTGGGCGGCACCCAGATCATGTTCCAGGGCGGGCACCACCCGGACTACGGCGTCGAGTACTACGAGCACCACTTCTCGGCGATCAAGAAGGACTTCCCGCAGCTCGTCATCCACTCCCTCGGCGCGTCCGAGGTCGACCACATGGCCCGCATCTCCGGCGTCTCCGCCGAGGAGGCCATCAAGCGGATCCACGCCGCCGGCCTCGACTCCTTCGCCGGCGCCGGCGCCGAACTGCTCCCGGAGCGCCCGCGCAAGGCGATCGCCCCGCTGAAGGAGTCCGGCGAGCGCTGGCTGGAGATCATGGAGCTCGCCCACAAGCTGGGCGTGGAGTCCACCTCCACCATGCTGATGGGCACCGGCGAGACCAACGCCGAGCGCATCGAGCACATCGCGATGATCCGGGACACACAGGACCGCACCGGCGGCTTCCGCGCGTTCATCCCGTACACGTACCAGCCCGAGAACAACCACCTCAAGGGCCGCACCCAGGCGACCGTCTTCGAGTACCTGCGCATGATCGCGATCGCGCGGCTCTTCCTCGACAACATCGCCCACATCCAGGGCTCCTGGCTCACCGTAGGCAAGGAGGCGGGCCAGCTCGCCCTGCACTACGGCGCCGACGACCTCGGCTCGATCATGCTGGAGGAGAACGTGGTCTCCTCGGCCGGTGCCAGGCACCGCTCGAACCGCCAGGAGATCATCGACCTGATCCGCAGCGCGGGCCGCGTCCCCGCGCAGCGCGCGACCACGTACGAGCACCTCGTGGTGCACGAGGACCCGGCGAACGACCCGGTCGACGACCGCGTGGTCTCGCACATCTCCTCGACCGCCATCGAGGGCGGCACCGCGCACCCCGAGCTGAAGCTCATCTCCACGAACTGACGCCCGATGCTGACGCTGCACACCGCCGACCTCCTCGTCACCGGTCCGGGTGCCGCGCCGCTGGAGGGCGGCGCGGTCCTGGTCGAGGGCGACCGGATCGTCCGCACGGGCCCGTACGAGGAGCTCGCCGCGGGTGCGCCGCACGCCCGGGTCCGCCGCTGGCCCGGGGTGCTGACCCCGGGGCTGCTGGCGCGGGGGGCGGACGAGCTGCTGGAGCGCACGTACTACCCGGACGACCCGTACGAGGTCACCGAGCTCGGCGCCGACCCGATCACCGGGGCGGAGGCGCTCGACGCGCTGAAGATGACCGAGTCCCGCTGGGGCAACAGCGCCCGGCGGGGCACGCAGAAGCTGCTCGCGCGCGGGGTGGTGGCGGTGGCGGGGCGCTTCACCACCGCCACCGTCCGCACGGCGGTGACCCGCTCCGGCCTGGCCGTGGTGCCGCCCGCCCCGTACGAGGGCGCCCCCGCCCTGGACCCTCTCGCCGGGCGGGAGTCGGCCGGGCAGGCCTTCCACGGGGTGCTGGAGGCGGGCGCCGCGGCCCGGTTCGCGGTCTTCGCGGTGGCGGACGAGGCCGAGCTGCTGGAGCGCGGCGCGACGACCTGCGTGGCCACGGTCATCGCCGGACGGCTGCTGCACCGGCGCCGCTAGACCGCTCACGGGGCCGGGGGTCCTGCGAGGTAGGTTCCGTCGGCGGCGTACGGCCAGGCGTTGGACGCGCACCCCTGGAGGCCCTTGATCTGCTGCATCATCGCCGGGGCGGGGGCGCCGGGGTGCGGGCAGCCCTCGTGCTCGTGGCCGAGCTCGTGGCCCACCTCGTGGTTGACGATCAGCGCCCGGTACTCGGCGAGCGGGCCGCGGAACTGGGGCGAGCCCTCCTGCCAGCGCTTGAGGTTCACCACGACCGCGTGGCCGGCCCGGCAGTTGGCCTCCCCGATCAGCTCGGGGGTGACCACCTCGCACAGCCGGTCGGTGGTGGCGGGCGTGGCGATCTTCACGGTGAAGTCCACCGGCTCCCCGAGCCCGGCCAGCCGGAAGCCGTACGCGGGGTCGCGTATCCATCCGCGCCGGTCCCCGAGTATCGCCTCGACGGCCCGGGCGGCGGCGTCCGGGTCGATCCCGCTGCCGTTCTCCGCCTCCACCCGCCAGCGCAGCGGGTGCCCGAGGCCCTGCGCCCGGCCGGCGGTGGAGGAGGCGGTGAACCCCACGGGCACCGGGGCCGTCCGCGCGGCCGGCGGGGGCGGGACGGCCGGGGCGGCGGCGGCCCCGCCGTCCTGCGGGCCCGTCCGGTAGGCGGCCACCGCGAGGGCGGCCAGCGCCGCCGACCACACGACCGTGCGCCGTAACCGCCCGGGCCGCCGCGCGCCCGCTGATCGCCCTGCCGGCATCCGTAATCCCTTTGTTCGGAATGTCCGACCAGTCTGCCCGCTTCCGGTCCGGTTCCGGTCCGGTTCCGCCGGAATCACGGCCGGGCCGGGGCGGGGAGGTCGGCGGTCCGTCGGCCTGAGAGGATGACGGCGTACTACCCGTGCACCACCCGTCCGCCGCAGACACACCGAGCACCGAGGGGCCAACGCCAGTGACAAGGGCTTCCCTGGACAAGCAGCCGCACGAAGTCGCCTCCATGTTCGACGGGGTGGCCGCGAACTACGACCTCACCAACGACGTCCTGTCCCTCGGCCAGGCGCGCCTGTGGCGCAAGGAGGCCGCCAAGGCGGTCGCCGCCCGCCCGGGGCACAAGGTGCTCGACCTGGCCGCGGGCACCGCGACCTCGTCCCTCCCGTACGCGGCGACCGGCGCGTACGTCGTCCCCTGCGACTTCTCCCTCGGCATGCTCCGCGAGGGCAAGAAGCGCAACCCGTGGCTGCCGCTGACGGCGGGCGACGCGACGAAGCTCCCCTTCAAGGACGACGTCTTCGACACGGTGACGATCTCCTTCGGGCTGCGCAACGTCCAGGACACGGACGGCGCGCTGCGCGAGATGTACCGCGTGACCAAGCCCGGCGGCCAGGTCGTGATCAGCGAGTTCTCGCAGCCCACCTGGGCCCCCTTCCGGACCGTCTACACCGAGTACCTGATGCGCGCCCTGCCGCCGGTCGCCCGCGCGGTCTCCTCCAACCCGGACGCGTACGTGTACCTCGCCGAGTCCATCCGCGAGTGGCCCGACCAGCCGGCGCTGGCGGGCCTGCTCCAGAAGGCCGGCTGGTCGAAGGTGGCCTGGCGGAACCTGAGCGGCGGCATCGTGGCGCTGCACCGCGGGGTCAAGGCGTAACCCTCCATGTCCATGGACTACCAGGGGCTGCTGGAGCGGATCGCGGCCGACGTCTCGCCGCTGGTGGGCAGCGGCACGCCCGCCGAGTACATCCCGGCGCTGGCGAAGGTCGATCCGCGGCGGTTCGGCATGGCGGTCGCCGACCTCGACGGCAACGTCTTCGGGGTCGGCGACTGGCGCGTCCCGTTCTCGGCCCAGTCCGTCACGAAGGTCTTCGCGCTGGCCCTGGCCCTCGCGGAGGGCGGGGACAGCCTGTGGGAGCGGGTGGGCCGGGAGCCGTCGGGCAACCCGTTCAACTCCCTGGTGCAGCTGGAGTACGAGAACGGCATCCCGCGGAATCCCTTCATCAACGCGGGCGCGCTCGTCGTCACCGACCGGCTCCAGACCCTGACGGGCGACGCGAGCAGCGAACTCCTGGACTTCCTCCGGCAGGAGAGCGGCAATCCGGACCTCGGCTTCGACCCGGACGTGGCGGCGTCCGAGCAGGAACACGGCGACCGCAACGCGGCGGTGGCCCACTTCATGGCCTCGTACGGCAACATCGACAACCCGGTGCCGGCGCTGCTGGAGCACTACTTCTGGCAGTGCTCGATCGAGATGAGCTGCGCGGACCTGGCCCTGGCCGGACGCTTCCTGGCCCGCCACGGGCTGCGCGCGGACGGCACGCGGCTGTTGACGCGCAGCGAGGCGAAGCAGGTCAACGCGGTGATGCTGACGTGCGGTACGTACGACGCCGCGGGGGAGTTCGCGTACCGCGTGGGCCTGCCGGGCAAGAGCGGCGTGGGCGGCGGCATCGTCGCGGTCGTCCCGGGCCGCTGCACCCTCGCGGTCTGGAGCCCGGGCCTCGACGCCCGGGGCAACTCGGTAGCGGGCGTGGCCGCCCTGGACCGCTTCACGACCCTGACGGGCCTGAGCATTTTCTGACGCGCCGCTCGCAGGCGGGCAGGGGAACTCGCCCCGCGCAGCGGAAGCCGCGGCCCCGCCCCGGCTCCGGACAGCGGCGTACGCGCGGACCCCGGCCGGGGGCAGGCCCCACACCCGCACCCCAGCGGGAGCGCAACGGCTGCATAGACTGCCTCATGTCCTGTGCCGCTGGGCACTTTCCACCGAGCCTTCAGGAGACCCCGCAGTGACCGAGCCCCTCACCGAACACTCCGCGGACGTGATCGTCGTCGGGGCCGGGCCCGCCGGTTCCACGACCGCCTACTACCTCGCCAAGGCCGGGCTGGACGTCCTGCTCCTGGAGAAGACGGCGTTCCCGCGCGAGAAGGTCTGCGGTGACGGTCTGACCCCGCGTGCCACCAAGCAGCTGGTCTCCATGGGCATCGACATCTCCGAAGAGGCCGGCTGGCTCCGCAACAAGGGCCTGCGCATCATCGGCGGCGGGCAGCGGCTCCAGCTGGACTGGCCGGAACTCGCCTCCTACCCGGACTACGGACTCGTCCGCAAGCGCGACGACTTCGACGAGACCCTGGCCCGCCAGGCGCAGAAGGCCGGCGCCCGCCTGTACGAGCGCTGCAACGTCGGCGAGCCGATCCGCGACCCCCGCACCGGGCACATCACCGGCGTGCAGGCCAAGCTCGGCGAGGACAAGACCCCGGTCACCTTCCACGCCCCGCTCGTGGTCGCCGCCGACGGCAACTCCTCCCGCCTGTCCCTCGCGATGGGCCTGCACCGGCGCGAGGACCGTCCGATGGGCGTGGCCGTCCGTACGTACTTCACCTCGCCCCGGCACGACGACGACTACCTGGAGTCCTGGCTGGAGCTGTGGGACCGGCGCGGTCCGCAGGACCGGCTGCTGCCGGGCTACGGCTGGATCTTCGGCATGGGCGACGGCACGTCCAACGTGGGCCTGGGCATCCTCAACTCCTCCTCCGCGTTCAAGGAGCTGGACTGGCGCGAGGTCCTGAAGGCCTGGTGCGCGTCCATGCCGGAGGACTGGGGCTACACCCCGGAGAACATGACGCAGCCGATCCGCGGCGCGGCGCTGCCGATGGCCTTCAACCGGCAGCCGCACTACACCAAGGGGCTGCTGCTGGTCGGTGACGCGGGCGGCCTCGTCAACCCGTTCAACGGCGAGGGCATCGCCTACGCGATGGAGTCGGGCCAGATCGCGGCGGACGTCATCGTGCAGGCGCACTCCCGCGCCACCCCGGCCCTGCGCGAACTGACCCTGCACAGCTACCCGAAGGTGCTCAAGGAGACCTACGGCGGCTACTACTCGCTGGGCCGCGCCTTCGTGAAGCTGATCGGCAACCCGAAGGTCATGAAGATCGCCACGCAGCGCGGGCTGACGCACCCGGTGCTGATGCGCTTCACGCTGAAGATGCTGGCGAACCTGACCGACCCGACGGGCGGCGACGCGATGGACCGCATCATCAACGGCCTCTCGAAGGTGGCCCCGAAGGCCTGAGCGAAGGCCTGAGCGAGGGCCTGGCGGGCCCTGTGAGCCGCTCCCGGTGTCCGGGGGCGGCTCAGCCGTTCCCGGGCCCCCGCAGGGCCGCGTCGACCCCCTCGGCGGCCCCGGGGGCGCCGTGGACGGTGCGGACGCAGCGGGCCAGCAGGACGAGCCCGGACAGCAGCAGCGCGCCGGAGACGGTCCAGCCGAGGCCCAGGGTCAGGGGGCTGCCCGGTCTGTGCCACGGGCGGGTGGTGGTCAGCAGCCAGCCGCCGACCGACAGGAGGCCCAGCCCGAGGGCGGCCGGGACGGCGGCGGGGTCACCGGCGCGGGGGTCCTCGTAGCCGTGGTCCTCGTAGGACGGTCTGCTCACGGGACCACCACCTCCAGGGTCTGCTCGAACGGCCGGGCGATACGCCCCGGCCATCTTCTCAGCATGCCGAAGGTCCGGTACTCCGCCCCCGAGCGGGGGAGTACCGGACCTTGCGGACGATCGTGCGACCGTGCGGTCAGAGGACGCGGACGGCACCCGTCGGCATGTCGTAGCTCAGGCTGCGCTCGACGATGCCGGTGCTGGGGTTCTGCGCACCGATGAACTTGCCGTTGCCCGAGTAGATGGCGACGTGGTACGCGCTGCCCTTGGCACCCCAGTACACGATGTCGCCGGGCTGGAGGTTGCTCAGCGAGACCGAGCGGCCGGCCATGGACTGGTCCTGGGAGACGCGGTCCAGCTTGATGCCGGCCTGGCGGTAGGCGGCCTGGACGAGGCCCGAGCAGTCGTACGCGGTGGGGCCGGTGGAGCCGAGGACGTACGGCTTGCCGATCTGGGCGCGGGCGAAGGCGATGATGGCGGCCGCCGAGCCGGTGGCCGGCTTCGAGGCGGTGGAGCCGCTGCCGGAGCCGGTGACGGCGGAGGAACCGCCGTTGTCGGCGGCGGAGGCGTTGGTGAGGTCGGTGCGGCTGCTGTCGCGGCCCGCGCGCTCGGCCTCGGCCTTGCGGTCGGCCTCCTGCTTCGCCTTGAGCTCGGCGGCCTTGGTGGCGTCTTCCTTCGCCTGCTTCGCCTCGGCGGCGGCGCCGGTGCGGGCGCTCTCCTCCTGGGCGTTCAGCTCGCCGGTGACGGCGGCTTCGACGGCGGCGACGCGGGTGTTCTCCGCGGCCGTGTTGACGGCGTTGGAGACCTGGGTGCCGAGGTCCAGGTCGAGGACCGGCATCTCGAGCGTCGTCTCGGCCACGGGCTCGGACGGGGACGCGCTCGCGGTTCCGGCCATGGCCAGGGTGCTGAGGACGCCACCGGCAACTCCGGCGCGGACCGCGAGCTTCGAGGCGCTGCGGCGGGGCTTCCGGTGGCTGGGTATGTGAGCGGTGTGGGACATGGGACAACCGCTATCAGGGGTGCCGGGTCCCCTTCAAGAAACGTGGTCTGCGCCACAGTTGCGCGCGGAGGCCGCTAACCGGGCGCGTCGCGCCTCTTATTGACGCCGTAACGGACGTAACGGACACGCTTTCACAAGCCTGTGATCATGGGGTTTCAGTAATAAGTCCGAATTGATCCACGGCCTACCATCGACCCGCACAGTTGGCCAAGCCCCCTTTTCGCGGGCTCCGCCCCACGTGACGCAGGTCACAGTTACCTGCCGCCGTGAGGGGGCTGTGGCCGGTCCGTGATCCGACCGTGAACTCATCGTGCGGTTCGTGAACGGATGCACAGGATCTCTCCCCGGATCCCGCCGGAGGCGACTTCCGGCCACCGTGTCCACTCCCGTACTCGTGGAGTCCCCCGGGCGAGGGACCCGCGTTCCCTTATCACTTGGGCGGCGGAGCCGCCAATTTGCCTGCACTGCCCATCGTTTGATAGGGCGACAGGCCTTCCACCTGCACCAACGGGCCCGGATGTCACCTTTGGTGATCATGTGGATGCCTTGAGTACGAAGATCACCACTCATCGGCCTTCATGATCGTTCGTCAGGTGGTGGAGATCACAAACTCGGTGTTGTTACCCGTGTCGCAGATCACAGACCGGCAGGCATAAGATGCGCACCAGTCCGGCTTGTGAACTGCCTCACATGCGATCGGTCCCTGTTCGAAGGGGCGCCCTTCGAGGGGGCGGGGCACTCGGCGCCGGCGCAGCGGTCCAACGGTCAAGGACGACTGGAAGGAGCGAGGAGCGTGAATGCGTACGCACCCATCCTCGTGCTCGGCGCCATCGGCGCAGGGTTTGCGATCTTCTCCGTGGTCATGGCCACGCTGATCGGCCCAAAACGGTACAACCGGGCGAAGCTCGAAGCCTACGAGTGCGGCATCGAGCCCACCCCGATGCCCGCCGGCGGCGGTCGCTTCCCCATCAAGTACTACCTGACGGCGATGCTCTTCATCGTCTTCGACATCGAGATCGTCTTCCTCTACCCCTGGGCGGTCACCTTCGACTCCCTGGGGATCTTCGGGCTCGTCGAGATGCTGCTCTTCGTGCTCACCGTCTTCGTCGCCTACGCATACGTGTGGCGCCGCGGCGGCCTGGAATGGGACTGAGGGGCTGAATTTCCCATGGGACTGGAAGAGAAGCTGCCGAGCGGCTTTCTGCTCACCACCGTCGAACAGGCCGCGGGCTGGGTGCGCAAGTCATCCGTCTTCCCGGCCACCTTCGGCCTCGCCTGCTGCGCCATCGAGATGATGACCACCGGCGCCGGCCGCTACGACCTGGCCCGCTTCGGCATGGAGGTCTTCCGCGGCTCACCGCGCCAGGCCGACCTGATGATCGTGGCGGGACGCGTCAGCCAGAAGATGGCGCCGGTACTGCGCCAGGTCTACGACCAGATGCCCGCCCCCAAGTGGGTCATCTCCATGGGCGTGTGCGCCTCTTCGGGCGGGATGTTCAACAACTACGCGATCGTCCAGGGCGTCGACCACATCGTCCCGGTGGACATCTACCTGCCCGGCTGCCCGCCCCGCCCCGAGATGCTGATGGACGCGATCCTCAAGCTCCACCAGAAGATCCAGGGCTCGAAGCTCGGCGTGAACCGGGAAGAGGCGGCGCGCGAGGCGGAGGAGGCAGCCCTCAAGGCCCTCCCCACCATCGAGATGAAGGGGCTCCTCCGGTGAGCGACGACCCGGCCGTCGAGAACGGCAACAACGTCCCTGCTCCCAGGGCCGCCTCGGCCTCCGGGCCCGAGGTGATCGGCGTCCGCAAGGGCATGTTCGGCACCAGGAACGGCGGCGACACCAGCGGGTACGGCGGCCTCGTGCGCACCGTGGCCCTGCCCGGCGCGAGCAGCCGCCCCTACGGTTCGTACTTCGACGAGGTCGTCGACGAGCTGGAGGGCGCCCTGGAGGAGCAGGACCTGCTCCCGCAGAACGCGATCGAGAAGACCGTCGTCGACCGCGGGGAGCTGACCCTCCACATCGCCCGCGAGCACCTGGTGCGCGTCGCCTCCACCCTGCGCGACGACCCGGCACTGCGCTTCGAGCTGTGCACCGGGGTGTCGGGGGTGCACTTCCCCGGCGACAAGGGCCGCGAGCTGCACGCCGTCTACCACCTGCGCTCGCTCACCCACGGCCGGATCCTGCGGCTGGAGGTGTCCGTCCCGGACGAGGACCCGCACCTGCCCTCGCTCGTCGCCGTCTACCCGACGAACGACTGGCACGAGCGCGAGGCCTACGACTTCTTCGGCCTGGTCTTCGACGGCCACCCGGCCCTCACCCGGATCATGATGCCGGACGACTGGCAGGGCTTCCCCCAGCGCAAGGACTACCCGCTCGGCGGCATCGCCGTCGAGTACAAGGGCGCCCAGATCCCGGCTCCCGACCAGCGGAGGTCGTACAGCTGATGTCCCCCACCCCGAACCACGCGGAAAGCCACGCGTCCTCCCGCGAGACGACCGAAGGCACCGTCTACACCGTCACCGGCGGCGACTGGGACGAGATCGTCCGGTCGGCGGCCAAGGCGGACGACGAGCGCATCGTCGTCAACATGGGCCCGCAGCACCCCTCCACCCACGGAGTGCTCCGCCTGATCCTGGAGATCGACGGCGAGACGGTCACCGAGGCCCGCTGCGGCATCGGCTACCTGCACACCGGCATCGAGAAGAACCTCGAATTCCGGAACTGGACGCAGGGCACCACCTTCGTGACGCGCATGGACTACCTGACGCCGTTCTTCAACGAGACGGCGTACTGCCTCGGCGTCGAGAAGCTCCTCGGCATCACCGACCAGGTCCCGGACCGCGCCACCGTCATCCGCGTCCTGCTGATGGAGCTCAACCGGCTCTCCTCGCACCTGGTGTGCATCGCCACCGGCGGCATGGAGCTCGGCGCGACCACGATCATGATCTACGGGTTCCGGGACCGCGAGCTGATCCTCGACGTCTTCGAGCTGATCACCGGCCTGCGCATGAACCACGCCTTCGTCCGTCCCGGCGGCCTCGCCCAGGACCTGCCCCCCGGCGCGGTCGACCAGCTGCGCGAGTTCGTGAAGACGATGAAGAAGAACCTGCCGGAGTACGACAAGCTCGCCACCGGCAACCCGATCTTCAAGGCCCGCATGCAGGACGTCGGCTACCTCGACCTCACCGGCTGCATGGCCCTCGGCGCCACCGGCCCGATCCTGCGCTCCGCCGGCCTGCCGCACGACCTGCGCAAGTCCGACCCGTACTGCGGCTACGAGGACTACGAGTTCGACGTCCCCACCACCGAGAGCTGCGACTCCTACGGGCGCTTCCTGATCCGCCTGGAGGAGATGCGCCAGTCGCTGCGGATCGTCGAGCAGTGCCTGGACCGGCTGGAGCCCGGCCCGGTGATGGTCGCCGACAAGAAGATCGCCTGGCCGGCGCAGCTCGCCATGGGCCCCGACGGCCTCGGCAACTCCCTCGACCACATCAAGAACATCATGGGCACCTCCATGGAGGCCCTCATCCACCACTTCAAGCTGGTGACCGAGGGCTTCCGGGTCCCGGCCGGACAGGCGTACGCGGCCGTCGAGTCCCCCAAGGGCGAACTCGGCGTGCACGTCGTCTCCGACGGCGGCACCCGCCCCTACCGGGTCCACTTCCGCGACCCGTCCTTCACCAACCTTCAGGCCATGGCCGCGATGTGCGAGGGCGGCCAGGTCGCCGACGTCATCGTGGCCGTCGCCTCCATCGACCCCGTGATGGGAGGCGTCGACCGATGACGACCGTGTCTTCTGGAGGGGACACCCCCCAGACCCCCCTCTCGCTGGGCATGCCCCAGCTGCCCGCCCCCGACTATCCGGCGGAGGTGCGCGAGCGGCTGGCGGCCGACGCCGCCGACGTCATCGCCCGCTACCCCGACAGCCGCTCCGCGCTGCTGCCCCTGCTGCACCTGACGCAGTCCGAGGACGGCTACGTCTCGCGCACCGGCATCCGCTTCTGCGCCGAGACGCTGGGCCTGACCACGGCCGAGGTCACCGCGGTCGCCACCTTCTACACGATGTACCGCAGGAAGCCCTCCGGGGACTACCAGGTCGGCGTCTGCACCAACACCCTGTGCGCGGTGATGGGCGGCGACGCCATCTTCGACGAGCTCAAGCAGCACCTGGGCGTCGGCAACAACGAGACCACCGCCGACGGCAAGGTGACGCTGGAGCACATCGAGTGCAACGCGGCCTGCGACTACGCGCCCGTGGTGATGGTCAACTGGGAGTTCTTCGACAACCAGACCCCCGCGTCCGCCAAGACGCTCGTCGACGACCTGCTCGCGGGCCGCCCGGTACAGCCGACCCGGGGCGCGCCGCTGTGCACGTACAAGGAGACCGCCCGGATCCTGGCGGGCTTCCCCGACGAGCGCGAAGGCGCGGTCGAGGCGAGCGGCGGGGCCGGCCCCGCCTCCCTGATCGGCCTGCGCATCGCGCGAGGCGAGTCCCCGCACACCCCGATCGTGCATCCGCGCGGCGAGGTCCGCGGCGAGCCCGGCAGCGAGGGAGGGGAGTGATGTCGGTGTCCACCGAACTGAGCAAGAACGGGACCAGCCCGGAGAAGCTGCTCTCGCCGGTCCTCTCCGCCTTCTGGGACGCCCCGGCGTCCTGGACGCTGGAGACCTACCGGCGCCACGAGGGCTACGAGGGACTGCGCAAGGCCCTCGCGATGACCCCGGACGAGGTGATCGCGTACGTCAAGGACTCCGGTCTGCGCGGACGCGGCGGCGCGGGCTTCCCCACCGGAATGAAGTGGCAGTTCATCCCGCAGGGCGACGGAAAGCCGCACTACCTCGTCGTGAACGCGGACGAGTCGGAGCCGGGAACCTGCAAGGACATCCCCCTCCTCTTCGCCAATCCGCACTCCCTCGTCGAGGGAATGATCATCGCCTGCTACGCGATCCGGTCGGAGCACGCCTTCATCTACCTGCGCGGCGAGACGGTCCCCGTGCTGCGGCGGCTGCACGAGGCCGTGCGCGAGGCCTACGCCGCCGGGTACCTCGGCAAGGACATCGACGGCACCGGCCGCAACCTCGACATCACCGTGCACGCGGGCGCGGGCGCGTACATCTGCGGCGAGGAGACGGCACTGCTCGACTCCCTCGAAGGCCGGCGAGGGCAGCCCCGGCTGCGTCCCCCCTTCCCCGCCGTCGAGGGGCTCTACGCCTGCCCCACTGTCGTCAACAACGTCGAGTCCATCGCCTCGGTTCCCGCGATCCTGAACAAGGGCAAGGACTGGTTCAAGGCGATGGGCACGGAGAAGTCCCCCGGCTTCACCCTGTACTCGCTCTCCGGGCACGTCGCCGGCCCCGGCCAGTACGAGGCCCCCCTCGGCATCACCCTGCGCCAGCTCCTCGACATGAGCGGCGGGATGCGCCCCGGGCACCGGCTGAAGTTCTGGACCCCCGGCGGCTCCTCCACCCCCATGTTCACCGACGAGCACCTCGACGTCCCGCTCGACTACGAGGGCGTCGGCGCCGCCGGCTCCATGCTCGGCACCAAGGCGCTCCAGTGCTTCGACGAGACCACCTGCGTCGTGCGCGCCGTCACCCGCTGGACCGAGTTCTACGCCCACGAGTCCTGCGGCAAGTGCACCCCCTGCCGCGAGGGCACGTACTGGCTCGTCCAGCTGCTGCGCGACATCGAGGCGGGCAAGGGCGTCATGTCCGACCTCGACAAGCTGAACGACATCGCCGACAACATCAACGGCAAGTCCTTCTGCGCGCTCGGCGACGGCGCGGCCAGCCCGATCTTCTCCTCGCTGAAGTACTTCCGCGAGGAGTACGAGCAGCACATCACCGGCAAGGGCTGCCCCTTCGACCCCAAGAAGTCGACCCTCTGGGCCGACACGGAGGTACACGCATGACCGTCGTCACGAACGCCCCGGCGGGCGGCGGCGAGGCGGCGAAGCCGCCCCAGGACCTGGTGTCGCTGACCATCGACGGCATCGAACTGTCCGTCCCCAAGGGGACGCTGGTCATCCGGGCCGCCGAACAGCTCGGCATCGAGATCCCCCGGTTCTGCGACCACCCCCTCCTCGACCCGGCCGGCGCCTGCCGGCAGTGCATCGTCGAGGTCGAGGGCCAGCGCAAGCCGATGGCCTCCTGCACCATCACCTGCACCGACGGCATGGTCGTCAAGACCCAGCTGACCTCGCAGGCCGCCGACAAGGCCCAGCGCGGGGTGATGGAGCTGCTGCTCATCAACCACCCGCTGGACTGCCCCGTCTGCGACAAGGGCGGCGAATGCCCCCTCCAGAACCAGGCGATGTCGCACGGCAACGCCGAATCCCGGTTCGAGGGCCGCAAGCGGACCTACGAGAAGCCGGTCCCGATCTCCACGCAGGTGCTGCTGGACCGCGAGCGGTGCGTGCTGTGCGCGCGCTGCACCCGCTTCTCCAACCAGGTCGCAGGCGACCCGATGATCGAACTGGTCGAGCGCGGCGCGCTCCAGCAGGTCGGCACCGGCGAGGGCGACCCGTTCCAGTCGTACTTCTCCGGCAACACCATCCAGATCTGCCCCGTCGGCGCCCTCACCTCGGCCGCCTACCGGTTCCGCTCCCGCCCCTTCGACCTCGTCTCCTCCCCGAGCGTGTGCGAGCACTGCGCGGGCGGCTGCGCGACCCGGACCGACCACCGGCGCGGCAAGGTGCTGCGCCGCCTCGCCGCCGAGGACCCCGAGGTCAACGAGGAGTGGATCTGCGACAAGGGCCGCTTCGCGTTCCGGTACGCGCAGCGCCCCGACCGGCTGACCACCCCGCTGGTGCGCGGCGCCGACGGGGTGCTCGCCCCGGCGAGCTGGCCCGAGGCACTGGAGGCCGCCGCGCGGGGGCTCACCGCCGCGCGCGGCCGCGCCGGGGTGCTGACGGGCGGCCGGCTGACCGTCGAGGACGCCTACGCCTACGCCAAGTTCGCCCGGGTCGTGCTCGACACCAACGACATCGACTTCCGGGCCCGGGTGCACAGCGCGGAGGAGACCGAGTTCCTGGCCGCCGCCGTGGCCGGCACCGGCAAGGACCTCGACGGCACCGGCGTCACGTACGCCTCCCTGGAGGCGGCCCCCGCCGTGCTCCTCGTCGGCATCGAGGCCGAGGAGGAGGCCCCCGGGGTCTTCCTGCGGCTGCGCAAGGCCCACCGCAAGCACAAGCAGCGGACCTTCGCCCTCGCCCCCTTCGCCACCCGCGGCCTCGCCAAGGCCGGCGGCACCCTGCTGGCGGCCGCCCCCGGCACCGAGCCCGAGTGGCTGGACGCGCTCGCCACCCGCACCGGCCTGGAGGCGGGCGGCTCCGAGGCCGCCGAGGCGGTCCGGCAGCCCGGCGCGGTCATCGTCGTCGGGGAGCGCCTCGCGGGCGTACCCGGCGCGCTGACCGCCGCCGTGCGCACCGCCACCGCCACCGGGGCCCGGCTGGTGTGGATCCCGCGCCGGGCCGGGGAGCGGGCCGCCGTGGAGGCCGGTGCGCTGCCGTCCCTGCTGCCGGGCGGCCGTCCGGCCGGCGACCCGCGGGCCCGCCAGGAGGTCGCCGCCGCCTGGGGGCTGGAGGAACTCCCGCACCGCTACGGCCGCGACACCGGGCAGATCGTCGAGGCAGCCGCCACCCGCGAGCTGTCGGCCCTGCTGGTCGCGGGCGTCGAGGTCACCGACCTGCCCGACCCCGACCGCGCCCGCACCGCGCTGGAGGAGGCCTTCGTGGTCTCCCTGGAGCTGCGGCCCGGCGAGGTCACCGACCGTGCGGACGTGGTGCTGCCGGTCGCCGCCGTCGCGGAGAAGGCCGGCGCGTTCATCAACTGGGAGGGCCGGGTCCGCCCGTTCGAGGCGGCCCTCAAGCCCGACCAGATGACCCGCCGCCTCGCCCCCGCCGACGCCCGCGTGCTGCACATGCTCGCCGACGCCGCCGACCGGCCCCTCGCGCTGCCCGACGTACACGCCGTACGGCGGGAGCTGGAGCGGCTCGGCCCCTGGGAGGGGGAGCTCGCGCCCGAGCGGTCCACCGGCCCCGAGCCGCTGCCCCGCCCCGGCACGGGCGAGGCGGTCCTCGCCGGCCACCGGCTGCTGCTGGACCTCGGCCGGCTCCAGGAGGGCGACGACGCCCTCGCCGGGACCCGGCACGAGGCCTGCGCCCGGCTCTCGGCCGACACCGCCGCCGAGACCGGCGTCAAGGACGGCGACCTGCTCGCCGTCACCGGCCCGGCCGGCGTGGTGGAACTCCCGCTGCGGATCACCGAGATGCCCTACCGGGTGGTGTGGCTCCCGCTGAACTCCACCGGCTCCGGGGTCCTCGCCGACACCGGCGCCCGCCCCGGAACCCTCGTACGGATCGGCCCGGCCGGCAGCGGCCCCGCGGCCGAAGCGGAGGTACGACCGTGACCCACCTCGCCCAGCTCGCGGCGCAGCCGCAGCACCTCCTGGCCGCCGAGGACCTGTCCCTGTTCGGCAGGGACGTCTGGTGGCTCGTCCTCGTCAAGGCGGTGTTCTGCTTCGCCTTCCTGATGGTGACGGTGCTCTTCTCCATCGTGTGGGAGCGCAAGGTCGTCGCCTGGATGCAGCTGCGCATCGGCCCCAACCGGCACGGCCCCTGGGGCATGCTCCAGTCGCTCGCCGACGGCGTGAAGCTGATGCTGAAGGAAGACGTCATCGTCAAGCGCGCCGACAAGGTCGTCTACGTGCTGGCGCCGATCATCGCGGCGATCCCGGCGTTCATGGCCATCGCGGTGATCCCCTTCGGCCCCTCGGGCAACGAGGTGTCCATCTTCGGCCAGCGCACCACGATGCAGCTGACCGACCTGCCGATCGCGATGCTGTACGTCCTCGCGGTCGCCTCGGTCGGGATCTACGGCATCGTCCTCGCCGGCTGGTCCTCGGGCTCCACGTACCCGCTGCTCGGCGGCCTGCGCTCCTGCGCGCAGATGATCTCGTACGAGATCGCGATGGGCGCCGCCTTCGCCTCGGTGTTCCTCTACTCCGGGTCGATGTCGACCTCGGCGATCGTGGAGGCGCAGGCGGACCGCTGGTACATCGTGCTGCTGCCGGTGTCGTTCATCATCTACGTCGTCACGATGGTCGGCGAGACGAACCGCGCCCCCTTCGACATGCCGGAGTCCGAGGGCGACCTCGTCGGCGGCTTCAACACCGAGTACTCCTCCATCAAGTTCGCGCTGTTCATGCTGGCCGAGTACGTCAACATGGTCACGGTCTCGGCGGTCTCGGTCACCCTGTTCCTGGGCGGCTGGCGGGCCCCGGCGCCGATCTCCACGTACTGGGAGGGCGCGAACCACGGCTGGTGGCCGATGCTCTGGTTCGTCATCAAGGTGCAGCTGCTGCTGTTCTTCTTCATCTGGCTGCGCGGCACGCTCCCGCGCGTGCGCTACGACCAGCTGATGAAGCTCGGCTGGAAGGTCCTGATCCCGGTCTCCGTGGTCTGGCTGATGCTGGTCGCCACCGTGCGGGCGCTGCGCAACGAGCGCTACGACTTCAGCGAGATCGTCCTGTACGTCGGGGGCGCGGTCATCGCGATCCTGCTGGTCTCCTCCGTCGCGGACCACTTCAGGGACCGGCGGGAGAAGACGGCCGCGGCCGCGGCCGGGAAGGCCGCCGCGGCCGAGCCCTTCGACCCGATGGCGGGCGGCTTCCCCGTACCGCCCAAGCCCGGCCAGCACCTGGCACCCGTACCGCGCCGACGTCCCCGCGGCGAGCGGGAGCTGATTGTCAGTGGCGGGGCGAATACTGACAGTGACCGAGAGGAGGGTGCTGACAATGTCTGACGCGGACCAGAGCGAGAAGTGGCAGAACCCGGTGGCCGGCTTCGGCGTGACCTTCAAGGCCATGTTCAAGAAGCGGCTCACCGAGCAGTACCCGGAGCAGCAGAAGACCACCGCTCCGCGCTTCCACGGGCGGCACCAGCTCAACCGCCACCCCGACGGCCTGGAGAAGTGCATCGGGTGCGAACTGTGCGCCTGGGCCTGTCCCGCCGACGCGATCTACGTGGAGGGCGCGGACAACACCGAGGAGGAGCGCTACTCCCCGGGCGAGCGGTACGGGCGGGTCTACCAGATCAACTACGCCCGCTGCATCCTGTGCGGGCTGTGCATTGAGGCGTGCCCGACGCGCGCGCTGACGATGACGAACGAGTTCGAACTGGCCGACGCCAGCCGCGAGTCCCTGATCTACACCAAGGAGCAGCTCCTCGCCGGGCTGACCGAGGGCATGGTCGAGGCCCCGCACTCCGTCTTCCCCGGCACCGACGAGCAGGACTACTACCGCGGGCTGGTGACGGGCGCGGCTCCGGGCACGGTCCGGCAGGTCGCGGTCTCCAAGGGCGAGACGGCCGAGGACGGGACGGCCGGGGCCGGCAAGGCCGAGGAGGTCGGGGCATGAGCGCCATCGCCGCGGCCGCCACCGCGACCTCCACCGGCGAGGCCGTGCAGTTCTGGGTGCTCGGCACGGTCGCCGTCATCGGCGCGCTGTGCACGATCCTGATGAAGAAGGCCGTGCACAGCGCCCTGTGCCTCGCCGGGACGATGATCATCCTGGCGGTCTTCTACCTCGCCAACGGGGCGTACTTCCTGGGCGTGGTCCAGGTCGTCGTCTACACCGGCGCCATTATGATGCTGTTCCTCTTCGTGGTCATGCTCGTCGGCGTCACGGCGGCGGACTCGCTGAAGGAGACCATCAAGGGGCAGCGCTGGCTGGCCGCCCTGTGCGGGCTCGGCTTCGGCATCCTGCTGATCGCCGGCATCGGCAACGCGGGCCTCACCCACTTCAACGGGCTCGGCAAGGTCAACTCCGCCGGGCACGTCGAGGGCCTCGCCGAACTGATCTTCACCCGCTACATCTTCGCCTTCGAGATCACCGGCGCCCTGCTGATCACGGCGGCCGTCGGCGCGATGGTGCTCACCCACCGCGAGCGCACCGAGCGGGCCGCCACGCAGCGCGAGCTCGCCGAGAAGCGCGTACGCGAGGGCGTGCAGCTCCCGCCGCTGCCGGCCCCCGGCGTCTACGCCCGGCACAACGCCGTGGACATCGCCGGCCTGCTGCCGGACGGCACCCCGTCCGAGCTGACCGTCAACAAGACGCTGCGCGCCCGCGGCCAGATCCGCGACGTGTCCGGCCAGGCCATGGAGGACCTCAAGGCGCTGGAGCAGCGCTCCGCGGAGCGCCTCGGCCGAGAGGAGGCCTCGAAGTGAATCCGGTCAACTACCTGTACCTGGCCGCCCTGCTGTTCACCATCGGCGCGGCCGGCGTACTCATCCGGAAGAACGCGATCGTGCTGTTCATGTGCGTCGAGCTGATGCTCAACGCCTGCAACCTCGCCTTCGTGACCTTCTCCCGGATGCACGGCAACCTCGACGGCCAGATCATCGCGTTCTTCACGATGGTCGTCGCCGCCGCGGAGGTCGTGGTGGGCCTCGCGATCATCGTGTCGCTGTTCCGTACCCGCCACTCGGCCTCGGTCGACGACGCCAGCCTGATGAAGCTGTAAGGGGCGTTCACAGTGGAGAATCTGATTGCGCTGCTGGTGGCGGCGCCCCTGCTCGGAGCGGCGGTGCTGCTGTGCGGCGGCCGTCGCCTCGACAAGGCCGGCCACTGGATCGGCACCCTGCTCGCGGCCGTCTCCTTCGGCATCGGCGTCGTCCTCTTCGCCGGCATGCTGGGGCGCGGGGCCGAGGACCGGGCCCTGCACCAGCGGCTGTTCAGCTGGGTGCCGGTGGAGGGCTTCCAGGCGGACGTCGCCTTCCAGCTGGACCAGCTGTCGATGACCTTCGTCCTGCTGATCTCCGGGGTGGGCACGCTCATCCACGTGTACTCGATCGGGTACATGGAGCACGACGAGCGCCGCCGCCGCTTCTTCGGCTACCTCAACCTGTTCGTCGCGGCGATGCTGCTGCTCGTCCTCGCCGACAACTACCTGCTGCTGTACTTCGGCTGGGAGGGCGTCGGCCTCGCCTCGTACCTCCTGATCGGCTTCTGGCAGCACAAGCCCAGCGCGGCCACCGCCGCGAAGAAGGCCTTCCTGGTCAACCGGGTCGGCGACATCGGCCTGTCCATCGCGATCATGCTGATGTTCACGACGTTCGGGACCTTCGCCTTCGGCCCGGTGCTGGCGTCCGTCGGCGAGACGAGCGAGGGCACGCTGACGGCGATCGGCCTGATGCTGCTGCTCGCCGCCTGCGGCAAGTCGGCGCAGGTGCCGCTGCAGTCCTGGCTCGGAGACGCGATGGAGGGCCCGACCCCGGTCTCGGCCCTCATCCACGCGGCCACCATGGTCACCGCCGGCGTCTACCTGATCGTCCGCTCCGGGGCGATCTTCAACGGGGCGCCCGACGCCCAGCTGGTCACCACGGTCGTCGGCGCGGTCACGCTCCTCTTCGGTGCGATCGTCGGTTGCGCGAAGGACGACATCAAGAAGGCCCTCGCCGGGTCGACGATGTCGCAGATCGGCTACATGATCCTGGCCGCGGGCCTCGGCCCGATCGGCTACGTCTTCGCCATCATGCACCTCGTGACGCACGGCTTCTTCAAGGCCGGCCTCTTCCTCGGCGCCGGCTCGGTCATGCACGGCATGAACGACGAGGTCGACATGCGCAAGTACGGCGCCCTGCGGAAGTACATGCCGGTCACCTTCGTCACCTTCGGCCTCGGCTACCTCGCGATCATCGGCTTCCCCGGCCTGTCCGGCTTCTTCTCCAAGGACATGATCATCGAGGCGGCCTTCGCCAAGGGCGGCACCCAGGGCTGGATCCTCGGCGGGGTCGCCCTGCTGGGCGCCGGCATCACCGCCTTCTACATGACCCGGGTCATGCTCCTCACCTTCTTCGGCGAGAAGCGCTGGCAGCCGGACGCGACCGGCCACGAGCCGCACCCGCACGAGTCCCCGAAGTCCATGACCATCCCGATGATCATCCTGGCGTTCGGCTCGGTCTTCGCCGGCGGCTTCTTCGAGATCGGCGAGCGCTTCCTGAACTGGCTGGAGCCCGTCACCGGCTACGAGCACGGCCACCCGCCGGTCAGCGCCATGGCGGTGACCGCCTCCACCATGGTCGTCCTGATCGCCGGCGTCGCCATCGCCTGGTCGATGTACGGCCGCCGGCCCGTCCCGGTCGTCGCCCCGCGCGGCTCGTTCCTCACCCGGGCGGCCCGACGGGACCTGTTCCAGGACGACTTCAACCACGTGGTCCTCGTCCGCGGCGGCGAGCACCTGACCCGCTCCCTCGTCTACCTCGACCACAGCGTCGTCGACGGAGTGGTCAACGGCACGGCCGCCTCGGTCGGCGGGCTCTCCGGCCGGCTGCGCAAGCTGCAGAACGGCTACGCCCGCAGCTACGCGGTGTCGATGTTCGGGGGCACGGCGATCCTCATCGCCGCGACCCTGCTGATGAGGGCGGTGTGAGATGAATTTCCCGCTTCTGACCGTCACGGCGGCCGTGCCCGCGGTCGGCGCGATCCTCACGGCGGCCGTCCCGGCCGCCCGCCGGACCGTCGCCAAGTGGCTCGCGCTGCTGTTCTCGCTCGCGACGCTGGCCCTGGCCGTACTGGTCGCGGTCCGCTTCGAGCCCGGTGGCGACCGCTACCAGCTCACCGAGTCCCACGCCTGGATCGCCGACTTCGGCGTCCGCTACGAACTGGGCGTCGACGGCATCGGCGTGGCGCTCATCGCGCTCACCGCCCTGCTGATCCCCTTCGTGATCGTCGCCGGCTGGCACGACGCCGACCCGCTGGAGACACACTCTTCCCGCTGGCGTCCCACCCAGGGCTTCTTCGCCCTGATCCTGCTGGTCGAGGCGATGGTGGTGATCTCCTTCGAGGCCACCGACGTCTTCCTCTTCTACATCTTCTTCGAAGCCATGCTCATCCCGATGTACTTCCTCATCGGCGGCTTCGGAGACCGGGCACACTCCGGCACCGACGAGAACGCCGCCGCGCAGCGCTCGTACGCGGCGGTCAAGTTCCTCCTCTACAACCTCGCCGGCGGCCTGATCATGCTGGCCGCCGTCATCGGGCTGTACGTCGTGGCCGGGAACTTCTCCCTCCAGGAGATCGCCGAGGCCCGCGCCGCGGGCACCCTCGACATGGCGACCAACACCGAGCGACTGCTCTTCCTCGGCTTCTTCTTCGCCTTCGCCGTGAAGGCACCGCTGTGGCCGCTGCACACCTGGCTGCCCAACGCGATGGGCGAGTCCACCGCCCCGGTCGCCGTGCTCATCACCGCGATCGTCGACAAGGTCGGCACCTTCGCGATGCTCCGCTTCTGCCTCGGGCTCTTCCCCGAGGCCAGCAAGTGGGCCACCCCGGTGATCCTCGTCCTGGCCCTCATCAGCATCGTCTACGGCGCGCTGCTCGCCGTCGGACAGCGCGACATCAAGAGGCTGATCGCCTACGCCTCGATCTCGCACTTCGGCTTCATCATCCTGGGCATCTTCGCGATGACCTCCCAGGGCCAGTCCGGAGCCACGCTCTACATGGTCAACCACGGGATCTCCACTGCGGCGCTGATGCTCGTCGCCGGCTTCCTGATCTCCCGGCGCGGCTCCCGGCTCATCGCCGACTACGGCGGCGTGCAGAAGGTGGCCCCGGTACTCGCCGGGACCTTCCTGATCGGCGGCCTCGCCACCCTGTCCCTGCCCGGCCTCGCGCCCTTCGTCAGCGAGTTCCTCGTCCTCGTCGGCACCTTCGCCCGCTACCCGGTCGTCGGGATCATCGCCACCGTGGGCATCGTGCTCGCCGCGCTGTACACGCTGGTGCTCTACCAGCGCACCATGACCGGCCCCGTGAAGGAGGAGGTCCGCACCATGCCGGACCTGCGCGCGCGGGAACTGCTGGTGGTCGCCCCGCTGATCGCGCTGCTGATCGGACTGGGCGTCTACCCCAAGGTGCTGACGGACATCGTCAACCCGGCGGTGGAGCACACCATGTCGGACGTGAAGCAGACGGACCCGAAGCCCGAGGTCTCCGTCCAGAACGTGGAGGCGGCCAAGTGATCGCTGCCCAGAGCCTGCTGACCCTGGCGGCCGACGGACCGGCCGACCGGATCCCGGCCCCGCACATCGAGTACGCACAGCTGGCACCCACGCTGATCGTGGTGGGCGCGGCCGTCCTCGGAGTCCTCGTCGAGGCCTTCGTCCCCCGCAAGTCCCGCTACGCCGTGCAGGTGTCCCTCGCGGTCGCCGCGCTGGCCGCCGCCTTCGCGGCGGTCGTCGGCCTCGCCGCCGGCGGGTACGGCAGCACCAAGGCGCACATCGCGGCCATGGGCGCCATCGCCGTCGACGGCCCGGCGCTCTTCCTCCAGGGCACGATCCTGCTGGCCTCCATCGTCGCGGTGTTCACCTTCGCCGAGCGCCGCCTCGACCCGAAGGCGCACGGCAACCGGGTGGACTCCTTCGCCGCACAGGCCGCGTCCGTACCGGGCAGCGACAGCGAGAAGGCCGCCGTCAAGGCCGGCTTCACCACCACCGAGGTGTTCCCGCTGGCCCTGTTCGCGGTCTCCGGCATGCTGATCTTCCCGGCCGCCGACGACCTGCTGACGCTGTTCATCGCGCTGGAGGTCTTCTCCCTCCCGCTGTACCTGCTCTGCGCCCTCGCCCGCCGCCAGCGGCTGATGTCGCAGGAGGCCGCGGTCAAGTACTTCCTGCTCGGCGCCTTCTCCTCGGCCTTCCTCCTCTTCGGCATCGCGCTGCTCTACGGCTACGCCGGCTCGGTCTCCTACGCGGTGATCGCCGACGTGGTCGACGGCACCGTCGCCCGGATCGACCCGGCCCTCGCCTCCACCATGGGCAACGACGCGCTGCTGCTCATCGGCGGCGCGCTGATCCTGATGGGCCTGCTGTTCAAGGTCGGCGCGGTCCCCTTCCACATGTGGACCCCGGACGTCTACCAGGGCGCCCCGACCCCCGTCACCGGCTTCATGGCCGCGGCGACCAAGGTGGCCGCGTTCGGCGCGCTGCTACGGCTGCTGTACGTGGTGCTGCCGGGCCTGCGGTGGGACTGGCGGCCGGTGATGTGGGGCGTCGCGATCGTCACGATGCTCGCGGGCGCGGTGATCGCGGTCACCCAGACCGACGTGAAGCGGCT
Source organism: Streptomyces sp. NPDC040718 (assembly GCF_055593565.1). Lineage (NCBI taxonomy): Bacteria > Bacillati > Actinomycetota > Actinomycetes > Kitasatosporales > Streptomycetaceae > Streptomyces > Streptomyces sp. NPDC040718. The sequence goes on along the minus strand of NZ_JBVIXO010000015.1, from coordinate 16,071 downwards.
GCTGGCGTACTCCTCGATCGCCCACGCCGGGTTCATCCTGGCCGGCGTGATCGCCACGTCCGAGGAGGGCGTGAAGTCCGTCCTGTTCTACCTGGGCGCCTACTCCTTCGTGACGATCGGCGCCTTCGCGGTGGTCACGCTGGTGCGCGACGCGGGCGGCGAGGCGACGCACCTGTCGAAGTGGGCCGGCCTGGGGCGGCGCTCGCCGCTGACCGCGGCCGTCTTCGCGGTGTTCCTGCTGGCCTTCGCCGGCATCCCGCTGACCTCCGGCTTCGCGGGCAAGTTCGCGGTGTTCAAGGCGGCGGCGGAGGGCGGCGCCGGGGCACTGGTCGTCGTCGGTGTGATCTCGTCGGCGATCGCCGCGTTCTTCTACATCCGGGTGATCGTGCTGATGTTCTTCAGCGAGCCGAAGGCCGACGGCCCGACGGTGGCCGTCCCCTCGCCGCTGACGATGACCACCATCGCGGTCGGAGTCGCGGTCACCCTGGTCCTGGGTCTGGCCCCGCAGTACTTCCTGGACCTGGCGGGACAGGCGAGCACGTTCGTCCGCTGATCCGGTCCGTACGGACGGAAGGGCCCGGCCCCCTCGGGGGGCCGGGCCCTTCGCCGTGCGGGCGGGGGCGGCTAGTGGCCGTGCGCGTGCGCCGGGGTGGCGGTCCCCGCGGCCGGGGTCTTCTTCGGGGGGCAGGTCAGGGCCGGGTTCCAGTTGTGGAAGCGGCCGGCCGGGTTGTCGGCGTACGCCCACATGTGGAGGTCGTAGTGCTTGGGCATGCCCGCCCAGTGGCCGGGCATCGGTCCGTCGAACGGCAGCCCGAACATGGTGGGCCGGTCGTCCGTGGTCTTCAGGTCCTGGTCCCGGTCGGCGGACATCCACTCCACCGTCTGGAGCTTGCGCCGGCCCTTGGCGTCCTTGTGGGTGCTGTAGAGGAGCGCGGTCGGCCTGGCGGGGTCCTTCGAACCCCAGTTGGACTCCTTGACGTAGTGGTAGCCCATGGTGCCGACCCCGAACGGGTTGGTCATGCACTCCTCGCCGTGCGGGACGTACCCGTCCTTCAGGGCCTCGCGCTCGTCCACGTACTTGGCGGTCACCGCCATCGCCGTGGCCATGTCGCGCATCGCCTGCGCGTTGCGGGGGTCGGGCGCCGGCCCGTCGACGGCCTGCGCCGGGGGCAGGGCGGTCAGGAGCAGGGACGCGCCGGCGACGGCACAGGCGAGCAGGGCCTTCGGGCTGCGGAGTACGGACATGGGAGCTCCTGGTGGTTCGGGGCCTGTCCCGGAGGGGCTTTCGTTCGTCCACCTTCGCGGCGGGGCCGCGGCCCTGCACGCGGCGGGATGCCAAACGGGGGGTCAGGAAGGCGCGGCGGCCGGGGGATCGGCGGGTGCGGGGGGTACGGCCGGGACGGCGGGGCGCGGCCGGGTGGTGCCGGGGAGGCAGACGACCTTCGGGTTGAAGGGCTCGAACCGCCCGGAGGGGTTCCGCTTCCACAGCCACAGGTGCAGGGAGTAGTGCACCTTCTGGCCCGCGTACCGGGCGGGCAGCGGGCCGCGGAACGGCTGCCCGAACAGGGAGGGCCGGTCGTCGTCGGTGTCGGTGCGGCCGTCGCGGTCGACGACCATCCATTCGAGGCCGGCCAGCTTCCAGTGCCCCGCGCCGTCGCCCTCGTAGAGCAGGGCCGTGGGCTTCTTGGGGTCGGTGGAGCCGTCGTAGGCGTGGTTGAAGTGCGGGTAGCCGAGGGCCCCGCCGCCTTCACCCGGGTTGACCACGCAGTACTGGTCGGGGACGTATCCGGCGGCGACGGCCAGCCGGTGGTCGCGGTACTTGGCGGTCGCCATGAAGGTCGCGGCCAGTTGCGCGGTGGGCGTGGCCGTCGGGGTGGCGGGGGCCGCGCCGAGCGTGAGGGAGGCGGCGGCCGCGAGGGCCAGGGGGGCGAGCTTTGCGGTACGAGGGGCCATGCGAGCAGGTTCACCTCGGCCCGGGACCCCCGCCACCCGGGCGGCGCGGGCGGAGTAAGGGGGCGGCGGAGGGGCGGAGAAGGGCGGCGTACCCCCGCCGCCCCTCCCCCCTTCCGTCCTGTCAGGCGGCGGTGATGCGGCCGGTGACCTCGCCGAGGCCGACGCGGGTGCCGTCGGCGCCGGGGGCCCACGCGGTGAGGGTGACGGTGTCCCCGTCCTCCAGGAACGTGCGCTTGCCGTCGGCGAGCTCGACGGCGTCACGGCCGTTCCAGGTGAGCTCCAGCAGGGAGCCGCGCTCGTCGACCTCCGGGCCGCTGACCGTGCCGGAGCCGTACACGTCGCCGGTGCGCAGCGAGGCGCCGTTGACGGTCATGTGGGCCAGCTGCTGGGCGGCGGTCCAGTACATCGAGGCGAACGGCGGCCGGGCCACCTCCTGCCCGTTGATGGAGACCGTGATGCGCAGGTCGAAGCCGCCGGGGCGGTCGACGTCGGAGTCGTCCAGGTAGGGCAGCAGCGGGAAGTCCCGGGCGGGCGGGGCGACGCGGGCCGCGTCCAGGGCCTCCAGGGGGGTGACCCAGGCGGAGACGGAGGTGGCGAACGACTTGCCGAGGAAGGGGCCGAGCGGCACGTACTCCCAGGCCTGGATGTCGCGCGCGGACCAGTCGTTGAGGAGGAACAGCCCGAAGACGTGGTCCTCGAAGTCGCCGAGCCCGACCGGACGGCCCATCTGGGAGGGGGTGCCGACGACGAAGCCGACCTCGGCCTCGATGTCGAGCTTCACGGACGGCCCGAACACCGGCGCGGGGTCGGTGGGTGCCTTGCGCTGCCCGGAGGGCCGCACCACGTCGGTGCCGGAGACCACGATGGTCCCCGACCGGCCGTGGTAACCGATGGGCAGGTGCTTCCAGTTGGGGGTGAGCGCGTCGCCGTCCGGGCGGAAGATCCGTCCGACGTTGGTGGCGTGGTGCTCGCTCGCGTAGAAGTCGACGTAGTCGGCGACCTCGTACGGCAGGTGCAGCTCCACTTCGTCGAGCGGCAGCAGGTGCGGCTCGACCGTCCCGCGGTGACCGGGGTCGGTGACCCAGGCGGTCAGCGCGCGGCGCACGTCCCGCCAGGCGGTGCGGCCGGCGGCCAGCAGCGGGTTCAGCGAACCCTGGGCGAGCAGCCCGGCGTACGGGGACCCGAGCGCGACGGCCACGGCCCCCGCGTCGAGCACGTACCCGCCGATGCGCACGCCGACCCGGCGGCGCTCCGGCTCCGCCGGGGTGGAGAAGACGCCGTAGGGGAGGTTGTGCGGCCCGAACGGGTCGCCCTCGGGGACATCGAGGGGGCTCTGCTGGGGCATGGGGTGCTGCCTCGCTTTCGAGGGGGGCCGGGGGTGTCCCGGGGGCTGGCTGACACGTTACGTGGCTGTTGGGGTCTGTGGGAGGCCGGATTAGGGCACTATTCATAGGACTTGTCCGAGGGGGTCCGTATCCTTGGCCGGGTGACTTCCGCCCTCCCCTATGCCTTGATCGCCACCGACCTGGACGGGACTCTGCTGCGCGCCGGTGACACCGTCTCCGCCCGCTCGTGCGCGGCGCTCGCGACGGCGCGCGCGGCCGGCGCCCGGCACATCGTCGTCACCGGCCGCCCGGTCCCACAGATCCGGCACGTCCTGGATGACCTTGGTTACTCGGGGCTCGCGGTGTGCGGGCAGGGCGCGCAGGTGTACGACGCGGCGCGCGGGATCCTGCTGCACTCCGTCGCGATGGACCGGGGCCTGGCCGAGGTGGCGCTCGGGAAGATCGAGGCGGAGATCGGCGAGGTGTACGTGGCCGTCAACCAGGAGGGGCTGGACGCGGAGATGCTGGTGGGCCCCGGCTACCGGATGCCGCACCCGCACCTGCCGATGGTGCGGGTCCGCGGGCGCGGCGAGCTGTGGTCGTCGCCGATCAACAAGGTGCTGCTCCAGCATCCGCGGCTGGACGACGACGAACTGACGCGGGTGGCACGGTCGGTGGTCGGCGACCTGGTGAACGTCACCATGGCGGGGGAGCACACGGTGGAACTCCAGCCGCCGGGCGTCGACAAGGCCACCGGGCTCGCGCGGGCGGCGTCCGTCCTGGAGGTCGCGGCGGAGTCGACGATCGCCTTCGGCGACATGCCGAACGACATCCCGATGTTCGCCTGGGCCGCCCACGGGGTGGCGATGGCCGACGCGCACCGCGAGCTGGTCGCCGTCGCCGACGAGGTCACCCTGTCGAACGAGGCGGACGGCATCGCGGTCGTCCTGGAACGCCTCTATTCCTGACGCGCCGCACCCCGTTCTTCACGCACCGCCCGCGGCTCGGCCGCGGGCGGCCTCACCGGCTTCGCGCCGCTGCGCCGGACTCCGTCCGTCGGTGCTGAGGCGTGCGGGGGCCTGGGGGCGGAGCCCCCAAGGAGGGGTCCGGGCGCAGCCCGGGGAACGGGCGAAGGGCGGGTAGGGGACCCCGCCCCGCGCAGCGGCCCACCACCCGCACCCGCCCACCGGCACCGGCCACCCGCCCCGGGGCCGGGCCGCGCGAGCGGCGCGTGGAGAAGGCGGCGGCGCGTCACGAAGGGGGCGGCTCAGCCCGCGGCGCGCGGGATGCGGCGTTGCCAGGTGCGGTGGAAGACGACCTCGTCGCCCTCGCGGCAGACGACCTCGTTCTCCGTCAGGAAGCCGCCCTCGTCGCAGGAGATCTCCGACCGGGTCTCCACCCGCGCGTCCCAGCCCTCCTCCGGCCGGTGCAGCCGGATCCGCCACTCGGAGCGGGTGCGGGCGGAGAGGGGGTCCGACTGCTGGATCTCGTACACCTCGGCCGCGTCCTCCTCGTACTCCAGCCCGTCCGGGTACACCCGCGTCCCCCCGTACCGGGGGTCCACCTCCAGCCGCCACACCCCGCGCGCGACGTCCCGTACGACGACCCGCTCCGGACGCGGCGCGTCCAGCGTCTCGGGGTGCACCACCCCCAGCGGCTCCGCCTGTTCCGGCGGCTCGAAGGCGATCCCCGCGTCGAGGGGGGAGGCCGAGCCGCGGATGGGGAGTTCCAGGGTGCTGCCCGCGGGGTCCAGGGTCCAGCCGGCCTCCGAGCCGGCCCGCGGCCAGATCCACGGCCAGTACGCGGAGGACACCGCCAGCCGGATCCGGTGCCCCGGCGGGAAGGAGTGCCCGATGCCGTTCAGCTCGAAGGTGACGTCCTCGTACGAGCCCGCCCGCCACGGCACCGCCCGGTCCCGGCCCTGCCGCGCCGACAGGTTCAGCGCCCCGCGCGTGACCAGCGTGGACGCCCCGTCGGGGGCGACGTCGCAGAGCCGGGCCACGACCTGCCCGTACGGGACGTCCATCCGCAGCCGCAGGGTGACCGAGGGCCGGCCCAGGATCTCCACGGGCTCGCCGTCGGCCACCGGGAACTCGAAGCACGCCGACTTCGCGTCCTCCTCCCGCTGGTCCGGCGGCAGGTCGGCGTCGTTGCCGAAGGGGAAGAAGCGCCCGGCGTCCAGCCCGGTGTGCTGCGGCGAGGCCACGGCCACCGGCGCGCCCTGGAGCCCGTACGAGACGGGTACGACCGAGGGCGACGGCCACGCCTTCTCCCCGACCCAGCGGCCCGGCAGCCGGTCGTACACGGTGGCGGGGCGGTGCGGGCCGCTGATCCACGCGCGCAGCAGGGGCTCGTCCATCACCCCGTTGTCGGCGCCCTTCAGCCAGTGGTCCCACCAGCGCAGGGTTTCCTGGAGGAAGCCGATCGCCGGCCCCGGCGGCAGCCCCCGGTCCGGGTACTGGTGCGACCAGGGGCCGATCAGGCCGCGCACCCGGGAGGCGGGCAGGCGGGAGACCAGCCGCAGCACCGTGTCCCGGTACGGGTCGTGCCAGCCGCCGACCGCGAGCACGGCCGCGCCGATCGCCCCGTAGTCCTCGCAGACGCTGCCGTGGCGCCAGTACGCGTCGCGGGTCTGGTGCGAGAGCCAGGTGTGGATCAGCGGCTCCACGCCCTCCAGCCGGTCCAGCCACATCCGGCGCCAGCCGTCGCCCGCGTAGCGCGGGTCCGGCGGGCGGGAGGAGAAGGCCAGCATGGTGGCGGCCCAGGCGTGCATGTCCACGGCCAGTACCGATCCGCCCATGTAGTGCACGTCGTTGTCGTAGCGGTCGTCCGAGGAGCAGACGGTGACGACGGCCTTCAGCGCCTCGGGCGCGAGCGCGGCGATCTGGAGGCTGTTGAAGCCGCCCCAGGAGATCCCGAACATCCCCACCGCCCCCGTGCACCAGGGCTGCGCCGCCAGCCACTCCACCACCGCGACCCCGTCGGCCAGTTCCCGTGCGTCGTACTCGTCGCCGGGCCGGCCCCCGCTGCACCCGTGGCCGCGCACGTCGACCCGTACGGAGGCGTAGCCGTGCCCGGCGTACCAGGGGTGGCGCTGGCGGTCGCGGGGCGCGGTCCAGTCGGTCAGCCGGTACGGGAGGTACTCCAGCAGGGCCGGGACGGGCTCGTCCGTGACCGGGCGCCAGATCCGGGCGTACAGCTCGATGCCCTCCGCCATCGGGATCCGGACATCCTCGTGGACGGTGGCGTACGGGAAGTCGGTACGGATGATCATCGGGTTCCTTCACCGGCCCCTCAGTGGACGGGATGCATCGTGCGGCGCAGCCAGGGCGCCGCGGCCACCACGGCCAGGCCCGCGGCGACCGCGACGGCGCCGTTGACGCCGAAGTACACGGGGTTGGAGACCTGGCCGTACACCTTGACCACCTGGGCCTGGATGCCGTTGGCGAGCGCCAGCGACAGGAACCACAGGGCCATCGTCTGGCTCGCGTACGCGCTGGGGGCGAGCTTCGTGGTGGCGGACATCCCGGAGGTCTCCAGGAGGACGTCTCCGAGCGCGAGCAGCAGGTAGGAGCCGACGATCCACCAGGCGGCCATCCGGTAGGCGCCGCCGTCGTGGCCGGAGGTCGGCCAGACCATCAGCAGGAAGGACAGGCCGCCCAGGACGACGCCGATGGCGATCTTGTTGGAGGCGTGCGGCTGGCGGCGGCCCATCCGCACCCACAGCGCCGCCACCAGCGGGGCGAGGGCCACCTCGAAGGCGCCGAGCGCGGAGGCGTACCAGCCGGCGGGGAAGTGGAAGCCGAGGATCTCGGTCCGGGCGTTCGTCGAGGCCAGCAGCATCATCGTCGAGTAGGCCTGGAAGAGGATGAAGTTGAAGGCGACGGAGGCGAGGAAGAGCACCACGTACGGGCGCAGGCGTCCGCGCTCCTCGGGCGTCACCCGTGGGCTGCGGAACATGAGCGCGAAGTAGACGACCGGGGCGATCACCGAGACGAGGGTCAGCAGGTCGACGAAACGGCCCATCGTCAACCAGCCGATACCCGCCAGGAGGGTGGCGAGTGCGGCGAAGGCGACGCACCCGCCGGCGATCCGCCGGACGGCGGTCCGCATCGCGTCGGGGGCGAGCGCGTACTCGGCGGAGTGCTTGCGCCCGGCGAGGTGGCGGCGGCCGAGGACGTACTGGACGAGGCCCGCGGTCATGCCGACGGCGGCGGCGGAGAAGCCCCAGTGCCAGCCCTGGTGTTCGCCGAGCCAGCCGGTGACCAGCGGTCCGGCGAAGGCGCCGATGTTGATGCCCGTGTAGTAGAGGGCGAACCCGGCGTCGCGCCGCTCGTCGTCCGTGCGGTAGAGCCTGCCGACCATGCTGGCCACGTTGGGCTTGAGCAGGCCGGTACCGGCGCTGATCAGGCCGAGGCCGGTCCAGGTCATGGCGGCCGTGGGCACGGCCATGGCGTAGTGGCCGCAGGCGATCAGGATGCCGCCGGCCAGGACGGCGCGGTAGGAGCCGAGGATCCGGTCGGCGAGCCAGCCGCCGGCCACGGACACGAGGTAGACCATGGTGCCGTAGGCCGCCGAGACGGAGGCGGCGGTGGCCGGGTCCATGCCGAGGCCGCCGTGTGCCACCGTGTCCGCGAAGTAGAGGACGAGGATGGCCTGCATGCCCAGGAAGGAGAACCGCTCCCAGACCTCCAGCCCGGAGAGCGTGGCCAGGCCCCTGGGGTGCCCGAGGAAGGCGTGGTCGTCCGAGGGCGGCGGCTGGTCCGCCCCGGGGTCTCCGGGCTCGTCTGTTTCGGTGGCAGTTCTGGACAAAACGCATTCTCCGGTTGTTTCGGCTTTCACCGAACATACCGGGGTGGATCGGACTGCGCGTGTGCGGCAACCGGACAGGCGCTCTCGGTGATCGAAAACAGACCGGATACGCTGGCTTGAGTGATGGCAGCGACACATCGACAATCCATGTGATCGTCAGCGTGATCGTCAGCAGACAGGAGTACCCCTCGTGACCGTCGTCGGGCCGTTCGGACTGAGCGTGCGGGACCAGGCTCTTGAGACCGATGTCCAGGCCGGACTGGCCGCCGTCGAGGCGGGTCTGCTGGAGGCCACCAAGAGCGAAGTCCCCTTCATCACCGAGGCCGCGCAGCATCTGGTGCGCGCCGGAGGCAAGCGGTTCAGGCCGCTGCTGGTGATGCTGGCCTCCCGCTTCGGCGACCCCTACGCGCCCGGGATCGTCCCGTCCGCGGTGGTCGTGGAGCTCACCCACCTGGCGACGCTCTACCACGACGACGTCATGGACGAGGCGGACGTGCGCCGGGGGGTGGAGAGCGCGAACGCCCGCTGGGGCAACTCCGTGGCCGTCCTGACGGGTGACTTCCTGTTCGCCCGTGCGTCGCACATCCTCGCGGACCTCGGGCCGGAGGCCGTGCGCATCCAGGCGGAGGCCTTCGAGCGGCTCGTGACGGGCCAGATCCTGGAGACGGCCGGTCCGCGCGACGGCCGCGACCCGGTCGCGCACTACCTGGACGTCATCGCCGGCAAGACCGGCTCGCTGATCGCCGTCTCCGGCCGCTTCGGCGCGCTGATGTCCGGTGCCGACGAGTCCGTCGTCGACATCCTGACCCAGTACGGCGAGCGCCTCGGCACCGCCTTCCAGCTCGCGGACGACGTCCTCGACATCGCCTCCGACTCGCACGAGTCCGGCAAGACCCCGGGCACCGACCTGCGCGAGGGCATCCCGACCCTGCCCGTGCTGCGGCTGCGCGAGATGGCCGAGCGGGACCGGCGCCCGGAGGACCTGGAGCTCGTCGCCCTGCTGGACGGCGACCTGACGGACGACGCCCGGCACGCCGAGGTCCTGGCCCGGCTGCGGGTGCACCCCGCGCTGGAGCGGGCCCGCCGCGACACCGTCCAGTACGCGGAGGACGCGCGCGCCACGCTCGCCCCGCTGCCGGAGTGCTTCGCGAAGTCGGCGCTGGAAGAGCTGTGCGACGCGGTGGTCCACCGCGCGGGCTGACCCTGCCGCCATTTGTTGCGGAACGGGCCCCTCCGCCTCGCGACCCCTACGGGTCCGGGTGGAGGGGCCCTTCCCGTGTCATCCCACGGTCGTACGCGGAGTTGATTCCGGGGACTGACGCCCCCGGCGCCCCGATTTGGTCAGATGGAGTCATCGAACCCCACCGGATCGGGTGAGTGCGGCGCCACGGGGGCCGCCGCCGAAGACACAGAGGGCAGGGCATTCAATGGCAGCGAACACGAAGACCTCGCGCAAGGCCGCCCGGTACGCCGTACCGGTAGCCGTGGCGGGTGTCGCGGCGGCAACCGTCGCGATGGTCCCGGCCTTCGCCAACGCCGGAGGCCCGGACCTGCCCAAGGTGACGGCGCAGCAGCTGATCGAGAAGGTCGCGGCCTCCGAGGTGCAGCAGCTCTCCGGCACCGCCAAGATCACCACCGACCTCGGACTGCCGAAGCTCGCCTCCGGGCTGCTGGGCGGCGGCGGGGTCGCGGGCGGCTCGGCCAACCCCGAGGACAAGATCGCGCAGCTGGCGAACGGGACGCACACCTTCCGCGTCGCGGCCGACGGCCCCGACCGCCAGAAGCTGACCTTCCTCGACGGCAAGGACGAGTACACCCTCGTCCACAACGGCCAGGACGTCTGGGGCTACGACTCCAAGTCCAACGAGGTCTTCCACGACAAGGACGCCCGGGGCGCCGGCCAGGACCACAAGAAGACCGCCGAGCGCCTCCCGGCCTCGCCGCAGGAGCTGGCGCAGGAGGTCCTCAAGGCCGCCGGCCCCACCACCGACATCAGCGTGGGCGACACCGCGCAGGTCGCCGGGCGCGACGCCTACCAGCTGGTCCTCAAGCCGAAGCAGAGCGGTTCCACCGTCGGCTCGGTGCAGATCGCGGTCGACGCCAAGAACGGCGTGCCGCTGCGCATCCAGCTGCTGTCCAGCCAGGGCGGCAAGCCGATCGTCGACGCGGGCTTCACCCAGGTGGACTTCGCCAAGCCGGCCGCCGACGCCTTCACGTTCACCCCGCCGAAGGGCGCCAAGGTGACCGAGGGCACCGAGCACGGCAAGGGGCAGAAGGAGGACAAGCCGTTCAAGGCGCTGGAGTCCTTCCCCGGCCTCGGTGACCTGACGGGCGGGGCGAACGGAAAGGGTGACGTGAAGGTCCTCGGCGAGGGCTGGTCCACGGTCGCGCGCATCGACTCGGGCGCGGGCCAGGCCGGGAAGTCCGGCAAGTCCCTCAAGGAACTCGAGAACGACAAGAACGCGCCCAAGGAGGCCAAGCAGTTCCTGAACTCCCTCGGCGACAAGGTCACCGGGAAGTTCGGCGAGGGCCGGGTCTTCTCGACCCGCCTGGTCAACGCGCTGATCACGGACGACGGCAAGGTCTACGTCGGCGCGGTCACCAAGGACCAGCTGGTGAAGACGGCCGACTCCGCCAAGTAGCCGCCACGGCACGGGGGTGGCCCGGGACCTGTGTCCCGGGCCACCCTTCTGCCGTTCCCCTCCTGCGTACAGCGGTCCCGCTGTACGGTGATGGACATGTCGAGACACGTCACCATCCGCCTGGACGAAGAGTTCCACGAACGCCTCAAGGCGCGCGCGGCGGCGTTGGGGACGACGGTCACCGCGCTCATCACCGAGGTCACGGAACGCGAACTCGACGAGGACCGCGAGACGTTCCTCACCGGCATCGAGGAGTTCGCCGACCACTGGGGCTACTTCCAGGAGCGGTTCGGCAATTGAAGATCACCATGGAGTGGGCCTGGACCGCGCTGGCCCACCATCTGCCGTCGGATCCCGCCGTCTGGGACCCCTCCGGGGTGGCCGCAGCCGTCGCCCGGCACCAGAACGACCTGGTCATGGTCCCGGAGCAGCCCGCCCCCGACACCGCCTGGCGGGCCGCGGCCTTCCTGCACACGCTCGCCGTCTGCCCCGCGCTGGAATCCCCGATGAACGAGTTCTACGCAGCCGCCGCGACCCGCTCGTACCTGCGGGTGGCCGGCGCGAAGCAGCTGCCCTCGCCCGAGGAGCTCGGCGACCTCGTGGAGGCCGCGAAGCTGGGCCGCGCGGACGTGGCCGCGGTCGCCCAGGAGCTGCGCGCCCGCATCCAGGAGCCGCTGTCCGCCTCGCTACGCCCCGGCGCGGAGGACGCGTAGCACCATCGGGGCCTCGTCGGGGTGCAGCCGCAGTTCCGTGGCGCCGTCCTCCGAGCGGAAGGCGACGCCGAGCTCGTCCGCGGAGACCGGCTCCAGGGGCGGGAAGCCGGCCGGCAGGGCGGCCGGGGCGCCCTCGGCGTACCAGTGGACGGGGCCGGCCGCGCCGCCCGGCGGCAGCTCCAGGTGCCCCTCGCGCCACCGGCCGTCGGTGAGTGCGCCGTCCCGCAGGTCGCAGGGGACGCGGACGGCGAGGCCCCGGGCGTGGTCCGCGAGCCGGCGGAGCCGCCGCCGTCTGCGCACCAGGAGTGCGGGGTTGACGGCGGCGGCGGCCTGCGCGAGCAGTGTGAACAGGGCGGCGATCAGCTCCGGCATGATCCGATCAGATCACGCCGGAGCCCTAGAGGTCTAGACCAGTCTGCCGGTTCTCGGTCAGAAGGTGATCTTCCAGCTGTTGATGTAGCCCACGTCCTGCGCGGCCACGTCCTTGACCTGGAGCTTCCAGACGCCGTTGGCGACCTCGCTGGAGGCGTTCACCGTGTAGCTGGTGACCAGGTTGTCGGCGGAGTCCGAGCTGGAGTTCTTCAGCCGGTACGCCGTCCCGTCCGGGGCGATCAGGTCGATCACCAGGTCGCCGCGGTAGGTGTGGACGATGTTCACGTCGACCTTGGTGGTGGCCGGAGCGTTGCCCGTGACGCCCGAGACCGTGATCGGCGAGGTCACCGCGGCGGCGGGGGAGTCCGGGATGTTCACGTCCGCCGTGTTCTCGAAGGACGGGCCCGGCGGGACCGGGGTGGCCGCCCCGAGGTTCCAGATCGCGTAGGCGATGGCGTCGGCGTTGCGGTCCAGGGCGGTGTCGTTGATGTTCGCCGTGGTGTCGCAGGACGAGTGGTAGCAGCGGTCGAAGGCCTGGCCGGAGGTGCCGCCCCACTTCTGGGCCTGGGCGGCCGTCTTGGTGTAGTCGGCGCCGGAGAACAGGCCGCCGACCGGGATCCCGGCGTTCTTGAACGGCGCGTGGTCGGAGCGGCCGTCGCCCTCGGTCTCGATCTCGGTGGGGATGCCGAGGCCCGCGTAGTAGTTCTTGAAGGTCTGCTCGATCGTCGGGTCGTCGTCGTAGACGAAGTAGCCCGGGTTCGGCGAGCCGATCATGTCGAAGTTCAGGTAGCCGGAGATCTTCGCCTTCTCCGCCGCCGGCAGGCTGTTGACGTAGTACTTCGAGCCGACCAGGCCCAGCTCCTCCGCGCCCCACCAGCCGAAGCGCAGGTGCTTCGTCGGCTGGAGGTTCGCGCGGGACACCGCGAGCGCCGCCTCCAGGACGGCCGCCGAGCCGGAGCCGTTGTCGTTGATGCCGGGGCCCGAGGTCACCGAGTCCAGGTGGGAGCCGGACATCAGGACCGAGTTCGGGTCGCCGCCCGGCCAGTCGGCTATCAGGTTGTAGCCGGTCGCGCCGCTGGAGGTGAAGGTCTGCAGGCTGGTGGTGAAGCCCGCCGCGTCCAGCTTGGCCTTCACGTAGTCGATCGAGGCCTTGTAGCCGGCCCGGCCGTGGGCGCGGTTGCCGCCGTTGTTGGTGGCGATGGTCTGGAGCTGCGTCAGGTGCGCCTTGACGTTGGCCAGCGGGATGTCCGGCGGGGTCGGCGCCGCGGTGACGGCCGTGGGTGCCGCGAGCGCGGCGGGAGAGGTGGCGGCCAGCAGCCCCGCGACCGCGAGGGCGGACGCGGCGGCAAGACGCCGGGAGACGGACAGGCTCATGTGGGGGCTCCGGGATTCCGTTGGGATGATCCGTTGGGGATGAGACGGAACGTGCGGGAATCGTGCAGGTGAGCGTTGGTGCGTCAGTGCGAGCCTGATGTTCAGCGAGAGTATGACTATCCGTCAAGACCACAATCCGGTCAGGGTAGTTCGGAAAACGGACGATCCCCGGTACGGATGTTCCGTACCGGGGATCGTGTGGTGTATCGCTGTGCGGTTACGCGGGTTCGCGGCTCGGAGCCGGATCCGTGCCGGACGCGGCCGGAGCCCCTCCGGGGCCGGCCCCGGATGCGGACGCGGGCACGGCCCCGGCCGCCGCCGTGGCGGACGCCTCGGCGAGCAGGGCCCGCGAGCGCCGGGCGGTCCGCAGCGCGTCCCAGGTCAGCAGCACCAGCGCGGTCCAGACCAGCGAGAAGCCGGCCCATCGCTCCGGCGGCATCGCCTCGTGGAAGTAGACGACCCCGAGCGCGAACTGGAACACCGGCGCCAGGTACTGGAGCAGCCCCAGCGTGGACAGCGGCACCCGGATCGCGGCCGCCCCGAAGCAGACCAGCGGGATCGCGGTGACCAGTCCGGTCGCGGCCAGCAGCGCCGAGTGCCCGAGCCCTTCTGCGGCGAAGGTGGACCGCCCCTGTACGCCCAGCCAGACCAGGTAGCCCAGGGCGGGCAGGAACTGCAGTGCCGTCTCGGCGGCCAGCGACTCCAGTCCGCCCATGTCGAGCTTCTTCTTGATCAGCCCGTAGGCGGCGAAGGAGAAGGCCAGCGTGAGCGAGATCCACGGCAGCCGCCCGTAGCCGATGGACAGCACCGCCACGGCGGCGAAGCCGATCCCCACCGCCGCCCACTGGGCCCGGCGCAGCCGTTCGCCCAGCACCAGGACGCCGATGGCGATGGTGACCAGCGGGTTGATGAAGTACCCGAGGCTGGCCTCGACGACCTGGCCGTTGTTGACCGCCCAGATGTAGAGGCCCCAGTTCACGCTGATCACGGCCGCCGCAAGGGCCGTCAGCCCGAGCTTGCGCGGCTGCCGGGCGATCTCGGCGATCCAGCCCCAGCGGCGCAGCGCGAGGAGCGCGATGCCGACCACGGCCAGTGACCAGACCATGCGGTGGGCGAGGATCTCGATCGCCCCGGAGGGCTTGAGCAGGGGCCAGAAGAGGGGGACGAGCCCCCACATCCCGTATGCGCCGAATCCGTAGAGCAAACCCGTGCGCTGCTCGTTCTCCGCCTTCACGGGCCCTCCAGTGCGACTTCCGGCCAATCTCACAACCTCACGACGGTATCGCCGTACGGCGCTGCTGTCATGCCCGTTCCGGGGAGATACTCATGACACCGCGGGGGCGGGAGGGTCGGGATCAGGCCAGGGCGGTGGCGATGGCCTCCGCCACCGGCGTCGTCGGGCGCCCGATCAGGCGCGACAGGTCACCGCTGGTCCCCGCCAGCCGGCCGCGCGAGATCGCCGCGTCCACGTCGACGAGGATCGCCGCGAAGGGTTCGGGCACCCCGGCGCCGGTCAGCACCGTCAGGTGCGCGTCGGCCGGGACGGCGGCGTACGAGACCTCCCGGCCGGACTGCCGCGCCACCTCGTCGGCGTACTCTGCCAGGCTCCAGGCGGTGTCCCCGGACAGCTCGTAGACCCGGCCCAGGTGGCCCTCGCCGGTCAGCACCGCCGCGGCGGCCGCCGCGTAGTCGGCCCGCGCCGCCGAGGCGATCCGGCCCTCGCCCGCGCTGCCGACGACCGCACCGTGCTCCAGGACGACGGGGAGCTGGGCGGTGTAGTTCTCGTGGTACCAGCCGTTGCGCAGGAAGGTGTGGGGCAGCCCCGAGTCGAGGATGGCCCGCTCGGTGGCCTTGTGCTCGGCGGCCAGCTCGAAGTCGGCCTCGGGCCCGCCGAGGATGCCGGTGTAGGCCAGCTGGGCGACCCCGGCCGCCGCGGCGGCCTCGATCACGGCGGTGTGCTGCGGGATCCGCCGCCCGACCTCGCTGCCGGAGATCAGCAGGACCCGGTCGCCGGCCCGGAAGGCGCGGGCCAGGGCGGCCGGGTCGCCGTAGTCGGCGATCCGTACGTCGATGCCGCGCGCGGCCAGGTCGGCCGCTTTCTCCGCGCTGCGTACGACCACGGCCAGCTCGGCGGCCGGGACCCGGTGCAGCAGTTCCTCGACGACGAGGCGGCCGAGGGATCCGGTGGCTCCGGTGACGACGATGCTCATGATGCGCTCCTGGTGCGTGGGTTTTCGGGGTCCTGCGGGGTGATGACACCAGCGTATGGAGAGCGCTAACTATTCGTAAGTACCCACTTCAAAGTAAGGTACTGGCATGGACGTAAGTGTGAAGGCCCCGATGTGCCCGTCGCGCGGGATCCTGGAGCACGTCACCAGCCGCTGGGGCGTACTGGTCCTCGCCGCCCTGGTGGAGCGCTCGTACCGGTTCAGCGAGCTGCGCCGGGAGGTGGGCGGGGTCAGCGAGAAGATGCTCGCCCAGACCCTCCGGACGCTGGAGCGCGACGGCTTCGTACGGCGCCACGCGCACCCGGTGATCCCGCCGCACGTGGACTACTCCCTGACGGAGCTGGGCCGGGAGGCCGCCGAGCAGGTGTGGGGCCTGGCCCGCTGGACGGAACGCCGCACCGGCGAGGTGCAGCGGGCCCGGGCGGCGTACGACGAAGCCCGGACCCCCTAGCGGGGTCCGGGCTCGCGGTCGTCGGCCGGGTGCCTCAGCCGATCACGGTCCAGGTGTCGGAGCCGGCGAGCAGGGTCGCCAGGTCGCCCTTGCCGCGCTGGTCGACGGCTGTGTCGAGCTGGTCGGCCATGAGGGTGTCGTAGACGGGTCGTTCCACGCTCCGGAAGACGCCGATGGGGGTCTGGTGGAGGGTGTCGGGGT
>NZ_JBVIXO010000014.1:0-186527 GCF_055593565.1 Streptomyces sp. NPDC040718 | reverse complement strand
GCCAGAAGGGCGTCCAGGTTTGTCTTCACACACTGACCAACGGGCGCCCTTCGCCATGGTCGCGACCAGCACAGACATCGGACTCATTCATCTAGGCGGCAGTGGGGGAATTCGGCGGCCTCCCGACCTTCATCAGACACTTGGCTCTTGCGCTGCTGGTCACAGCAGGTTCTTTGTCTGCTGGTGGTGCAGGCAGCGCGACCTGTTTGACCTGTGGAAACGACCGTTGTGGGGCTCGCAGTGGGCATCGTGGTCCGGGAATGGTCCGGATCTTGACCGGCTGACACGCCAGGCATCGGCGAGGTTGCCCGGGACCGCCGCGAATCGCAGCCGGCGGTCGGTGATCCCGTCCTTCGATTCGGCTACGGTGCACTCCGATTGTTGATCGCAATCCGGAGGCAGTCATGTCTGCAGGGTCGGACCGATGCGTCACCACGAGCGACGTCGAGCCGCTTCTGGACATGGCCACGCAGGGCCGGGACCACCGCCTGCGGACAGAGGCCCTCACTGCGGCCGCCCTGCTGCCCCTGGACGCTGCAGCCGTCGAGGACGTGGGTCAGCTTGTTCTCCTTCTGCTCGGATCGGAGCCCCATCGGACCGACGGCTTGATCGCGGCAGCCGGGGGCCTTCCCGTCCCGGAGGTCCGCTCCGTACTGGCCGGATGGGCCGCGGACGACACGTCACCGCACCAGGAGGCGGCAGAGCGGTCCTTGGCGCGGGCCGTTCCGTCGCAGGAGCCGGCGCGTGCGGATCCTCCGGTTCCGGTCGCCGCAGGCGTGGCGGAGCTGTCGGCTGCCGTGGCGGACACGCTGCTGGCGAGCACCGGTTTCCCGCCCGAGCTGTCTGCGCTGGCCACGCTTCCCCCAGCCGAGGCCCGGGGCCTGCTCACCCGGCTGGTTACCACACTGGTCGCAGCGGCGGAACAGGACGATGTCACACTGGCGAGGGCCGCGGAACGGCTGGGCCGGGTCGTCCAAGAGCTGCCCGGGGTGGCGCTGATCGCGCTGCCGGTGCTGCCTCCGCCGATCCCCGAACGGGCCAACTGGCTGGGTGCCTTGGTCACCCTCGTGTCACCAGGTGCCGTGCTCGCCGCCGTCTACCAGCGCCTCGACGCCGAGGATGCGAGTGGGCAGCTCAGTGCCCTGCGGCAACTGGTGAGCGTGGCACCGCACCTGGGCCGACCACCCTTGACCTGGCCGCCCCCGCTGGGGCGCGGCCCGTACGAGAACCTCACGTCCTTGCTGACGACACGGGACCGGGAACTGCGCGGGGGGCCGAACCGCGGCGGCGAGCCGGTCCCGCCGCCCCCATCACCTCTCGGCTGGCCGGCCCAGCCGCCTCCCGGACCTTCCGACGAGACCAGGGAGGCCTACGCCCGCCTGGACGCGCCCAGACGCGTTGCTCCGGCGGAGGTCTTTGAACTCCGGGTGGGGCTGGCTCCGACTCCGTCGCCCGAGGTGTTCCAGCCCGCCCCGCTCACCGTCCCCAGGGGGGTGTTCCTGCTGGGCGTGGAGATCCTGGCACCCGGGTTCGAGGTGATGGGCAGCGAGCCACTCAGCTTTGCGATGACGGCCGGCCCGGACGACCCGTACCCCTACCAGCTGCGGCGAATGCGGGCGATGGACGACGGCGCCTACGCGGGGGAGCGGGTCATCACCGCGGTGTTCTCTGTCGGCGGGCGGGTGATCGGAGTGGCCCATCGGACTGTACGGGTGGGGGAGGGCCCCGAGGACGTCCCTCCCGCGCAGGTCCCGGAAGAGCCGGCCGGCGTCACCTGGGCGCTGCCCGACGACGATCCGGGCACCCGGCCGGACCTGGAGATCGTCGTGGCTCCGGCGAACGACGCCGGCGGCACACAGCTGTGCTGGCTCTACCGCTCCCCGCATCCGGAAGTACGGCCGCCAGGGAGGCCCCCCGTCACCAGGCTGGGCGGTGAGGCGGAGTGGGCGCGCAATGTCATGCGTGGTGTTCAGGACCACAAGGAGGCCGTTGACCTCGGCACCCACCTCCACGGCATCGGCCTGGAAGTGAGAGAGGCGATGCCGGACGAGGTGTGGGCAGCCCTCCGGGCCGCCGCCCGGGTGACGAACCCGCCGACGGTGCTGATCGCCACCTGGGATCCGTACGTGCCCTGGGAGCTCGCAGTGGTGCCCCGGCCGTGGGGCGCCGGCATTCCCGGCTACCTGGGTGCGCAGGCCGTTGTGGGCCGGTGGACGTACGGGGACCAGCAGCGCACGGCGGCTCCTCCTGCACGGCTCACGGCCCGGGCGATGGCCGTGGTGAGCGGCGACTACCACAGCAACGAACTCCGGCACGCGACGGCCGAGGCGGAACACCTGGTCGCGGAGTACCGGGCGGAGGCCGTGGACGCACTGGTCGAGCCGGTACTGGGCAGTCTGAGGGCGGGGGCGGGCCACGACATCCTGCACTTCGCTGTGCACGGGAAGTTCGACGCCGCCGACTCGGAGGACGGCATCAACATGACCGACGGCAGATATCTGAGCCGGTACTCGGTGCGCGGGGTCGAGACCAGCCCCGTGCGTCTGGTCTTCCTCAACGCCTGCCAGCTGGGGCAGGGCCGGAGCGTGCTCGGCTCGAACGCAGGCATGGTGCCCGCCTTCCTCAGCCTCGGGGTCGGGGCGGTCGTCGCACCGCTGTGGAACGTCGACGACGAGGTCGCCAGGGAGTTCGCCGAGGGTTTCTACCGGGCCGCGCTCAAAGGCGGCGCCGCACCCGCAGAGTACGTACGGCAACAGCGCGCGGCCACCGGGGGCGCGGCAGGCGCGGGTCTTTCGACCCCCCTTGCCTACCTGTTCTTCGGTCATCCCCGGCTGACCATCGTGTGGGACCGGGAAGGAGCGCAAGGTGTCTGAGCTCGAACGGGACGGACGGATGGACCTTCCGTACGGTGTCGTCCTGCGGTCTTCGGACGTGAGCGGACGCGTGGGCGAGGTACGGAGGTGGGCTGGCGCCGGTGCTCCCGTACGGGCGGCCGAGCCGATGGCCTTCGCGGAGCAGCTGGCGACCGACAGGGTGCCTGCCGAAGCGGCAGGCTTGCTGGGGACCGCCATCCAAGAAGCCGGGATGCGCCCGGTTCTGACGCTGCCGCTCAGCGAACTCACCGTCCCGGCCCGCCCCGGCGGACACGACCGTGCAGACGCCGCCGCCCCCGGGGTAGTGCTCCAGGTGCCCGCACCGGGAGAGGACGAAGGGCAGGTCGTCCTGGAGGTCGACGCGACCGGAGTGGTGCGCTGGGTGGTGTCCGACACCGCGGTCGGCGGAGGCGGCACGGACCGGGCCGGGGCCGTCCAGACCTTCCGGGTTTCGATGGAACAGTTCGGCCTCCCGGGCGGGGCGCAGGACCGCGGACTGGTCGGGTTCGGCGTCCGAAAGGTCCTGCACGTCCTGCGCTTTCCCATCCAGAGGGTGGCAGGGCGGGTGGCGGAGTTCGCGGTGGGCCGATGGGAGAAGCGGTTCCGTCCGTACGGGTTGCGGCTGACCGGTCCCGGCAGCTTCCTCACCCCGACGGCCGGCGAGACGGTGACCGCGGACCGGCTGGCCGAGCTCGCCGACCGCCCGTTCCTTGTGTTCGTGCACGGCACCTTCAGCCGGTGCCACTCGGGGTTTCACGGCATCGCCGCGGACGGGCAGCTGTTGCGCGACCTCCACGAGAGGTACCGGGATCGGGTCCTCGTCTTCGACCACCCGACGGTCCATCTGGATCCGGCCGACAACGCCCGTTGGCTCCTCGAGCACCTACCTGCCGACCGGCCGCTGACCTTCGATTTCGTCACCCATTCGCGTGGGGGCCTGGTGGCCCGCCAGCTCGGCAGGGAAGCCCTCGCAAGGGACGTCCGCCGACCGGCTCCCTGCGTACGGACCCTCATCCACGTCGCAACCCCCAACGCGGGCACCGTCCTCGCCGACGAGCAGCGGCTGGGCCGTTTGCTCGATGTGTTCACCAATCTGCTCGGCCTGCTCCCGGACGAGATGGTGAGCAGCACGCTCGAGGTGGTCCTCGAGGTCGCCAAGCATTGCGCCACGGGAGCGCTGGGCGGACTGGAGGGGCTGGCTGCGATGGACCCCGCCTCGTCCGCGCTGGGCGAGCTGAACGAGGCCGCCGTGCCGGCGGCGGGGACGGTGCGCGCCATCACGTCCGACTTCGGGCCGGCCGACGGGGCCGGACTTGCCATCAGGGCGCTGAACCGGCTGGTCGACCATCTGTTCGGCACGGGCAATGACCTTGTGGTGCCAACCGAAGGCGTCCATCGTGCGGGCGCCTACGTCGTGAGCGATCCCCTCGTGATCCCCTCGGGGAGCGGTGTGGCGCACACCGACTTCTTCCGGGACGCGGACGTGCGCATGCGACTCGCCCAGTGGCTGCCGGGGAGCTGACGGGTCAGATTCCGATGGGCAGCATTTCGTAAGGCCGCAGTGAACTCATCAGCGCGGTCGCCGCGTATGGCAGGCCCTCGAGCCGGTCCCCGGCTGCCAGCCGTTGCAGGCCCCGGGCGACCTCGGCCGGTGTCCAGCCGATCCTGAGCTTCGTGACGAGCTCGATGTTCTGCCGGGAGTCGCCCGCCGGGGTGAGTCCCGTGGCGAGCACTACAGCGGTGCTGCCCAGCGTGGCGAGCTGGTGCGCGAAGTCGTTGCGGAGCAACAGTTGCCGGACCAGCTCACTGGGCCGGGCCGGCCGGGCGATGTCCAGGATGACCAGCGGTCCGGGACGTCCGGCCGACATCCTGGAGACGAAGCGGTCCAGGTCGGTCACGGTGATGGTGTCCGAGTCCTCGCTCACCCAGTCGGACTCCCTGGAGTAGGTGGACGCCCCGAAATCGATGTACGGGACGGTGCCCAGCCCTTCCATAGTGGCACTCACATGGATCAGGTCTGGTACTCGTACACCCGCCACGAGACGGTCGAGCTGAGCCCAGTTCGGGTCGTCCACGACTGTTACGTCCCAGCCCTCCCTGGTGTACGTGATCCCCAGGTCGGCCCCGCCCATCTGGTGCCCGCGCTGTGACTCCAGCTGCCGGGCGGCTCCGCGCCGCAGGACCAGGACGTGGGGACGGTGCCGGTGCTGCCACAGCTCCGCGCGCAGGCTTCCCCACGTGACCGGGTCGGCGACTCCGTCCGCTTCCAGCCCCAGGGAACGCTGCACGTGGAACAGCGCACGAGTGGTCTGCGGGCCCATCAGCCCGTCGACCGGGCCGGGTTCCGCCTCCAGCAGCTCCAGGGCCTCTTGGAGGACACCGGTGCGGACCGTCCCGGCCCGCCAGGTACGGGGCATCCGGTAGATGCAACGGACCCGGTCGTCCGTGGCCAGCATGCCGTGTGCGGTCACCGCGAGTTCCCAGGGGACCTGAGCGAGTTCGGGCGGGGCGACGGTCAGGCAGAGGTCCACCGGCTCCGTCCGGCCCGGGTCTAGGAGGGGTTCCATCGTGGATGCGTCGGGCACCAGGGGGTCGTCGGCGAGGATCACGTCGACGAGGGGGCCCAAAGACATCTGCTCTGTCCTCTCGCGCAGCGCCCGCGCGAGCAGCGTTGACGGGTGCAGGCGACCCAGCTCCCGGCCGCCGTTGTGGACGAGCACAGCCCCGTCCGGGGTGAGCGCGAAGCCGAGTTCGTCGGGGGCGGGGGCCTGCGGTGGAGGCACCTCGCGCTCGTCGCCGAGCTCGGCGAGGACGGCGCGGGCAGCGTGCACGTGTGTCTCAGCCTCGGTGCGCTCCCCCGTCTCGGCCAGTAGCCCGGACCACGTGTCGTGGGACAGCGCCTGCCAGCGATTCGCCGGTCCCGGTGAGAGCAGGGCGTCCGCCAGGTGGAGCCGCTCGGCAGTGCGCTCAACCGGGACGCGGCCCGCCCAGCGCCGGGCGACAGTGATGAGGTGGGCCGCCTGAAGCAGCGGATACTCGTCATAGCCTTGGAGACTGGGCGGCTCGGGTTCCTCCCGGCCGGCGGGCCCGGTCAGGTCCATGAATCGGATCAGCCACCACCAGGCGAAGCTGTCTTCGCGGGTGAGGACTTCGGTCGCGCGCGTGGCACAGGCGCGTGCGTCGGCGAGTCGGCCTGTGAGGCGGTAGGCGGTGGCGGCCCGTGCGGTCAGCCAGCCGGCGTCTGCCGGATCCTCCGCCGCGGGCGGGTCTCCGTCGGGCAGGACGAGCGCGAGCAGGTCCGGCCCGACATCGAGTGGCCCTGGGCAGTGCTCGAGCGCGCGCAGCATGGTGAGCCGGGCGGTGGCCGGCGTCACCCGGCGCATCGCACGGAGCAGGGCCTTGCCGAACCGCCCCGACGGGTCGTCCCGAAGGGCCAGCCCGTGCCCGGCCGCCTCGACGACGAGTAGGGGATCCGCACCGGATTCCTCCAGCCGTCTCAGGGCATCCCCGCAGACCCCCGTGGCTCCGACCGAATCCCCGTGCCGGGCCATGAGGTCCGCCTTCAGCAACCTGCACCGGCTTGCGATCGCGTTGCTCTCGTCGTGGTTCAGCCGCATCGCCTCGTCAAGGAACTGCGCCGCCTCCCAGTGATTGCCGACCACCTCGAGCTGGGCCCTGGCAGCGTGAAGCGCGCATGCGGCGCCGCTTTCGTAGTCCTGGAGGCGGGCATACCGCTCACGTGCCGTCACCAGGTCGCTCATGCCCCGCTCCACCTGCATGAGTTCGATGTCGGCCCGCCCGCGCAGGGCGAACACCGCGGCCTCCTGCTCCGGCGGCAGGCTGACGGGTGCGCTCAGGGCGCGTTCGCACAGAGCGCGGGCCCGGCGCGGCCGACCGAGTGCGAGCAGGGCCTTGACGCCCAGGGCCAGGGGCCGTGCCTCCGCATCGCCGGAGGACGTCTCGGCCAGCCGTGCGGCCGTGGCCGGCAGCCCCAGGTGCAAGGCCAGCTCGGCTTCCGTGAGGCGCAGCGCGACTCGCTCGGCGGCCGGACCGCTCTCGCCGGGAGCCGCGCGTACCCATCGCAGGGCATCGTCGTACGCCAGGCGGGTCGCCGCGTCCCGGGCCAGCAGGTGGGCCAGATGCGCCGAGCCCGGCTGGTCTCCCGTCATCTGCGCGAGGACCAAGGCCTGGTGGAGCACCGCCGACGCCTCGTCCGGCCGGTCGAGGGCACCGAGGGCCTCCGCGTACACCTCCAGTGCGAAGCCGTAATCCGCGGACATCTCGGGGGACTGCACGGTCGGCCCGAGAACCTTCCTGGCCCTCTCCGGCCGGCCACGGGCGAGGAGCAGGGCAGCGCGCGCGGCGTTCCAGCGCACGTGGGGAAGGTCCACGTCGGACTGCGCCGTGATCCGCTCCACAGTGCCCAGGCTGCGCTCGGCTCCGCTCCAGAGCTGGTGTCCCCCCGAGAGGCCCTCGCTGCGGGCTCGGTGGACGAGGGCCCACGCCAGTTCCACATGGGCCTCGGCCTGCAACCGCGGGTCGAGTGCGGGAACGCCCCCGGCGAGGTTCAGGGGGACCCCCTCCTCGTCGACGTACTCCGGTCCGAGGATTTCCCCCGCGATCTCAGCCACGTCCTCGAAGCGGCCGGCGCCCCGTGCCGTTGCCACGGCCTCGCGCCAGGCGGGCGCCGCCCGGCTGCCGTCGGCCTGGATGCGGTGGTAGATCGCTGCCCTGGTCCAGGTGGCCCATGCCGTTGGATGGAGCCGGGCCGACTCCTCGTAGTAGCGCGCGGCGTCCTCGTGCAGAAGCCGGTAGACGGGCTGCACGGAGAGCAGGCGGCGCATCGGCTCCGCCACGCACGGGTGGAAGACGAGGGTGTCCGGGTCGGTCGGGGCGGCGCTCACCCAGGACGAGACCTCCACCGAGTACTGCTTGAGGCTCTCCCAGAGCCGCGCGAACTCCGCCAGCCCCTCCGGGGGGTGCACCCCGGTCCGGAAGGCGTGTGCCGATCCGGAGGGCCCGGGATCGTCCTCGGGGCGGTCGTCCTTGCTTCCCCGCATCGCCGCGACCATGCGGGGGAGGACGACGCGTTCGGCGAAGTCCCGGCTCAATCGTCGCGCCAGCACCCCGTACCGGACCAGCCACCGCAGGGCGTCGTCCTCGATCCTGCCGATGATGCGGTCCATGCACCAGGCGAGCATGGGGTCGAGGCTCTCGACGCTCTCCACCGACATGTCCGGCGAGTAGTCCGCCACATCGGCGTAGAGCGCCAGCTGCCAGGGGACCCCCTGTGACCTGCGCACGATGATCTCCACCAGCTCCGGACGGCCGATGCCACGCTTCCCGGACAGGTAGTTCCTGGCCTCGTCCTCGGTGAACGGCGGGATCTCCAGCCAGCCCATGCACTTCTCCGGCAAGCGTTCGCCCAGCCGTCCCAGTTGCCTCTCGGCGCCCGTGAGGCGCCCGGAGAGGACCAGTCGCACCTGGTCCGATGCCGCGTACACGTCGGCGAGGACGTCGACCAGTTCGGCGGCGCCGCCCAGGGGCCGCAGCACCGCGACTTCGAAGGCATCCAGCACGATCAGCAGCGGAGTGCCGGAATGGTCCTCGCTCAGCACGCTGAGGAACCGGTCGCGGACGTCGCGGGCGTCGGACTTGGTCCCGGCGGTGTCGAGCGCGGCGGCGCCCGAGCGGGCCAGCGCCGGGGCATCCCTGAACAGGACCGAGCGGTACGCCCCGTGGCGGCGTAGCAGTTCCTGGAACGGGGCTCCCGGCATCTGCTCGTTGAGCTGGTGGGCCAGCTCCAGCACCAGCAGCCACGGATGCCTTACGACGTTCACGGCGTCGACGGCGTCGAGGTCCACCAGCGCGCACGGCAACCTGGCTGGTGCGGCGACGCAGCGGCGGGCGAGGAACCATTGGAGCATCAGCGACTTGCCCATGCCGCCGACGGCGTGCAACCGCAGCGCGCGGGTGGGCGTACCCGCCAGCAGCCCGTCGAGTCTGGACTCCAGTTCGGGTCGGGACAGGTAGCGGCCCGACCTGAGCAACGCGTCGTACCAGAGCATCCGTGACCGGAGGTACCGGTCACGGTCACTGCGCAGTTCGGCCAGACGCGGACCGAACATCCACGCCCAGGACTCGTTGAGGGCATCGAGCAGGTCCTGGCAGCCGGGGAAATCGAAGCGCTCGTCCCGCTCCCGGTACCACTGGTCGAAGCGGGCGGCTGCCCGGTCCGGATCGCAGACGACCAGGGCCTGCAGGGCCGCCTCGATCCGGCCCAGGCCCTCGCAGTACTCCGCGATGCGTGCCTCGGCGGAACGCAGTGCCCGGGGCACCGGGACGGAGTCGGGCACCGCCCCGCCGTCGAGCCACCAGGCCCGCCAGGCCGCTTCCCGGATTCCGCTCCCCACCTGGAGGGCGCCGTCGCCACCGGGCCGCGGCTCGACGCACGGCTGGAGAGCCAGCTCGGCGAGAGTCGGGCCGACGCCCTCGCGCAGCACCGCCTCGTACTGCGCCTCGTCGAATCCCTCGACCAGGGCGCACCGCATCAGCGTCCCCCGCAGGGGCTCGGGCATCAAGGACACTGTGACGTCGGCGAGGTTCTCGCCCGCTGCGAGGCGCTTCGCCGCCTCGTCCAGGGTGGTCATGACGTCACCTGCAGAAGCGTGTACGCCATCTGCTCCCACAGCATGAGCTCCTTGGGGCTGAAGGACTCATCGCCGTTCTGCTCCCGTCTGAGCGCCTCGTCCCGCATGCTCCGTGTGAAGATCGCCCAGGATTCGTCATCGGGCTGCTGCCCCCGGTAGACGTCCCGCCTGCGGGCGCAGTACTCGCGGACGAGAAGCTCCGCCTCGGTCCGGTCGAACGGCCTGACCTTCATGACCAGATCGACCAGCTGCAGCCCGAGCTCCGCGTCGAGCCCGCTGTCGACGGCCACGATACGGACGGGGTCGAAGTCCCCTTCAGCAGCAGGCTTCAACAGGCGTTCCACGACGTGGCCGTGTCTTTCGGCCTGGAGGACATGGTCCAGGACCAGCAGGAGCGGTTTCCCGGCGACCAGCGGATCCCGGGTGACCATCCGCAGGAAGGCCTTAAAGTCGATGAGGAGTCCGTTCTCGTAGGCGAGGACGTCGTGCGGACGATCGTCGAGGGGAGGCAGCGCCTCGTCGGGTGTGACACCCGTCGGGTTCCCCTCGCGCAGTGACCGGAAGAGGTCTTCCCTGCTCTGGAGCATGTTGCCGAACAGTTCGACGTCGCTCTTGACGTCTGCTCCGAGCCACGTGGGCACTGCGTCCTTGATGTGGCTGAGCAGCTTCCGCAGGTCGAGGTTCCCCCTGTTCGCCAGGTTCACGTAGATGACGGGAACACCGCACCACGAGCTCGTCAGGAGGCAGGAGCGGGTTAGCTCCGACTTCCCGACCTCCTTGCCGCCCGTGACGGCCAGGAGATCGGCTGTGCCCGTTTCGAGAGTCCTGTTCAGCCGGCGCATCATCCTGCTGTGCTCGTCCCCTCGCCCGACCAGCCAGCGGGGCCCCTCGAACTCCGGTCCTCGCCTCCTCGTCACCCTCGTGTGGTCGAGGGGTTCGGGCCACTTGAGCGCCACCGCCGGGTCGGCCTGAACAGTGAGCACGGGCATGGCCCAGTCGCGGGGATAGCTGTCTTCCACCCAGTGCAGGCGGTTGCGCGCGTGGGCCATGGCCTCGTCGAGCGCCCTGCCCGCGGCCAACTGCCCGTAGAACTCCTTGCTGAACCGCACCGCCGGGGCTGATGCGATGTTGCCCTGCATGGCCACCACGGCTTGCGTCTTGCGCGAGAACAATGCATCACCGAGTTCCCGGACCAGCGCCTGGGGATCCTCGTCCATCGTCCGGCACGCGTTGAGCACTGCGAGCCGCAGCGGTACGTCGAGCGCTCCCTCGATGAAACCGGCGCTGAGGTACCAAGGCTTGCCCGGTGCCATGATTTCCAGTGTCGGCTCCGCCTCGACCCGCCTGCCGTGCCCAATGAAGTGAAGGACGTGCGGGTCGAATTCCGTGAGGACATCGCGGGTCTTCTCCTTGCCGGGCGCCCGCAGCACGTGTACCTGCCAGCAGCAGGGGACGGTGCTCAGCCCGGTGTAGATGGCTTCGAGCTCTCTGTCCGAGTTCAGTGTCTGGTCGTAAGGGTCGCCCACGACGACGAGGAGCCGCACCGGTCCGGTCAGCGGCTCAGTCTCCAGGGCGAAGGGGATGTGCGCCCGGACACAGGGGTGCGTCTCGTCATCGAAGAGATAGCGTTCCTGGGGCGCGGGGGTGCAGAGCAGTTCCCACGGCAACGGGCGAAGGGCGCTCGGCGCGAAGTCCAGCACGACGCGCGATCCTCGGAGGTCGATCTCGGCCTGCCAGACCTCACGGAGAGGGGAGGGCAGGAGAGCGCCGAAGAGGCCCCGCCCGGTCGACCGCAAGTCCGCGGCATGGGTGGCGTCGTCCAGCAGACCGGTGTGTGGCGCAAGCGCGTCGTTCGGTATCAGCTCAGTGGCACGTGGATGGTTGAACCATTCAGGATCCTGGCCGTCGTCGACGCACAAGTCCTCGGGAAAACCCTTTGCCTCGAGGTCTCCGACATGGATGAGGATCGTCGACATATCAGCCCCGCGCTCTGACTCAGCGCCTGCGTGATCGCCCTATCCCCATCGTCGACCCGGCAGGGGCGGATGTCCATCCGGCGGGCTATGAGAACGGCGAGGCGTCAAGGCCACGAGGCGCCGACGCGCCGGCCGCGATCGGCACCCCCGGTGCCACTGCTGGTGATGCCAGCTTGCAGAATGCTGACATAGCGCCTTCGCCGCCCTGACCGATCACGCGCTCGACATCGCCTCGCCGTCGTTGTGCCCTTCGCTCGACGCCTTGGTCCGTGACTGGTCCGGGAGTGGCCTCCGAAATGCCCTAGAGGTCACTCAAGGTCGCTGTCTGACTACTTGTGCGCCCGGGGGTGGGTGGGAGTGGATGGGACAACACCCGTTCCATGCAGCGGACTTCGTCTCTCTAGAAGAAGCCCAGTTTCTTGGGGGAGTAGCTACAAAAAACGTTCTTCGTCTGCTGGTGGTACAGCGGCATCTGTGCTGACCAGGGGAAACGGTGGTTCGCGCGGCTTCTTGGAGACAGCTGGTCCGGGAATGGTCCGGATCTTGGTGCGTGCGGCACTTGGGAGGGACAGGGGCTGGGTGCGGCGGGATGTTGGGGGCGATCGGGAGCGGGTGGATTGCGGAGGGTGGGGCCTTACGGACTCCAGCCCGCAGGAACGCGTGTCCGCCATTGAGCACGTGGCTGCGGCTGTCACCCTTGTTCTTGGCGTGCGTGCGCCTCCGCTCGCAGGCGCGCTGTCGGCGATGGGCGCTCAGCCCAGGTGAGGCTACGGGGACGCTCTTATTGAGTTCCTTACGAGATCAAAGCGTGAACGGGCAGAACTTCAAGACTGTCGGGCTCTGGCGTTCCAGCCTCACGGAGGTTCTGTTGGAACGCCGGATCCTCCTTCATCGCGCAGAAGTCTTCCTCTGATTCCCACAGGTCGACGATCACCATGCCATCGCGGCTCTTTGCACATGCGTGCGAGCGGTGTCCATGGCTGCGGTGGTGGCGCGACGTGCGTCCGGCCGGGCGTCCGGGGCGACGTCGAGCAGCCCGGCGACGGCCCGGTACGCGGAGGCAACCGCGGCCTGTTCGTGCCAGCCGGAACGGGGTACCGGATCCCGGTGGCGAGCGTCGTGATGCCCATGCGCCACCCCTGGACGTGGCGGTGCAGGCGCGCTCTCGATGGGAACGGGGACAGCCCGGCTCTTCCAGCATGCGGGACGGCCGCCCGCCGACCGTATGAGGCCGGCCACCCGCTCCCTCCGGCGATCTGTTGAAGACGCGGAGCCTTTCCATGCGTTCAAGCCGCGGGACGAGAAAGGCGCTGTGGCTCCGCGGGGGGCGTGGAGGGGTTTCACAGTGGCCTGATAATGCGTCAGAAAAGTCAGCAATCGGTCAGCATGAGTCCTGAAAGACCTGGGGAAAGCTGACCGAACTTGCGAACGGTTGTAGGCTGCCGGGACCGCCCTTGACCTGCGTGAAGCGGGCAGGGAGCAGACATATCGGGAGTTATTTCATGCTTCGTACCATGTTCAAGTCCAAGATCCACCGGGCCACCGTGACGCAGGCGGACCTGCACTACGTCGGGTCCGTGACCATCGATGCCGATCTGCTCGATGCCGCCGATCTGTTGCCCGGGGAGCTCGTCCACATCGTGGACATCACCAACGGGGCGCGGCTCGAGACGTACGTCATCGAGGGTGAGCGGGGGTCCGGGGTGATCGGGATCAACGGGGCCGCCGCGCATCTCGTGCACCCCGGGGATCTCGTGATCCTCATCAGCTACGCGCAGGTCGACGACGCCGAGGCGCGGGCGCTGAAGCCGCGTGTGGTGCATGTCGACGGGGACAACCGGATCGTGGAGCTGGGGGCGGATCCTTCCGCGCCGGTGCCGGGTACGGATCAGGAGCGCAGCCCGCATTCGGTGGCTGTCTGAGCTGAGGGAGCGGGGCCGTGGCGATCGAGTTGGTGGACGAGCGGAAGGCCGGGCGGCTGCTGGCCGTCGAGGACCGCAGGGTGGTCGGGTTCATCGCGTACTTCGTGCTCGCCGCGGAGCCCCACGCCCTGGTCGCGGTGCACACCGTAGTCGAGCCCGGGCACGAGGGGCGCGGGATCGGCGGGGAGCTCGTCCGGGGGTTCTATGCGATGGCCGGGGATGAAGGGGTGGCCGTGGTGCCGCTCTGTCCATATGCCGCCGCCTGGGCCGGGCGGCATCCCGAGCTGGCGCCCGAGGCGCCGGCCGACGTGGCGGCTGCCGCGCGGGCCCGGTTGGAGCAGGACGCCGATCTGTGGTGAGGCGGCTGACGCTGCTGCACACGTCCCGGGTGCACGTGCCCGTTTTCGATGCCCTGGGGGAGCGGGATCATCCGGGAGCCGTGTTGCGGCATCTGGTCCGGCCCGGGCTGCTGGAGCGGGCCCGGGAAGTGGGGCCGGAGGGTGTGCGGGGCGAGGTGCGGGAGGTGCTGGCCGGGGTCGGGGGGCCCGTGCTGGTGACCTGTTCGACCATCGGGGGCGTCGCCGAGTCGCTCTCCCCCGAGCTGGGGTTCCCCGTGCAGAGGGTGGACCGGGCGATGGCCGCCCGGGCCGTGGCGACGGGCCCGCGGATCGTCGTTCTGGCCGCGCTGGAGCCGACCCTGGAGCCGACCGGGGCGCTTCTCGCCGAGGAGGGGGCCCGGGAGGTGCGGGGGCGGGTCGTTCCCGGGGCCTGGGAGCTGTTCGAGGCCGGGGACGAGGGTGGGTACCTCCGAGTCGTGGCGCGGGCCGCCGACGGGGTGACGGAGGCCGACGTCATCGTGCTGGCGCAGGCCTCCATGGCCGGGGCCGCGGAGCTCGTGTCGACCAGGGTGCCCGTGCTGGCCAGCCCGGCACTGGGGCTGGCCGCCGCGCTTGCCGGGGGGCGTACCGGCTGAGATCGGGGGAAGGTGGTCCTTATGGTGCGAAACCTTGAGCAGACGCAGCCGCCCGTGCCCGGCCCGGCCCCCGTCCCCGGGCCGGTCCCGCCACTGCCGGACCCCGGCCCCGTGCCGCGCCCGGTGCCCCCGGTGCCAGGGCCCTACCCCGAGCCCGACCCGGTGCCCCCGCCGCCCGGGCCCGCGCCGATCCCGCAGCCGGGCCCGCTGAGCTGACGGCGGCGCCTCAGCCCTTCAGCCCAGCAGGTCCCGCCGCAGCCGCTTCAACGGCACGGCGGGCTCAGATAGGCGTGCTCGCCGCGGTGATCGACCACGGCGAGCATCTCGCGGAGCGTGCTCCGCACCTCCTCCGACAGGCCCGCGTGGTGCTGGGCCTGTCCCAGCAGGCCCAGGTGCAGCGGGAGCCGGAGGCGGGTCCGGGAAGGGCGCAGGCGCGGTCGGCCCCGCGCAGGGCCGGCCCGGCCGCCTCCCGGTCCGCGCCGACCGCCCGCCCCGGCACCCCGCGCATCGGCGGCTGCCCGGCGACGGCCACGTGCTTGGCCTTCTTGTTGGGGGTGAACAGGGTCTCCCGGGTCGGCGCGCCGTCCGGTCCGGGAACCACCACGCGTACGGCCGCCGCCCGAGGTCGGAGAAGTTCACGTGCGTGAGGGCGACCCGCAGGTGGAAGGCCGACGGATCGGCGCGCCGGAGGATCGGCGCGCCGGAGGTGGCGCACGTACCAGGAGACGCCCGCCCGGGGGAAGAACACGTTCGGGCTCGCGTGCGGCAGACTCACCAGGACGCGCGGCGCCCGTGCGAACGCGCCCAGCCCGGCGCCGTCCAGGCCCAGCGCCGCCAGCGCCTCCGCCCTGCCGGCGTCGCGAGGGGCGTCGCCAGGGCCGTCACCGCCATCCGTCACGAGCGCCTCCCGGCCGAAGGCGACCCCCGCCACGGGAGCCGCCGCCCCCACCACCGCCACCCGCTCGCCGTAGGCCTCCGGCCCCAGCAGGCCGACGGTGTCCGACAGGCGCAGCCGGTCGGCACCCGCCTCGTGGACCACGCCCGCGTACTCCTGGAGGAACGAGATCTCCGTGCGGGCGATGTCCTCGGCGCTGATGGACACGTACGCGCCGCGGTGGTGGGGTCCTCAAGGATCAGATCTTCGCGGATGCTCATGGTCGGCTCCTGAATCCTTCCGGCCGGAACGGGGAACGGAACGATGATCCGCAGCGCGTTCCGGAAGGGTCAATCCCCCTCAATATCCCCTAAACCGGGGACATGGCGGACGGGGGTGCCGTCATGGATCCACGGATTCGCCGGACCCCGGACGCGTGGGTGTGCGATCGTCAACTCACGCCGCCCTACGGCTGGTTGTCGCCCTTGTCGGTTCATCGGGGCGCCGTTAGGTTGTGCGGTCCTGATGTCTTTTAGGGGGGCTCCCATGGGTGTACGGGGCCGGCACCGCCGGTACCAGCCGAGCAGTATCAACCGGGCCTCGCTCGTCGTCACCGCCGGTGGCGCCGGGATCGCGCTCCCCCTCCTCGGCGCCGCGGACGCGCAGGCCGCCTCCGTGGACACCTGGAACAAGGTCGCCGCCTGCGAATCCACCAACAACTGGCAGATCAACACCGGCAACGGCTACTACGGCGGCCTCCAGTTCAGCCAGAGCACCTGGCGCGAATTCGGCGGCACCGCCTACGCCCCGCGCGCCGACCTCGCCACCAAGGCCCAGCAGATCGCGGTCGCCGAGAAGGTCCTCAAGGGCCAGGGCCCCCGGGCCTGGCCCGCGTGCGGCCCCCAGGCCGGGCTCAGCCGCAGCGGGCCCGCCCCGGTCCTCGACACCAAGGCGCCCGCCAAACCGGACGCGAAGCCAGCGGCCAAACCTGCGGCCAAACCCGCGGCCAAGCCCGTTGCGGAGCCGGTCGCCGAGTCCGCGGCCAAGCCGTCGGGCGAACCGGCCGTGAAGCCCTCGGGACAGGCCCACAAGGACCTGATCCAGCCGACCAAGGCCACCACCCCGACCCCCGTGACCATGCCGCGCCCGACCGGGACGTCGGTCCTGCCGAACCCGTACGTGGTCGCCCCCGGGGACTCCCTCTCGACGATCGCCTCCGAGCAGCACGTGGAGGGCGGCTGGCAGGCCCTCTACGAGACGAACCGGTCCACGGTCGGCGGCAACCCCAACCTGATCTTCCCGGGGCAGCGGCTCACCCTCAGGATCACCACCGCCCCGCCCGCGCAGAACCCCGAGAAGCCGCCGCGCACCGCCGAGCCGGTCAAGCCCGTGGAACCGGCCGCTCCCAAGCCCGAGCAGCAGAAGCCCGAACAGGCGAAGCCGGAGCAGCCCAAGCCCGAGCAGCCCAAGCCGGCGGAGAAGCCCAAGCCCCAGCCGGAGCAGTCCAAGCCCGCCGAGAAGCCCAAGCCCGAGCCGGCCGCCAAGCCCGCCGGCAAGCCCGTCTCAGCGGAGCAGAAGCCCGCCTCGGGCGGCGGCGCCTTCACCGCCCCCGTCGACGCCGGCATCGGCACCGCCTACCGCGTCGCGGGATCCTCCTGGTCCAGCGGCTACCACACGGGCGTCGACTTCCCGGTGCCGACCGGCACCAGCGTCAAGTCCGTCGGACCCGGCACGGTCGAGTCGGCCGGCTGGGCCGGGGCGTACGGCTACCAGGTCGTCATCAAGCACGCCGACGGCCGCTACTCCCAGTACGCCCACCTGTCCGCGCTCGGCGTCAAGGCCGGCCAGCAGGTCTCCGGCGGCCAGCGGATCGGCCGCTCCGGCTCGACCGGCAACTCCAGCGGCCCGCACCTGCACTTCGAGATGCGCTCCGCCCCCGGCTACGGCTCCGACATCGACCCGCTGAGGTACCTCCGGAACAAGGGCGTCGGCATCTGACCCCCGCACGTGCGGCGGCACGGCCGTGAGCAGGACCAGGCCGGCCGCCGCGAGCGTGCCGCTCACCAGCGCGGCCACCGCCCCGGCGGTCCCGTACCGGAAGCCCTCGTCGAACAGCGAGATCCCCACCGCGGCCGCGACCACCGGGTTGACGACCGTCACCGTGGCCAGCGGCGCGGTCAGGCCCGCACCCCGGTAGGCGGCCTGCGACAGCAGTAGCCCGCCGGCCGCCAGTACGGCGATCGCCGCCAGGTCCGGCCACAGAGAGCCGAGCGCGCCCGGCGAGAACCCCTCGGCGACCGACTTCGTGAACACCGAGCCCATCCCGAAGGCCGTACCGGCCGCCGCGGCCAGCAGCACGCTGCGCAGCACCGCCCGGCGCATCCGCCCCGCCGCCAGCACCAGCACCGCCACGCCGGCCGCCGTCACCACCAGCAGCAGGCTCCGCTCACCGCCCGCCAGGGCCTGCCGCCCCGCCCCCTCACCGCCCGTCAGGGCGAGCAGCCCGGCCAGGCCGGCCGTCGCCAGCAGCGCCCCGCGCCAGGCGGCCGCGCCCGCCCGGCGCCCCACGAACACGGCCGCCATCGGCAGCGCGAAGACGATGGTCAGCGCACCCAGCGGCTGCACCAGGCTCAGCGGGCCGTACGCCAGCGCCACCACGTGCAGCAGCGCGCCGAGGCCGTTCAGCGCGACCGCGGCCCACCAGCCGGCGCGGCGCAGCGGCGCGTAGGGGCGGTCCGGCGAACTCGCCGCCACGTGTTCCTGGACGATCGCGCCGCCCGCGTACGCGACGGCGGAGACCAGGCAGAGCAGAACCGACAGGGCCAGGGCACTCATGAGATCCACCATGCCCCAAAGGGCCGCGCCGTTCATCCGCCCGCAGGCCCCTTGATCACCGGCCGAGTCATCCTCCTGGCATACACCAGGGGGAGTACGCGCAAGCCGCCCGAGGGGGACGAAGGGCCTTGATCCCCTCCATACCGTGACAGGCCCCTCGCCGTCCGTGAGGCGGACGGGAACGGGTTTGGACCCGGGCGTGTCGGATCCGTACAGTTTCCGTTTTGGGGACTTCCGCAGCAGGCGGACGCGGACGAGCGAGCAAGGAACGGCAGCGGCCATGACGGTGACCGAAGACAACCACGCATACGGGCCGGGCATCGACCCCGAGCGCCTCGCCGTCTGCCTCAGCGTGCTCGACGAGCTCGACAAGATCGACGTCGACCACCCCGACGCCATCACCGTACGCCGCGCCACCGCCGGCATCTACCGCACGGTGAAGCAGCGCCGCCGCCAGGAGCGCCGCGCCGCCAAGACCGCCAACGACAAGGCCGTCACCGAGGCGACCGCGACCGGCTCCGCCGAGCGCATCGACGACGAGACCGAGGGCATCCTGCCCTCCTCCGTCACCGAGGCCGGCCGGATCGCCGGGATACTCCAGCGCCCGCGCTCCTGCTACGTCTGCAAGACGCGGTACGTCGAGGTCGACTACTTCTACCACCAGCTCTGCCCGGACTGCGCCATAGAGAACCGCACCAAGCGGGAGGCCCGCGCGGACCTCGCCGGCAAGCGCGCGCTGCTCACCGGCGGCCGGGCCAAGATCGGCATGTACATCGCGCTGCGCCTGCTGCGCGACGGCGCGCACACCACGATCACCACCCGCTTCCCCAAGGACGCCATCCGCCGCTTCAAGGCGATGGAGGACTCGGCGGACTGGATGCACCGCCTGGAGGTCGTCGGCATCGACCTGCGCGACCCGGCCCAGTCCGTGGCGCTCGCCGACCAGGTGGCCGCGGCGGGCCCGCTCGACATCCTGATCAACAACGCGACGCAGACCGTGCGCCGCCTGCCCACCGCGTACGCCGCGCTGGTCGAGGGCGAGAGCGCCCCGCTGCCGGCCGGCGAGCTCCCCGCCCACCACGTCATCGGCGCCTTCAACTCGGGTGCGGTCGACGGTCTCGCGGCGCTGCCCGTCGGCGTCAGCGGGCTGGAGGCCCAGAAGGTCGCCGACCTCGCCCTGGTCGCGGGCAACGCCAGCCTGGAGCGGCACCTCGCCGGCACCGCCATCGACGCGGGCGGCCTGCTGCCCGACGTCGTCGACAGCAACACCTGGGTGCAGACCATCGACCAGATCTCCCCGGTCGAGCTGCTGGAAACCCAGCTGTGCAACTACACGTCGCCGTTCATCCTGATCAGCGCGCTCCGGCCGGCCATGGCCGAGGCCGCCCGGAAGGCGTCCAGCGGGCGCGCGTACGTCGTCAACGTCTCGGCGATGGAAGGCGTCTTCAGCCGCGGCTACAAGGGCGCCGGGCACCCGAACACCAACGCCGCCAAGGCCGCGATGAACATGGTGACGCGGACCAGCGGCCAGGAGATGTTCCAGACCGACCGCATCCTGATGACCTCGGTCGACACCGGCTGGATCACCGACGAGCGGCCGCACTTCGACAAGCTGCGCCTGGCCGAGGAGGGCTTCCACGCGCCCCTCGACCTGGTCGACGGCGCCGCCCGCGTCTACGACCCGGTCGTCCGGGGCGAGGCGGGCGAGGACCTCTACGGGGTCTTCCTGAAGGACTACGCCCCCGCCAACTGGTAGAGCGCCCCACGAGGGGCCGGCCGTCCCCGCCGGGACGGCCGGCCCCTCACTCGTACGGGCGAACCGTGCCGTGGATTCCGTAGGCCCCGGCCGCGACCAGTTCCAGCAGCGGACGCCAGTCCTCCACGACCCCGGCGTCCAGCCCCGAGGTGCCGCCCGACCGCACCGCCTGGCGCAGCGCCTCGGCCGCCGCGTCCCCGGCCGCGTCCGGGGCGTCAGGCCTCGTCAGACGGGCCACCCGGTCGCCCAGCAGGGGGCGGACCGCCTCGGCCGCGTCGCCCCCCTGGGCGGACAGCAGCGGGCCCAGGAAGTGGACCAGCCCGGCCACTTGGAGCTCCTTGTCGAAGGGGTGCGAGCGGCGGAGCAGGGCCGCCGTCTGGAGCCCCCGGCCGCCCTGGTGCGCGTGCAGGAGTTCCATCAGCTCGTCGACACTGTCGATCGTGGGCAACCCCGACATAGCCACAACGGCTCCCTCCGTCGTCCGCGCGCACGCGCCACCGCCGACGAGCAGATCAGCCCCGGCGGACGCGCCGACGTACGACTTCCTGAACTCGGGGCGAAAACAAGCGGTCCAGCGCGGATTTTACCGTTCCATCGAGCGGACCCCCGCTCATATGTGTACCCTAAGGCGCAAGGAGCCCCCACCCGGGCACCCGCTCCACCAAGGCGCCACCGCGTCCGGACGAACCTCTGAATCCCCCTATCCGGCGCGCGGTCCCGCCCGCCGGGTTACGCGACACAAGGGAGTGCGCGGTGACTGAGACCAAGAAGACCGACCCGACTCTGGAGCTCCCGGGACGGGGGGCGAGCACGCGGTCCGACGAACTCGGCAGCCTTGAGGTCTGGGCCCGCTCCGCACCCATCCGGCTGGCCGGCTACGAGGACGACCTGGCGGAGCCGCACATCCTGCCCGGCATCGACTGACGGCACCGGCCCCCGGGCCGCCGCCCCGCAGAGCGGATACGCGCCCCCGCGCCCCACGGCGACGGGGGCGCGGCACGTGCGCACCCCGCCGTCGCCGGTTCCCGCGGGCCCTACGCCCTCAGCGTCATCGCCGTGGGCGATCAAGCCTTCCGCTGCCCGGCCGCGCCCGGCAGGGTCGGGCACATGAGACTCCTGATGCTGGGTGGGACCGAATTCGTCGGGCGCACGATTACGGAAGACGCCCTGGACCGTGGCTGGGAGGTGACCGTCTTCCACCGGGGGCACCACGCGCCCCCGCCCGGAACCACGGCACTGCACGGCGACCGCAACGCCGCCGGCGGACTGGCCGCACTCGCCGAGGGGGAGTGGGACCTGGTCGTCGACACCTGGAGCGGAGCCCCCACGGCCGTCCGCGACAGCGCCCGCCTGCTGGCGGGCCGGGCCCGGCACTACACGTACATCTCCAGCTGCTCGGTGTACACCTACCCCGCGCCCGCCGGCCACGCCGAGGACGGCCCGGTGGTCGAGGGGTCGCCCGACGCCGGTCGGACCGCCTACGCCGAGGACAAGCGGGGCGGTGAGCTCGCCGCCGTCGACGCCTTCGGCGACCGCGCCCTGCTGGTGCGCGCCGGGCTGATCACCGGCCCGTACGAGAACGTCGGCCGGCTCCCCTGGTGGCTGGAGCGCACCGCCCGGGGCGGCCCGGTGCTCGCCCCCGGTCCTCGCGACCTGCCGCTCCAGTACATCGACGTACGCGACCTCGCGCACTGGACCCTGGACGCCGCCGAAGCAGGGCTCGGAGGGGCCTACAACCTGATCTCCCCGACCGGCCATGCCACCATGGGCAGCCTCCTGGAGGCCTGCGCCGCCGTCACCGGTGACGCCGCCGAGCTGCGCTGGACCGCCCCGGCCGTGATCCTGGAGGCCGGGATCGAGCCCTGGACCGAACTGCCCTTCTGGCTCACGGAGGGCGATCTGCACGACCACATGTTCGGCGCGGACGTCACCAAGGCCCTGGAGACCGGCCTCACCTGCCGGCCGGTGGAGGAGACCGTCGCCGACAGCTGGGCCTGGCTCCGGTCGATCGGCGGGGTGGCGCCCCTGCGCCCCGACCGTTCGGCCAAGGGGATCTCCGCGGAACGGGAAGCCGCCCTACTCGGGCTCTGACAAGGCGGCCTCCGCGAGGCGGGTCGGCGGCAGGTACTCGCGCAGCAGCCGGCGGTGCCACCAGGCGCCCGTCTCGCGCAGCTCCCGCCAGGTGGTGAACCGGTAGCGGTACAGCCTGGCCCGCACGAAACGCGGCGGGGCGTCCGGGAACGGGTTGTGGCGGACCAGCCGCAGCGTGTCCCGGTCGCCCGCCAGCAGCCGCTCCACGAACGGGCCGAACCAGTCGCGCGCGTAGCCGGGGGAGAGGGCCGCGAACCACATCAGCCAGTCGAGCCGCAGATGGTAGGGGGCGAACTGGCGCGGGATCCGCCGCAGTTCGGTCGGCTTGCCCTTGAAGCCGTACTCGCGCCAGTCCCCGTCCTCGCGGGGGACGAGGTCGCAGGTGCCCTCGACCACCACCTCGTCGCGGATCCGGCCGACGGTGCCGAAGGCCCCGTAGGTGTTGACCAGGTGCAGGGAGTCGAAGGAGCGGTTCATCACCTGGCGGCGCGAGACCAGGTTGGCCACCGGGTGCCGGCTCAACGCCAGCACCAGCACGGTCACCGCGCACACCAGGACCGCGTACCAGACGGGTGCCCCGCGCGAGGCGGCGGCGGGCGGCGGTCCGGCGATCCCCGTGAAGTCCACCGCCGAGAGGGCGAGCGTGATCGTCAGCCAGTTGAGCCAGGCGAAGTTCCCGGACAGCACCAGCCAGAGCTGGGTGGCCACGATGATCCCGGCCGCGTACGAGGCCACCGGCTGCGGGGTGAACAGGAGCACCGGAAGCACCAGTTGGGTGACGTGGTTCGCCGCGCACTCCACCCGGTGCACCGGCTTCGGCAGGTGGTGGAAGAACCAGCTCAGCGGGTTCGGCATCGGCTGCGTCTCGTGGTGGTAGTAGAGGCAGGTCAGGCGGCGCCAGCAGGCGTCGCCCCGCATCTTGATCAGCCCGGCGCCGAACTCCACCCGGAACAGCACCCATCGCAGCAGCCACAGCACCAGCACGGGCGGCCCGGCCCGGGCGTTGCCGAGGAAGACGGCGAGGAAGCCGACCTCCAGCAGCAGGGACTCCCAGCCGAAGGAGTACCAGGTCTGGCCCACGTTGACGATGGAGAGGTACAGCAGCCAGAGCACCGCCCACATCCCCATGGCGGCGCCCAGCGGCACCAGGTCCCCGACCCCGGCGGCCAGCGCCGCGGCCACCGCCGCCCCGGTCCAGGCGCAGCAGGCGAAGAGACGGTCGGAGTAGCGCAGTTGGAACAGGCTCGGGGCGTGCCGGAAGGGCACGTACCGCACGTAGCGCGGGACGGGCAGCATGCCGTGCGCCCCGATCAGTGCCCGGAACTGCAGGGCGGCCCCGACGAAGGCGAAGACGTAGACACCGGCCAGGGCCCGCTGGAAGACCAGCCGGCCCAGCCAGTAGCCGGGCGCGGTGAACCAGTCCATCCCCTCCAGTATCGGCCGGAGCCGGCCGGCGCGCGCAGGTGGAGGTGCCCGGCGGTGCCCGGTGGGCAGCGGCCCGGTCCGGAGGGTGCGGCCCGGACGGGGAAGCGGGCCCTCGAACGCGTTCAGGGGCGGGGGCGGCCCGGCGGATCTCCTTGAACCCGTTCAAGGAGATCCGGTCCGGCGCTCCGGTTGCGGCACCCCGGGAGATGCGGCAGACAAGAGGGAGCAACCGGGGCGAAAAGGGAGAGCAGCGTGAACGACCTGAACGACGTGCCCGCACCGACATCCCGTCAGGCGCCGCCCCGTCAGACACCACGCCGTCACGTACCCGTCCGCACGGCCCTCTTGGCGCTCCTCTCCCTGATCGCCGCCGGCTGCGCCGGGGCCGGCCCCGAACAGACCAAGGGCCCGGTCCCCGAGAACCTGGAGCTCACCCTCCAGCCCGTCGGAGCGGCCGGACCGGACCCGTTCACCCCCTCCTCCGCCACCGCCGAGTCGGCCCCCCTCCAGCCCCCGCTGCCCAACGCGAGCGGCCGCGGCATCCGTACGGTCGGCGCCGCCACCCCCGGCCTGTACGGCGGTACCAGCCGGCTCGGCAGCTGCGACGTGGAACGCCAGGTCGCCTTGCTCACCTCCGACGCGGCCAAGGCCCGCTCCTTCGCCCAGGCCACCGGGATCGAACAGGAGAAGATCCCCGACTTCCTGCGCGCCCTCACGCCCGTGGTGCTGCGGGCCGACACCCGGGTCACCAACCACGGGTTCCGGGACGGCCGGGCCGACGGCTACCAGTCGGTGCTCCAGGCGGGGACGGCCGTACTCGTCGACGACCACGGCATGCCCCGGGTGCGCTGCGGCTGCGGCAACCCCCTCGCCGCGCCGCGCTCCGCCAAGGGGAACCCGGTGCTCAAGGGCGACCAGTGGAACGGCTACCAGCCCAATCAGGTCATCGTGATCGAGCCGACCGTGCAGGTCATCAAGAGGCTGGTCATCGTCAACGTCGCCGACAACACCTGGATCGAGCGCAAGGCGGGCGACGACGGCGCCCAGGACAAACCCCCCAGGAGCGTTCCCCCCTACGACCCGGCCGACGGCATCCCGAACGCCCCCGCGACCCCGACCGACGACCCCTGCGCCGGCACGGAAGCGGACGGCCGGGCCCGGACCACCCCGCCCTCCTCCCCGCCACCCGCCGGCCCCCCGACCCCGCCCGCCGGCCCCCCGACCCCCCCGGCCGGACCCCCGGCGGCGGGCCCGGACGGGCCGCCCGCCCAGAACCCCGCCCAGAACCCCGCCGAGACCGCGCTCCCCGGCTCCCCGGAGCTCACCGCCCCGGACGCCCTGCCGCTCCCCGGCCCCGACGCCTTCGTGCCCGACGCCCCGGAGGCGGGAGAGCCCCCCGCCTCGGACCTGATCCCGCCGCCCGGCCTGGACGCGGAGGCGCCCCCCGCCGCCCCCTCCAGCCCCGCCGCCCCCGGCCCGCCGGCCGCGGACCCCGCCGGTCCGGGCGCCGCCGTCACCCCCTCGCCCAGCCCCTGCCCGTCCGGCGCCGGCGCCGACGCCGGCACCGTGCCGCGCGCGCCCGCCTCCCCGCGGGACGTCCCCGGCGGCGGCCTGCCCCCGTCCGACGGCCCCGCCTCCACCCCGCCCGACGCCAACGGGGACCTCCCGCGCGACCTGCCCGGCGCCGTCCCGCCCGACCAGGGCCTGACCCACACCCCGGACGACGGCCCCGGCACCGGCGGCGACCCCGCCCTGCCCCCGGACGCCGTCGATCCCGCCGCCCCGGAGGGCTTCCCCGACGGGCAGCAGGACACCGGCGAGCCCCCGTACCTGGAGAGCGCCTGACGCGGCGCTGTGTCATGGTGGACCGGTGCCGAGCACCGTATCGCTGCCGGAGGACTGGCCCGCACACGCGGACCGTTCCCTGTCACTGAACCGGATGGGCAGTTTCGACTGGGACCTGGTCACCGGGCTCATGCACATGGACGCGG
This sequence comes from Streptomyces sp. NPDC040718, assembly GCF_055593565.1. Classification (NCBI taxonomy): domain Bacteria; kingdom Bacillati; phylum Actinomycetota; class Actinomycetes; order Kitasatosporales; family Streptomycetaceae; genus Streptomyces; species Streptomyces sp. NPDC040718. The sequence continues at coordinate 161,161 of NZ_JBVIXO010000014.1, read as the reverse complement.
CGGCCCTCGAGGTCTTCGACACGACCCCGGACGAGTACGACGGACGTCCGGGATCGCTCTCCCCGCGCGTCCCGCCCGCCGAGTCCACCCGGCTGGACGCCCTCGTCTCCAGCGCCCTCAAGAGCGGCGTCGACACCTACGGCGCCTACTTCCGCATCTGCTGCCGCGACGGCAGCCTGCGCTGGACCCACACCCAGGGCCGCGTCATGCGCGGCGCGGACGGGCGCCCGTACCGGATCATCGGCATCGTCCGCGACGCGACCGAGGAGCTGAGCCACTCCGCCGAACGCCTCGGCCTCGACGAGGAGCGCCGCCGCCAGACGTCCGTGGTCGAGAGCACCACCGCCGCCCTCGCGCACGCCCGGACCGTACGCGACGTCATCGACGTCATCGGCGACGCCCACGGCCTGGAGCGGCTCGGCTCCATGGGCATGGTGATGGGCCTCGTCGAGGCCGGCCGGATCCACCTGGTGGCCGAAGGCCCCGCCGACAGCTTCGTCCCCGGCACCCGCTACACCCGCATCGACGAGCAGTACCCGATGAGCGAGGTCGTCCGCTCGCTCCAGCCCCGCTTCCTCGACTCCGCCGAGGAGTTCGCCGAGGGCTACCCGGACCTCTGGTCGAAGATCTCGGACATGAGGATATCGGCGGCCGCGTACCTGCCGCTGATCGCCCAGGCCCGGCCGATCGGCGCGATCGGACTGCTCTACCAGGACAAGGACGGCTTCACCCAGGACGAGCGGAACCTGCTCGTCGCCCTGGGCAGCAGCATCGCCCAGAGCCTCCAGCGCGCCATGCTCCTGGAACAGGAGCACGACCTCGCCGAAGGCCTCCAGCAGGCCATGCTGCCCCGCCGGATCCCCGCCGTCCCCGGCGCCCAGATCGCCGTGCGCTACCGGTCGGCCCGGATGGGCCAGGACATCGGCGGGGACTGGTACGACGTCATCCCGCTGCCCGGCGGCCGGGTCGGCGCGGTCATCGGCGACGTCCAGGGCCACGACACCCACGCCGCGGCCGTGATGGGCCAGCTGCGCATCGTCCTGCGCGCGTACGCCGCCGAAGGGCACTCCCCGGGCACGGTGATGGCCCGGGCCTCGGTGTTCCTGTACGAACTGGACACCGACCGCTTCGCGACCTGCACCTACGTGGAGGCCGACCTCTCCACCGGGGTGCTCCAGCTGGTGCGCGCCGGCCACATCGACCCACTGCTGCGCACCACCGACGGGGAGTGCCGCAGGCTGCCGGTGGAGGGAGGGATGCCGCTCGGCCTGTCGGCGGAGTTCGGACGCCTGGAGTATCCGGTGACCACCGTGGAACTGAACCCGGGCGAAACGCTCCTGCTGTGTACCGACGGGCTGGTGGAACAGCCCGGCGCCGACCTCGACGACGGCGTCAGCCTGCTGACCTCCCTGGTCGGCGGCGGCCCCGCCGACCTCCAGCGGCTCGCCGACCGGCTGTGCGAGGTCGTCGACGACCGGGGCGGCGACGACGACATGGCCCTGCTCCTGCTGCGCCGCCAGGGCGAGGACACGCGGCCCGGCGGCGGCCGGCTCCAGCAGCACGTGGCCCCCGGGGACCCCGAGGCGCTCGTCGCCGCCCGGCACATGATCGGCGCGGCGGTCCGGTCGTGGGGCGCGCGGGAGCGGGCCGACGAGATCGAACTGGTCGCGGACGAGCTGATCGTGAACGCCCTGATGCACACCGACGGCCCCGCGATCGTGACCCTGCGCGTCCTGGCCGGCCCGGAGCGGCGCCTACGGGTGGAGGTGGAGGACCGCTCCAGCGCCCTCCCGCGCCGCCGCGAGGCGGGGGAGGCGGGGGTGTCGGGGCGGGGCCTGATGCTGGTGGACCGGCTGGCGGACGTCTGGGGCGTGGAGTCCCGGGGCAGCGGCAAGTGCGTGTGGTGCGAGTTCGTGATGGGCTGAGCCCCCCGCCCCTCCAGGCCGCCCCGCGTCGAGCCGTCCCCGGCTGTGCCCCCGGGCCGGGCCGTCCGGGGCCGTCCGGGGCCGTCCGGGGCTGCCCTTGCGGTCGCGGGCCGGGGGCCGGGGCGCCAGGCTGGGAGGGTGCCCGAGCTGCCGGAGGTCGAGGCCCTGAGGGAGTTCCTCGACGAGCACCTCGCCGGGCGGGTGGTCGAACGCGTCCTCCCGCTCGCGGTCAGCGTGCTCAAGACCTACGACCCGCCCCCCACCGCCCTCGAAGGGCAGCCCGCCGGACCCGTGGCCCGGTACGGCAAGTTCCTCGCCCTGCGCGTCGGCGGGCTCCACCTCGTCACCCACCTGGCCCGGGCCGGCTGGCTCCGCTGGCGCGAGGACTTCCCCGCGCACCCGCCCCGTCCCGGCAAGGGCCCGCTCGCGCTGCGCCTCGTACTGGAGGGCGGCGGGGGCTTCGACCTCACCGAGGCGGGCACGCAGAAACGCCTCGCCGTGTACGTGGTGCGCGACCCCCAGGAGGTTCCGGGCATCGCCCGCCTCGGCCCCGACCCCCTCGCCGACGGCTTCGACCGGGACGCATTCGCCGCGCTGCTGGCCGGGGAGCGGCGCCAGATCAAGGGGGTGCTGCGCGACCAGGGCGTGATCGCCGGGATCGGGAACGCGTACAGCGACGAGATCCTGCACGCCGCGAAGGTCTCGCCCTTCAAACTGGCCGCCTCCTTCGACGAGGAGCAGGTCACCCATCTGTACGGGGCCGTGCGGGACACCCTGCGGGCCGCCGTCGAGCGGGCGCACGGGCTGGCGGCCCAGGACCTGAAGGCCGAGAAGAAGAGCGGGCTGCGGGTCCACGGCCGGGACGGCGAGCCGTGCCCGGTGTGCGGGGACACCGTCCGCTCGGTGTCCTTCGCGGACTCCTCGCTCCAGTACTGCCCCACCTGCCAGACCGGGGGCAAGCCGCTCGCGGACCGCAGGCTCTCCCGCCTCCTCAAGTAGCCGGGGCCCGCGCAGGGGGTCGGGCCCGGGTGGTCCGCCCGGCACCCCCTAGACTCCGGCACCATGGCCGAGCAGCAGCAGCAGCCGCCCCGGCGGGAGATCGTCACCGGCGTCCCGCGCGGCGTCCGCCGCCGTGCGCCCGCGCACACCCCCGCGCGCTCGGAGATCTCCGAGCAGACCAGCCTCGGCGCCACCTACGTACGGGCCCTGATGCGCAGCCAGCTGCGCGCCGGGCTGGGTGCGCTGGCCGTGCTGGCCCTCCTGCTCGGGCTGCTGCCGCTGGGCTTCCTGCTGCCCCGGGCGGCCGCGGTCCCGCTGGTGTGGGTCGCCCTCGGGCTGGTGGCGTACCCGGTGATGTGGCTGATCGCCCGCTGGTACGTGGGCCGGGCCGAGCGGAACGAGGCCGACTTCACGGGCCTGGTGACGGACCCGGCCGAGTCGGGGTAGGCCCGGTCCGGCGGCGGGCCCTCCAGAACGGCCTAGAACAGGTGCATCGCCAGGTGTCCCAGCGGCAGGCCGAGCTGCCAGGCCGGGGTCCAGACGCGGGCGTTCTCGTCCAGGGCCGGCGGGTTCTCGCCCTGGCCGTGCCGGCCCGGGTCGAGGTTGGTGGCGAAGAGCTCCGTGCGGTCCAGCCAGCGCCACGCCGCCCGGGCCAGTTCGAGGTCCGGGTCCTCGCCGCGGCCGTGCTCGCGGGCTTCCTCGCCCAGCGCGAGGAACCGGGTGTGGACCCAGTCCCGCCAGGGGTGCCCGTACGCCGTCAGGGAGAGCCACTCGTCGAGCTGCGAGACCACCCGGATCCCGGACAGTTCGCCGGCCGCGTCCGAGAGGTAGATCGTCAGCGCGAGCGTGTCGCGCCCGGCACGGAACTCCAGCGTGCTCACCGGGATCAGCCGGCCCGTGCGCAGCAGTTCGTCGGCGATGTACTCCGCGTAGAGCCACGCCATCGGAACCGCCAGTCCGCCGTCACTGGTGCCGTTCATACCCTCGGGCTGCACCGTGCCACCCTCTCCCGCGTGTCGAGCCTGCCGCCGTCATCCCCGAGCCTTCACCTCACGGCTCGCGGAACGGGGGATGTTTACTCAACTTGCACGGACTGGTGCCGATATCGGTGCACTCCGTGTCCGGATCGTGCGCATCGAGGGCGTTCCTTGAGTGCTTCTCCACCGGGCCCGGGGTGCGGCGAGGGCGCCGTTCAGGCGCCGAGCCCGTACCCCTGGAGCCCCTTCCGCAGGGCGCGCAGGGCGTAGTACGTCCGGGACTTGACCGTTCCGGCGGGTATGCCGAGCTCCGCCGCCGCCTCGGCCACCGAGCGGTCCTGGAAGTAGACCTGCATCAGCACGGCCCGGTGCTCCGGCCCCAGGCTCCCCACCGCCCGCCTGACGTCGATCGCGGTGACCGAGCCCGCCACCGCGTCCTCGGGGGCGGGCGCCTGCTCCAGCCCGTCGGGGTCGACCTCCTGCGGCCGCGACAGCCGCGCCCGGCGGGCGTCGATCGCGAGCCGCCGCGCCACCGTGAACAGCCACGGCCGCATGGACTCGTGTCCGGTCGCCAGCACCTCCGGGTGCTGCCAGACGCGTACGAGGGTCTCCTGGACGAGGTCCTCGGCCCGCTGGGCGTCCCCGGCGGTGAGGCCGAGCAGGAATCCGAACAGGGCCCGCCCGTGGTCGCGCTGGAGTTCGGCGAGCGCCTCGGGTTCCGTGCGCTGGAGGGTGGGGGAGGGCGACACGAGTGGCTCCTTCCGGGTCCGGGGGTCCGCTGGGCAGCCGGGCCGCGTGCCGGGCCGTCGGCCGGGCTGTGGGCGTCCCACTCACCCTCACCTGCGCGGAGCCGCCCGGGAACCGCCCGGCGGGGGCGTTGCGCCCAAGGCCCCGGGTCGTCCGGTGGGCGGCCGCGCCGGGCGACGAACGGTCGAACGGCGCGGCGAACGGCCATGGGCCGCAGGGGTGGGACCTGGCCGGAGGACGGCGCCGCTCCTTGACTTGGAAGCCCTTCTCCTATGGATTTCGGTTGATCTGACAGTCCTATGAACGGGAGCTGGGACAGATGACCAAGCGCACCCGGAGGGCCCTCGCCCTGCTCACCGCCCTGCTGCTCCCGGCGGCCGCCGCCGGCTGCTCCACCGCCGGTGACCGGGCCCCGGCCCGCCTCGGCTCCAGCGCCGCCGGGGCCCCGGCCGGCACGGCCCCCGCCAGCCCGCCCGCCGCCCGGGGATTCACCCTGGTCGCGAGCGGGGACGTACTCCCGCACACCTCGGTCATCAGGCGGGCGGCGGCCGACGCGGGCGGCGACGGGTACGACTTCCGGCCGATGTTCTCCGGAGTCGAACCGGTGGTCTCGGCCGCCGACCTCGCCCTCTGCCACATGGAGACCATCTACGGCGAGGACGACGGCCCCTTCAGCGGCTACCCCGCCTTCGTCTCCCCGCCCACCGTCGCCGACGCCCTCAAGGACACCGGGTACGACGGCTGCTCCACCGCCTCCAACCACACCCTGGACGACGGGGCCGAGGGGCTGAAGCGCACCCTCGACCGCTTCGACAAGGTCGGCCTCGGCCACGCGGGCTCCGCGCGCACCGCCGCCGAGGCGGCGAGGACCACCCTCTACACGGCGGGCTCCGCCAAGGTCGCGCACCTCGCGTACACCTACGACACCAACGGTTACCCCATGCCCGACGGACAGCCCTGGGCGGTCAACCTGATGCGCCAGGACAAGATCCTCGCGGACGCCCGCGCGGCCCGGAAGGCCGGGGCGGACGTGGTGCTGGTCAGCCTCCACTGGGGCACGGAGTGGCAGACCGAACCGGACGAGACCCAGCTCTCGCTGGGGAAGGCGCTCACCGCCTCGCAGACCGGCGGACGCCCCGACGTCGACCTGATCCTCGGAACCCACGCCCACATCCCGCAGGCCTACGAGAAGGTCAACGGGACCTGGATCGTCTACGGGATGGGCGACCAGGTCGCGGGGGAGATGTTCAACCACTCCGGCGCCCGCGACATGCGCGGCAACTACGGCTCCATCGCCCGCTTCACCTTCGCCCCGCCCGCCGCCCCCGGGCAGCGCTGGCAGGTGACCGGGGCCGAGTTCGTCCCGCAGATGATGGACCTGTCCGCCGGCCGGGTCGTCAACCTGCCCGCCGCCCTCGCCGAGGACCCCGGCGACGAGGCGTACGAGAGCGCCGACGAGGCCGTCACCGAGGCCGTCCTCAGCCGCGGCGCCGCCAAGGACGGCCTCAAACGCGCCCGGTGACCCCGGCTACGGGACGACCGTCACCGGCCAGCGGCCCGCCTTGACCAGGCGGACCGCGACCGAGCCCACGATCCGGTGCCCGGCCTGCTCGGAGGCGCCGACCACCACCGCGTCCGCCCGCAGCTCCTCCGCCGCGCTCACCAGCCCCGCATAAGGGTCACCGCGGAAGGTGTGGAACTGCCAGCGCACGTCGAAGACGCCCTTCAGCCGCTCCGCCGAGGCGCGGATCTCGGCCACCAGCCCCTCGGCGATCTCCCCGGTCGTGTCCGCCGCCGGCGCGCCCAGGGAGGCCCCGGCGGCCAGCACCGGCTGGACGTACACCAGGGCCAGCAGCGCGTTCTGCCGCCGGGCCAGCCCCGCCGCGTAGGCCGCCGCCCGGAGCGAGGACTCCGAGCCGTCAACCCCGGCGAGGATCACCTTCGGCCCGTCGGTGCCGCGCTCGAATCCCGTGTCCACGTGCTCCGTCACCCTCCCGAGGCTATCCCGTTCGGCGCGCGGACCGACGCGGCCCTCCCTACAGTGCCAAGCATGAGCGCCACGCTGGAGGAGACCCGGGGGACCCGCAACCGCTTCCTGCACCGGGTCCCGGACGCCTTCGGGGCGTTCTTCGGGACCCTGGGCCTGGTGTGCGCGCTGCTGGCGCTCTCCCCGACGCTGCGCAGGCTCCTACGGCCCGTGGTGCGCTTCCTGGACGACTTCGTGGTGCCGGTCAGCGAGAACCTCGCGTACGCCGTCTTCCTCTTCCTCCTCGCGGCCGCCCTCGGCACCCGCAAGAAGATCGCCTGGTGGATCGTCGTCACCTATCTGGCCCTGCTGATCCTGGTCGACCTGCTGATCATCGCCGACGGGGACTTCTGGGTCGGGGGCCCCTCGATGGTCCTCGCGGTGGCCGCCCTCGGCGTCCTGGTCGCCGCCCGCAAGGAGTTCTACGCGGCCTCCCGCCCGGGCGCCGTCTGGCGGGCCATGCTCGTGCTCGGCCTCGGGCTGCTCGGCGCGGTGTTCCTCGGCTGGGCGCTCGTCGCGCTCTTCCCCGGGACCCTGCCCAAGGGGCAGTGGCTGGACTGGGCCGCCAAGCAGGTCTTCGGCGGGCTCTTCTCCGCCCGCCAGTTCGACGGCCGCCCGCCCCGCCCGCTGTACTTCCTGCTCGGCCTGTTCGGCGCCCTCGCCCTGCTGAACGCGGCCGCCACCCTGTTCCGCTCGCAGCGGCTGACCGCCGCCCTGCACGGCGACGAGGAACCCCGGATCCGGGCGCTGCTGGGCGCCTACGGGCGGGCCGACTCCCTCGGCTACTTCGCCACCCGCCGCGACAAGGCCGTCGTCTTCGCCCCGAACGGCAAGGCCGCCGTCACCTACCGCGTCGAGGCCGGGGTCTGCCTGGCCAGCGGCGACCCGGTGGGCGACCCCGGTGCCTGGACCCCCGCCATCGACGCCTGGCTCGCCGTCGCCCGCCGCCACGGCTGGCAGCCGGCCGTGATGGGCGCCTCCGAGGACGGGGCGACCGCGTACGCCCGCTCGGGCCTCAGCGCCCTCCAGCTCGGCGACGAGGCCATCCTGCACGTCGCCCACTTCGACCTCGACGGCCGCGACATGAGGGTCACCCGGCAGGCCGTCAACCGGGTCAGGAGGACCGGCGCCACCACCGTGATCCGCCGCCACTCGGCCCTCACCGAGGAGGAGATGCGGACCATCGTCGACCGGGCCGACCACTGGCGCGACACCGAGACCGAACGCGGCTTCTCCATGGCCCTGGACCGGCTCGGCGACCCCTCGGACGGGGACTGCCTGCTGGTCGAGGCCTTCGACGCGGACGGCGGGCTGATCGCCCTGCTGTCCTTCGTCCCCTGGGGCAGGGACGGCATCTCCCTCGACCTGATGCGCCGCGACCGCGGCGCCCCCAACGGGGTCATGGAGTTCATGGTGGCCCAGCTGTGCGCGGCCGCCCCCGGCCTCGGCGTGCGCCGGATCTCCCTGAACTTCGCCGTGTTCCGCTCGGCCTTCGAGGAGGGCGGCCGGATCGGCGCGGGCCCGGTGCTCAAGCTGTGGCGCCGGCTGCTGCTGTTCTTCTCCCGCTGGTGGCAGCTGGAGGCCCTGTACCGCTCCAACGTCAAGTACGGCCCCGAGTGGTACCCGCGCTTCCTCTGCTACCAGGACGCCGGCTCGCTCGCCCGGGTCAGCCTCGCCTCCGGCATCGCCGAGGGCTTCGTCTCCGTACCCAGCATGCGCAAGCTCTGGGGCAACGGCCACGCCAAGGGCCTCACCGCCCCCGCCAACACCGCCGGGCTCCCCTCCATCGACTCCCTGGGCCTGGACCTCGTCGGGGAGGACGGCGAGCGCGCCCAGGCCGAGCGGCTGCCCGAACAGGTCCGGGTGCGCCACGCCAAGCTGGAACGGATCCGGGCCGCGGGGACGGACCCCTACCCGGTCGGGATCCCCCAGCGCACCCACACCGTCGCAGCCCTCCGGGCCGCCCACCCCGGCCGGACCCCCGGCGCCCGCACCGGCGAGCAGGTCACGCTCGCCGGGCGGGTCATGGTCGTACGGGACCTCGGGGGCGTGGTCTTCGCCGTCCTGCGCGACTGGACCGGCGACGCCCAGCTGATGTTCACCCGCGACGAGTCCGGCCCCGACGTGCTGGACGCCTTCACCTCCCAGGTCGACTTCGGCGACCACGTCGTGGCCACCGGCGAGGCCGGCGCCAGCCGCAGCGGGGAGCCGTCCGTCGTGGTCTCCTCCTGGCAGCTCACCGGCAAGTGCCTGCGCCCCCTCCCCGACAAGCGCAAGGGCCTGGCCGACCCCGAGGCCCGGGTCCGGCGCCGCTACCTCGACCTCGTGGCCAGCCCCGACGCGCGGGACGTCGTACGCGCCCGCTCCAGCGCGGTGCAGGCACTGCGCCAGGGGCTGCTGGACCGCGGCTACCTGGAGGTCGAGACCCCGATGCTCCAGCAGATCCACGGCGGGGCCAACGCCCGGCCCTTCCGCACCCACATCAACGCCTACGACCTCGACCTGTACCTGCGCATCGCCCCCGAGCTCTACCTCAAGCGGCTGTGCGTCGGCGGCATGGAGAAGGTCTTCGAGATGGGCCGCACCTTCCGCAACGAGGGCGTCTCCTACAAGCACAACCCCGAGTTCACGATGCTGGAGGCCTACCAGGCCTTCGCCGACTACGACGTGATGCTCGACCTCACCCGGGAGCTGATCCAGGGCGCCGCCACGGCCGCCTTCGGCTCGCCGGTCGCGCACAAGGCGGGAGCCGACGGCAAGCTCGTCGTCCACGACATCTCCGGGCCCTGGCCGGTCAAGACGATGTACGGGGCCATCGGCGAGGCCCTCGGCGAGGAGGTCGACGCCGACACCGACGAGCACGTGCTGCGCGTGCTGTGCGACCGGGCGGGCGTCCCGCACGGCCCCGACGACACCCGCGGGGACGTGGTGCTGGAGATGTACGAACGGCTCGTGGAGGAGCGGACGAAGCTCCCCACCTTCTACAAGGACTTCCCGACCGACGTCTCCCCGCTCACCCGGCAGCACCGAAAGGACCCCCGGCTGGCCGAACGCTGGGACCTGGTGGCCTTCGGCACCGAACTGGGCACCGCCTACTCCGAGCTGACCGACCCCGTCGAGCAGCGCCGCCGGCTGACCGCCCAGTCGCTGCTGGCGGCGGGCGGCGACGCCGAGGCGATGGAGCTCGACAACGACTTCCTCGACGCCCTGGAGTACGCGATGCCGCCCACCGGCGGACTCGGCATCGGGGTCGACCGGCTGGTCATGTTCCTCACGGGCCTGACGATCCGCGAGACGCTGCCGTTCCCGCTGGTGCGACAGGGCTGATCAACGGGGTGGCTGGTCCGAGGGGGTGACGGGGCCGGGGCGCGTCCGCGCCTCTCGACATCTCCGGCGATGTCGTTGATACGTAGTAATAATGAAAAATGACGAGCCGACAGTGGGACGACGCGTGCTCCTGCGTACCGCCGTCTTCCTCGGAATCGCCGCCGCCTCCGGACTCCTCAGCGCCGGCGAGGGCGGCCCCCGGGGCGGGACGACGGCCGACGCCCCCGCGCCCGGCACCCCCGCTCCCGCCCCCGGAGCGCCCGGACTGCGCCCCGAAGGGCCCCCGGACAAGTCCTACCGGCTGCGGCCCATGACGGCCGAGGCCCCCGCCCGTCCGCCCGCCGCCAAGCCCGCCGTCCGCACCCGGCCCATCCTGGAACTGCCCGCCGGGCCGGACACCGCCAACGCCATGGTGCTCACCTTCGACGACGGCCCCGACCCCCGCTACACCCCCGCAATCCTCGACACCCTCGCCCGGTACGGGGTCCGGGCGATGTTCTTCGTCTGCGGGGAGATGGCCACCGAGAACCGGGACCTGCTGCGCCGGATGACCGCCGAGGGCCACGTCATCGGCAACCACACCTGGACGCACCCGCTCATCCCCACCCTCTCCCGGTCCGCCCTGGAGTCCGAGATCGGGCGCACCAGCGAGGTCGTCCACCAGGCGGTCGGGCAGGCCCCGCTGTGGTTCCGGGCGCCCTACGGGGCGTGGAACCGGGCCGCCTTCGAGATCGGCGCCGACCTCGGCATGGAGCCCTTCGCCTGGACCGTGGACACCCTCGACTGGAAGGAGCCCGGGAGCGCCACGATCATCTCCCGGGTGCTGGCGGGCGCCGGGCCCGGCGTGGTCGTGCTGAACCACGACGCGGGCGGCAACCGTTCGCAGACCGTCCAGGCGCTGGAGGCGTACCTGCCGCAGCTGCTCGGGCGCGGCTACCGGATGGCGCTGCCGACCCGCTGAGGCCGGCCCCGCAGCCCCCGTGGCTCCCGCAGCCCCCGGAGAGCCCGGGGGTCACGGGGGCGGGCGGGCCCGCGGCCGATGAGGTGAAACGTTCCGTCAGCGGGCCGACACCATCCGGGCGAAGACGACCACGTTCCCGTCGTAGCCCTTGGCCTTGGAGTAGCTGCCGCCGCAGGTGATCACGCGCAGCTCCGCGTGGCCCGTGTCCCCGTACACCCGTGAGCCCGGGAAGGCCTCCTTCGAGAACACCTCCACGCCGTACACCTCGAACACCGCCGTCCGCCCGTCGTAGCGCTCCACCTCGATGCGGCTCCCCGGCTTGAGCGAGCCGAGGCCGTAGAAGACCGCAGGGCCCTGCGCGTTGTCCACGTGGCCCACGATCACCGCGGAGCCCTGCTGGCCCGGCGAGATGCCGTTGAGGTACCAGCCCGCGAGGTTGCGGTCCTGCGGCGGCGGGGCGTCGATCCAGCCCTGAGCGTCCAGCCCGACCGTCATCACCGGCGCGTCCACGTTGATCGTCGGAATCCGGATGCGCTGCACCGACGAGTGCTCCAGCACCTCCAGGTCCGCCGGCGGCCTGGGCGCCTGGGCCGGCAGGTGTTCCGCGCGCGCGACCGCCGCCGCGGCGGTGGGCTGCGGCGGCCCTTCCTCGGCGTTCGCCCCGTTCCTCATCATGGCGAGGCCGCTGAGCATGACCAGAGCGAGCACTCCCCAGGGGGAGCGTCTCCTCGGCCGCTGCTCGCACTCGTCCTCGGTCATGGCTCTCCCTTCCCGACGCGGGGGTCCCGACCCGCGTTCCAGTCCCTCCCCGGTACGCCCTTCTTCACGCACGCTAAGGGTGCACGCTCGGGACGGCGATCGGGGAAGGGCGAACGGGTGGTCGCGTCCGGTTGGGGTGCGCCCATCCAGGTATTCGTCACATAAATGCCTGACGGCTCATGACCTGCGGATCCGTCAGATGATCAGTGCGCGCTTCGGCGTGTCGCTCAACCGGGCGGCCCAAAGGCGGAAATGCGCTGGTTGCGCGGCGCCCCGAGGGTTCGTGATGGGAGGCGTTCTCGTCGATCTGCCCGGGCCACCGCTCCGGGGCGCTTCCCGCTGGAGGTTCCACCATGCGTGTTCTGCGCGCTCTCACCGTGACCGCGGCCGCCTGCGCCGCGATCGGTCTCAGTGCCTCGTTCGCCGCCGCGAACTCGCCGCAGGGCGGCGGCAACGGGCCCAGCAACGTCACCGTCAACCCGTACTCCGTGCACCAGGGCGCCTCGATGCAGGTCAGCGCCTCGGGCTGCGGCCACGGCGGCACGGTCTGGTCGAACGGCAACTTTCCGCAGACCAACCTGTCGGCGGGTTCCATCGGCTTCGCGACCGTCCGGATCTTCAACCACGCCTCACCGGGCAACCACACGCTGTCCGTCAAGTGCCACGACAACAGCCTCGTCGCCACGCACCGGTTCACGATCCTGCCGGGCAACGGGGCACAGGGCGGCATCGGCGGCTCCTTCGGCCCGTCCACCGCCGAGACGGCCATCGGCGCGGGTCTCGTCGGGGCCGCGGCGCTCGGCGCGGGCGCGCACGTGATCCGCCGCCGCCGTCCGGTCGGCTCCCGGGGCTGACGCGCCCGCGAGCCGCGCCCACGGTCCGCCCCGGGTCCTGGACCCGGGGCGACCGGCCGGTGGAGGCCGTCGGCATCCGGGGCAGGGGCGGGCCGGCGGTGCGGGGTCAGTGGCCGCGTACCGGGCGGCGGCGCCGGCGCAGGGCGTACGCGGTACCGCCCGCGGCGGTGACGAACAGCGCCGCGCCCACCCCGAGTTCCACGGGGTCCATCCCCGCCACGCTGCCGCCGAGGCCGCCGCGCACGCCGAGGGCGGCCGCGGGGCTGCGCGAGGCCGTGGCCGAGCCGCGCGCGGTGGGCGTGATCCGGGCGGCCGGGGCGGTGCGCACGACGGTGGGGGCTGCGGTCGGGGCGGTGGCTCGCGGCCGGGCGCCGGCCGTGGTCTCCGCGGAGGGGGTGCGGCGGACGCCGGTGGTGGAGCTGGTGCTGGGCGTCGACGTACCGCCGGCGATGGTGAGGTCGGCGGAGCCGTTCTCCCCGTTGCAGGTGAAGGTGACGGAGTACAGGGCTCCGCGCCGGGCGTCGCGGTCGATCGTGACCCGGGCGGTCTGCCCGCGCGTGATGCTCACGGTGTCGAAGACCCCGGAGGAGGCTGTGGCGTACGCCGCGTCGCAGCCGGTGACGGAGAGCACCACCTGGCCGCCGGGGGCGACCGTGGAGGGGGTGACCGCGAAGCCGAAGGAGGTGACGGGCGCGGCCTCGGCCGCCGTGGCGGAGGGCGCGCCGAAGGCGCCGAGCGCGAGGAAGGCGCCGGCGCTGAGCAGGGCGGTGGCGGAGCCGCGTATCGCACCCATGGTGGGTCCTCCGGATCCCCGAGGAGCAGTCGCGCAGCGTTTGCGCAGGTGGGGGTCGTGCACCTCGTTGTCCGCCACGCTAGGCGCCGGTCCGGTGACCCGCGATCAGGAGCGGGCGAATGGGGCACGGCCGTAGGCCGAACCGGCGACGGGAGGCCCGCTCCCGGTTTCCCGGGAGCGGGCGGGCGTTCAGCTCTTCAGGTCCAGGTGCGGGAACTGGGCGAGGAAGGGCTCCGCGGTGGCGGAGATGCCGCGCCCGAAGGGCGAGTCGAAGTCCCAGATGAGGAAGAGCAGGAAGGCGATCAGCGCGCTGAACAGGCCGGCCAGCAGCATTTCCCGGAACGAGCGGCGGATCTGCAGGGTGAAGATCAGGCCCACCGTGACCAGGGCCCCGGCGATCAGCCCGAACCACACCACGCCGGGCATGGTGGCCCCGGCGCTCTGGCCGCGCGAGTTCCGGGCGTCGTCCACGATCGCGACCTGGTCGACCAGCGGCTGGTAGGCCTGCCCCTCGTGGTCGGTCTGCGGCTCGTAGTCGGTGACGTCGCGGCGGATCTTCTCCAGCAGCTCCCCGCTGCGTTCGGTGAGGTCGCCGCCGTCGGCCATCCTCTGCCACTCCGTGTCGACCACGTGGGTCACGTACGCGTCGACGTCGGAGCGGATCTTGTTCCGCACCCCGGCCGGGTACACCTCGGAGCGGACGCTGATCTCGTGCAGGGCCTGCGCCTCCTGGCGCACGTACTCCTGGGCGGCCCCGCGGCCCTCCCAGACGCCCGCGATCGCCAGGCCCAGGACGATCGCGTAGATCACCCCGATCATCATCGTCATGTACTCGATGACGTCCGGGGTCTCGTTCGGATCGTCGTCCTCGCCGATCCTGCGGTGGTTGAAGAAGGCGATGGACAGCACCACGGCACAGGCCGCGGCCATCGCGAGGGACAGGACGAGCCATTCCGACAAGATGACTCCCAATCGATGAGCGGTGGGTGCGGCCTAGCGGGGGCGCAGCGCGACGATCGCGAGCACGGCCGGGGCGGCGGTCATGAGGGTGAAGGTGACCGGTGAGATGTGGTGCTCCACCGGTTTGCGGGTGGGGGTGTGGTAGCTGGGACGCGCCACGGGCTTGGGCTTGGGAGCCGGGGCCGGCGCCGGTGCGGGCGGCGGCTCGGGCGCGGGCGGTGGCGGGGCGGGTGCCTTGTACACCCGGGGCGGCGGGGGCGGCGGCGGTGGCTTGGGGGCTGGTTCGGGCGGTGGAGGCGGGGCCGGGGCCGGCCGGGGCGGCTCGGGTGCGGGCGGCGGCGGTGGCGGCGGGGTGGGCTTCGGCGGTGGCGGCTTCGGCGGCGGAGGGGGCGGGGGCGGCGGCTTCGGCGTCGGCTTGGGCGGGCACGGCGGGGGAGGCGGCGGGCAGTCGTGCGCGTGGCCCTTTCCGCGGTGGCCGCAGGCGTGTCCGTGGCCGTGGCCGCCGTGATGTCCGCCACCCCGGCCGGCCCCGCTGCCACCACTGCCCGCGAACGCGTACAGCTCGACGGCGGCTCCGCCGTCCGCGGTGCCGATCGTCGCGTAGGCACAGCTATCGGCCACGGCCGGCGTGGCGGAAAGCGATGCCCACAGCAGGACCGGGACCGCCAGCAGGCGTCTGGCACAGGCTCTGTTCACCCGGGGAGCATGGGCCCGCGCGCGCCCGCGCACGCGAGGCCCGGCGTCGGTTCCCCTGAACGGGTGGAGTGTGGAGCGTAGATGTTTGAGCCAGTTCCGGACCGCTTCTGAGCGTTCGCGGTCGAAATCTCAAATGGTATTTGTCGGTTTCTTCTTCGCAGGTGGCGGGGTCCGCAGGCGCCTTTGGTGTGTGACCAAGAACGGACCGCCAATTTCCGCTTTTGCTCGCCCTGTTGGGAAATGATCAGTACATTCGGCTCGGACAGTAGTCCGACCACCGTCCCACCCCCGGACGGAACCCGCCCGACCACGGCACGACGAGGCTTGGAGACCCCGATGGAACGCCCCGCCTGGGCCCCGCCAGGCATCGACATATCGGTGCCCAGCGTGTCCCGCATCTACGATTACTACCTGGGCGGCTCCCACAATTTCGAGGTCGACCGCCAGGCCGCCCGCCGTGCCATGGAGTTCATGCCGGGCCTGCCGAAGATCATGCAGGCCAACCGGGCGTTCATGCGCCGCGCCGTCCGCCATGCCGTGGCCGAGGGCGTCACCCAGTTCCTCGACATCGGCTCCGGCATTCCGACCTTCGGCAACGTCCACGAGATCGCCCGTGCCGCCAGCCCCGAGGCCCGCGTCGTCTACGTGGACCACGACCCGGTGGCCGTCGCCCACAGCCGCGCCGTCCTGGCCGGGGACGACCGCACCGGAGTCGTCCCGGCCGACCTGCGCAAGCCGAAGGACATCCTCGGCTCCGCCGAGGTCGGCCGGCTGCTGGACCTCGAACGGCCCGTCGCACTGCTGCTCGTCGCCGTACTGCACTTCCTGGAGGACACCGACCGGCCGTACGAGGCCGTCGCCGAACTGCGGGAGGCGCTGGCCCCGGGCAGCGTGCTGGTCCTCACCCACGCCTCCTACGAGGGCATCCCGCTCACCGAGGAGGTCGCGGGCGGGGCAGTCGGCGTCTACCGGGACATCCGCAACCCGCTCGTCATGCGCAGCCACGAGCAGATCACCGGCTTCTTCGACGGGTTCGAGCTGGTGGAGCCGGGCCTGGTGTCCATGCCCGACTGGCGCCCCGAAAGCACCGGGCCCCTCGCGGACGGCGAGGAGCCCGAGGATCCGTACGCCTTCTCGGGCTACGGCGGCGTGGGACTCAAGACGTGAGACTCCCCGCTCCGACGCCCCCGCCCGCCGGCCCGCGCCCGGCAGGCCCCGCCTCCGTCACCCCCGCCCCTGTCGTCCCCGGCGGGGGCTCCGGCACCGCCGAGCCGGGCACCGCCGCACGGCAGGCACCCCGGCAGGGCACGGCGGACCCCGCCCAGCCGCCCGGCCCGCACCCGGGCCCGGCGCCCGTGCGCGAACTGCGCAGCGGGCTGGAGGACCGCATCGCCCGCTTCGCCACCATCTGGGGCCGGGCCATCTTCCCCGTCACGGCGACCTCCCTGACCCGGCCCGAGTTCGAACAGCACCTCCTCCCCCTCACCCGGACCCTGACCGAGGCCCTGCACGCCCGCCCCTTCGACGCGGGCGTCGCCCAGCGCGTCGGCGAGGAACTCGTGGCCGTGCACTGCACCGACCCCGAGGCGCTCGCCGGCACCCTCGGAGTGGTCGAGTCCTACCTCGTGCTCTACTGCGGGCCCGACGGCGCCGGAGCCGAGGGGACGGAGGAGTACCGCTCCCGCTGCGCCCGGCTCCAGCACGGCATAGCCGCCGGCTTCGCCCGCGCGCTGCGCGAGCGCACCCTGCGGGAGCAGGAGGCCATCGCCCGCTCCGCGCTGACCGCCCGCACCGACGCCCAGCAGGCCCTGCACGCCAGCGAGGAGCGCTTCCGGGCGGTCTTCGAGGGCGCGGCCGTCGGCATCGGCATCGCCGACCTGGAGGGCAACGTCCTCGAGGTCAACGACACCCTGCTGAAGATGTTCGGCGGCCTGGAGGGCCACGTCCGCAGCCGCAACGTCAGCGAATGGGGCCACCCCGACGACACCCCGCACGTCTGGCGGATGTACGGAGAGCTCGTGCGCGGGGAGCGCGAGCACTACCGCGTCGAGAAGCCCTACTACCGGCACGACGGCACCGTGCTGTGGACCAACCTGACGGTCTCCCTGCTGCGCGACGCCGACGGAGTGCCCCAGTACCAGCTGGCCCTGATGGAGGACACCACCGAACGCCGGCTGCTGAACCTCCGGCTGCGCTACGAGGCCACCCACGACGCGCTGACCGGGCTGCCCAACCGGACGCTGTTCTTCGAGCGGCTGGAGAAGGCCCTGGGCGGCGCCCCCGGCAGCCGCTTCGGCCTGTGCTACCTCGACCTGGACGGCTTCAAGACGGTCAACGACAGCCTCGGCCACTCGGCGGGGGACCGGCTCCTCGTCGAGGTCGCCGACCGGCTCCAGAGCTGCGCCACCGGACCCGGCGAGGTCGTGGCCCGTCTCGGCGGCGACGAGTTCGTGGCCCTCGCCACAGGGCCCGCCGCCGGCACCGGCGAGGACCCCGGCGAGAAGGTGGCCGACCTCGCGGTGCGCATCCTGTCCGCGCTCTCCACCCCCATCCGGCTGGAGGGCCGGGAGCTTTCGGTGCGCGGCAGCATCGGCATCGTCGAGGGCCGCGCGGGGGAGCGCACCCCGGCGGAGGTGCTGCGCAGCGCCGACATCACCATGTACCGGGCCAAAGCGGCCGGCGGCAACCGCTTCGAGTTCGCCGACGCGGAGGCCGACGCCCGCGCCATCACCCGGCACGGCCTGACCAACGCCCTGCCGGCGGCCCTGGAGCGCGGCGAGTTCTTCATCGAGTACCAGCCCCTGGTGCACATGCACGACGGCAGCGTGCACGGCGCGGAGGCGCTGGTGCGCTGGTCGCACCCGCAGTACGGGGTGCTCGGCCCGGACCGCTTCATCCCGCTCGCCGAGCGGACCGGACTGATCGTGCCGCTCGGGCGCTGGGTGCTGGAGGAGTCGGTCCGCCAGGCCCGCAACTGGCAGCGCCAGCACGGCGGGGCCGCCCTGCGCGTCAACGTCAACCTTTCGCCGACCCAGCTCCACCACCCCGGCCTGGTCGCCGACACCGTCCGGGTGCTGGAGGCCTCCGGGCTGGCCCCGGGCGCACTGTGCCTGGAGGTCACCGAGTCGGCGCTGATCGGGGCGGACGACGAACTCCTCGAACCGCTGCGCCGACTCGCCGCGCTCGGCGTGGACATCGCCCTCGACGACTTCGGCACCGGCTACTCGAACCTGGCCAACCTGCGCCGCCTCCCGGTCAGCGTCCTGAAGCTGGACCGCTCCTTCACCCAGGGGATGCAGCAGCAGCCGGCCGATCCCGTCGACGTCAAGATCGTGGAGGGCATCGTCGCCCTGGCCCACAGCCTCGAACTGGCGGTGACCGTGGAGGGGGTGGAGACCGGCGCCCAGGCGGCCCAGCTCCGCGCCCTGGGCTGTGACACCGCCCAGGGCTGGTACTACGCCCGCCCCGGCGCCCCGGACCGGATCCACGCCCTCTCCCTCTCGGACGCCGTCCCCACCCCCTGAGCCGGCCCCCGGCCCCGGCCCGGTCCGGTCCGGGGCGGGGGCAGGCCGGGGTCCGGGCGGGTCAGCCCAGGCCGGCCTCTGTTCCCCGGCCGGGCTCGCGCACCGCGGCCATGACCCGCCGGTGCCGCTCGGAGGTGTCGGCCAGCACCCGCGCGGCCTCCGGCAGCCGCTCGGCCTCGTACACGTCGAGCACCTGCGCCCCGGCCCCTCCGGTGAGGGCCTCGGCCAGTGTCCGGCCGAGGGACATCGCGTCCTGGATCCCGGTGTTCATCCCGAGCCCGCCGGCCACCGAGTGGACATGCGCCGCGTCTCCGGCGAGGAAGACCCGGCCGTCGCGCATCCGGGAGGCCATGCGGACGTTGACCCGCCAGGTGGAGAGCCAGGTCGCCTCGGTCAGCCGTATCCCCGCCATCCGGGCGTGCCGGTCGAAGAGGCGCTGGAAGCCCTCCAGCGAGGGCGGCACCGGCTCGCCGTCGGCGTCCAGCTCCGGCGAGGCCTGGAGCTGGAACACCGGCGTCCCCGGTATCGGACAGAGCATCACGGCCCCGCCGTCCGAGGTGAACCACTGGTGCCACCGGTCGCGGCTGAGGGCCGGCGCCGCGACGTCCCCGAGCACCATCACCTGGGACTCGTCCGTGGCCCCCTCGAAGGGGATGCCGAGGAGCTTGCGGGTCGTGCTGTGGCCGCCGTCGCAGCCGGCGAGGTATCCGGCGCGGACCGCGCCGCCGTCCGCCAGCCGCGCGGTGACCCCCTCCGGGTCCTGGGCGATTCCGGTGACCCGGGTGCCGTGCTCCACCCGGACGCCGAGGGCGGCGAGGTGGTCGCGGAGGATCTCCTCGATCTGCCACTGGCCCATGAAGAGGCCGCCCCCGGAGGGCGTGTCGTTGATGTGCGCGCCGTCGAAGTACTTGCGCAGCACCAGTCCGGCGATGCCCACGGCGGCGAAGCGCTCGGCGAGGCCGAGACCCGCGAAGACCTCCAGGCTGTCCGGGTTGAGGCCCTTGCCCCGGGATTCGCGGTGCGGACCGGGCCGCTGGTCGAGCACGCGGACCGGGATGCCGCGGCGGGCGAGGTCGCAGGCCAGCGTGAGTCCGGTGGGGCCGGAGCCCACGATCAGTACGTCGCTCCTCGGAGTGCTCATCGGTGTGTCCTCTCGTCGGGGCCGAATCGCTCGGTGGCTCCAGGAAAGCGCGACTCGGGGAAAAATGCAACCCGGTCACGAAATTAACTTGGTCATTGTTCTGTGCTACGGTGGAGGCATGGAGAACACCACGGAGCCGCGCACGGGACTGCGCGAGAGCAAGAAGATGCGTACGCGGCAGCAGCTGGCCGCCACCGCGCTCGAACTGTTCCTCGAGCGCGGCTTCGACGCCGTGTCGGTGGCCGACGTCGCCGCCGCGGCCGAGGTCTCCAAGCCCACCCTGTTCCGGTACTTCCCGAGCAAGGAGGACCTCGTGCTGGACCGGTTCGCCGACCACCAGGACGAGGCGGCCCGGATCGTGCGCGAGCGTCCGGCGGGCCTGACCCCGGTGCGGGCGGTCCACGAGCACTTCCTGGCGGCCCTCGCCGAGCGGGACCCGATCACCGGCCTCTGCGACCACCCGAACGTGCTCGCCTTCCAGGGGCTGCTGTACTCGACCGCCGGCCTGCAGGCGCGGATCGCGCACTACACGGCCGGTGAGGTGGAGGTGCTCGCGGGGGCCCTGGAGGCGGAGTCGGTCCCCCCGTTCACCGCGCGGCTGGCGGCGCTGCACCTGGTGACCGTCCGCCACGAGCTGGGCAGGGAGAACTGGCGCCGGATCTCCGCCGGCCAGAGCGCCGACGAGGCCTATCCGGCCGCCGTCGCGGAGGCCGACCGCGCCTTCGCGATGCTGGCCGACGGCCTCGACCGGACCCTCGGACCGCTCATACCCTCCTGACATCGGCGGACGGGACGGGGAAGCGGGGCGCGGAGGAGGGTGGGCGCATGGTCGCCAGGTATGTCACCGAGCTGGTCGGGGCGTTGGAGCGCCACGGGGAACGGCCGGCGATCGGGGCCGGGGCAGGAGCCGAGGCCCTGCGGTTCCGTGAGGTCCGGGACGCCGTGTACCGGCTGGCCGGGGCCCTGGACGACACCGGCGTCGGCCGGGGCACGGGCCTGGCCTGTGTGACGGGCACCAACCGGCCGGAAGTGCTGCTGGTGCGGCTCGCGGCGCACGTGCTGGGCGCGCGGCTGACCCAGGTCGTGGCCGGTCCGGCGGTCCACGGCGTGGACTTCATCCTGCGGGACTGCCGTCCGGGCCTGGTCGTGCACGACGTTCCGGTGCCGGAGACCGGAGCACCCCGGCTCGGCCTGGACGAACTGCTCGCGGCGGCGGCCGCCCGCGAGGCCGCCGAGGTGCCCGTGCGGGCGCGGGAGGAAGACATCGCCCGCGTGATGTACACCGGCGGGACCACGGGGCGGCCCAAGGGCGTGGCCTCGACCTTCGGGGCCTTGGCGGCGCGGGACAGCGGGCGCGGCGCCCGCTGGACGGAGTCCGTGTACCTCTCGGTCACCACCCTGGCCCAGCGTGCCGGCGGCCGGTGCCTGGAGCAGCTGCGGGCCGGCGGCAGAGTGGAGATCCTCGACCCCTTCGAGCCGCGGGAGTTCGCCGCCGCCTGCCGGCGCCTGGGGCGGGTGTCCACGTACCTGACGCCCCCGATGCTCTACCGGCTCCTGGACGACCCGGCGACCGCGGCGGGGATCCCGGGGCTGGAAGCGGTCTCGTACGGGGCCTCTCCCGTCCTTCCCGCACGTCTGCGCGATGCCGTGACCCGGTGGGGCGTGCGGTGGCGGCAGGGCTACGGGATGAACGAGGCGGCGGTGATCTGCCGGCTCACCCCCGCCGACCACGACGCGGCGGTGGCCGGCCGCCCCGAGCTGCTGGCATCGGCGGGCCGGCCCGCGGCCGGGGTGGAGCTCCAGGTACGGGACGACCGCGGCGCCGTACTGCCCGCCGGACGCGAGGGCGAGGTATGGGTCCGTTCGGAGGCGGTCATGTCCGGCTACTGGAACCAGCCGGAACTGACGGCCGAAGTGCTGCGCGGGGGATGGCTGCGCACCGGGGACATCGGGCACATCGGCGAGGGCGGGTACCTCTACCTCGACGACCGCGTCAAGGACATCGTGATCGTCAACGGTGTCAACGTCTACTGCCTGCCGGTCGAGGCGGCACTGGCGCGGCACCCCGCCGTGGCGCAGGCGGTGGTCGTCGGCCGGCCCAGCCCGCTCACCGGCGAGGAGGTGTGCGCCTTCCTGGTGCCGGCCCCCGGCTGTGAGCCGAGCGGCGCGGCGGCCGCCGGAGCCTGTGACCTGGTGGAGCGGGAGCTGGCCCCGGCCCACCGGCCGACCGCCGTGTTCTGGGAACGGGAGGTCCCGCTGACCGGTCGCGGCAAGCCCGACAAGCAGCGCCTGAGGCAGCGCGCCGCGGCCGGAGGGAAACGCGGGCCGGCCACGCCGCGGGCCGATCCGGCCTGATCCGGAAGAAGCGGCCTACGCGTCCGGGAACCAGGAGAGGCCCCCGGCCCAGTGGGCCGCCCAGCCCGTGAAGCCGGGGGTGCCCGGCATCACGGCGTCGGGAGAGTCCGGGCCGAAGGGCATCGCGCCCTCGCCGGCGATCTGCCAGACGTGGCCGCGCTGCGGGCCGGTGACGATCAGGTGCCAGTACATGCCGCAGCCGTCGGTGCCCAGCAGCAGCGAGCCGTGGTCGAACACGGGGTCCGTCAGCGCCTCGAACTCCTCCTCCGACAGCTCGGCCCCGTCCTCCTCCGCCTCCCACAGCCATGCCGCCGTCAGCGGGAAGGGCTCGGCGAGCAGGCGTGCGGGGCGGTCCGAGCCCCAGTCCGGGGGCGTCTGGGCGAGCGGCAGCAGACCGTAGTGGGGCGGGCCGGCGCGCAGTCCGTCGCAGATCTCCGCCACGAACGTGCGGTAGGGCTCCGGCAGCACGACGCCGTGCTCCGACTCGTATGACCGCACCGCCTCCCAGCCCGCCGCCGGCGCGGCCTCCGGGCGGGCGGCGAAGATCTCCCGGAGGGCGGCCAGCTCGGCCGGGTCGGCCGTTTCGGTGTTCATGCCGGTCATCATGCAGGATCCGGGAGACGGCACGGGGCCCCGCGTCAGGCAAGATCCGGAAGGGACGGCCTAGTCGCCGACCAGGATGCGCTTCAGCTCGCGGGCCGCGCGCGGGGGCGCCACGTCCGTGCGGTGGGCCAGGGCGATGGTGCGGCGCAGCGGCGACCCCGCGAGGCGGGTGGCGCGCAGGCCCGGGCCGGCGTGGTCCACGACCATGGCCGGGACCACCGCGATGCCCAGCCCGGCCCGTACGAAGCCCAGTACCGCGTCCATCTCCCCGCCCTCCACCGTGAACACCGGCTCGAAGCCGGCGGCCCGGCACGCCCCCACCGTCAGGTCCCGCAGGTCGTAGCCGTGCCGGAACATCACCATCGGCTCCTCGCGCAGGTCGGCGATGGCCAGCTCCCCGCCGCCCGCCGGGGGCGGGAGGTCCGCGGACGAGACCACCACCAGGTCCTCCGTCAGCAGCTCCACCGTGGTCAGCGCGGGCGCGGACGGCGGCAGCGGCAGCGCGATCAGGGCCAGGTCCAGCACCCCGCGCGCGAGTTCCCGTACGAGGTCCAGCGAGCCGCTCTCCTCGATCAGCAGCTCGATGCCCGGGTGCGCCGTGTGGAAGGCGCGCAGTACGGCCGGCAGCAGGCCCGTGCACACGCTCGGGGTCGCTCCCAGCCGCACCCGGCCGCGCCGCAGCTGCGCCAGTTCCTGCACCTCCAGCCGTGCCGTGTCCGCGTCCGCCAGGATCCGCCGCGCCAGCGGCAGCAGCGCCTCGCCCGCGTCCGTCAGCGCGATGTTGCCCCGCGCCCGGCTGAACAGCTCGGCGCCCAGCTCCCGTTCGAGCGCCTTGATCTGCTGGGACAGCGACGGCTGGGCCACGTGCTCCCGCTCGGCGGCGCGCGTGAAGTGCCGGGTCTCGGCGACGGCCACGAAATAGACCAGCTGCTGGAACTGCATGCCCCCAGGCTAGCGCCCTTCATAGGATGTGCCTATCGCGATCAGCTCCACCATGTCTTGGACCTCTCGGGACCTTGGTCCTTACGGTCAATGGCATGGCTCTGGCAACGCGGACGGATCGACGGCCGTCCACCACGCGCACGCTCTGGGACTCCACCGTCGGCAAGAAGTCCGTGATGGCCGCATCAGGCCTGGTCATGCTCGGCTACCTCGTCGTGCACATGCTCGGCAACCTCAAGATCTTCTTCGGGGCGGACGAGTTCAACGGATACGCCCACTGGCTGCGCACCCTCGGCGCACCCTTCCTGCACCACGAGTGGGCCCTGTGGATCGTCCGCGTGGTCCTGGTCGCCGCCGTCGTCGCCCACGCCGTCTGCGCCTACCAGCTCAGCCGCCGCGACATCAAGGCCCGCCCCGTCAAGTACGCCCGCAAGCGCCGCCGCGCGAGCTACGCCACCCGCACCATGCGCTGGGGCGGCGTCATCCTCGGCCTCTTCATCGTCTGGCACCTCCTCGACCTGACCACCCTCACCGTCAACGAGCGCGCCTGGGCCGGCCACCCCTACGAGAACGTCCTCTCGACCTTCTCCACCTGGTACGGCAACACGATCTACATCGCGGCCACGGCCGCCCTCGGCCTCCACGTCCGCCACGGCTTCTGGAGCGCGGCCCAGACCCTCGGCGCGGGCAACGCCCGCCGCGACCGGACCCTGAAGTCCCTGGCCAACACCCTGGCCCTCGTCCTCTTCGCGGGCTTCGTGTCCGTCCCCGTCGCCGTCATGACCGGAGTGGTGAGCTGACCATGAGCACCGAGTACGCCGCCTACACCACCGGCGAGCCCATCCGCGACACCAAGGCCCCCGGGGGCCCGATCGCCGAACGCTGGGACCGCCGCCGCTTCGAGGCCAAGCTGGTCAACCCGGCCAACCGCCGCAAGCACACCATCATCGTCGTCGGCACCGGCCTGGCGGGCGGTGCCGCCGGCGCGACCCTCGCCGAGCAGGGCTACCACGTGGTCCAGTTCTGCTTCAGCGACTCCCCGCGCCGCGCCCACTCCATCGCCGCCCAGGGCGGCATCAACGCCGCCAAGAACTACCGCAACGACGGGGACTCCGTACACCGCCTCTTCTACGACACCGTCAAGGGCGGCGACTTCCGCGCCCGCGAGTCCAACGTCCACCGCCTCGCGCAGATCTCCGTGGAGATCATCGACCAGTGCGTGGCCCAGGGCGTCCCCTTCGCCCGCGAGTACGGCGGCCTCCTCGACACCCGCTCCTTCGGCGGCGTCCAGGTCTCCCGCACCTTCTACGCCCGCGGCCAGACCGGCCAGCAGCTGCTGCTCGGCGCCTACCAGGCGCTGTCCCGGCAGATCGCCGCCGGCAACATCGAGATGCACGCCCGCACCGAGATGCTCGACCTGATCACCGTCGACGGGGTGGCCCGCGGCATCGTCGCCCGCGACCTGGTCACCGGCAGCGTCGACACGTACTACGCCGACGCCGTGGTCCTGGCCAGCGGCGGCTACGGCAACGTCTTCTACCTCTCCACCAACGCCATGAACTCGAACGCGACCGCCGTGTGGCGTGCGCACCGGCGCGGCGCCCACTTCGCCAACCCCTGCTTCACCCAGATCCATCCCACCTGCATCCCGCGCACCGGCGACCACCAGTCCAAGCTCACCCTGATGAGCGAGTCCCTGCGCAACGACGGCCGCATCTGGGTCCCCAAGGCCAAGGGCGACACCCGCCCCGCCGCCGAGATCCCCGAAGCCGAGAGGGACTACTACCTGGAGCGGATCTACCCCTCCTTCGGCAACCTCGTCCCCCGCGACATCGCCTCCCGCGCCGCGAAGAACGTCTGCGACGAGGGCCGCGGCGTCGGCCCCGGCGGACAGGGCGTCTACCTCGACTTCGCCGACGCCATCCGCCGCATGGGCCGCGACAAGGTCGCCGAGAAGTACGGCAACCTCTTCGAGATGTACGAGCGGATCACCGCGGAGAACCCGTACGAGGTCCCGATGCGGATCTACCCGGCCGTCCACTACACGATGGGCGGGCTGTGGGTCGACTACGACCTCCAGACCACCGTCCCCGGCCTGTTCGCGATCGGCGAGGCCAACTTCTCCGACCACGGGGCCAACCGCCTCGGCGCCTCCGCCCTGATGCAGGGCCTCGGCGACGGCTACTTCGTGCTCCCCTCCACCATCAACGACTACCTCGCCCGCCACCCGCACCGGGAACCGGTCGACGACAGCCACCCGGAGGCCGCGGCCGCGGTCCGCGAGACCCGCGACTGCCTCGCCCAGCTGCTGGCCGTCGACGGCGACCGCACCCCCGACTCCTTCCACCGGGAGATCGGCGAACTCATGTGGGAGTACTGCGGGATGGCCCGCACCGAGGAAGGGCTGCGCAAGGCACTCGCCCGCATCCCCGAGATCCGCGAGGAGTTCTGGCGGCGGATCAAGGTCCCAGGAAGCGGCGAGGAGTTCAACCAGTCGCTGGAGAAGGCCAACCGCATCGTCGACTACCTCGAACTCGCCGAGCTGATGTGCCTCGACGCCCTCCACCGCGCCGAGTCCTGCGGCGGCCACTTCCGCGAGGAGTCCCAGACCCCGGACGGCGAAGCCGCCCGCCGGGACGAGGAGTTCGGCTACGCAGCAGCCTGGGAGTACCAGGGCACCGGTGCCGCCCCCGTCCTGCACAAGGAAGACCTCGTCTTCGAGTACGTCCACCCCACCCAGCGGAGCTACGCATGAAGCTCACCCTGCGCGTCTGGCGCCAGCAGAACCCCGATGCCCCCGGCGCCATGGCCTCCTACCAGGTCGACGGCATATCGAAGGACATGTCCTTCCTGGAGATGCTCGACACCCTCAACGAGGACCTCATCCTGCGCGGCGAGGACCCGGTCGCCTTCGACCACGACTGCCGCGAGGGCATCTGCGGCGCGTGCAGCCTCGTCATCAACGGCGACGCCCACGGCCCCGAACGCACCACCACCTGCCAGCTCCACATGCGCTCCTTCGCCGACGGCGACACCATCGACGTCGAACCGTGGCGGGCCTCGGCCTTCCCCGTGGTCAAGGACCTCGTCGTGGACCGCGGTGCCTTCGACCGCATCATCCAGGCCGGCGGCTACATCACCGCCCCGACCGGCTCCGCCCCCGAGGCGCACGCCACGGCCGTGCCCAAGCCGGCCGCCGACTCCGCCTTCGAACACGCCGAGTGCATCGGCTGCGGAGCCTGCGTGGCGGCCTGCCCCAACGGCTCCGCGATGCTCTTCACCTCCGCCAAGATCAACCACCTGAACGTGCTCCCGCAGGGCTCGCCCGAGCGCGAGACACGGGTGCTGGACATGGTGGCGCAGATGGACGAGGAGGGCTTCGGCGGCTGCACCCTGACCGGCGAATGCGCGACCGCCTGCCCCAAGGGGATCCCGCTGCCGTCGATCGCCGCCATGAACCGGGAGTGGCTCCGCGCCCTGCGCAAGTCCTGACCGCCGCGGCGCCCCGCCCGGGCGCCGCCCCGGCACCCCCGTACGAGCCGCCCCCGGCCCGCTGCCTGGGCCGATCGGCTGACCCGATCCGCCGACCGGGCGCTCGTACGGGCCGTACGCCGCGCCGTGCCCCGGCCCGGTCCGGCGCGTGGGGTTCAGTGGACCCCATGCCCCAAGCCCCCGCCGGGTCCGGACCGCGCCGCCGCACCGCGCTGGCCGCAGCCCTCGCCTGCCTGGCCGCGGCAGGCTGCACGGCCGAGGACACCGCGACCCGCAAGAGGCCGCCCGGCCCCGCCCCCGGCCAGCCCGCCGCCAAGGACGCCCTCGTCATGGTGATCCGGCACGCGGAGAAGCCCTTCCCCGGAGCCACCGGCGAGGACGACGAGGGCAACGAGGACCCCGGCTCCCTCGCCGGCCGGGGCCGCCGCCGCGCGGAAGAGCTTCCCCGGCTCTTCGGCCCGGCCCACAGTGCCCGGCTGCCCCGGCCCGCCGCGCTGTTCGCGACCGGCGGACCGGCGTCCGCCCCCGCCCGGTCCAGGCAGACCCTGGCGCCCCTGGCCGCCGCCCTGCGGATCCCCGTACGTGCGCGGTTCGCGCTCGGAGCCGAAACCGGCCTGGCCCGGGCGGTGTCGGAGGCCCGGACGCCCGTACTCGTGTGCTGGGAGGCCGCCGGGATCCCCCGCCTGGTCCGCGCCCTCGGCGCCCACCAGGTCATCGGCGTCCCCGCCGCCTGGCCCGACCGCTACGACCTCGTCTGGACCCTCACCCGCACGCGCGGCGAGTGGGCCTTCCGCGAACTCCCGCAGGAACTGCTGCCCGGAGACGCCTGAGCCGTCAGAGCCCCAGTGCCCGCGCCAGGTACGGGGCCGTACGGGAATCCGGCGAGGCGGCCACCACCGGGGGCGGGCCCGCGGCCGTGATCCGCCCGCCCTCCGTCCCGCCGCCCGGACCCAGGTCGACGACCCAGTCCGCGCCCGCCACCACCTCCATGTCGTGCTCCACGACCACCACCGAGTGCCCCGCGTCCACCAGCCCGTGCAACTGCCGCAACAGCACCCGCACATCGGCCGGATGCAGCCCCGTCGTCGGCTCGTCCAGCAGGTACAGGGTGTGGTCGCGGCGCAGCCGCTGGAGCTCCGTCGCCAGCTTGATGCGCTGCGCCTCCCCGCCCGACAGCTCCGTCGCGGGCTGCCCCAGCCGCAGGTAGCCCAGGCCGATGTCCGTCAGCGCCCCAAGGCTGCGCGCCGCCGCCGGCACCTCCGCGAAGAAGCCGGCCGCCGCCTCCACGGTCAGGCCCAGCACCTCCGCGATGTTCAGCCCCGCGTAACGCACCTCCAGCGTCTCGGCGTTGTACCGGGCCCCCGCGCAACCCGGGCACGGGGCGTACGTACTGGGCAGGAACAGCAGCTCCACCGAGACGAAGCCCTCGCCCTGGCAGGTCTCGCAGCGCCCGCCCGGCACGTTGAAGGAGAACCGGCCCGCCTTCCAGCCGCGCGCCCGTGCCTCCGGCGCCGCCGTGAAGAGCTTGCGGACGATGTCGAACAGGCCCGTGTAGGTGGCCAGGTTGGAGCGCGGCGTCCGCCCGATCGGCTTCTGGTCCACCTCCACCAGCCGCCGCACCGGGAAGTCCGCCCCGCCGAGCCGCCCGGCGACTTCGCCCGCCAGCACCTGCCCCACCAGCGTGGACTTCCCCGAACCGGACACCCCCGTCACGGCCGTGAACACACCGAGCGGGAACTCCACGTCCACGCCGCGCAGGTTGTGCCGGTCCACGCCCGTCAGCCGGATCGTGCCGGTGGCCGCGCGCGGCGCCCGTCCCCCGCCGGGCGCTGCCGCCGGGAACAGGTGGCGTGCCGTCGCCGACTCCGCGACGGCCGCCAGTTCCGCCGGGGGCCCGCTGTACAGCACCCGGCCGCCGTGCTCCCCGGCCAGCGGCCCCACGTCCACCACCCAGTCGGCGCGGCGCACCACGTCCAGGTGGTGCTCCACGACGAAGACGGTGTTCCCCGCCCGCTTGAGCCGTTCCAGTACGCCGAGCAGCGCCTCGGTGTCCGCCGGGTGCAGCCCCGCCGACGGCTCGTCCAGTACGTACACCACCCCGAACAGCCCCGACCGCAGCTGGGTGGCCAGCCGCAGCCGCTGGAGCTCGCCCGCCGACAGGCTCGGCGCGGTCCGGTCCAGGCTCAGGTAGCCGAGCCCGAGCTCCGCCACCGGCGCGATCCGCGCCCGCAGGTCCCCGGCCAGGACCCGCGCCGCCTCGTCCTCCAGGGGCGCGGCGGCCAGTACGCCGTCCAGGTCGTCCAGCGCCAGCGCCGCCAGCTCCGCGATCGTGCGGCCCGCGAACGTCACGGCCAGGGCCTCCGGCCGCAGCCGGCGCCCCTCGCACACCGGGCAGGGGGCGTCGGTGAGGAACTTCTCCGCGCGTGCCCGCAGCGTGGCGCTCTTGGTGTCGGAGAAGGTCCGCATCACATAGCGGTGGGCGCTCATGTACGTGCCCTGGTAGGGCCGTTGGATCCGGTCCGCCTCCCGAACCGGGTGCACGGTGACCACCGGCTGCTCGTCGGTGAACAGGATCCACTCGCGGTCCTCCGCCGGCAGCTCCCGCCACGGCCGGTCCACGTCGTGGCCGAGCACGTCGAGGATGTCGCGCAGGTTCTTGCCCTGCCAGGCGCCCGGCCAGGCGGCGACGGCCCCCTGGCGGATCGACAGGTCCGGGTCGGGGACGAGGAGTTCCTCGCTGGTGCGGTGGATCCGGCCCAGCCCGTGGCAGGAAGGGCAGGCGCCCGCGGCCGTGTTGGGGGAGAAGGCGTCCGAGTCGAGCCGCTCGGCGCCGGGCGGGTAGGTGCCGGCCCGCGAGTACAGCATCCGCAGGGAATTGGAGAGCAGGGTCACCGTCCCCACCGAGGACCGCGAACCCGGGGCGGAACGCCGCTGCTCCAGGGAGACGGCGGGCGGCAGCCCGGTCACCGAGTCCACCTTCGGGGCGCCGATCTGGTGGATCAGCCGCCGGGCGTAGGGGGCCACGGACTCGAAGTACCGGCGCTGCGCCTCGGCGTAGAGGGTGCCGAAGGCCAGGGAGCTCTTCCCGGAGCCGGAGACCCCGGTGAAGACGGTCAGGGTGTCGCGCGGGATGTCCACGTCCACCCCGCGCAGGTTGTGCTCCCGGGCACCGCGTACCCGTACGCAGGGATCGGGGGCGTCCGGCCGGCCGGGCTCGGATCGGGTGTCGGGGGAGTGGTGCATCCGCCCCAGTTTAGAGGCCGGGGGTGGTCCGGCTCAGCCCGGTGATCCGGGCCAGCCGGGTGAAGGAGTCCAGCAGGGCCGTGCGGTCGTACGTGGAGGTGGTGACCAGCAGCTCGTCCGCCCCGGTGGCCTCCGCGACCTGGGCCAGGGCGGCGGTCACCTGCGCCTCCGTGCCGGCGATGTGCCCGGCGAGGCCGCCCTCGTAGAGCTCCCGCTCCTTGGGGGTCATCTCCAGCGCCGCGACCTCCTCCGCCGGGCGCAGGGGCGGGAAGCTGCCCCGGGTCCGGGACCGGGCGAGGGCCCAGGCCTCCGGGAGCAGGATCCGCCGGGCGGCCTCCTCGGTCGCGGCGACCGCCACCGTCCCGGAGACCACCACGTACGGCTCCGCCGCCCACGGCGACGGCCGGAACTCCTCGCGGTAACGGCGCACCGCCTCCGCCACCTTGGCGCGGCCCCGCAGGTCGCCGACCACCACCGGGAGCCCGGCCCGGGCCGCGATCCCCGCGCCCTCGCCGGTGGCCAGGACGAAGGGCGGGATCCGCATCCCCTCGGCGGGGAGTGCGTGTACTTCGGGGTGGGCGCGCTGGGTGCCGTCGATCCAGCCCAGCAGCTCGGCCAGCTGCTCCTCGAAGCGGTCGGCGTCGGCGGTGTCCCGGCCCAGGGCGCGGCGGATGCCGCCGGTGAAGCCGACGGAGCGGCCGAGGCCCATGTCGATCCGGCCGGGGAACAGGGCCTCCAGGACCCCGAACTGCTCCGCGACGACGAGGGGTTGGTGGTTGGGCAGCATCACCCCGCCGGTCCCGGCCCGGATCCGCCGGGTGGCGGCGGCGACGGCGGCGGCCAGCACGGTGGGCGCGGAGCCGGCGACGCCGGGCACGCTGTGGTGCTCCGACACCCAGAAGCGGTGGTAGCCCAGCTCGTCCGCCGCGCGGGCCAGCTCCACGGTGTCGCGCAGGGCTTCCGGGGCGGTGTGCCCCTCGCGGGTTCGGGACCGGTCGAGTATGGAGACTTTTCGGATCACACCCGTACTCAACGCGCGGCGGTCGCCGTCATTCCCCGACCCGGCTGTGGTGTCGTCGGGTTGTCGTACCGGCCGCCTAGGCTGCGGGCATGACAGAGACCCCGTCCCGCCGTCCGCTGGCCGTCTTCGACATCGACAACACCCTCGCGGACACCAGTCACCGCCAGCACTTCCTGGAGGGCCGGCCCCGCGACTGGGCGGGGTTCTTCGGTGCGGCGCCCGCTGATCCGCCGCTCGCCCGGGGCGTGGCGCTGGCGGTGGAGAGCGCGGCCGACTGCGAGGTGGCGTACCTGACCGGCCGGCCCGAGCGCTGCCGGGCCGACACCGCCGACTGGCTGGCCCGGCACGGGCTGCCGGAGGGCCGGGTGTGGATGCGCGGCAACCAGGACCGGCGCCCGGCCCGGGTGACGAAGCTGGAGGTGCTGCGGCGCATCGCCCGGGGGCGCGAGGTGCGGGTGCTGGTCGACGACGACGAGCTCGTCTGCGACGCCGCCCGTGCGGCGGGCTTCCGGGTGCTGCTGGCGGACTGGGCCGCGGACGCGCCGGAGCTCAAGCAGGCGCAGGAGGGCGAGGGCCGCACCTGACGGTCCAGCCGTTGCCCGCCCCGCCCCGCCCCGCCCGGCGCCCGTGATGCCCGGGCGGTGCGGGCGCCGGCGTCCGGGCCGCCCGCCGCCCGTGATGCCCGCCCCGCCCGTACGGCCCGATCGGCCCTCAGCGCTCAGCCCTCAGCCCTCAGGCCTCGCCGTCGAGGCGGAAGCCCACCTTCAGCCCGACCTGGTAGTGCGCGACCTCGCCGTTCTCGATGTGTCCGCGCACCTGTGTGACCTCGAACCAGTCCAGGTTGTGCAGGGTCTGCCCCGCACGCGCGATCCCGTTCCGGATGGCCTGATCGATGCCCTCGGGGGAGGTGCCGACGATCTCGGTCACCCGGTAGGTGTGGTTGGACATGGGGGTCTCCCGCCAGTCGTCGCTGTTGCCTTGTTCCACGGTGCCCCAGTACGCCCTGGTCCGCGAGCTATGCGTGAACAATCCCGGGTGAAAGGGGGTTGACCCGCCCATTGGTCTATGCCAATTTCAAGCCATCTGAGATCCATCCCCAGAAGGTGACCCCTCGTGAAGATGCGCTTCCTCGCCGTGTGCACGGCCCTTGCGGCCGCGACCGCCCTCACCGGCTGCGGCCAGTCGGCGGGATCCGACGGAGGCTCCGACCAGGTGACCC
Source organism: Streptomyces sp. NPDC040718 (assembly GCF_055593565.1). Lineage (NCBI taxonomy): Bacteria > Bacillati > Actinomycetota > Actinomycetes > Kitasatosporales > Streptomycetaceae > Streptomyces > Streptomyces sp. NPDC040718. The sequence goes on along the minus strand of NZ_JBVIXO010000014.1, from coordinate 128,597 downwards.
TGTGGCTGATGAAGGGCAGCGCCTCCGAGGACTTCATCGCGAGGTTCACCGCCGACTTCGAGAAGCAGCACCCCGGCATCGACCTGGAAGTGCGGATCCAGGAGTGGAAGGGCATCGGCGACAAGGTCAACGCCGTCCTCGGCGGCAAGGCCGAGGACGGCGCCGACGTCATCGAGGTCGGCAACACCCAGGTCGCCCAGTACGTCGAGACCGGCGGCGTCTCCGAGGTCACCCTCGAAGGCCTGCGCGAATGGGGCAGCAAGGACTGGCTGAAGGGCCTCTCCGACCCGGGAAGCGTCAACGGGGCCCAGTACGGAGTCCCGTGGTACGCCGCCAACCGGGTGGTGATCTACAACAAGGACCTGTTCGCGGCCGCCGGGATCAAGACCCCGCCCAGGAACCGCCAGGAGTGGATCGCCGCCACCCAGAAGCTCGACAAGGGCGACCAGCAGGGCATCTACCTGCCCGGCCAGAACTGGTACGTCCTCGCCGGCTTCGTCTGGGACGAGGGCGGCGACCTCGCCGTCGAGACCGGCGGCCAGTGGGTCGGCGCCCTCGACGACGAGAAGGCCCTCGCCGGAATGGACTTCTACAAGCAGCTCCAGGCCCTCGGCAACGGACCCAAGGGCGGCGACGAGGAGACGCCCCCGCAGTCCGAGGTATTCGCCCGCGGGCAGGTCGCCCAGATCATCGCCACCCCCGGCCAGGTCGCCCAGATCGAGGCCGCCAACCCGGCCCTCAAGGGCAAGCTCGGCTTCTTCCCCATCCCCGGCAAGACCTCCGACAAGGCGGGCTCCGTCTTCACCGGCGGATCCGACCTGATCATCCCGGAGAAGACCCGCGACCGGGCCCGCGCCGTTGACGTGATCACCGCCCTGGTCAGCGAGAAGTGGCAGACCGAACTCGCCCGCACCATGAGCTACGTCCCCAACAAGACCACCCTCGCCCGCGTGGTCGAGGGCAACGACGGCGCCGCCGCCATGGCCCCCGGCGCCGCCCAGGGCCGCGCCACCCCGAAGTCCGCGCGCTGGGCCGAGGTCGAGGCCAACAACCCGATCAAGCCGTACATGACGGCCGTGCTCGGCGGCCAGGAACCCCGCCAGGCGGCGAAGACGGCCTCCGACACCATGAGCCGGGTCCTCAACTCGGACCGCTGACCCCCGCGCCAGGCACCCGCCCGGGCGGCAACCGGCGAGTTCAGCCTCCGCACATCCGGGAGCCGCCGACCGGTCATGTCGAATCCAGCCGGTCACGGAACAAGTAGAGGAGCCGGGCCGGCCACCTGCGGACCCGGCTCCCCGTGCCCGGACCAGGAGCAGCCATGACCATCGCCCCCCTGTCCCCGTCCCCCCTCGCACACCAAGCCACGGCCGCCGCCCCCACGGCCCCCGCCCCCACGGCCCCCGCCGTGCCCACCGCCCCCCGCTACACCGTCCGCCTCGCCCGCGACGAGAACGAGGTCCGCGCCGCCCAGCGGCTGCGCCACCAGGTCTTCGCCGGAGAGCTCGGAGCCCGCCTCGACGGCCCCGAGCCCGGCCTGGACGCCGATGCCTTCGACGCCTACTGCGACCACCTCCTCGTCCTCGACGAGGAGACCGGGCAGGTCGTCGGCACCTACCGGCTGCTGCCGCCCGAGCGCGCCGCCGTCGCCGGACGCCTCTACTCCGAGGGTGAGTTCGACCTCTCCGCCCTCGCCCCGATCCGCCCCGACCTGGTCGAGGTCGGCCGCTCCTGCGTCCACCCCGACCACCGCAACGGCGCCGTCATCGCCCTGATCTGGGCCGGCCTGGCCCGCTACATGGAGCGCACCGGCCACAACTGGCTCGCCGGGTGCTGCTCGATACCGCTCGCCGACGGCGGGGTGCTGGCCGCCGCCACCCGTGAGGCCGTCCTCGCCCGCAACCTCGCCCCGCAGGAGTACCGCGTCACCCCGCACCTGCCCTGGAGCCCGGAGGGGATCACCGTCCCCGGCCGCATGGAGCTGCCGCCCCTGCTGCGCGGCTACATCCGCCTGGGCGCCTGGGTCTGCGGGGAGCCCGCCCTCGACGCCGAGTTCGGCTGCGCCGACCTGTACGTACTGCTCTCGCTGCGCCGGACCAACCCGCGCTACCTGAACCACTTCCTCTCGCTCGCCCCGGGCGCATGAGCAGCTGGCTGCCCACCTCCCCCTGCACCCCCGAGGCCTGCGCCGGCCACCCGGGGAAGAGCGCCAGCGCGGCCCGCGCGGTGCTCCGCCTCGCCACCGCCCTCGCCCTCGTCCTGCTCGCCGTCCCGGCCGCCCCGCCGGTCCGGCTGCTCCCCGCCGGGCCCCGGCGCGCCCTGGTACGGGCCTGGTCCGCCGCGCTCGTACGGTCGATGGGGATACGGATCACCGTGCACGGCACCGCGGGCCCGGACGGGGGCCGCCTGGTCGTCGCCAACCACATCTCCTGGCTGGACGTCCCGCTCGTCGCCGCGGTCCTGCCCAGCCGGATGCTGGCCAAGAGCGAGATCGGCCGCTGGCCGGTGCTCGGCCCGCTCGCCGCCCGGGCGGGCACCCTGTTCATCGAACGCGACCGGATCCGGGCCCTGCCCCGCACGGTCGCCACCCTCGCCGGCGCGATGCGGGCCGGCGACCGGGTCACCGTCTTCCCCGAGGGCTCCACCTGGTGCGGGCGCGCCCAGGGTCCCTTCCGGCGGGCCGCGTTCCAGTCGGCCCTGGACGCGCGGGTACCCGTACAGCCCGTACGCATCGCGTACCGGCTGGCGGACGGGGACCTCGCCGGGGCGCCCGCCTTCGTCGGGGAGGACCCGCTGACCGCCTCCCTGTGGCGGATCGCCCGGGCGCGCGGGGTACGGGCCGAGGTGCGGTTGCTGCCGCGCATCCCGCCGGGCCGCCACGCCGGGCGACGCGAACTGGCGGCAGCCGCCCGGCAGGCCGTACTCGGCGCCCCCGGGCGGGAGCTGCCGCCGCTGGCGGGCGTACCCGCGCAGCAGCGGCCCGGCGGGGAGCCGGATCAGCCCCCGGCCACCGACAGGGACAGCGCGAAGCGGCCCGCCGAGTCCGTCCACCAGTGCGTCAGCTCAAGGCCGGCTTCCGCCAGTTCCTTGCGCACCCCGTCCTGACGGAACTTCGCGGAGACCTCCGTCAGGATGTCCTCGCCCGCCTCGAACGGCACCAGCAGGTCCAGCGCCCGGACCTTGACCGTCACCGCCTGCCGGGCCCGCAGCCGCATCTCGATCCACTCGTGCTCCCGGTTCCACACCGCCACGTGGTCGAAGTCGGCGGTGTGGAAGTCCGCGCCGAGCTCGCGGTCGATCACCGCCAGCACGTTCTTGTTGAACTCCGCCGTCACCCCCCGCGCGTCGTCGTACGCCGCCACCAGCACGGCCTCGTCCTTCACCAGGTCGGTGCCCAGCAGCAGCGCGTCCCCGGGCGACAGCATCGCCCGTACGGACGCCAGGAACACCGCCCGCTCCGGCGGCAGCAGATTGCCGATCGTGCCGCCCAGGAACACCACCAGCCGGGGCCCCTCGGAGTCCGGCAGGTCCAGCGGCTTCGTGAAGTCGGCCAGCAGCGCGTGCACCCGCAGGCCCGGATGCAGCGCGAGCAGCAGCTCGCCGGCGCCGGCCAGGGCGCTCTCGCTCACGTCCACCGGTACGTACGTCCGCAGCGCGGGCATCGCCTCGATCAGGTGCCGGGTCTTCGCCGAGGAGCCGGAGCCCAGCTCCACCAGGGTGCGCGCCCCGCTCACCGCCGCGATCTCCCCGGCCCGCTCCAGCAGGATCTCCCGCTCGGCACGGGTCGGGTAGTACTCCGGCAGCCGGGTGATCTCCTCGAAGAGTTCACTGCCGCGGGCGTCGTAGAACCACTTCGGCGGCAGCTCCTTGGGGAAGCGGGTCAGTCCGTTCAGGACGTCGGCGCGCAGCGCCTTGTCGGCGGCGTGCTCGTCCAGGGTCCGGGTCAACTGGAAATCGCTCACGGGGAGGTCTCCTTGAGGGGGGTCAGGGCGACCCGCGTGCGGGTGGCGGTCAGCAGGGTCCGGTCGGGCACCTCGCACCAGCGGGCGTCGTCGTCGTGCGGTTCGGACGCCACGACCACGCGCCCCGCCGCCGGCTCGGCCAGGTACCAGAGGGAGTCGCCCCAGGCGGTCGCCGCGATCGTGGCGCCGTCGGTCAGCAGCAGGTTCAGCCGGGAGCCCGGAGCCGCCGACGACAGCTCACGAACCGGTTCGGCGAGGGCGGTGCCCATGTCGTCGCCCTCCCGCAGCCGGTGCAGCACCAGTGCCCAGACCAGCGCCGAATCCGTGCGCGCCGCCAGCTGGAGCAGCTCCCGCGGCGGCAGGGCGGCCGCGAGCGGGGCCGCCGCGTCGGGCCAGTCCCGCACGGCCCCGTTGTGGCTGAACAGCCACGGCCCCGAGGCGAAGGGCGCCGCCGCGGCCTCCCCGTCCGCCCCCGGCAGCGTGGCGTCGCGTACGGCGGCCAGGAACGCCCCGCTGCGCACCACGCGGGTGAGGTCCGCGAAGGTCAGGTCCCCCCAGACGGGCCCGGCGCGCCGGTAGCGGGCCGGGACCGGATCGCCCTCGGCGTACCAGCCGATGCCGAAGCCGTCCGCGTTGACGGTGCCGAACCGCTGGCGGCGCGGCTGCCAGGACTGGCGGACCAGGGAGTGCTCGGGCTCGCTCAGCAGCCGCTCCAGGGCCACCGGCGGGCCGAGGTAGGCCAGGTGGCGGCACATCAGACGTCCCTCGCGGTGCGGAAGCCGGAGAAGATCTGCCGCCGCACGGGCAGGTCCCAGTTGCGGAAGGTGCCCCGGCAGGCGACCGGGTCCACGGCGAAGGAGCCGCCGCGCAGCACCTTGTGCGCCGGGCCGAAGAACACCTCCGAGTACTCCCGGTAGGGGAAGGCGCGGAAGCCCGGGTAGGGCAGGAAGTCCGAGGCCGTCCACTCCCACACGTCGCCGATCAGCTGGCGCACCCCGAGCGGGGAGGCCCCGGCCGGGTAGCCGCCCGCCCGGGAGGGGCGCAGGTGCCGCTGGCCCAGGTTGGCGTGCGCGGGCGTCGGGTCGGTGTCGCCCCAGGGGTAGCGGCGGGAGCGGCCGGAGGCCGGGTCGTGGCGGGCCGCCTTCTCCCACTCCGCCTCGGTGGGGAGCCGGCGGCCCGCCCAGCGGGCGTACGCGTCGGCCTCGTACCAGCTCACATGCAGAACCGGTTCTTCAGCGGGGACGGGCTCGGTCGCACCGAAGCGGCGGCGCAGCCACTGGCCGGCCTCGCGGTGCCAGAACAGCGGGGCCCCGATGCCGTGCGCCCGGATCTGCTCCCAGCCCTCGGGGGCCCACCAGCGGGGCTCGCGGTAGCCGCCGTCCGCGATGAAGGCCTGGTAGGCGGCATTGGTCACCGGGACCGTGTCGATCCAGAAGGACCCCACCTCCCGCACGTGCGCGGGCCGTTCGTTGTCCAGCGCCCAGGGCTCGGTGGAGGTGCCCATGGTGAACGGGCCGCCCGGGACGAGGACTTCGGCCTCGGTCGGCGGCGGACCCTGCGGCGGATCCGGGTCCGGGGCGGCCAGCACCGGGGCGCCGGACCGCAGCTGGTGGGTGATCAGCATCGTCTCGTCGTGCTGCTGTTCGTGCTGGGCGATCATCCCGAACACGAAGCCCTCGTCGAGCAGCGCCGTGCCCTCCAGCGGAGTGTGCTCCAGCAGGGCGAAGACGCGGCCGCGCACCTCGGCCGCGTACCGGCGGGCGGCCTCCGGGCCCAGCAGCGGCAGCTTCGGCCGTTCGGAGCGGGGATGCTCGAAGGCGTCGTACAAGGAGTTGATCTCCGGGTGCATGGACTCCCGGCCGGCCACCCGGCCCAGCAGCCACAGCTCCTCCTGGTTCCCGATGTGCGCCAGGTCCCAGACCAGCGGGGACATCAGGGGGGAGTGCTGCGCCGTCAGGTCCCGGTCGCTCACCGCGTCGATCAGCGCGGCGGTACGGGCCCGGGCGGTGGTCAGGGCGGCCGCGGCGCGCTCGCGCAGCAGCTCGGGGTGGATCCCGGGGCGGGTCTCGGCGGTCACGGGCGCGGTCCCTTCGCGGCGGCCGGCCGGCGCCGGTGTTTCCCCGTGCCGGCTCCGGCGGTGGTGGTGACCTGGGCCTCGACGGCTCCGGCTCCGGATTCCGATTCGGCGTCGTCGGCCGGGCAGCGCCCGCGCCGGACGTAGCGCTCGGCGAAGGCCCCGACCGCGTCCTGGACCTCCCGGCCCGCCCCGAGCCGGGGCAGTGCCTCGCCCGCCGCCCGGAAGCACAGGGCGGCCGCCGCGCGCAGCTCCGGATCGGCGAGCCCCGACCGGGCGGCGGTCCGCCACAGGGGGTTGCACGGCGCGCTCCGGGGCCCGTACGCGTCGGCCAGCGCCTTCACCGCCCGGTAGGCCGTCTCGGCGGCCCCGGGGTCGTCGAAGAGCGCGTGCACGAGCGCGACCGGGACCAGCCAGCCGTCCTCGCCCGGCTGCGCGTCGATCATCCGCAGCTCCAGGTGGCCGCGCGGCCGGACGGGCGGGAAGAGGGTGGTGAGGTGGTACTCCAGGTCCTCGGCGGTGGGCCGCCGCCCGGCGCCCGTACGCGCGCCCGCGCGCAGCCAGTCGCGGAAGGTCAGCCCGCTCGGCACCGTCCAGGGGCCGTCGCCGGGCGAGCGTACGCACATCACCTCGGTGTCCAGCGCGTGCCGGGCCCAGCCGGCCCGGGGCTCGGCCGCCAGCGGCGGGGCGAGCGCGCGCCGCGGGTCGATGTCGCTCCAGATCCCCTGCCGGGCGCACCGCCAGCCCCGGTAGGGGCCGTCGCGGCCGGGGGAGTTGGCGAAGGCGGCCACCAGCACGGCGCCCAGCAGGTGGGCGAGGTGCCAGCGCCGGCCGTGGCCGAGCGGGCCGGGCTCCTCGTGGCCGGCGTCCACGCAGACCTGTACGGAGGCGGAGGAGCGCATCATGGCGCGCCCGGCGGGGCCGGTGCGGTCGAAGTAGGCCTCCATCGCGTCGTAGCGCGGGCTGGCCAGCAGCCGGTCGAGCGGCGCCCGGGGGTCCTGGCCGAGGCCCCGCAGGACGAGGCCCTGGTCGTGCAGGGCGCCGCGGACGGCGGTGAGGTCGGCCCGCAGGCCGTCCAGACAGGCGGTGAGGGAGTCGGCGGGGGCCGAGCTGAGCTCCAGCTGGCCGCCGGGCTCGACGGTGAGCCGGGAGCGCAGGCGCAGTGCGCGGGCGGCCGCGTGGGCGGCGGTCAGCCTCTCGGGGGGCAGGGGCAGCCAGGGCCGCTCGGCGTCCAGGACGAGCCATTCGAGCTCGGCGCCGAGGAGGCGGGGCGGTCCGGTCTTGAAGCAGATGCCGTGGACGAGGTCCTCGGCGGCCGTCTCGGTCAGGGGGTTCTGTTCGGCGTTCAGGGCGAATGGAGCGGGCGAGTTCTCGGGCATGACCGGAACCTCGTCTCCTGTCGTCGGCCGTGATGTCACCCGTGCCCTACCCCTCATCGGAGCGTCAATTCCTTTGCCGTCCCGGGCCCCAGGGCCGAGGATTCCGGCGTGAGCAGCAGATTGCGCGAGATCGCGCGGGAGAACGCACTGATCGCGGCGTCCGGGGAGTACCGGACGCGGACGGGGCGGCGGGTCTCCCTCGCCGCCGACCTGGCGGAAGCCAAGGCCGGAACAAGAATATATGGGCCAAACCGAGTCATACCGGACGGAGAGTCCCTCGGGGGAGGCCCGGCGACGGTCCTTGAGGTCACGGGGGAGAGCAGCACGGTCGCGGCGCGCCGCCTCGCGGGGGAGGGCGGCACGGCGGTTCTGAACTTCGCCTCGGCCCGCAATCCCGGGGGCGGGTACGTCCGCGGGGCCAAGGCCCAGGAGGAGGCCCTGTGCCGCGCCTCGGCCCTGTACGAGACCCTGCTGGAGGCCCCGGAGTACTACGAGGTCCACCGCGCGGGAAAGAGCACCTTCTACACCGACCGGGTGATTCACTCCCCCGGGGTGCCGGTCTTCCGCGACGACCGGGGCGAACTGCTGGACACCCCGTTCCGCGCCGGCTTCCTCACCTCTCCGGCCCCGAACGCCGGCACCATCCGACGCCAGGAGCCCGAGCGCGTCCACGAGATCCCGGCCGCCCTGGCCCGGCGCGCCGGGCTGGTCCTTGAGGTGGCCGCACTGCACGGGTACCGGCGGCTGGTGCTGGGCGCGTGGGGGTGCGGGGTGTTCCGGAACGACCCGGCCCAGGTGGCGGAGGCCTTCCGGGCGGCCCTGACCGGCCGCTTCGCGGGGACCTTCGAGCAGGTCGTGTTCGGCGTCCTGGACCGCGACCCCCGTACCCGAGAGGCCTTCGCCGCGGCCTTCGACGGCTGCTGAGCGGCGCGGCGCCGGGTGCGCGGGTCAGCGTACGACCTTGATCCCGAAGGGGGCGCCGAAGCCCAGGGCGAAGCCGATCGCGCTGTGCAGGTGGGCGTACATCTCCATGCCGCGGGCGGACACGAGCGGGCCGAGGTCGAGGACGTCGCTCCAGCCGTAGGCCTCCAGCAGCTCGGTGACCAGCCGCTTCGCGCCGGCGTCGGCGCCGGCGACGAACATCGTGTGGTCCCCGCCGTTGACGCCGCCCGGGCGGGCCACGGTCTCCTGCTCCTGGGTGACGAAGGACTTGACGACCCGGGTGCGGGGCAGGGCGCGCTGGATCTGCTCGCCGAGGCTGTCGGTGTCGCACGGGTCGAACTTCGGCATCACGCCCCACGGGGTGGGCCAGGGGTGCTCGCTATCGTGCCGGTACACGAACGGCACGGCGTAGTCGGCCAGGACCTTGCCCGCCAGCTCGTCCGCGATCGCGGTGAGCGCGGCGACGGCGTTGGGCCCGTCGATGCCGTTGACGACCAGCTCGTCGGCTGCGGCCGCGGCCCCGCCGAAGGCCAGCAGGGTGACGCCGGGGTGCTCGGCGAGGAACTCCGGGTAGGGGGCGTTGCCCATCATGTCGGGCTCGGTGCGGGCCATGGTGGCCACGCCGGCGGCTACCGCCTGGGAGCCGGCACCGACCTGCCGCCGCTGCTCCTGGACGACGAGGAGGCCGTCGCGGTCACCGTCGCCCTGCGCACCGCCGCGGGCAGCCTCACCGGCATGGAGGAGACCGCCCTGCGGGCGCTGGCCAAACTGGAACAGGTCCTGCCGCGCCGCCTGCGCGGCCGGGTCGGCGCCCTCCAGTCCACCCTCGCCGGCATCACCTGGGAGGACCGCGGGCCCCGGTTCGACCCCGCCCTGCTGAGCACGCTCGCCGTCGCCTGCCGCGACCACGAGGTGCTCACCTTCACCTACACCGCCCGCGAGGGCGCGGCCGCGCACCGCCGGGTCGAGCCCTGCCACCTGGTCGCCTCCGGCGGCCTCTGGTACCTCCTCGCCCACGACACCGGCAAGGAGGACTGGCGCCTCTTCCGCCTCGACCGCATCACCGACCCCGCCGCCACCGGCCGGCGCGTCCCGGCGCGCGAGGTCCCCGGCGGCGACCCGGCCGCCTTCACCGCGCAGCGCCTGACGGCGGCCCCGACCCGGTACCGGGCCGTCGCGACCGTCGAGTGCCCGGCCGGGCGCCTGAGCCGCCTGGGCGCCCGCGTCCGCCCCGTCACCGCCGCCACCTGCCGCGTCGACGCCTCCGACGACTTCCTGCCCCGCGTCGCCGCCACCCTCGCGGGCCTGGACGCGGACTACGCGCTCGACGCCGACCCGGCGGTCCTCGCCCACCTCCGGGCGGTGGCGCACCGGATGCTGGCGGCGACGCGCTGAGGGGCTACTGCCAGCCGTAGCGCTCGCGCAGGCGGTCCGCCACCAGGCGGAACCGGGGCAGGTCCAGCGCGCAGGCCTCGCGGCGCATGCCCGACTCGTGGACCCGCAGCACCCGGTCCACGTCCACCCAGGACTCCCGCCCCGCGCCGTCCCAGGGGCCCGCGCCGATAGGCACCCACTCCCGGTCGCGGTCGTGCCGCTTGCTGGAGAGCTGGACGGCGAGCAGCGTCGCCCCGCCCGCCTCGCGCGCCACCACCAGCACCGGGCGGTCCTTGCCCCGCCCGTCGTTCTCCTCGAAGGGGACCCAGGTCCACACGATCTCGCCCGGGTCGGGATCCCCGTCCGGGTCCGGGGCGTACTCGGTGCGGACCGGGCCGATGGCGCGCGGATCGGCCTCGGTCGTGGCGGTGAGGCCGTCCCTGCCGGGCTGCTCGACGTGGCTGCTGCCGTGGTGCGAAAGTGCCGTCATGCGGGCGAGGTTAGCGGCCCGCGCCGCGTCCGTGTGCGGCACGCGGCACGCGCCGTCCCGCTCCTGTTGACGTGGGTGCGGGTGCGGGCGGTCGAGCGGCCGCCAACTCCCCCGGAGTTCCCGGGACACGGCCCGGGAACTCCCCGCTGACGTGGGACGTCTCACCTGTCGAGACCTGTTCACGGAGCGAGTACGCGGGGGTAGCGGCATGGCGATCACACTGGCGGAGGAGGTCGTGCTGCTGTCGCTGGACGACGAGTCCGGCTCGGCGCAGCAGCGGCAGGCGGCCGGCTGGGCCGTCGCCGGGGGGTTCCTGCTCGAACTGGTCCTGGCCGGACGGGTCTCCGTCAGCGGCAAGGACCTCGTGCTGACGGACCCGGCCCCGACCGGGGAGCCGCTGCTCGACGGCCGTACGGAGCTGATCGGGACCTGGCTGCGGGGGCGTGGCCGGCACCGTGCGACGGACTGGCTGACGAAAGACCAGCCCAAGGCCGTCACCGCGGCCGTGCAGCGCCTCTGCGAGCGCGGGGTGATCGTGGAGGAGAAGCGCAAGGTGCTCGGGATGTTCCCGGTCCGCCGCTACCCGGAAGCGGACGGCACGGTCGAGCGCGAGCTGCGCGCCCGCCTCGCCGCCGTCGTGCTGGACGGCGAGGAGCCGGACACCCGGACGGCCGGACTCATCGCGCTCGTCCACTCCGCCAAACTGCACGGCCTGGCCTTCCCCGACGGCCCGCGCAAGCCGGTGGCCGCGCGGATGGCGCAGATAGCCGACGGCCAGTGGGCCGCCGAGAGCGTCCGCACCGCGATCCGCGACACGCAGGCGGCGATGGCCGCGGTCATGGTGGTGACGACGGCCGCCATCGTCTGAGGCCGCCCACGCGAGGCGTGCCCGGCCGTCCCGCCGGCCGCCCGTCAGGCGCCGCGCGGCGGGATCAGCCCGGCCTCGTGCGCGGCGATGGCCGCCTCCACCCGGTTGCGTGCGCCCAGCTTGGTCAGTACGGCGCTGACGTGCGCTTTCACCGTGCCTTCGACCAGGTGGAGCCGGCTCGCGATCTCCGCGTTGGACAGCCCGACGCCGAGACCGGCCAGCACGTCGCGCTCCCGCTCCGTCAGCCGGTCCAGGGAGCGGTGCGGGTGTGCCGACCGGTGGGCGCGCATCCCGGCGATGACCCGGCCGGCGACCCGCGGGGACAGGTACGCCCCGCCGGCGCCGACCGCCCGTACCCCGCCGAGCAGTTCCCTCGGGTCGTCCGCCTTCAACAGGAACCCGTCCGCGCCCTCTTCCAGAGCCCGGGCGATGTAGTCGTCCTGGCCGAAGGTCGTCAGCATGATCACCCCGACCGCCGGCAGCTCCCGGCGGAACCGCCCCACCGCCGTCAGCCCGTCGAGGCCGGGCATCTGGATGTCCAGCAGGACCACGTCCGGCCGGTGGCGCCCGGCGAGTGCGATCGCCTCGTGCCCGTCGCCCGCCTCCGCGACCACCTCGACCTGCGGGTCCCGCGCCAGGATGGCGCGTACGCCGGCCCGGACCATCGCCTCGTCGTCGGCCACCAGGACCCGCACCGGCCGACCGCTCGCTGTCGTCTCCTCCACGCGGACGAGCCTACGGCCGGCGCGCCGCCGGCCCGACGGCGCGTCCCGCAAGATCCCTCCGGGGTAGGGGAGTTCCCCCGACGAAAGGCAGGACGTCCCTTCCCTTCGTCGCATGGGCGCCGGCCCCGTGCGCTCGTAGTGTCGACGGCGTACGCAGACCGCGACCGACAGCGAAGGAACTCTCGTGATCAGCCTCCGAGGACTGACGAAACGCTACGGCGGCACCCTCGCCGTCGACGACCTGACGTTCGACGTCCGAGCCGGCCGGGTGACCGGCTTCCTCGGCCCCAACGGGGCCGGGAAGTCCACCACGATGCGCATGATCCTGGGGCTCGACCACCCCACCCGAGGACGGGCCCTCATCGGCGGCCGGCCCTACGCGGACCTGCGCCGCCCGCTGCGGGCGGTGGGAGCGATGCTCGACGCCCGCGCCGTCCACCCGGCCCGCTCCGGCCGCGCGCACCTGCTCGCCCAGGCCCGCGCCAACGCCATTCCGGCACGCCGGGTGGACGAGGTTCTGGAGACGGTGGGCCTGGCCAAAGCGGCCCGCAGGCCCGCCGGCACGTACTCGCTGGGCATGGGCGGACGGCTCGGAGTGGCGGGCGCCCTGCTCGGCGATCCGCCCGTACTGATCCTCGACGAACCGGTCAACGGCCTCGACCCGGACGGGGTGCGGTGGATCCGCAGGCTCGTACGGGACCAGGCGGCGGAAGGGCGCACCGTGTTCCTCTCCAGCCACCTCATGAGCGAGATGCAGGTCACGGCCGACCACCTAGTCGTCATCGGGCGCGGGCGGCTGCTGAGCGACACCACCATGACGGAGTTCCTCGCCGCCGCGTCTCCCGCGAGGGCGCGCGCCTCGGTGCCCGATCCCGGGGAGCGGTCCGCACTGGTCCGCCACCTGGCGGCGGCCGACGGCGTGAGCGTCGAGACGGGGGCGGACGGCGAAGTGACCGTCGCAGGCAGGACCGCGGCCGAGGTCGGCGACATCGCCCACCGCCGCGGCGTACGACTGCACGCCCTGGCCGACGTGGGGGTGTCGCTGGAGCAGGCGTACATGGACCTCACGGCGCGCAGCGTCGAGTACACGACGGGCACCACCGCAGAAGGAGAGCAGCAGTGACCGCGACCCCGACGGCACGGGACGGGCGGACGGACGCGCCGCGGAACGCCGACGGTACCCGGGGCCGCCGTCCGGCCCGCGGCTTCGCCGGGGAGCTCGCCTCCGAGTGGACGAAGCTCTGGTCCGTCCGGGCCCCGTACCTCGCCCTCCTCGCAGGCCTCGTGATCACCGGCGTGTTCACCTTCTACTACGCCTCGATCGCCCGCATCAACGAACAGCCGGTCCAGCCCGTGGGGAACGCGGCGGCGGCCTCCGCCGTCGTCACCCAGTTCGCCTTCGTCGTCCTGGCCACGGTCGCCGTGACCTCCGAGTACTCGACGGGCACCGTCCGGGCCACGCTGCTGTGGGTGCCGCGCCGGCACCGGGTCCAGGCGGCGAAGGCACTCGTCGTGGGCGCGGTCGCGTTCCTCGCCGGCGCCGCGTTCGCCGCGGTGGGCACGGCCGTCGCATGGGGGGCGTTCGAGGGGCGGGCCTCCTTCGCGGCGGGCACGACCCTCGGGCAGGTCCTGGCCGTCGGGATCTACCAGGGGCTCGTGGCCGTGCTCACCGTCGGCGTGGCCGTCGCGACGCGGCACCCGGCCGGCGCGCTGTCGATACTCGCCGCACTGCTCTGGGCACTGCCGAGCGTGTTCCTCGGGCTCGGCGGCGACACCCTCGCGGCCGTGAACGACCGCATGCCGTACGGCGCGGGCGACCACTTCATGCGGGCCGGCGCCGCCGCCCCGTACTCCTCGGCGACGGCCGTCCTCATCGTGGCCGCGTGGACCGCCGCGGCGTACGCGGCGGGCCTGTACGTGCTGCGGCGCAGGGACGCCTGACACCGCGCCGGCCGCCCGGGCACGTCCCGCAGAATCGACCGGAGGACACGACGCGCACCGGAAGGACCCACGCGCCATGCGGCACCCGCACATCCGACCCAGGCCCGTGCTCTCCGACGCGGCACTGTGGACCGCCCTCGCGGCCGCCACCGGCTACGGGTTCCTGGACGCGGGCGGGGACTCGCCGGTCCTGGACCTGCTGCTCCCGCTGGCCGTGCTGGCGGTGGCCGTACCGCTGTCCCGCCTCCGGCCGGGGGCCGCCGTGTTCCTCGCCAACGGCCTGTGCGCGGTGGGCCTGGCCGACCCCGCGACCCCGGCCAACGCCCACGTCCTGTCGCTGGCCGCGCTGAGCTGCCTGCTCGGCGCCCGGACGGCTCGCGCCCGGGGCCCGCTGGGGGTGCTCGCCGCGTCCCTCGCGGCCGACCTCGCGGCGTGCGCCGTACTGGGGGTGCCGGCCGTGTGGTGGTTCTACGCCCTGGCCGTACTGCCCACCGCCCTCCTGGTGCCCTGGCTGGCCGGGCGCCACTGGCGCGGCCGGCGCGAACTCGTACGGGAGGGATGGCGGCTGGCCGGAAGCCTGGAGGAGCGCCAGCACCTCGTCGCGGAGCGCGCCCGGCTGGCCGAACGGGCCGACATCGCGGCCGACATGCACGACTCCCTCGGCCACGTGCTGAGCCTGGTCGCCCTGCGCGCGGGCGCCCTGGAACTCTCCCCGGACCTCACCGACCGCGACCGGGACGACCTCGCCGAGCTGCGCGGGACGATCGCGGACGCCGTCGAGCGGCTGCGGGAGACCGTGGCCGTGCTGCACGAACCGCGGGAGCCGGGGCCGGAGACGGACACGGTCGAGGACCTCCTCGCCCGGGCGGCGGCCTCCGGGGTGCCGGTGCGGTGGGAGCGGCGCGGAACGTCCGCCGGGCCGCTGCCGCCGCTGGTCGAACGCGGGACGTACCGGGTGGTGCAGGAGGCCCTCACCAACGCCGTGAAACACGCCCCGGGCGGCGGGATCAGGGTGGGCATCGACCACGGGGCCGACCGCACCCGCGTCAGCGTCGTGAACGCCGCCGCGCGGGCCGACGGCCGGGCCGGGTCCGCCGGAGCCCCCGCGGGCGGTGCCGGCGGGGGCCGGGGGCTGACCGGGCTCCGGGAGCGGGTGGAGGTCCTCGGCGGCACCCTGCGGACCGGGCCCCACCAGGACGGCTTCCGCGTCACCGCCGTCCTCCCGCACCAGCCCCCGGCCCGCCCCGCGCGCCGGGCCGACGTCCCCGGGGCGGCCGGCACCGCCCCGGAGTCCGCCGAACGGCATGCCGAGGTACGCCGCGCCGCACGCCGCCGCGCCGTGGCCGCCTTTGCCGCGCCGACCGCCGCGGCGGCCTTCTTCGTCCCGGCCGCCGTCTGCCTGGCCTGGCAGCTGACGACCGGAGTGCTGCCGCCGTCCCGCTTCGCCGGGCTGGAACCCGGAGCCTCCCGCACCGAGCTCGCCCCCCTCCTCCCGGCCCGCGCCTTCCCCTACCCGCCCGACCACCTCCGCTCCGCGCCCCGGCCGCCGGGCACCGCCTGCGAGTTCTACCGCTCCGGCCGGGACCTGCTGGACCAGGTCGACCTCTACCGGCTCTGCTGGTCGGACGGGGTCCTGGTGGCCAAGGACGTCCTGAAAGCCACCTAGGGTGCACCCCATGGACGCCGCCGTACTCGACCACCGGACCCGCCTGCACCGGGACTGCGTACCGCCCGACCTCGTCGAGCGGCTGCTCGAACTCGGGCACGCCGACGTCGTGCGCGCGCAGGCCCTCGCGGAGGACGGCGACTGGTTCTGCGCGAGGGCCTGGGCGCGCCGGCTGGCCGGGCGGGGCGAGCCGGAAGAGGCCCTCGCCGTACTGGCCCCCTACCTCGCGACGGGCTGGTTCACCGCGGCGGAGGAAGCAGCCCGGCTGCTCGAAGCGGCGGGCCGGGGCGAGGAGGCCGTCGGACTGCTGCGCCCCTTCGCCCTGGACGGGGAACGCTCCGCGCTGCGGGAGCTGGCGCCGCTGCTGGCCCGGCACGGCCGGGCCGAGGAGGCGTACGCACTGCTCGCCCCGCACGTCTCGGACTGGTACCTGGCCGAACCGCTGGCCGACGTGGCCCTCGGCCTGGGCCGGGGCGACGAGGTCGCGGAGCTGCTGGCCGCCCGGATCGCGCCGGGCCGCCCGTGCGCGCGGTGCGGCGGCGCGGAGTGCGGCGACCGGTACCCGGAGCCGTTCAACGCGGTGAACCTCATCGCGTCCGTCCGCGAACGGCAGGGCCGTACGCAAGAGGCGGTCGAGGTGCTGTACGCGTACGGCCCGACCCCGGTCAACAACCGGGACCCGCTCGCCGAACTCCTCGTGAGGCACGGCCGGATCGATGAACTCCGCGCCTTCGCGGGCGACGGCGAGCACCCGTCGGCGGTCCGCCGGCTGGCGGAGCACCTGGAGGAGCGGGGGGACGTGGCGGGCGCGGTCGACGTCTACCGGCAGCACGTGGAGCAGGACCTCGGGCACGCCAGGATCCTGCTCGCGCAGTTCCTCGCCCGGCACGGCCGGGGCGGCGAGGCCATCGAGGTGATGCGGGCCCGCGCGACCTACGACGACTGCGCCCTCGACGTCCTGTGCGGGCTGTTCGCCGCCGAGGGCCGGGCCGAGGAGGGCCTCGCCCACCTCGACGCCCTCAAGACCCGGCGGGGCGAGGAGGAATGGGAGCTGTTCCGGATGCGGGGCCCGCTGATGGCGGCCTGCGGACGGCTGGACGAGGCGGCCGAGCAGGCCCGCGCGCACCCCGAGGGTGCGAGCTGGTACGCGGTGGAGGAACTGGCCCGCCTCCTGGCCGACCACGGCCGCCCGGAGGAAGCCCTGGCCCTCCTGGAGACCGACCGCCCGCAACACCGCCGGACCCTGGGCCCGCTCATGGTCGAACTGGGCCGTGCCGAGGAGGCCGTCACCCTCCTGCGCACCCCGCTCCCCGAAGTCCCGCCGCCCGCGCCCTGGGGCTACAGCGACTGCCCGCCCTTCTGAGCGGCGGCGAGGAGCCGGGGGCCGTACCGGGCGGTCAGCGCACGCCGCGGATCGGACGGACCGCCAGCGCGCCCGCCACCGCCAGTACGGCGGCGACGACGAACAGCGCGGTGTAGCCGCCGCTCACCGAGACGACGACGGAGGCGACGAAGGGGGCGACGATCTGCGGACCGGCGTTCGCGACGTTGAGCACGCCCATGTCCCGGGCCGCGTCCTCCGCCGTCGGCAGGACCATCGTCACCAGCGCCGTGTCCACGGCCATGTAGCAGCCGAACGCCAGCCCGTTGACCACGGAGAACGCCAGCATCGCGGTCCAGCTCGCCGATACGGCCGGGATGACGAGCGCGACCGCCGACAGCAGCGCCGAGGCCCCCACGAACAGCTTGCGCCGGTCGAGCCGGTCCGACAGCCAGCCGCCCGCCACCGTGGAGACGACCATCGCGACGCTCGTCAGCGGCATCAGCACCGCCACCGCCGCCTCCGGCTCCATCCCCCCGGGCAGCACGGTGTGGTCCTGGAGGATGTACAGCTGGTAGCCGCTCACCGCGAAGTAGCCGAGCACGAGCAGCGCCCGCCCGACGAACGCCCAGCGGAAGTCGTGGTCGCGCAGGGCGCCGGCGAAGGCGGCGAGCTGGGCCCGGACGGGCAGCGGAGCACGGGCCGGGAGCCGCTGCTCACGGGTGCAGGCGGTGAACACGACCGCCGCGCCCGCCACGATCGCGCCGAAAACCAGGTATCCGGTGCGGAAGTCGTCGGAGAAGGCCGCCCCCGCCAGCGCGCCCAGCACCGAGCCGAAGGGCAGGCCGAGCCCGACCGCCGCCGAGGCCTTGCCGCGGGCGCCCACCGGCACCCGGTCGGGGACGACGGAGGTGATGGCGGCCTGGTAGACGTTCATCACGGCCTGGCCGAGGCACCAGGCGATGGTGATGAGCAGGATCGTGTCGGCGAGCCCGAGCAGCAGCATCGCCGGCACCGCGGCGAGCCCGCCGCCCAGGATCCACGGGTTGCGCCGTCCGCTGCGGTCGGACAGCGCACCCGCGACGGGGTTGAACACCGTCGCGAAGACCGCGGAAACCCCCGCGATCAGGCCGAAGTTGGCGACCTTGTCGGCCGGGTCCACGCGCTCCACCTGGAGCGCGAGCAGGATGCCGGCGACGCCGACGTAGAGGGCGTACATCGCGGTGTTGCCGAGGAGCAGCAGCGGCAGCAGCCGGCGCTCGGGGGAGGGTCTGTCGGAGGTGGCGGCGGCGGTGTCGGCGCCTTGGGAGGAAAGAGCCATGGTGCCCTCCTGGGCAGGGGTGGAGGGGTGCGCGCCGCCCCGTCGCGGGTGGCGGGGTGCGACGGGGTGCGAGGGGGCGGCGGCACGTCGGGGAGGGGGCCGGCGAAGAGGGGGTTACACGTGTCACTGAAACGTGTAAGCACTGTGTAGCACCCGTTTCCGGCCAACCGCTAGCCCCCGTACGCAATCGGTCTGGAAAGATGCCCGGGCCATGGCAGACTCACCGAACCCGCCGGGCCGGCGCACGCCGCCCGCCCCACCCGTGCCGACCAGCGCCGACGTCGCCCGTCTGGCGGGGGTCTCGCGCGCGACGGTCTCGTACGTCCTGAACAACGCGGAAGCGGTACGGATCAGCGAGCCGACGCGGCGCAGGGTGCGCGAGGCCGCCGAGGAGCTGGGCTACGTACCGCACGCCGCCGCCCGCAGCCTGCGCGCCGGGCACACCCGCATCGTGCTGCTGCCCACCTCGCACGTCCCGGCCGGGCCGCTCTACAGCAACTTCCTCAACGAACTCCAATGGGCCCTGCGCCGCCTGGACTACACCGTCGTCCAGTACGGCAGCCTCGGCCTCGGCGGCGACGAGGCCGCCCGCGCCTGGGCCGAACTGCGGCCCGTGGCGGTGATCTCCCTCGGGGAGACCGCCCTGTCCCCGGGGAACGTCGCCACCCTCAAACGGGCCGGTGCGCGCGCGGTGATCACCATGGGCCCCGACACGGTCCCCGGCGCGCACGCGCTCGTGATGGACCAGGCGGAGGTGGGCGCCCGCGCCGCCGCCCACCTCGTGGAACGCGGCCGCCGCCGCATCGGGGTGGTCGTGCCGCAGGAGGACGGCCTGGAACCGTTCTCCGGCCCCAGGCTGGCGGGCGCCCGGTCGGTGGCGGGCGCCGAACTGGTACGGGCGCTGCCGATGGCCTACACGGAGGAGTCGGCGGCGGCGCTGGCCGCGCGGTGGGGGGCGCTGGGGCTGGACGGGGTGTTCGCGTACAACGACGAGTACGCGATGCTGCTGATGCGGGCCCTTCAGGACGCGGGGCTGCGGATCCCCGGGGACGTGGCCGTGATCGGCGCCGACGACCTGCTCATCGGGCGGCTGCTGCGGCCGAGGCTGAGCACGGTGCGGATCGAGATGCCGACGGGGGAGCGGTTGGCGGGGCTGGTGGACGCGGCGGTGCGGGATCCTTCGGAGATCACCGAGCGGCACGACCTGATGGCGGCCGTTGCGGTACCCCGCGAATCCACCCCTTCCTGACGCGCCGCCCGGCCGCGGCCGGCCTCACCGGCTCCGCGCCGCTGTGCCGGCCTCCGGCCGTCTGACCCGGGGGCGGGTGGTGTGCCGCTGCGCGGGGCCGGGGTCCCCCACCCGCCCTTCCCCCGTTCCCCGGGCGCCGCCCGGACCCGCGCCTCAAACGCCGGCGGGGCTGGAGGTACGGCGAGGCTGGATGTTGGGCGGGGCGGGATGTTGGGCGGGGCGGGATGCGCCGGCGGGGCGGGATGTTGGGCGGGGCGGGATGCGCCGGCGGGGCGGGATGTTGGGCGGGGCGGGATGCGCCGGCGGGGCTGGCTTTCCCGTCCGGACTGTAAGAGGTCGACGGGGCTGGCTTTCCCATCCGGACTGTAAGAGGTCGACGGGGCTGGCTTTCCCATCCGGACTGGAAGGGCCGGGGAGGCTGGAAGGTATCGGGCCGGGCTGGGAGGTGCCGGTCGGGGGTGGGGACGGGGTGGGGTGTCGTCCGGGACTAAAACGAGATGAATTCGGCGCGCGGTACCTCGTACATCCGGATCCGGATCGGGCGCCGAACATCGAAGCCCGTCCCGGACGGCACCCCACCCCGGCCCCGCCCCCGGCCCCGCCCCCGGCCCCCGCAGCACGCACCCCCGGCCCCGCCCGCCGCACTACGCACCCCCGGCCCCGCCCGCCGCAGTACGCACCCCCGGCCCCACCCCGGCCCCACCCGGCAGGGCACCGCATTCACCCGCAGCCACCCGGCCCGCACTCCGCCCGGCAGGTTGACCCCCTGGCCGACAACCGCCCGGCCAGGGCAAGGGCCCGGCCAGGGCAAGGGCCCGGCCAGGGCAACCGCCCGGCCAGGGCAAGGGCAACCGTTGACACGCCCCGACACCTCGGCGGAGACTGCGGGCGCGCCCCACCGGGCGTGCCCGGGGGTGGGTCCCGGTGCCCACGCCGGCACCCGGTCCGCCGCCGACCGTACGGAGCCGCCCAGGAGAGCCCCCATGAGCATCCGCACCGTCCGCGACGTCTACGTCGTCGACGCCGTCCGCACCCCGATCGGCAAGTTCGGCGGAGCCCTCGCCGGGGTGCGCCCCGACGACCTCGCCGCGCACGTCGTGCGCGCGCTCGTGGACCGTACGCCCGACCTCGACCCCGCCCGCATCGACGACGTCGTCTTCGGCGACGCCAACGGCGCCGGCGAGGACAACCGCGACGTCGCCCGCATGGCGGTGCTGCTCGCCGGCCTCCCGGTCAGCGTCCCCGGCGTGACCGTCAACCGGCTCTGCGGGTCGGGCCTGGAGGCCGTGATCCAGGCGGCGCGTGCCATCGCGCTCGGGGACGCCTCCGTCGCCATCGCCGGCGGCGTCGAGTCGATGTCCCGCGCCCCCTGGGTGGTCCAGAAGCCCGAGCGCGCCTTCCCCGCAGGGCACCAGCAGATGTGGTCCACCACCCTCGGCTGGCGGATGACCAACCCCCGGATGCCCGCGGAGTGGACGGCCTCCCTCGGCGAGGGCGCCGAGCTCGTCGCCGAGAAGCACGGCATCACCCGTGAGGCGCAGGACGCCTTCGCCCTGGAGAGCCACCGCAAGGCCGCGGCCGCCTGGGCCGCCGGGCTGTACGGCGACGAGGTCGTCCCCTACCCCGGAGCGGACCTGGCCCGCGACGAGTGCATCCGCGAGGGCTCCACCCCCGAGGCTCTCGCCCGCCTCAAGCCGGCGTTCCGGACGGACGGTTCGGGCACCGTCACGGCCGCCAACGCCTCCCCCCTCAACGACGGAGCCGCCGCCCTGCTGCTCACGGACGAGGAGGGCCTCGCCGCGACGGGCCGCGAGCCGCTCGCCCGGATCAGCGCCTCCGCCGTCACCGGCATCGAGCCGCAGCTGTTCGGCCTCGGCCCGGTCGACGCCGTCCAGCGGGCGCTCGCCAAGGCGGGCCGCGACCTCTCCGACCTGACCGCCTTCGAGCTCAACGAGGCCTTCGCCGCGCAGGCGCTGGGCTGTCTCGCCGCCTGGCCGGAGCTGGACCCGGCCGTGGTCAACCCGCGCGGCGGCGCCATCGCCATCGGCCACCCGCTCGGCGCCTCGGGCGCCCGGCTGGCCGGCTCGGTGGCGCACCAGCTGGCGGCGGCCGGCTCCGGCACCGGCATGGCGGCGCTCTGCATCGGCGTCGGCCAGGGCATCGCCCTGGTCCTGGAGCGGTAGCAGCCACAGCCCACCCCACAGGACCCCGTCGATCGTTTCCGGTCACGGGGTCCCGCCAACTGCCCAATAACTGAACAGAGATGACGTCCCCGGTCTGGCACGATGGCGCCTGCTGCCGCCCCCCGCCCCGCCCGCCCACCCCCACCCGGAGGCCCCGCGTCATGCCGCTGCTCGATCCGACACTCTGGCAGGACGGACCCACGCTCACCGGCGGTTCCGCCCCGGTCGTCGAACCCGCGACCGGCCGTACCCTCGCCACGGTAGACCTCGCCGCCCCCGCAGACGTCGCGGAGGCGGCCGTACGGGCCCGGGCCGCGCAGCTCGACTGGGCGCGCGCCACCCACCTGGAGCGGGCGGCCGTACTGCGCCGCGCCGGTGACCTGTTCGCGGCCCACGCCGACGAGCTGCGGGAGTGGCTGGTCCGGGAGTCGGGCTCCATACCCGGCAAGGCCGACTTCGAACTCCACGTCGCCGCCCAGGAGTGCTACGAGGCCGCCGCGCTCGCCTCCCGGCCGGCCGGGCAGGTACTGCAGAGCGAGGCGCCCCGGCTCTCCTTCACCCGCCGCGTCCCGGCCGGGGTGGTCGGGGTGGTCGCGCCGTTCAACGCCCCGCTGATCCTCTCCATCCGCTCCGTCGCCCCCGCCCTCGCGCTCGGCAACGCCGTCCTCCTCAAGCCGGACCGCCGGACCGCCGTCAGCGGCGGCCTTTCCCTGGCCGCCGTGTTCGCCGCGGCCGGACTCCCGGCCGGGCTGCTGCACGTACTGCCCGGCGGGGCCGAGACGGGCGCCGCGGTGGTCACGGACCCGCTCGTGCGCGTGGTCTCCTTCACCGGCTCCACCGCTGCCGGCCGGGCCGTCGGCGAACTGGCGGGCCGTCACCTCAAGCGCGCACACCTGGAGTTGGGCGGGAACTCGGCCCTCGTCGTCCTCGCCGACGCCGATGTCGAGGCGGCCGTGGCGCAGGCCTCCTGGGGCTCGTTCTTCCACCAGGGCCAGATCTGCATGACCGCCGGGCGCCACCTCGTGCACACCTCCCTCTACGACGAGTACGTCGAGCGGCTCGCCGCCCGCGCCGAGGCCCTCGCCGTCGGCGACCCCTTCCGCGAGCGCGTCCACCTGGGCCCGCTGCTCGACCGGACGCAGCTGGAGCGGGTACACGGCCTGGTCGAGGCCAGCGTCGAGCAGGGCGCCAAGCTCCTCGCGGGCGGCACCCACCGGGACCTCTTCTACCGGCCGACGGTGCTGGCGGGCGTGGCCGACGACACCCCCGCCTACGCCGAGGAGGTTTTCGGCCCCGTCGCGCCCGTACGCTCCTTCGCGACCGAGGACGAGGCGGTGGAGCTCGCCTCGGCGGGCCCGTACGGACTCTCCCTGGGCATCGTGACCGCCGACGCGGGACACGGCCTGGAGCTGGCGCGGCGCATCCCGACCGGGATCGCGCACGTCAACGACCAGACCGTGAACGACGAGGCGGTGGCCCCCTTCGGCGGGGTCGGCGCCTCGGGGACGGGCGCCCGCTTCGGCGGGGAGGCCAACCTCGACGCCTTCACCGAACTGCGCTGGACCACGGCCCGCACCACCGCGCCCGGCCACCCGTTCTAGGGCATCCCCGGCCGGCGCGGAATGCGGCGGGGCGGCCGTTCGTTCCTTCAGGACACCCGCAATACAGGAGGTCTGGAAACCGTGGCTACTGTCGAGCTCACCAAGGAGAACTTCGACGAGACGGTCAGCGAGAACCCGTTCGTGCTGATCGACTTCTGGGCCGGCTGGTGCCGCCCCTGCCTCCAGTTCGCGCCGGTCTACGAGAAGGCCGCGGAGGCCAACCCCGACCTGGTCTTCGCCAAGGTGGACACCGAGGCCCAGCAGGAGCTGGCCGCGGCCTTCCAGATCACCTCGATCCCGACCCTGATGATCGTCCGGGACCAGGTGGCCATCTTCGCGCAGCCCGGAGCGCTGCCGGAGACGGCCCTGACGGACCTCATCGGGCAGGCCCGCGCCCTCGACATGGACGAGGTCCGGGCGAAGATCGCCGCCTCCCAGGACGAGGGGGGCGCCCCCGGCACGCCGGAGGCCTGAGATTGCCGGACGCGGCCCGGGCGGTGCGGTGACACTGGACCGCATGACCGAAGCCGTGGAGTACGACGTCGTGGTGCTGGGCGGGGGACCGGCCGGCGAGAACATCGTCGACCGGATCCGGGCCGCAGGGCTGAGCACGGCGCTGGTGGAGGGCGAGCTCGTCGGCGGGGAGTGCTCGTACTGGGCCTGCATCCCCAGCAAGGCCCTGCTGCGCCCGGCCCTCGCCCGCGCCGACGCCCGCCGAGTGCCGGGGCTCGCGGACGCCGTCCGGGGGCCGCTCGACGCCGAGGCGGTCTTCGCGCACCGCGACTACTGGACGGGAAACTGGAAGGACGACGGTCAGGTCGACTGGCTCGACTCCATCGGAGCCCACCTCTACCGGGGCCACGGCCGCCTCTACGGCATCCGCAAGGTCGCCGTCACCAGCCCCGAGGGCGTGCACCACGTGCTCTCGGCCCGCTACGCCGTCGTCGTCGCCACCGGCAGCCGGGCCGTGCTCCCGGACCTGCCCGGCCTCGCCGGAGCCGGGGCGTGGACCAGCCGCGAGGCCACTTCCGCCCGGGAGGTGCCCGGGCGGCTGCTGATCGTCGGCGGTTCGGTGGTGGCCGCCGAGATGGCCACCGCCTGGCAGGCCCTCGGCTCGCAGGTCACCGTCCTGGTACGAGGCTCCGGGCTGCTGCCCCGGATGGAGCCCTTCGCCGGGGAGCTGGTCGCCGAGGCGCTGACGGAGGCCGGCGCGGTGGTCCGTACCGGGGTGGCGGTGGAGGCGGTCGTACGGGACGGCCCGACCGGCCCGGTCACGGTGGTGCTGGAGGGCGGGGAGCTGCTGGAGGGCGACGAGCTGCTGATGGCGACCGGCCGCGCGCCCCGTACCGAGGACATCGGGCTGGACACGGTGGGGCTGACTCCGGGGGACTGGATCGCGGTCGACGAGAGCTGCCGCGTGGGCGGCCACGACTGGCTGTACGCGGTCGGGGACGTGAACCACCGGGCGCTCCTGACCCACCAGGGCAAGTACCAGGCCCGTATCGCGGGCGCCGCCATCGTCGCCCGCGCGGCCGGACCGGGTGCCCCGGCCCCGGACACCGGCCGCTGGGGCGCGCACGCGGCGACCGCCGACAGGGAGGCCCTCCCGCAGGCCGTCTTCACCGACCCGGAGGCGGCGGCGGTCGGCCTCACCCTCGCCGAGGCGGAGCGGGCCGGCCACCGGGTCCGCGCCGTCGACCACGACCTCGGCAAGGTCTCCGGAGCGGGCCTGTACGCCGACGGCTACCGGGGCCGGGCCCGCATGGTCGTCGACCTCGACCGGCAGGTGCTGCTGGGCGCCACCTTCGTCGGCCCGGGCGCCGCCGAGCTGCTGCACGCGGCGACCGTCGCCGTGGCCGGGGAGGTCCCGATCGACCGGCTGTGGCACGCCGTCCCCGCCTTCCCCACCATCAGCGAGGTCTGGCTCCGCCTCCTGGAGAACTACCGGGGCTGACCGCCTCCGTCCCCCCGCCCGGCCGCCGCCTCGGCGAGTACGGCCACGACCTCCTCGTCCGGGGTCTGCGAGAAGTCCCGGTACCACTCGCCGACCGCGCGGAACGCGGGCGGCGACGACAGGCACACCACCTCGTCCGCCGCCCCGCGCAGCCGGGCGACCGCCTCCGGCGGCGCCACCGGGACGGCCAGCACCACCCGCGCCGCGCCCGACGCGCGGGCGATCTCGCAGGCGGCCGCGGCCGTCGCGCCCGTGGCGATCCCGTCGTCGACCACGATCGCCGTCCGCCCGGCGAGCGGCACGCGCGCCCGTCCCTCGCGGAACCGGTGCGCCCGGCGCTCCAGCTCCTCCTCCTCGTCGCGCTCCACCTCGGCGAGCTCCCGCTCCGAGGCGCGGCTGTGCCGGGCGACGTCCTCGTTGATGATCCGCACGCCGCCCTCGCCGATGGCGCCGAACCCCAGCTCGCGGTGGTGCGGCACGCCGAGCTTGCGGACCACGATCACGTCGAGGGCGGCGTCCAGCGCCCGCGCCACCTCGAAGGCCACGGGCACGCCGCCGCGCGGCAGCCCGAGTACGACGGGGTCCTCGCCCCGCAGGTGGAGCAGCGCTTCCGCGAGACGCCGTCCCGCGTCCGCGCGGTCGGTGAAGATCACAGCGGCTCACCCCGTTCCGGGCGCCCCCTTCGAACGAACCCCATCCCGGGGCGTTCCGCAACCGGAGCCGGCCCGGGGACCGGCGGGGCGTGCGGGCCCCACCCGCCGGTGATCACGTCGGATAGGTTGAACGCACCTCGCCCGGCGTCCCGGTGACCGATCGTCACCCGTCGCGCCGAGGTCCGGACCCGCGACGAAGGAGCCACCGCCCGTGATCGTGATAGCGCAGCTCAGTGATGTCCACCTCGACGGCGGGCCCCGGGCCGCCGAGCGCACCCGCGCCGTGCTGGAGTACCTGGACGGTCTCCCGTACGACCTCGCCGCGGTCCTGGTCAGCGGGGACATCGCCGACAACGGGACCCCCGGCGAGTACGAGGAGGCCCGCAAGCTGCTCACCTCGCGGCACCCGCTGGTGATCTGCCCCGGCAACCACGACGAGCGCCTCGCCTTCCGGCGCGGGCTGCTGGGCGAGGAGGAGCCCTCCGCCGCCCCCGTCGACCAGGTGCTGCGGGGCGAGGGCTTCGTCCTGGCGGTGTGCGACTCCTCGGTCCCGGGGGAGCACCACGGGTACCTGGAGGACTCCACCCTGGAGTGGCTCGACGGCGTCCTGACCGGGACCCCGCACGAGGTGCCGGTCCTCGTCGCCTTCCACCACCCGCCGGTGCCGCTGCACACCCCGTACGTGGACGGGATCAGGCAGTTCGGCGAGGAGCGCCTGGAGGCGCTGGCCCTGCGCCACCCCCACCTGCGGGCCTTCCTGTGCGGGCACGCCCACACGGCGGCGGCGACCACCTTCGCGGGCCGCCCGCTGCTGGTGGCGCCCGGGGTGGTGTCCACCCTGCGGCTCCCGTGGGAGGCGCAGACGGACCCCGACCACCACGTCCACCTGGACGAGCCGCCGGCCGTCGCCTTCCACGTGCTGGGCGAGGACGGGCGGCTGACGACCCACTACCGGGTGGTCGTGGCCCGGCGGTAGCTGCTGCCGTCGCGGGTCCGGGTGAGCCGGCCCGAGGTGATCAGGTAGCGGCGCAGGGCGGAGCAGTCCTCGTGGACGGTCCGCAGCGCGTCGTTCACCTCGGGCTCCGAGTACTCCCGGTCCGCGGCGAACAGGGTCTCGCTCAGGTGCTCCAGCAGCTGTTCGCGCCGGGCGACCTTGCGCGGGATGGCGACGAGCCGCCCTCCGGAGAACAGATCGGCGACCCCGCGCCGGCTCTGGCGGTCCGCGGATTCCCGCTGGTCGGTGTTGTCTTGACCGGTGGTGTGCTGTTCCGTGATCTGTGACATGCCCTGAGCTTCGCCCGCGCCCGCGGGGCCGTGCAACGCGTTTTCCCCGCTCCCCCGGGAAGGCCCGGGGGAGCGGGGACGCGGAGCCGGAGCCGTCAGGGGGTGACGGTGATCTGCTGGGCCGGGTCGGTGGTGTCGGTGACCTTGTAGACGGCGTTGAAGGTGGACGTGGTCGCGCTCGTCGGGCAGCCGAAGCCGCCGGTGACGGTCACCGGGACGGTCGCGTTGGTGAAGGTCAGGCTCGACGGGGCGCCGTTGGCCCAGGTGCCCGGGACGCTCGCGGCCCCGCCCGGCGCGGCGGTGACGGTGCAGTTGGCCAGGCCCGAGGTCTGCACGACGAGCCCGCCGGCCGGCACCGTCATGGTCGCGGTGACCGGGGAGCCGTTCTGCATGGACACCGCCCAGGAGCCGCTGGTCGTCACCGTCGGGGTCACCCCCGGCATGCTGGACGTACAGGAGCTGTAGGTCGGCGGCGAGATGGGAGAGGAGACCGGACCCGACGGGTTCTGGTTGCCGGGGGCGGCCGGCACCGCGCCGGTGGAGACGGAGACCGTGCAGGTCACCGTGACCGAACCGGCCTTGAGGGTGGCCTTCCCGCTGAGGGTGGCCTTGAAGGCGTGCCCGGCCGGGGTGACGGTGGTCGACCCGGCCGCCGGTAACGGGGCGGCGGTGGCGGTGGCGGAGGCCGCCGTCAGTGCGGCCGCGGCGGCCATGCCGAGGGCGAGCGCGGTGCGCGTACGGCTCATGGCTGTGCTCCTTGGGGATCGGGGTGCGGAGTGGGGGAGTTCCCGGCGGGGGAGGGCCGGGCGGGGGCGGCGGAGCCCCCGGCGCGCGGGGCGGCGTACGGCTGCCAGGCGAACATCAGCCCGCCGCCGAGGATGCCGAGCAGGGTGCCGATCAGGAACCCGCCGAGGTTCGACATGACCAGCGCGGCCGTGGCGACGAGCGTCGTGAGGATCCCGGCGAGGGTGCGCTGTGCGGGGGAGAACCAGCCGGTGAGACCGAGGACGATCATGACGGCGCCCATCAGGACGGACGGGATCCCGGCCACCCCCTGCTGGAGCATGATCTTCAGCGGGGCGAGCGGCAGCACGCTGATCCACACCCCGGCCAGGACGGCGAAGAGGCCGCCCCAGAAGGGCCGGCCGCGCCGCCACCGCCGCCATCGGCTCAGAAGCATTCCTTCTTGCCCTTGCTGATGTCCATGCTCAGCCCGGAGAGCTTGAAGGTGCCGGCGTTGGTCGCCCAGGCCGTCTGCTGGAGACTGCTGATGCTGACCTTGTCGGCCTGCTGGGCGAACAGGTCCTGCATGCCCTGTGCCTCGGCCGGGCCCTTGTCGAGGGTGGAGGCGTCGCGCCCGATCTCGATGTTCGTGAACTCGGCGTCGCCGGCGAGCTGGGTGGCGTCCACGAACAGGTTGGAGGCCTCGACGGGTGCCTTCTTGCCGGCGGTCAGGTTGAGCGAGATGTCCCCGATGACCGGGAGGGTGGTGACCACCGACTGGCAGAGTTCGTGCAGCTTGGCTTCCTTGATGGCGGTGACCGCCACCGGGATCAGCTCCTGCCGGGCGTTGACGTCGACGCTGCCGTACTGGGCGAAGCCCTCGCCCTCCAGGCTCTTAGCCGACACCTTGAACTGCTGGCCCGAGACCGCGAAGGAGGCGGCGAGCGCGCCCTGCGCGAGGGCGATGCCGAGGCCCGCGGTGACCGCGACGGCGGGGGCGGTCAGGAGCACGAACCTGCGCCAGCGGACCCGGCCGCCGTCTCTGACGAGCTCTTCGCCGGGCGGCTCGGCCCCGGGAGGGGAGCCGGGCCCGGATTCGGATAAGTTCGGTGAGTCTGCCATGAGATGGTCCCTATCTCGGCTGTGCACCTTTGTTACCGACGAGTTGAATGTAAGAGTGCCAATGGTGGTTGGCAAGGTTGTGCGAGCGCACCCTTTAGGCCGACTCCTACTGCTCCGTACGCAGCAGTTCGGCGACCTCAGCCTCCACCCGTCGCCCCATCGCCCGGGCGAACTCCGTGGCCACCACCTCGCCGGCCACCGGCCGCAGCGCCGCCACCGCCTCCCGGACATGATCCAGCTGACTGGCCGAAAGTCGCCCCAGCCCCTCCGTGCCGATCACGTGCCGCCGGAACAGCGCCACGAACCGGTCCGCCAGCGCCGCCGCCTGGGCCTGTACGAAGTCGCCCGCGTCCAGGATCTCCCCGAGCGGCACCCCCTGCCGCACCAGCGCCACCGTCGCCTCCAGCAGCCGCCGGCTCGGGTACGTGACCCGATCCCCGTCCAGGCGTACGTAGCCCAGCTCGGCCGCCCGCCGGGTGTGCTCGGCCGTCGCCCCCGGGCCGAACAGCTCGCGCAGCTCGGCCCGGGTCATGGTAACCGGCTCCTCCTGCACCCAGTCCCGGGTCATCTCCCGCTCCAGGCCCAGCAGTTGGGACAGCCCGCCGCCGTGCTCCCAGGCGGCCAGCAGCTCGCCGATGCCGTTGACGGTGTACCCGCGCCCCAGCAGGTCGCTGATCAGCCGCAGCCGGGTCAGGTGGTCGTCGGAGTACCAGGCGATCCGACCCTCGCGGCGGGGCGGCGGCAGCAGCCCGCGCTCCTGGTAGTAGCGCAGGTTGCGCACCTTGACCCCGGCCGCGCGGGCCACGTCCTCCCGGCGGTAGCGCCGCTCCCCGCCGATCTCCTCCGCCTCGCCGTCAACCCTGCCGTCCGCCTGCGCCTCGGTGCTCACGCGGCCGAGTGTAGGACCTACCGGCGGGTGTACCGGCAGGTCACATGGGGCGGGGCCGCGACTCGCGCTTGACCGCCCGCAGCACCACGAACTTCGGCTCGCTCGCGGCGACTTCACAGTTGCCGAAGAGGCGCTTCAGATGCGTGTGGTAGCCCATGTGCCGGTTGGCGACCACCCACAGCTCCCCGCCCGTGCGCAGCGCCTTGCGCGACTGCGCGAACATGCGCAGCGCCGTCGCGTCCGTCGTCGCCTGGTGGGAGTGGAAGGGCGGGTTGTTGAGGATCAGGTCCACCGAGGAGGGCGCCAGCATGGCCACCCCGTCGCCGACGAGGAACTCCGCCGTCCGCCGGCCGGGCGGGACGTTGGCCTCGTACGTGGCCCGGGCCGAGGCGACGGCCTGGTACGACTCGTCGGTGAAGACCACCTCGGCGTCCGGGTCGGCCACCTGCACGGCCGTGCCGACGACGCCGTTGCCGCAGCCCAGGTCCACGACGCGGGCGCCGTCGGTGTTGGTCGGGATGCTCTGGAGGAAGAAGCGCGTGCCGACGTCCAGGCGGTCCGCGCAGAAGATCCCGGCGTGGTTGACCGTGGTCAGCCCGGCCCCGGAGCCCCCGTCCTCGTCGACCGCGTACGTCACCGGCCACGGGGAGGCGCCGGCGGCGGCCAGCACCGCGGGGTCGGGGGTGCAGAAGATCAGGCGGGCCTTCTTCTCGGCCAGCGAGGTGCGCGTCGGCCCGAGGATCTTCTCGAAGAGGTTCAGCGTGGAGGTGTGGATCTCCTTGACCATGCCGGTGCCCACGACCACGGTGCCCTCGTGCACGTGCGGGGCCAGCCGGTACAGCTGGTCCTCCAGCAGCGCCAGGCTCTTGGGGACCCGGACGATGAGTACGTCGATCCGCGCGGGCGGCGCGTCCTGCGTGGTCAGCAGGGTCACCGTGGACTTGGAGGTGCCGATCCCGGCCCGGTCCAGGTTCCCCTCGGTGGCCGCCCGGGCCAGCGCGGAGTCGGTGATCTGTGTCGGGCGGTAGGCGGCCAGGGCCGTGGTCAGCGCCCCCCAGCGGTCGCCGACGACCGTGATCTGCCCGGCGCCGGCCAGGTCCACCGGGCCGCGCTCGCCGGTACCGGCGTCGAGGTGGTGCAGCAGGTACTCGTCTGCGGCGTCCCAGGCGCGGAGCCGGTCGCGGGGGTCGGCGGGGAAGCGGGTGAGTTCGTAGGAGCCGAAAGGCGTGGTCAGGCGGTTCATATTGGCACCCAGGCTAGCCGAGACGGCCCCGGACCCGTGTCCGGCCGCACCCCGCGCCCTGACATTCCACGCAAAGGAGCGGTGCCGGACAGACCCCGCGCCACTAAGTTGTGCGGCATGAGCAATCTCGATCGCCAGCCCGCTCTCTCCGCCTGCGGCGGCCGCGGCTTCGTCGTGGCCGAGCCGGTGCGCGAGCTCCTCAGCCCGCGTACGGTCAAGCTGGGGGAATCCACCGAGGTCCGCCGACTCCTGCCGAACCTGGGCCGCCGCATGGTGGGCGCCTGGTGCTTCGTCGACCACTACGGCCCGGACGACATCGCCGACGAACCCGGTATGCAGGTCCCGCCCCACCCCCACGCCGGGCTGCAGACCGTGAGCTGGCTGCACGACGGCGAGGTGCTGCACCGCGACAGCACGGGCAGCCTCGCCACGATCCGCCCCCGCGAGCTGGGCCTGATGACCTCCGGCCGGGGCATCAGCCACTCCGAGGAGAGCCCCCGACCGCACGCCCGCTTCCTGCACGGCGCCCAGCTGTGGGTGGCCCTCCCGGACGCCCACCGCGACGTCGCCCCGCACTTCCAGCACCACGCGGAACTCCCGCGGGTCACGGCCCCCGGCCTGGACGCGACGGTCATCCTGGGCACCCTGGACACGGCGACCTCCCCGGGCACCGCGTACACCCCCATCGTCGGAGCGGACCTCGCCCTGACCGCCGGCACCGAATCCCGCCTCCCCCTCAACCCGGACTTCGAGTACGCGGTCCTCTCCATGTCCGGCGAGGCCCACGTGGACGGCGTCCCGGTCCTGCCCGGCTCGATGCTCTACCTGGGCTGCGGCCGCACCGAACTACCCCTGCGCGCGGCCTCGGACGCGGGCCTGATGCTGCTGGGCGGGGAGCCGTTCGAGGAGGAGATCGTGATGTTCTGGAACTGGATTGGCCGGTCCCACGAGGAGATCGTCCAGGCCCGCGAGGACTGGATGACCGGGACCCGTTTCGGTGAGGTAAAGGGCTACGACGGCCCCCCGATCCCGTCCCCGGAACTGCCTCCGACTCACCTGAAGCCGCGAGGTCGGATGCGATGACCTGCGGGTTCCCTCAGGTGTGAAGTTTTGGACGGCCGGAGATCATGATTCCGATTGGTGGTGCTGCGTGCCTGTCGTGCGGGTCTCATTCTGTCGACTGGGACGCGCGATGCCTTTCCACTCTGTGCGCATCGGTGGGAGGGCGTGTGTCTTCGAATGCTGACCCGATGCTGACTCTACTGATGGGTCATCATCTATGGCGGTCGTGGAGCCCTCTCGATGCGTAGGGCTGAGGGCGGTGGCTGATGTGTGCCGTGCGGCAGCGCCATTGGCCACGCGGTCTTGCCCTGACGGAGGGCATGCTCCTCCGCCGCGGGCCCGAGGATGGTGGCTGGCCGTGGTTTGTGGGTGATCGACAAACGGTGCCAGCCGCCGGCACGGCCGTCGGAAGCTGCTCGGCGTCGTCCCCCACTTCTCTCGTGGGTGCAGCGCACTACAGCCGCTTCAACGGCACCGCCGGATTCCCCACCGCCACGGGAACCTGGGTCCGCCTCGCCTGGTGCCAGCCCGAACAGCTCAGCTCCGCCACGTGGACCGGGATCGAGGCGTCCGTCGCCATCAAGGGAGTACCCCGTCCGCAGTGGTACGCCGGCTCCCAGTGGCACGACGCCGACCGAGGGGTGGTGTGGCGAGTCGACGAGATGAGCCGCTCCTCCGCCTCCGCCATCTCTGCAACCGGCCGCGTCGACCAAGAGCCCGACCTCCCAGCAGGGTGGTGGGTGGAGCTCAGCCATGCCCTGGACGGGCTGGCCGGTCACACCACGGACCGGGTGTGCCTGCGACAGGAACACCTCACCGTTCGCATCCGGGAGGCGTTTGGTGACAATCTGGACACCACGGTCACGGACTGGGCGTGCTCGCACGGCGACCTCGGCTGGGCCAACGTCACAGCCCCGGAATTCACCCTGCTGGACTGGGAGAGCTGGGGGGGCGGCACCGGTCGGCTACGACGCAGCCTGCCTGTGGTCTGCGTCCCTGGCCGTGCCAGCGCTCGCCGAGCAGGTACTCATCGAGTTCGCCGAGGTTCTCGACACCCGGTCGGGGCGCCTGTCCGGGCTCGTGCTGTGCGCCAATGTCGAGCGAGCGTGCCGTCGTTCGGGCAGGATGACGGAGATGGCCATCCAGGCACGGTCTGCTGCCTCAGATTTGCTTTCCTCGCTAGCAGGAGAGCAGGTGTTGGGTGCCGTAACCAGCATGAAAGGAGGGGGGATGGCTTCAGCCCGTTGGGGGGGGTTGGCGTCGCTCTGTTCAGTGAACCCGAGTGCGCTGCTGGGGTGGTGCGACGGGAACGGGTGATACGAGCACCGGGCGGCGACGTGGCGACGGCAGCGGCTTAGCGATCTCGGCGCCAGCAGTGGTGAGTTCGGCGAGGCCGTTGACCTGTACGCCTGCTGAGAGGCGGAAAGCCCGGGCAGGCTTGTTCGGTTCACCGCTGTCGACGGTCCCCTGGTCGTCCGCGGCGCGTGACGGGCTGGCTGCTGGCCCGGAACCAGAGTCCTACTCGCCGCAGGAGGCGGCGCACTAATCGCTGTCCGCTGGCCCCGAACCATGTCCGAGGAAGAGAACCTGACAGACAGCTGACCGACCAACCATGCGAAATCGAGAGGCGCATCCCTTGGCGCCCCAGGAAGCGCAGACGCCTCTTGGAGCCCTTCACGTTGTCGAGTCCAGCCCGGCCCTGCTCTGGGTACGTTCCTGCGCACCACAAGTACGAGGCCTCGCCTCTGACGGATCCCCCGGTTATGAATCCCGTTGTTAAACTGACCGCACTTCCACCGACGGGTCGAAACATGTAAGTTGGTGAAAGTGGGTGAATCCACCCTCAGGCAAAGGCGAAACCACAGGTCATGAAGGGTGCCTCCCGCCTACGTGGGGATAGCCCCAAGGTCGACACGGTCTACCTGTCCGGGACCCCGTGCCCCTCGCCTACGTGTGGATAGCCCCATCGACGGCGCGCCCATCCAGTACCCGATGGAGTGGCCCACCACCTTAAGACGTCGATTCTTTTGGGATGTCCATCTGCAAGGACTGGCGGTTTCGATGCTGGTGACACAAGATCGGGTTCTATGTCCCAGGCAGCATATGTTCAGAACACGAACCTCCTGCGCACGAGCGCGTTCGATCTCTGGAGGCGGCTCAGGAGCCTCCTCGAAGAGCAGGGACTCGACCCGGCGACGACCATGCTGGTCAACCTCTTCCCGGACGGGGGTGACCATGAGTTCGGCCAGTGCATAGATGAGGACGGCCGTGTCTACTCGTTCGATCTTGTCTACGACCGAGAGACGCCGAAGGCGGAGGACAGGGCTGTCCTTCGCAACTGGACCGACGTCACCGACACATGGCAGCACCGTTCGTTCGCGGACGAGATCGCCAATGCCTTCATCTGGCGTCCACCATCGCGCAAGACCGCCCTGCCTGCCTGATCAACTTCGTGCCGCTCGGGCTCACTGTCTGGAGGTGGCGGTGGGAGATAAGAACCGATGCCGACGAAGGCGAGGAAGTGTTCGGCCTTGCGTTCGTAGCGTCGGTGGAGCCGTCGGCAGCCGGCCAGCCAGGACACAGTTCGCTCGACCACCCTGCGATGTCGGCCTAGCCGCTGTGAGGACTCGATGCCCTTGCGGACGATGCGGTGGCGGATGCCGCGCTCGCGGAGCCATCGGCGCAGGTGGTCGTAGTCGTAGCCCTTGTCGGCATGCAGTTTCGCCGGCTTCGGCGCCGGGGCCCGCGGCGGGAGCGGATGGGCGGAATGCCGCGGGCGAGCGGCTCCAGGCCCTGGCTGTCGTACATGTTCGCCCCGGAGATGCCCAGGGACAGTGGCAGTCTTCCGGTCGCAGATCAGGTGGATCTTCGATCCCAGCTTGCCGCGGCCGGTCGGATTCGGTCCCGTCAAAGGCCCCCTTTTGCTGCCCGCAGACTGACCGAGTCGATCGCACACCTCGACCAGTCCAGCTCACCCCGGGCACCGAGTTCATCGAGCACGACCCGATACAACCGGGCCCAGACCCGCTCCCGGCTCCACTGGGCGAACCGCCTGTAGACCGTCTGCCAGGCCGGACCGAACATCGGCGGCAACTGCCGCCAGGTACAGCCCGACGTCGCCACGAAGATGATCGCGGCCAGGACCTCGCGGTCACCAGCCCGGCGCCGGCCGCCACCCTGCGGACGTATCACCTCAGTCGGTGGCACCACCCGCCGAAACAACACCCATAACTCCTCCGGTGCCAACCGCTCAACCAGATCCGTCATGCACGGAACAACGAACGATCACGCCATAAGAATCGACGTCTTAGCCGATCGCCCCTGGGGGGCGGGAGCGGACCGGAGCCAGGGGGCACTGGTTCACTAAGCGGCGACCGAGGGCGGATCGCAGCCGAAGAAGTCAGACCCCGGCGCAAGCGCTTGCCGAAGCGGAGAACGGCCCGAATGCCGCCGCCATCACTGGCGGCGGCCATGATCCTCCGGGAGCAAAGCAGGCGCGCCCGGAAGCACACCCGGGTCGTTCAGTGACTGAGCAGGGCGAGAGTCCCGGCGCTGATTGCGCCCCGCAGGATGTGGGCGATCTCCTCGGGCTTGAGGTCGATGCGGTCGAGCCCCGCCGTGGTCAGCGGGATCTCCTCCAGCGCGTATTCGCCGCGGCCCTCTGCGGTGAACTCGGGGCCGGTGAGGTCCTCGAAGTCTCCGCTGTCCGCCTGGGCCTTCTGTAAACAGACGGCTGCGCGTGGGAGGGCGGTGCACCAGGGGTCCGTCCAAGTCAGCCTGCAGGAAGGCACCCACCGTATCTATGGCTGAGCACTACCCCAACCGCGCCCCCAAACGCCGCGTAGCATCGGTCATTCGCGCTGATTGGCGACCGCATGCCTTCGATCACTCGGAAGGTAGGCGACTGGCCGACATCATCTTCGGCGTCGCGATTTCACACCCCGGGGGATGGCGGGATGCCCTTCGACGTCGAGGTGCCACGTGGCCGGGTCTCCACCTGGACAGCGACCAGGGCACCGTCCCGGTGTCGAACTGGACCAGGAGGGCCCGTTGTCGGTCAGCATCGGCCTGGCGATGTTCACCGGGGTGTGCCTCCTGCCCGTGGGCATCGGCCTGGGGATCGCGCCCTCGTGGCGCGCAGGCGCAGGCCCGGTCCGGCCGGGCCCGGCTGGGGAGCCGTACACGTAGAGCAGCCGTAGCGCCGCGCGGTCACGCCCGGCCGACGGCGGCCGGCTCCGGGGCGAGGGCCAGGAAGTCGTCGTAGGTGCGGATCCGGACCCCGGGCCGGTCCTCGGCCAGTGCGGCGATCATGGCAGCGGCGAGCCGGCCCGCGGGCACGGGCCGGTAGGGCCGCGCGGGCCCGGCCAGCAGCGGGGCCAGCACGGTTGCGGCGGAGCTGCCGAGTCCCTCGCCCCGGCGGCGGGAGAGACGGCGGCCGAGGATGAAGGAGGGCCGGAAGAACTCGGCCTGGCGGTAGCCCAGGGCAGTCACCTCCGCCTCCATGTCCCCCTTGACCCGCAGGTAGAAGGCCCGGCTGCCGGAACCGGCACCGACCGAGGAGACGACGGCGATCCGCTCGGCACCCGAGTTCCGGGCCAGCTCTGCCACCCGCACGGTGTGGTGCTGGTCCACCTCGCGGAAGGCCTCCTGCGAGCCGGCTTGCCGGATGGTGGTGCCCAGCGCACCGTACACGTCCGTCTCGCCCGGCCCGGGCGGCACGTCGTCGGCCCCGAGCTTGGTGCGAAGTCCACCACCCGGGCGTCCAGCCGCGGGTGTTCGAGACCGAGCGGGCGGCGAGCCAGCACGGTCACGCGGTCGTAGCGCGGGTCGCGCAGCAGCCGCGCCAGCAACTGTCCGCCGACCAGTCCGGTGGCTCCGACCAGGAGCGCGCTGCGGGTCATCGGGGTCCTCTCCGCCGCCGGCGGCCGGCCCGCCGGAGTCCCTGCAGGATGCCACAACCTTACGGCTGCTCCGGTGAGGCCCGGTGAAGGACCGTCAGCACTTCCGCTCCGTCGGTGACGCACGGCGGCCGGGCCTTCGGGGCCCTACGCGCGACGGGCCTCGTGCCAGGCCGCGACCACGTCTTCGACGTCGAATTCGGTGAGTTGCAGGGCCGGGCCCGGCGGGGGCATCCGCAGTGCGGCGCTGATCTTCTCGTTGATCTCGGTGAGGATGCCGCGCACCTGGCGCTCGGTGCGCGCGGCGTGGACCGCCTCCATCGCGTCCTCCGCCTCCTTGCGCAGCGCGAGCGCGGGTGGCAGGCCGGCGAAACCCTCCTGGTGCATCTTGGCCCTGACCCACCACATCTCGTCATAGGGGGCGTCCAGCGAGGCCAGCGGCTTGCCCAGACCCGGTAGGTTCTGGAAGTCGCCGCGGTCACCGGCCTCCCTGATCTGGCGGTCCACCCAGGACTCGAAGTCCACACCGGGCGGCTTGCGGTCGGTCACGATCCCTCCCCAGGGGTCACATCGGCTGCGCGCGGCACCTCTTCCCGACCGTTGGCCGAGGGCGGGCACGGAACCGGCTGTCCAGCGCGAGCCTATCGCCACGCCCCTGCCCCGGTTCCCGCGCGTCCGTTCGTGTGTCAAGTCGGCCGAGGCCATCGACGGTTTGCGATCCATCACCAACTCCCGTCGTGGTGATGGATTCGAAGGCGAACCGTGGGGCAGCCCTCAGTTCGCGAACAGCAACGCCCGATATGCGGCTGTCGGGCCGGTCAAGCTTCTCATGGCGTCCGAATATCGATGCAAGAGGGTCCATATTCGTGCATCGTGCCGAGCGGGGGTGCGTGCCGCTGGTGACCGTCACGCTGCCATCTACCTGGTGCAATGCGGGTGAGGTACGCAGCATCGTCCAGTTGGCGGCGAGGTGGGTCGGTGACTCATCTCACAATATGATCCATTGCGGCCCGCTCGGGATCTGCTTGAAGATCCCTACCGAGAGAGTCGTCGACCACATACTTCGCGACTCGCATCGATCTTGGCATGGGGGTGCCTGTGTGTGTACAGGCGTATGGATTTACAGCCGGGAAGGCGCTCGAAGGGCCTCCGGCAGACCTGGGGGACTCGGAGCGGGCAGGCGGCCATCGGCGCCGCGGCCGACGCGGCGTCGTCTCGGACACCCATCACCCGGCTGACCGGCGAGGTGCTCTCGCCCAGCCGATCCGCCGGTTCTGAGAGTTCTTGGGTGTGTACAAATGGGCGATCTTTTGGCCATCAGCGATCTGCACGTGCAGCACGAAGAGAACAAGGAGCTGGTCAGAAGGCTGCGGCCGACGTCGGACGGCGACTGGCTCGTGGTGGCCGGTGACATCGGCGACCACAGCGACGACGTGCGATGGGGGCTCGATGTCCTGAGCCGGAATTTCGCGCGAGTGGTCTGGGCGCCGGGGAACCACGAGCTGTGGACGCGTCCGGACGATCCACTCGCACTGCGCGGCGAGGAGCGGTACCGGTACCTCGTGGAGCTCTGCAGGGGCATGGGGGTTCTCACGCCCGAGGACCCGTTCCCCGTCTGGGAGACGCCGGAGGGTCCGGTCGCCATAGCCCCGCTCTTCGTTCTCTACGACTACTCGTTCAGGGCCCCCGGCATTCACGACAAGGCCCGGGCGCTCGCGCTGGCAGAGGAATCGGGCGTGGTGTGCATGGACGAATTCATGCTGCACCCCGATCCCCATCCGAGCCGGGAGGCGTGGTGCAGTGCGCGGCTCGCCGTATCCGAAGCACGCCTCACCGCCATTCCGGAGGGCATGTCGACCGTGCTCGTCAATCATTTCCCGCTGGTTCGCGAACCGACGCGGGTGCTGCGCCATCCGCAGTTCGCGTTGTGGTGCGGCACCTCGGAGACGGAGGACTGGCCGCGGAGGTTCCGAGCCGCCGCCGTCGTCTACGGGCACCTCCACATACCCGGACTCGTGCGCAAGGACGGAATACCGCACTACGAGGTATCCCTGGGATATCCGCGTGAGTGGAGGGCCCGGGCCGCGCGGCCCGGGCGGCTCGTTCCGGTCCTCTCGGGCCGGCCATCCGCGGGCACCCCGTCGTGATAGCGGAGCTGGTTCCCGACGGGGTGGCGGCGGTCCAGTCCTTCGGGGATCCGGACGCCACGCCCCCCGTGTTCACCCAGGAGGCCGCTCTCGTCGAGCGCGCGCTGATCTCACGCCGCGCGGAGTTCCGCACGGTGCGGGCGTGTGCCCGAGAGGCCATGGGCCGGCTGGGCTTCCCGCCCGCGCCGATCCTGCACGGTCCTCAGGGTGAGCCGTTGTGGCCCGCGGGCCTGGTCGGGAGCATGTCCCACTGTGCGGGATATCGTGTGGCGACCCTGGCCAGAGCCGAGGAATTCGCCATGGTCGGCGTTGACGCGGAACCCAACGAGGCGTGCCCGGAACGAGGTATCCGAGAGCTGATCGCGGGGCCGGGGGAACTGGCCATGCTGGACGAGCTGGCCGAGCGCCGGCCGGACATCGCCTGGGACCGGCTGTTGTTCAGCGCCAAGGAATGCGTGTACAAGGCCTGGTATCCGCTCGCCCGCCGGTGGCTGGGCTTCGAGCACGCCGCGGTGGTCCTGGAGCCTGGAACGCGGACCTTCACCGCCCGTCTGCTGGCACCCGGCCCCGTCGTGAACGACGTCAGGCTGACGGTGCTCCGGGGGCGCTGGGCCGCCCGGCAGGGGCTTCTCGTGACCGCGATCACCGTTCCCGCGACGGGTGACCGGTCCGCGTACGCCACTTCGCCCGCGACCGGCGGCGAATTCCTCCGGGACGACCGCGCGTAGTGCCTGCCCGTTTCGCACGGCCTCGACGGGCCCGACGCCGGCCCGTCAACAAATCACTGATCTTCTCCGGCTCCTGCCGGACATGTACTGCGAGGTATTGTTCCAAGTGAACGGCTGTCAAAACGGAGATTGTCCCTACAGTCGCGACCGAGCGGCTGACGGGTTCCATGCCGCGCCCGGCGGAATGCGTGTCTGCACGGGATGTTTCGAACGCTTCCAGCGGGACCTGAGATCCATTCCGGACCTCTACACGGAATGCGAGAACATGCTCGCGACCACCCCCTGGGACGGGCAGCGGGTCTCCGGTACCCGGTCGTTCGGAATCAAGCTGAACGCCGTCGCCGTCGAAGCGCGCGACACCCTGCGGGTGAGACTCCGGGCATGGTGCGACCTGGTGAACGCGGAACACGGGTGCGTTCCCGCCGGGCAGTCCATGGAGGTGCTCGCCGAGTTCCTCTACCAGCACGCACGCTGGCTGTGCCACCACCCGGCAGCGGGTGACGCCATCAGCGAGATGGCCGAGACCGCCACCATGGCGCGGCGCGTCGTCAGCCCGGAGCGGGTGCGGCGCTTCCGGGTGGGGGCCTGCATCGAGCACGAGTGCGGGGGATCGCTGATCGCGGCGATCCAGGCGGACGGCCAGCTGCCCAGCGAAGTCCGCTGCGACAACGACCCCGGGCACGCCTGGTCGGCGTACGAGTGGCGAGAGCTGGACCGGCGCGTGAGCCACCAGCACCAGGCCGGACTGCCGTGGCTCACCGCCAAGGACGTGGCGGAGCTGTGCCGCATCTCCATGAGCAACGTCTACCGGCTCGCTTCGGAGAACAGCTGGCGGCGGCGGACGAACGGGCGCCGCGTCTACTACGCCAAGGCGGACGTGCTGGCGTCCGTCGGCTGAGAGCGCGACCGCAGCGATGCACCGAAACCGCAGGCCCGGGCCCGTACGGCCGGGCTCCCTCCGGATGAGCGAGTGAGACATGCACGAACCACCAGAACCGACTGCTCCGGCCTCCCTCGTCGAGGCGTTCCAGAGTGCCGCGGCCGCGTACCCGGACCGCATCGCGGTCAAGTGCGGCACGCAGGGCCTCACCTACGCAGAGCTCGACCTGCGGTCCACCCACCTCGCGAGGGAACTGCTGCCCCTCACCCGGACCTCGGCGCGTCCCGTGGGCATTCTGCTCGACCGGTCGGCCGAGATGGCAGTGGCGGCACTCGCCGTGTTGAAGGCCGGCTCGTTCTACCTCCCGCTGGACCCCGAGGCCCCTGCGGCGCGGAACGGCATCATCCTCGAAGACGCCGCGCCCGTGGCCGTGGTGACGTCCCGGAGCCTGGCGGATCGCGTACCGGCGGGCATCGACCGCTGCCTGGTCGATGCCCCGGCGGCGGCTCCGCCGGACTCCGTACTCCTTCCGGAGCGGACGGCGCCCGAGTCGCGGGCCTACGTGATCTTCACCTCGGGAACGACCGGGAGGCCCAAGGGCGTCGAGGTCACCCACCGGAACGTGCTCCGTCTGTTCTCGGAGAGCGCTCCCCTCTTCGGCTTCACGTCCGAGGACGTCTGGACGGTCTTCCACTCGTTCGCCTTCGACTTCTCGGTCTGGGAGATGTGGGGCGCCCTGCTCCACGGCGGCTGCGCGGTCTTCGTGCCGGCCGACGTGGCCAAGGACCCCGCCG
The DNA here is from genome assembly GCF_055593565.1 of Streptomyces sp. NPDC040718. Taxonomy (NCBI): domain Bacteria; kingdom Bacillati; phylum Actinomycetota; class Actinomycetes; order Kitasatosporales; family Streptomycetaceae; genus Streptomyces; species Streptomyces sp. NPDC040718. Next base: position 87,124 of record NZ_JBVIXO010000014.1, on the reverse strand, counting down.
CCTTCCGCCGGCTGCTGGAACAGGAGCGGGTGACGGTGCTGAACCAGACGCCTTCGGCGTTCCAGCAGCTGGTGGTCGAGGACGGCCGACACCGGGAACGCCTTCCGCTCAGGTTCGTCGTCTTCGGCGGGGAGGCGCTGCGCTTCTCCGATCTGAAGCCCTGGGCAGCCAAGTACGGTGTCGGGCGGCCCGTTCTCGTCAACATGTACGGGATCACCGAAACGACCGTGCACACCTCGTACCACGAGGTGCGGCAGTCGGACTTGGACGACGGCGACAGCGTCATCGGCCGGCCGCTGCCCGACCTCGACCTCCTCCTGGTCGACGAGGACCTCCGCTGCGTCGAGCCGGGCGAGACCGGCGAGATGGTGGTCGTGGGTCCCGGAGTGGCCCTGGGATACCTGGGACGGCCCGATCTCACGGAGGCGCGCTTCGTCACCCTCGAGGACCCCGCGGGCCGGCCGGTCAGGGGCTACCGTTCGGGCGATCTCGCCCGTCTGCGCCCCGACGGGCTTCTGGTGTACCTGGGCCGCGCCGACAGCCAGGTGAAGATCCGGGGCTTCCGGATCGAACTGGGCGAGGTCGAAGCGGCCCTCGCCCGCCATCCGGCGGTGCGCCACGCGGCGGCCTCCGTACGGGAAGCCGCCGGGGGGCCCACCCTGGTGGGCCACGTTGTGCCTGTACCGGGCGCCGCGCCGGACCTCGCGGAGATCCGCGCGCACCTCGCCCGGGTGCTCCCGCACTACATGATCCCTTCCGCGATCGGACTGCTGGAGGCCATGCCCCTCACGGGCAACGGCAAACTGGACCGAGCCGCCCTGCCGGACGTGGCCGTGACCTCCGGCCGGCCCGCGCAGGCGCCGCGCTCGGCCGCGGAGGCGGAGCTCTGCGGGCTCTTCGCCGAACTCCTCGAACTGGAGGAAGTGGGCCCGCACGACGACTTCTTCGAGCTGGGCGGACACTCCCTGCTGGCCATACGCCTCCAGAACCGGGTGCGGGCGTCCTTCCAGAGCAGGGGAGAGCCCCTGCCGCTCTCCCAGGTCTACCGGAGTCCCACTCCGAAGGGGCTCGCGCAATGGCTCGAACGAGCGGGCCGGGAACTCCCCGCCGGGGGCGTCCGGCCCGACGGCGGCCCCGTGCCGCTGAACCCGCAGCAGGGCGACATGCTGATGCGCCACGTCTTCGCCCCGGACGACCCCGTGCACCACTGCACGATGGGATGGCGGGTGGAGGGCGAGGTGGATCCGGAGGTGCTGGGCCGAGCCGTCGAACACGTCCAGCGTCGGCACGAGGCCCTGCGCTCCTCCTACCGCTTCGACGCGGACCCCGGTCCCGCCGCGGTCCCGCTCGCCCTCGTACCCCCCCGGCCGGCAGTGCTGTGGGCACCGGCTCCCGAGGAGGCCCACGCCCTCCTGCGCCAGGCTCTGGCCCGGCCCTTCCGGCTCGAGGAGGCCGAGGTCTGGCGCGTGGTCGTGGTGACGATCGGACCCGGCGCGTCACACCTCGTCGGTGTCGTCGTGCACCACGTGGCGTTCGACGGCTGGTCCGAGTCCGTTCTGGCGGGGGAGCTCGCCGACGCCTACAACGCGTTGCGGCTCGGCCGCCTGCCGCAGGGGGAGCCGGCGCCGACGCTGCGGGAGGTGGCGGCGGCCCAACGAGCCCGCCCCGCATCCGAGGTCCTCGAGCAGCAGCGCGCGTACTGGCGCGGCGAGCTGACCGGTGTGCCCGCCCTGACGATCCCGGAGGCCCCCGCCCCCGAGCCGGGCGGCGCACCGGAATGCCAGGTGTTCTCCCTCTCGGAGGAGACGCTGAAGCGCGTGGAAGAACGCGCGGGGGAACTGGGAGTGACGCCCTTCGTCGTACTCCTGACGGCCTACGGCGCAGCGCTGGCGGAGGTTTCGGGAGACGAGGACATCGCCGTCGGCACCCCGTTCGCCCTGCGCGGGGACGAGCGGCTGGACCGTGCGGTGTCCTGCCTCGTCGACGTGCTGTGCATCCGGATGCGGTTCTCCGGGAAGGGGGCGGGGCAGCGGGACGTGTCACGCGTCGCGGACACGGTGCGCCGTGCTTTCGCCGCGCAGGACGTCCCCTTCAGCGAGGTCGTCCGGTTGGTCAACCCGCCCCGGGGGCCGCGCGCACCGCTGTTCCAGAACATGTTCGCCCTGCAGAACAACGCCCCGGCGGAAATGGAGCTCGTCGGGGCGACGACCGAGTTCTTCCGTCCGGCGGCCTTCGGGCTGCCGACGGAACTCGTCGCCGAGGTGCGCCCGCACGAACGCGGTGGACCGCAGCTGACCGTCAGCTACCGGCCCCATCAGGTCCCCGCCTCCTTCGCCCGCGAGTTGGGCGCACGCTTCCAGGCACTCCTGGAAGACGTCACCGGGTCCTGACCTGGGACACCTGCCGCAGGCCATCCCCCTCCCGGCCTGCGGCAGGCTCCTCCGGCCCGTGGAGAGCGCACGAGGATCCCTCTTGACAGGGTGGGGATCGACTAAGAATATGTACCTCATAGTGGCTGAGCTGTGCGCTTCGGCCCGGGGACGACGCAAGTCCGCAGTGAGCCGGACCTCCTGTCGGCGTATACCCCCCCTTTTTCTCTCATTTCCTGATTCCGACCGCCTTCACTCCGTACTCGGCCGACCGCTTCGAGCGGCCGCCCGCCGAGCAGGAGTTCCCGCTCGCGCCCTCCCGGTGAGGTGCGGCGCCGGGAACCGGTGCGGTCCTGCGACAGATTGGGCAACCCGGTGGAAGACGCTAGCGCGATGCAGGACTTCGGCTGCGAAGTGGCCATCATCGGCATCGCCGGACGCTTCCCGGGCGCCCCTGACCTGGACCGGTTCTGGCACAACCTGCGCAACGGCGTGGAGTCCATCGGCTTCTTCGACGATGACGAACTGGTCTCCGCGGGCGTCCCCGTGGAGGAGTTCTCCCAGCCGGACTACGTGAAGGCCGGCGCCCGCACCGATGGGATCGACCTCTTCGACGCGGAGTTCTTCGGCTACACGCCGCGAGAGGCCACGATCATGGACCCGCAGCACCGGGTCTTCCTCGAGACGGCCTGGGAGGCCCTGGAGAACGCCGGGTACGGTCCGAGCCGGATCGACACCCCCGTCGGTGTGTTTGGCGGGGCCGGCACCAGCGCCTACCTGCCCCATGTCTTCGCCAACCTCAAGGACGGCGCCGCGATCGGCGCCTCCAACGTGGGACTGGGCAACGAACTGGGCTTCCTGACCACCCGTGTCTCCTACAAGCTCGACCTCCAGGGTCCGAGCATCCCCGTGCACACCGCTTGTTCCAGCTCGCTGGTCGCGGTCCACCTCGCATGCCAGAGCCTGCTCAACCACGAATCGGGCATGGCGCTCGCGGGAGGAGTGGCGTTCAAGGTCAGCCCGCAGAAGGGGTACCGGTTCCAGGAGAGCGGCATCATGTCGCCGGACGGGCACTGCCGCCCCTTCGACGCCGACAGCCGGGGTACGGTCTTCAACAACGGCGTGGGCGTGGTTCTCCTGAAGCGGCTCGCCGACGCGCTGGCCGACAACGACACCGTCTACGCCGTGATCAAGGGCACGGCGGTCAACAACGACGGCGCCACGAAGGCGAGCTTCTCCGCTCCGGCCATCGCGGGGCAGTCCTCCGTCGTTCTGGAGGCACTGGACGTCGCGGGCGTCGAGGCCGACACCATCAGCTACGTGGAAGCGCACGGCAGCGGTACGCAGATCGGCGACTCCATCGAGGTCGAGGCCCTGACCAGGGCGTTCTTCCAGAGCACGGACCGCACGGGCTACTGCGCCCTCGGCTCCGTCAAGTCCAACGTCGGGCACCTGGACGCGGCCTCGGGCATGGCGGGCCTCTTGAAGACCACGCTGTCGCTGCGGCACGGCATGCTGCCCCCCACCCTGCACTTCAACCAGCCCAACCCGCAGATCGACTTCGACCGGTCACCGTTTCGCGTCCAGCGCGACCTGACCTTCTGGGAGTCCCTCGACGGGCCGCGCAGGGCGGGCGTGAGCGCGTTCGGGTTCGGCGGCACCAACGCCCACGTCGTACTGGAGGAGGCACCCGAGCGACCGGTCACCGAGCCCGCGCGCCCCTCGCAGCTCCTGGTGCTCTCGGCCCGCACACCCGAGGCGCTGGAACGGATGACCGACCGCCTGGCCGAGCACCTGCGCCAGGAGCCGCAGGCGCTCGTCGACGTGGCCTTCACCCTGGCGCAGGGGCGCGAGGAGTTCAGGCACCGCCGGACCGTCGTCGCCTCCTCGCCGCAGGAGGCGGCCCGGGCACTGGAGGACCGTGACCCCGCCGCGCTGGCGACCGGGACGGCTCTCGGCACCTCCGCGGAGGTGGCGATGCTGTTCACCGGTCAGGGTGCCCAGCATCCCGGCATGGCCCGTGAACTCTACGAGCGGGAAGTGGAGTTCCGGGAGGCCGTGGACCGCTGCGCGGAAGGACTGCGCGACGTCCTCGGAACGGACGTCCGGGACCTGCTGCTGTGCCCGCCGGACGACGCGCGCGCAGCCGAGCTCCTGAGCAGGACCGAGTTCGCCCAGCCCGCCCTCTTCACCGTCGAGTACGCGCTGGCCGCGCTGTGGGCGTCGTGGGGCGTGACCCCCGCCGCGATGGCCGGGCACAGCCTCGGGGAGTACGTCGCGGCCTGCCTGGCCGGAGTCTTCAAACTCGGCGACGCCCTCCGACTGGTGGCCCTGCGGGGCAGGCTGATGCAGGAACAGGCCCCGGGAGCCATGCTGAGCGTCTCGGCCGGGCGGAGCACCGTCGAGGCACGGATGCCCGGCGGACTGACCCTGGCCGCACACAACGGACCGGCCGACTGCGTGGTCGCGGGAGACGCCGTCCCGGTGGCGGCATTCGCCGCCGACCTGGCGGCCGACGGGATCGGCGCCAGGCCCGTGGCGACCTCGCACGCCTTCCACACCCCGCTGATGGCCCCGATGGTCGACGAGTTCGTCAAGGCGGTCTCCGAGGTCACCCTGACCGCTCCGCACCTGCCCTTCGTCTCCAACGTCACCGGGGAGTGGATCACCGCCGAAGAGGCGACCGACCCCGCCTACTGGGGGGCCCACGTACTGTCCACCGTCGAATTCGCCAAGGGGATCGAGACCCTGGCGGCGGACGACCGACTGGTGTTCCTCGAGGTCGGCCCGGGCCAGACGCTGCGGAGCCTCGTCACGCGCCAGCTCGCCGAAGGCGGGGCGGACCGCGTGGTGGTGGGATCCCTGCCGCACGCCCGTGACGTCCGCGGGCAACTGGCCTCCGTCCAGCGGGCCCTCGGACTGCTGTGGCAGGCGGGCGCGGCCCCGGACTGGTCCGCGTACCACGGCGGGGAGAACCCCGGGCGCGTGGCCCTGCCCACCTACCCCTTCGAGCGCCGGCGGTACTGGCTCGACCCGGCCCCCTCCGCGCCGGCCTCCCCAGCCGCTCCCGCACCCCACGTCCTGCTGGACGAACTGCTGGTCCACACGGCCGACGAGGTCGTGTTCCGCACCGACTTCGACCTCGAACGGCACTGGGTGCTCAGCGAGCACCGGATGCTCTCGGAGGCGATCGTCCCGGGTACGACCTACCTGGAGATGGCCCGCGCGGCGGGATCGGCGCTCTTCGGCACGCCGGTGACCGTGATCAGCGACGTCGAGTTCCAGGTACCGCTCCTGGTGACGGCGGACCGGCCGCGCGAGGCGCACACGATCGTGCGGGCCGACGAGGAGGGCGGCGCGGAGTTCCGGGTCGTGAGCCACGACCCGGACGCGGCGGCCACGGGCCGGCAGTGGACCCTCCACGTGCGGGGCCGCGTGGCCGCGGAGCCGCAGCCGCCGGCCGCGGCTACGGATCCCGCGGAGTCCTCCGCCCGCTGCGGGCTCGCCACCATGGACGGCGGCTCCCTCCAGGCCGGACACCGCGTGATGGAGTTCGGCAGCCGCTGGCAGGAGAGCCTGCGCACGGTGGACGTGGGCGTCCGCTGCGCCCTGGGGACGATGGTCCTGCCCGGCCGCTTCCAGGAGGAGACGGCCGACTACGTACTGCATCCCGCGCTGCTGGACCTCGCCACCGGATTCCACCGGTGGGCCATGTTCGACGGGGAGGACGCGCAGCGGGAGGCTAACGAGGACTTCTACCTGCCGCTCGCCTACGACCGGCTGGTGGTGCACGGCCCGATGCCGGCCTCGTGCACCAGCGTGATCGAACCGGACCCGCGCTTCCAGCAGAGCGGCGAGGTCCGCAAGGTCGACGTGACGGTCCACGACCCGGCCGGTGCCGTCGTCCTGGAGGTCAAGGGGTTCACCGCGAAGCGCGTCAACAGTCCGCGACGGACCATCGACAGTGCCCGGGGTTCGGTCATGCACCACACGCTGAACTGGGTGCGTGCGGACCGTGGCCAGGAGGGACGCCGCGACGTCCGCACGGCCCTGGTTGTGGGTGCCGGGTCGGCACTGCTCGAGGCGACGGCCGAAGGACTGCGCGCGGCCGGCGTCACCGTCGAGACGGAGCTCGCGGACACGGACTGGGCCTCCCGGCCGGATCCCCTGCCGTCGGAGATCGTCTACGTGGCCGGCGGCGGGGCCGACGGCGACGGTGCGCAGGGCCAGGACAGGCTGCTCGACGAGGGCGTCATGGGGCTGCTCGAGCTGGCACGTGCCCTGGCCGGGGCGGGCACCGGTCCCCATCGGATCACGGTCGTCGCACAGCACGTGCACCACGTCACTGGGGACGAGACCCGCCTCGTTCCCGCCCATTCCGCGCTCTTCGGACTCGCCAAGGTCATCGGCCAGGAGCACCAGGAGATCAGCTGCCGGTGCGTGGACGTGGGTGACGACCTGGCGCCCGCGGCGTGGGTCGAGGAGATCCTCTGTTCCGACCCCATCGGCCAGACCGCCCTGCGGGGAGCGGCCCGGTACGCCGCGGAGCTGTCGGTGGTGGATCTGCCCGAGGCCGCCCCGACGCAGGGGACGCCCGACGGCGAAGTTCACCTGATCACGGGAGGCCTGGGCGGTCTCGGCCTGGAAGTCGCCCGGTCGATCAGCCTGCGGCAGCCCGGGGCTGGGATCGCACTGGTCGGCAGGAGCGCGATGCCCGCGCGGGCCGACTGGGACGAGGTCCTGGCCGAGGGGGGCCGGAGCGCCGACCGGATCGCGCTGATCCTGGAGATGGAAGCGCGGGGCACCCGCGTCGTGTGCCTCCGGGGCGACGTCGCGGACGCCCAGGACGTGGCCCGGGTCGTCTCGGCCGTGAGGTCCGAGCTCGGCGCCATCACCCACGTGGTCCACGCCGCGGGGACCGCCGGCGACGGCTTCCTCATGCGCAAGCCCGCGGAGACCTTCCGCGCCACGCTCGCCCCCAAGGCGGACGGCGCGATGGCGCTCCACGAGGCCACCCTCGCCGATCGACCCGTCATGGTGCTGTTCAGCTCCACCACGGCGCTGTTCGGTTCCGCCGGACAGAGCGACTACACCGCGGCCAACCAGTACCTCGACGGATTCGCCGCGTGGCGGAGCAAGGCGGGCCTGCGGACCCTCACGGTGAACTGGACCGACTGGATCGGCACGGGCATGGCTGCGGACCACGGCGTCCGCCAGGACCAGGGGTTCTTCCGGTCCGTCGGGATCGAGGAGGGCATCGCCAGCTACGAGGCGATCCTCAGGGGATCGTCCACGCAGGTGATCGTCGGCGAGATCAACTACGGCATGCTGGGCTCCCTGGATCCTGCGGCCCTCCGGGCCCGGATGGCGACGGCGCCCCTGCGGCTCGCCGAATCCATCCAGCGGAAGGTGTCCGCCCGCTCCGCGGCTGCCGGCCCCGCCCTGCCCGCGGCGCCGAGCACGGACGCCGTACGCCTCACGGGACGCGCGGACGGCGCGTACAGCGAGCTCGAGCGCACCCTCGCAGGCCTGTGGGCGGCCGAGTTCGGCATCTCCGACATCAACGTGTTCGCCAGTCTGTTCGACCTGGGCGGGGACTCGCTGCTCGCCCTGCGGCTGGCCAACAGCCTCCAGAAGGCCCTCGGCGTCAAACTGACGATCGCCGACCTGTTCGCCCACCTGACCGTCGCGGACCTCGCCGCGTACCTGGCTCCGGAAGAGGCGGGCGTCGTGGAAGAGCCGCGGGCGAACCCCGCGGCCGCGGCCCCGACCGGGCAGGACACCGCTGACGAGACCTGGCTCGAACTGTGGAACGGCCAGCGGGGAATGTGGCTGCAGCACCAGCTCGGGGACGGGCGGGCCGAGCTGAACCTGCCCGTGTGGCACCACGTCCACGAGGCGATCGACGTCACCGCCTTCCGTGAGGCCGTCGGATTCCTCGTCGAGCGCCACGACGCACTGCGCCTGTCCTTCCAGGACACCGAGCACGGTCCGCGCCAGCGCGTGCTGCCCCGGCACGACCTCGAGGTCCCCCTGGTGGACCTGACCGCAGAGGGCGACCCGGAGGGCGAGAGCGCCCTCCTCATCCAGGCCGACAACGCGGTCCCCTTCGACGACCTCTCGGTGCCGCCCGTGCGGGCGAAGCTGTACAGGCTGGCGGAGGACCACTACTGCGCCTACCTGAACGTGCACCACATCGTGGCCGACGGGACCAGCATGGGGAACCTGCTCCGTGAGCTGCTGGTGGCCTACCGCGCGCGAGCGGACCGGCGAACGCCCGAACTGGAACCGCTGCCCATGTCGTTCAGCGGCTTCGTCCGGGACCGTCAGGAGTGGCTCGCGGGCCCGGAGAGCGCCGCGATGGAGGCCTACTGGACGGACGAGCTCAGGGCGCCCCTGCCGCGGTTGAGGATCGGAGACCACGACGCGACCTCGGTGGAGGTCGTCAACGACACCCTGGACTTCGCGATCGGGCCGGACCTGGCGACCGGTGTGGCCGAGCTGGCCAGGCGGCTCGACGCGACGGTCCACGTGGTGCTCCTCAGCGCCTTCGTGGTCGCGCTGCACGACATCGGTTCCGACGAGGACATCGTGATGTGCGTTCCGTTCTCGGGCAGGGACACCAAGGAGATGGAGGGGATGGTCGGCGCGTTCGTGAACCCGCTGTCCGTCCGCATCCGCCTGACCGCCTCCGACTCCTTCGGCGACGTGGTCCGGCGCGCCCAGCGCAAGAGCGTGGCTTCGTACGCCAACAGCCGGTACCCCTTCACCCGCCTCTTCGAACGGCTCGCCATCCCGGCGCGGCCGGGGCAGAACCCGGTGTTCTCCAGCGCGTTCCAGTTCACCGACTTCCTGCCGCCCGCCTACCAGACCTCGCAGCTCGACGTCTGCCTGTACGGGAAGCCGGACGGGGACGCCCTCAGCCTGCGCTTCAACTACAACTCCAACCGCCTGTCGAAGGGCGAGATCGTCGACATCCAGGTGACCTTCCTCGCAGTCCTGGGCCAGTCCGTGGGCGATGCGCAGCTGAGTCTGGAGTCCCTCGGCGAGCCGCTGCGGGAAGCACGGAAGGCGACGCGGACGACGTCCGCGGGGGGCCGCGGGCCGGGCGGGCTGCGGTCCTCGCGGCTGCGCCGCTGAGAGGTGCGGCTCCGGCGCCCTGCGCCACCCCGCGAGGGCCCCGTGCGGCACATCGCGTTTGACAGCCACGAGTCCGGTGCCCGGTGACGTCCGGGTCGGTCCAGAAGGAAGTGACAGATGGACGAGCACGAAGGCGGCGAGTACACCGTGCTGGTGAACGCCGAGGAGCAGTACTCGATCTGGCGGACGGGCCGGGAACTGCCCGAGGGGTGGCGGGAGGCCGGCAGACGGGGCGGGAAGGCCGAATGCCTCGCGTACGTGGACGAGACCTGGACCGATTTGCGACCCCTGAGCCTGCGCCGGCGGATGACCGACGGGGTGACCTCGTGAGCGAGCTGGTCAGGCCGCTCGTCAGCCGCCCCCGGGCGACCCAGAGGCTGTTCTGCTTCCCCTATGCCGGCGGGGGCGTCTCGGTGTTCCGCGGGTGGGCCGCCGGTCTGCCCGAGGAGGTTGAGCCGTGGGCGATCCAGCTGCCCGGGCGTGAGGACCGGCTCGGCACGCCGCCGTTCCAGAGCATGAGCGACGTCCTCAACGCGCTGGTGCCGGCGGTCATCCCCCGGCTCGACAGGCCGTTCGCCTTCTTCGGACACAGCATGGGAGCGGTCGTCGCGCTGGAGCTCGCGCGCACCCTGGGCCGCCTGGAATCGGGATCGCCGGAGGTGCTCTTCGTATCGGGCCGGGTGCCTCCCCAGGCGATGGAAGTGGCGGATCCGCCGCTGCACCAGCGGTCCGACGAGGATCTCGTCGAGCTCCTTCGCAGCTGGCGGGCCACCCCCGAGGCCGTCCTGGCGGACCGCGAGCTGATGCGGTTGTTCCTTCCCGTGGTCCGTGCGGACCTCTCCGTCATCGAGACCCACACGTTCACCGGCGGTGCGCCGCTCGGCTGCCCGATCACTGCGTTCGGCGGTACCGAGGACAACGCCGCCCCCTCGGTTCTGGAGCGCTGGGGCGAACTGACGGACAACCGGTTCGACCTGCGCATGTTCCCGGGCGGCCACTTCTTCGTGAACTCGGCTCGCGAGGCCGTGGTCGCGGCGGTGGCGGCCGGGCTCGGCCGGGCGGCCGCCACGCGCGTCGGCTGACCCCCCCCGGGCCCGCGGATCCTTCGTGGGCCGCCCCCCCCTCTCTCTCACACGCATTGCCCTGGCCAGCCCTCGCAATGCGGCCTTCCGTGCCTTCTTGACCGATGGAACTTGGTGGAACGACATGACTCTGCAGACCGGGGCCGAACCGAACGACGGCCGGCCAGTCGCCTCCGTGGTGGATGTCGTCTCGACGACGTGGGCCGCCGTCCTGCGGACCGGAACCCCGGAGCCGGACGCCAACTTCTTCGCCCTGGGCGGGAACTCGCTCCAGGGAGCCCGGGTGATCAGCCGGCTGCGCGAGGAGCTCGGCATCCAGATCCCCCTCACCGTCCTCTTCGAGAACCAGACGGTGGGTGAACTCGCCGCGGCCATCGAGGCCCTGGGGACGCCGGCCTCGGCCGCCGCGCCGACCATCGAGCACCTGGAGCGGCGGGCCGGCGGGGTGTTCCACGCCCCGACGTCCTTCGTGCAGCAGCGCATGTGGGTGGAGGAGCACATCCAGGGGCCCAGCTCCCGGTACAGCATCCCCTCGGCCATCGAGATCGAGGGACCGCTCGACGTCGAGGCCCTGGAAGAGGCCGTCCGGTCGCTGGTGGAGCGGCACGAGGTCTTCCGCACCACCATCCGCGCCGTCGACGGGGTTCCCCAGCAGGTCGTGGCGCCGGACTCGGACGTGGCCCTGCGCACCGTCGACCTGCGCCCGGAGCCGGCGGACCAGCGCGAGCAGATCCTGATGGACCGGCTGGCCTCGTCCGCCCGCCGTCCCTTCGACATCGAGCGCGGTCCACTGCTGAGGGTGGAGCTCTATCGGCTGGACGAGGACTGGCACGTCCTCCTGATCAACCTGCACCACATCATCACGGACGTCCGCTCCTTCGAACTCGTCGTGTCCGAGCTGCTCGGGCTGTACTCGCGCAAGGGCGCACCGGCCGCCGGGGCACAGCGGCCGCCGGTGCAGTACGCGGACTACGCCGCGTGGCAGCGCCGCACCATCGGCGACGCCGCGGTGGACGACCAGCTGGAGTACTGGAAGGAGCAGCTGCGGGCACCCTTGCCGGTCCTCGACCTGCCCACCGACATGCCCTACCGGGACACCTCCTCGGGACGGGGCGCCTCGGTGACAGTCGAGCTGCCCCGGGCGGTCTCGCGCCGCCTGCGGGAGCTGTCCAAGGAACACGACAGCACGCCGTTCATGACGCTGCTCGCGCTGCTCAACGTCCTGATGCACAGGTACAGCGGCCAGAGCGACATCGTGATCGGCACCCCGAGCGCCAACCGCGACCTGCCAGAGCTGGAGGGGATGCTCGGATGCTTCCTGAACACGCTCGCGATCCGCAGTGACCTGTCCGGGGACCCGAGCCTGACGGAGCTCCTCCACCGGGTCCGCGAGACGGCACTGGCCGCGTACGCCCACCAGGACGTGCCGTACGAGCGCGTGGTCAACGCCGTCACGGTGGACCGGTCCGCCCGCCAGGGACTGTTCCGCGTCATGCTGGCCTTCCAGCACGAGATCCCGGTGCCCGAACTGCCGGGCCTCACGGTCGGCGACGTGGACCTCGGCCTCGAGGCGGTGAAGTTCGACCTGGTGTTCGCCGTGACGGAGACCGAGTTCACCTACCGGGTGTCCCTGGAGTACAACAGCGACCTCTTCGTCGAGGACACGGCCTGGCGCATCCTGGACCACCTGGGCGTCCTGGTCGCCGACGCCGTGGCCGACCCCGGGAAGAGGATCTCGCAGCTCACCGTCCTGCCGGAGGAGGAGCGGCGCCGGATCGCGAAGTGGTCGGCCTCGGCCCACGGCCCCTACGCCACGGACCTGTTCCTGCACCGCCTCTTCGAGGAACAGGTGCGCCGGACGCCCGACGCACCGGCCCTGGAGAGCGGCACGGACGTACTGACCTACCGCGAGCTGGACGCCCTCGCCGACCGGCAGGCGGCCGACCTCGCGGGCCGTGGCATCGGCACCGACGACCTCGTCGGCCTGTGCGCGGAGCCCTCCCTGGAACTGATGGTCGGCATCCTCGGCATCATCAAGGCGGGTGCCGGCTACGTGCCGCTCGACCCCATCGCGCCGGCCGACCGCATGGCGTACGTCGTGGCCGACAGCGGTATGAAGGTCCTCGTCACCACTCCGGCGCTCCGTGACGGGCTGCCGGCGGAGGTCGTCGGCGCCGTGGAGTCGACCACCGTGGACGCGAAGGCGCCCGGGCAGCAGGGGGCCGTGCCGGACACGCGTCGGCGGCCCCCCGTCGAGGTCGACTCCTCCCAGCTCGTCTACCTCATGTACACCTCCGGGACGACCGGTCGGCCCAAGGGCGTCGGCCTTCCGCACCGGGCGATCACGCCGTGGATCCAGTGGGCCCAGGACATCCGGCCGATCGGCCCGGGCGTCCGCGTGGTGCACAACCTCTTCTACCACTTCGACTGGTCCGTCGAGCAGATGTTCCACGCCCTGACCAGCGGCGCGTGCCTCGTGATGATGCCCGGCGAGGTGCGGGCCGACCCGGCGGCCACGGCGCGGTTCATCAACGAGCGCGCGATCAACATGCTCTACCTGACCCCCACCCAGATGCGCGGGCTGGCGGACACGGGCACGTCCATGCCCTCCCTGCGCCACGTGTCCATGGGTGGCGAGAACCTGGACGCCGAGCTGGTCGCACGGACCCGCAAGGTGGTGGCCGGGGACTGCGAGATCTGGAACGAGTACGGACCGACGGAGACGGCCGGCGCCGCGCTGGTCGGCCGGATGGGGGACGAACCCCTCGAACGCACCTCCATGCCCCTGGGTGAGCTGATCGCCAACGCCACCTGCGCGGTCGTGGACCGCTGGGAGAACCCCCAGCCGATCGGCGTGCCGGGTGAGCTGTGGATCGGCGGCGACGGAGTGGCGCGGGGGTACCGCAACCTGCCGGGCCTGACCGCGGAGCGCTTCACCGCCGACCCTTCGAACCCGGGGCGCCGGCTGTACCGAACCGGCGACCTCGTGAGGTGGCTGCCGAACGGTGAGATGGAGTTCCTCGGACGCGTCGACAGCCAGGTGAAGATCCGCGGTGTGCGCGTGGAACTCGAGGAGATCGAGTCCGTGCTGCGAGGCCATCCCGACGTCGCGAACGCGGTCGTGGTGCTGGAGCCCGACCAGCGTCTCGTCGCGTATCTGGAGTCCGCTCCCGGAACACACCCCGACGAGGGCTCGGTACGAGCCCACCTGGCTCCGAAGCTGCCCATCGTCATGCAGCCCTCGGTCTTCGTCTGGATGGCGTCGATCCCCTCTTCCGCGACCGGCAAGGTCGACCGGTCCCGGCTGCCGCGGCCCACGGCGGCACCGGCGCCCGCGGAACCCGCGGTCGTGCCGCCGTCCACCCCGATGGAGCACCTGGTCGCCGCGACGTGGACGGAGGTCCTGCGGCAGGACGTCCTCAGCGTCGAAGCCGACTTCTTCGAGATCGGCGGCGACTCGTTCTCCCTGCTCTCCGTCGTCAACGCCCTCCGCGAGGAGCTCGGCCTCGACATCCCGGTGCGCGCCGTCGTCGACAGCCCGACGGTCGCCGGCCTCGCCGGGTACCTCGAATCCCTGCGCTGGGCGCTCCGTTCCCAGGTGTCGGCCGTCGACACCAGCGGTGAGCGCGAGGTGGGCGAGCTGTGACGGGAACCGCGGAGCACCCCGCCGTGCAACAGCCGCCGGCGCCGGCCCGGGGCGTGGTCGATCTCCTGCTGGAGATGCGCTCGCTGAACATCGTCCTGTGGGCGGAGGAGGGGAAACTGCGCTTCGACGCGCCGGCCGGGGCGATGACGGACGCGGTCCGCGCCGAACTGACCGGCCGCAAGGGCGAGATCGTGGCCTTCCTGGAGGACACCGACGTCGCGGAGCGATCCACCGTCCGGATCACGATGCGCGACGGTACCCGCCTGGCCGCCGACGTGTTCCGGCCCCGGCGGCGCGGCGCCGTCGTCGAGGAGGCCCTCCCCGTGCTCTGGTGCCACGAGCGGTACCGGCGGGCCGAGACGGTGGAGGGCGGTGTGCTCACCAAACTCGACTCCCAGCCCTGGCTGAAGGAGATGCTGCGGAACGAGTACGTGGTCGTCGTCGTCGACTCGCGCGGCAGCGGCGCCTCGGAGGGGACCCGGCGGATCGAGTTCAGTGACGAGGAGGCGCAGGACGCCTTCGAGGTGACCGAGTGGATCGCGGCCCAACCCTGGTCGAGCGGCCGCGTCGGCATGTACGGCCTCTCCTACTCGGGGATCAACCAGCTGTTGACCGCGGCGACGGCACCGCCCCACCTCACGGCGATCCTGCCGCAGATGGCGATGTTCGACCTGTACGAGTTCCTGCGGCCGGGCGGTGTCTTCCGCGACGACTTCGCGCGCAACTGGAGCGAACTGGTGCGCGGGCTGGACACGCTGGCCGGGGCTGCCGGCGCCGGTGCCGGCGAGGGCCCGGAGGATCCGGCCGGCTACCTGGCGGGGCACCAGGGGAACGCGGACGTCTTCGGCCAGGCGGCGGCGCTCGAGTTCCGCGACAGCATCGAGCCGGCCACCGGCCTGGCTCCCTACCGGGACGTCAGTCCGGCGACCGCTCGCGACGCGGTGAGCGCGTCGGGCATCCCGGTGTGCCACCTGGGAGGCTGGCACGACATCTGGGCACGCGACACCACACTGTGGTTCCGCAATCTGGACAACCCGCAGCGCATGGTGATCGGCCCGTGGAGCCACAACAACTGGAAGAACGAGGACCTGGCACGCGAACACCTCCGCTGGTACGACCACTGGCTGAAGGGCATCGACAACGGGGTCATGGTCGAGCCGCCGGTCCGGTACTTCACCATGGGCGCGGGGACGGCGACCGGATGGAAGACGGCCGACACCTGGCCGCCGGCCGCGGCGAGCCCCCAGGAGCTGCTCCTCGGCGGCGGATCCAGCGGCACGATCCGGTCCGTCAACGACGGAGAGCTGGAGCGGGCCGGGACACCGGCCGGCGGGGTGGGGGCCGACGGCGACGGTGACGCCTACACGGTCGACTACTCCACGACCTCCGGCCGCACGACCCGGTGGTCGGACGGGTACGCGGGCGGGTTCCACTACGACCTCACGCCGAACGACCGCAAGGCCCTGACCTACACGTCGGCGGTGCTGTCCGAAGACCTGGAGGTGACGGGCCACCCCCTCTTGCACCTGTGGGTGACGTCGACCCATCCGGACGGCGCCTTCTTCGTGTACCTCAGCGAGGTGGACGACCACGGGGCGTCCCACTACGTGACCGAGGGCGTGCTGCGGGCTTCGCACCGCGGGAGCGGCCCCGCACCGTTCGACAGGATGGGGCTGCCCTATCAGGCGGGGACGCGGGACGCGCTCATGCCGCTGCCGCCGGGTGAGCCCGTCGAACTGGTCATCGACCTCCACCCGACGTCCTACGCCTTCTCGGCGGGCCGGCGCCTGCGGGTCAGCATCACCTGCTGCGACCGGGACAACGCGCACGTCGAGCAGCACACCCCCGCCCCCGTCATCACGGTCCACCGCGGTGCGCGCCACCCGTCCCGGCTGGTCCTGCCGGTCGTACCGAGGGCCTGACCCACCGACGTCCCGGTCCGCCGGAGCACCAGAAAGGTAATGCGTTGCCTGCACACCAGTACCGGGTCGTAGGGGTCGAGTTCGGGAAGGAGACCCCGCCCCGCTCCTTCGCGACGCTGCTCCCGCCGCCCTGGCGGGACGGCTACCACCGCATCGACCTGCTCACCCACCCGGACATCCGCCGGACGGTGCCCACCATCGAGGAGCAGGCCGAGTACTGGGCACGCCGACTGGGCCCGGAGCCTGGACCGTCCGTGGTGCTGGGCTATTGCTCCGGAGCCGGGGTCGCGTCCGAGCTGGCGGCGAGGATGGGGGCGGACACCACCCTGGTCCTGATCGACCCGGCCGCCCCCACGGCGGGAGAGGCCCAGGAACTGCTGGTCGAACTCGCCACGGGGATGGACGAGGGCCTCCCGCCCGGTGACGTGCCGGACATCCTGGGCCGCGGCCCGGCCGAGGCGCTGGCCGTGATCAGCGGCTTCCTGCGCTCGGTCGTCGAACGGTGCGCTCCGGACCTGCCGTCCGACATCGCCGACTCGCTCACCGAGCACCAGCGCGCCTGGCTGAGCTACACCCTGGCCGCGGGCGCGCACGGGGGCGCCCTGCGGGACGAACCCGACCACGTCCTCCTCAGCGAGGCCGCGCGCTGGGAGCACACCGGCAGCGCCCGGCCGCACCGGTTCCCCGTCGGCGAAGTGGACCTGTTCAGCTCCGCGGAGGCCATGTCGGTGATCGCCGACGTGCTCGACGGGAGACTCCCGCCGACGGGCTCCGGCGCCTAGTCCCCAGCCCCCACCACCTATCACGCAGAGGCGGCAAACCATGGACCCCACCTGTCCCTACGGGCGAGAACAGGGAGCCATGCCGGTGGACCCGTGCATGGACTACATAGCCCTCCGAGGCACCGGGACGATCAGGCGGGACGACGATCTGGGCGTCTGGATCGTGACGGGCTTCCACGAGGTGTCCGAGCTGTTGCGCAACCCGGCGCTGTCCTCGGCGTGGCCGGAACGCGGCAGGACGCTGCTGCACGCAGACCAGTCGGAGACGGAAGGCGCCATGCGCACCGCCGACATCGTCCGGCGCTGGTTCATGTTCAACGACGCGCCGCGCCACCAGCTCCTGCGGGGCCTGATGGCCCCCCTGTTCTCGGCAGGACGGGTGGCCGAACTCCGGCCCTTCGTCGAGCGGACCGTCGGGGAGCTCCTCGACGGCGCGCCGGACCCCATCGACGTGATCGGCGGGCTGTCGGAGCCGCTGGCCGCCCGGGTCGTGTGCCGGGTGCTCGGGATCCCGCAGGAGGTGGCCCCCCGGATGGCCGCCTGGGCCCTGGACATCGCGGCCCTGCTGGTGGCCGACTACCTGCCCCGGGTCGTCGAACGCGGCATGAGGGCCCTCCAGGAGATCGAGGGCGTCGTGGCGGAGACCCTCCGTTCCGCCCGGGTGCCGGCCGGGAGCGCCCTGGACGTCCTGGAGCGCGCGCACCGGGAAGGCCGGATCGAGGAACCGGACATCGCCGCGACGGCGAGCCTGCTGGTCTTCGCCGGTTTCGACACCACGTCGACCTTCATCGGCAAGGCCGTACGCACGCTCGTGCACACCGGCCGGTGGAACGACGCGCGCACGGAGGACCTCGCCCCGGTGATCGACGAACTCCTGCGCTTCGACACCTCGGTTCAGCAGGTCGCGCGGGTCGCGGTCGCACCCGTGGAATGCGCGGGGCACCGGATCGAGCCCGGCGAGCTGGTCCTGCTCATGCTGGGCGTGGCCAATCGCCACGACGAGGTGTTCCCGGCGCCGGACACCCTGGACACGGAGCGGCGTACCGCCCGGCACCTGGCTTTCGGCTACGGCGCGCACTACTGCCTGGGCTCGTCCCTGGCCAAGCTCGAAGCCGCCGCGGCGCTGACCGGCCTCGTCGAGCGGTTCGGTGAGGCCGAGCTGGCCGAACCCCCCGTACTGCGTCCTCACTACGGCGTGACCGTGCTGGAGCACCTCTGGCTGCGCGGGCGCCGCTGACCCGGTACCGGACCCGGACCCGGACGAACGTCCCCGCAAGCCCCCGAACAGGAGAAACTGTGATTGCGACATCCGCCCCGGCCACCGTGCCGCAGTGGCTACAGCAGAGAGCGGAGCTCGCTCCCGACCACGTGGCCGTCATGGTCGCCGACGCGGGTGCCGTGTCGGCGCAGCTGACGTACCGGCAGCTGTGGGAGGCGGCCGGGGAAGTGGCCGGACGGCTGTCCGCCCTGCCGGGATTCCGTGCCGGAGCCCTGGTCGCGACCCGGTTCCCCCGCGGAGCGGGCGGCCTGGTGGCACAGCTCGGTGCCTGGCGCGCGGGAGCGGCCTACCTGCCCCTGGACCCGGCCCTGCCCGAGGCTCGTCGCCGGGTGATCCTGGGCGACGCCCGCCCCTTCGCCGTCCTGTCACCCGGAGGGAGCGCGCCCGGGGGCATCGCGGTGGAACCGTCGGCCCCCGGCCCGCGGGAGCCGGAGACGATCGATCCGGCCGCGGCTTACGTGATCTACACGTCGGGCTCGACGGGCACGCCCAAGGGGATCGAGGTCGGACACGCGAGTCTCGCGAACCTGACCGCATGGCACCAGGAGACCTACGGGACGGGACCGGGGCACCGCGTCGGCGCCTTCGCGGGCCTGGGCTTCGACGCCACCGTGTGGGAGACGTGGTCGGCGCTCGCGAGCGGGGCGACGCTGCTGCTTCCCGAAGGGGTGGCGACCGCGGACATCCACGACGTGTGCGAGTTCCTGGACCGCTGGGCGGTCGACCAGTGCTTCCTCAGCACTCCGCTGGCGGAGCAGCTCCTCCAGCTGCCGACGCCGCCCCGTTCCCTGAAGGTCCTGACCACCGGCGGGGACAAGCTGCGCGTCCACCCGGAACCAGACTTCCCGGCGGCGGTCTTCAACCACTACGGC
This sequence comes from Streptomyces sp. NPDC040718, assembly GCF_055593565.1. Classification (NCBI taxonomy): domain Bacteria; kingdom Bacillati; phylum Actinomycetota; class Actinomycetes; order Kitasatosporales; family Streptomycetaceae; genus Streptomyces; species Streptomyces sp. NPDC040718. The sequence continues at coordinate 68,032 of NZ_JBVIXO010000014.1, read as the reverse complement.
CCGACCGAGGCCACCGTCGTGACGACGGTCAGCGGCGACCTGCGCCGTTCGGTGCGGCACGGATCGCCGGTGATCGGGCGTCCCATCCGCGGCGCCGAGGTGCTGCTGGTCTCCGCTGACGGCAGCACCGTCGACGAGCCCTCCGTCCCCGGCGAGCTACTCATCGGCGGAGACGTCCTCGCCATCGGCTACCTGCGCGACGAGCCGATGACGGGGAAGCTGTTCACCCACCGCCCGGACGGGAGCCGCTGGTACTCCTCCGGCGACCTCTGCCGCTGGACGCCGGACGGCGAACTGGAGTTCGTGGGGCGCCGTGACCTCCAGGTCAGCATCCGCGGCCACCGTGTCGAGATCGCCGAGGTCGAGCAGGCGGTCCTCGGGGTCACGGGTGTCGCCATGGCCGCGGTCGTCGCGAGGGAGGCCGACGACGGGAGCGAGCTGGTCGGCTGCTACTGCGGAACGGCCGAGGCGGAGACGGTTCGTGCCGAGGTCGTCCGGGCCCTGCCCGGCTACATGGTCCCCGTCGAACTGCGGAGACTGGACGGGATCCCCCTCAACGCCAACGGGAAGATCGACCGCGCCCGTCTCCTGGCGCTGGTGGAGTCCGCCGCGCCGGCCTGCCCCGCGTCCGGGACCGCGGACCGGCCGGGCGGAGGAGGGGACGGAGACGGCCCGAGCACGGAGGAGCGGGTCGCCGGAATCTGGTCCGAGGTGCTGGGCCGCACTCCCGCGGCCGGTGACGACTTCTTCCTGATCGGCGGCCATTCCCTCAAGGCCGCCCGGGTCCTGGCCATGACCCGCAAGGAGTTCGAGATTCCCCTGCCGCTAGAGGTGATGTTCACCCGTTCGGTCTTCTCGGACTTCGTCGCGTGCGTGGCCGAGCAGCTCCGCGTCAAGGAGGGCTGAGCGATGACCACGGTGTGGGATCTGGTCAGTGAGCAGGCCCGGCGCACTCCCGACGCGCAGGCCGCCGTCGGCGAGCGCGTGCACACCTACCGGGACCTCGTGCGGAGCGTCGGCGTCCTCGCCGCCGCCATCCGGGAGGCGGTGCCGGCGGGGTCCCGGCTGGCCGTGGAGACCACCAGCCCGGTGAGCGGTGCGGTGGCCCTGCTCGCCGGCGCGCGAGTCGGCTGCGCGCTCGTCCCCCTGAACCCCGACAGCCCGGCGGCCCACCAGGAGCGCGTACAGGAGGACGCCCGTCCCGCCGCGGTCCTCCGGTCGGCGCAGGAGGGCGTGTTCACGGTCGAGCACCTCAACCACGAGGGCGCGGACGACCCGGACGACGGCGGCCCGGGCGATGCGGCCTATGTGATGTACACGTCGGGCTCCACCGGCCGCCCCAAGGGCGTCGTCGTCTCCCATTCCGCGTTGGCCTCGCGTCTCCAGGCGCTCGCGGAAGTGCCGGGCCTGCGGGCGGGCGAGACCATCCTGGCGATGGCGGCCCTGTCCTTCGACATCTCGCTGGCCGAAATGTTGGTGCCGCTGATCGTCGGGGCCAGGTTCGTCGTCGTACCGGCAGAGGTGAGGGCCGACCCCGAGCTCTTCGAGGAGTTCGTCAGCCTCCACAAGCCCGATGTGGTCCAGGCGACGCCGAGCTTCTGGCGGCTGCTCCTGGCGGCCGGCGAGACGCCGGCCGCCCACCGCTTCCGCATCTGGTGCGGCGGTGAGGCGCTCACCACGCCCCTCGCCGAGTCGCTGCTCGGCCGGAGCACGGAGCTGTGGAATCTGTACGGGCCGACCGAGGGGACCATCTGGTCCACCGCCGCGCGGATCGAGCGCCCCGACGCCATCTCCCTGGGACGGCCCCTGAAGGGTGTGGGCTGGTACCTGGATCAGGGGGAGATCATCCTTTACGGTGATCACCTGGCGACCGGATACCGCAATCGGGACGATCTGACCGCCGAGTGCTTCTCCGTCCGGGACACGCCCGAAGGCCCGCGGCGCACCTACCGCACCGGGGACCGGGCGCGCCCGGCGCCGGACGGTTCGTTCCAGTACCTGGGGCGGGCCGACGGACAGATCAAGCTCCGCGGCCACCGCATCGAACTCGGTGAGGTGGAATCCGTACTGGAGGAGCACGCGGAGATCACGGAAGCCGTGGCCCTCGTGCGCGACCCCGACCGCGCGGAGCGCGCCCTGATCGCCGCCTACGTGGTGTCCGCCGGCGAACTGACGGCAGCCGAGGTGAGCGCGTGGACGCGTGCCCGGCTCCCCGCCGCCTACTGCCCCGGCAAGGTCCACGTGGTGCGGTCGCTCCCCAGGACCACCTCCGGGAAGGTCGACCGGAACGCCCTGGCCGACCCCGACTTCCAGGAAAGCCGCACGATATGAACACCGATGTGAGCGAGCGCCGCGCTGCGGTCCTCAGGGCCTGGCGCGCCACGCTGGAAGCCGATCCCGCCTCCGACGACCAGAACTTCTTCGAGGCCGGGGGGAACTCGATCCTGGTGGTGGAGCTCCAGCGCCGGCTCTCCGCGGAGCTCGGCCACCGCGTGCCGCTCAGGCAGCTGCACGAACACCCCACCGTCGCCGGACTCGTCGGTGTCGTCGGGCTCGGCGCTCCGGCCGAGGCCGGGACCCCCGCGCAGTCCGGTCCGCAGGCCCTGACGCTCTACTGCCTTCCCTACGCGGGAGCATCGGCGCGCATCTACGAGCCCTGGCGGACCAAGCTGCCCGACACGGTGAACGTCGTACCGCTGGAGCTCCCCGGCCGGGGCTCCCGGTGGTCCCAGCGCCCCAAGTCCCAGCTGTCCGGGCTCCTGGAGGACCTCGCCGGTGCGATGGACGAAGCGCGCGGTACCCCCTACGCCGTGTTCGGCCACAGCTTCGGCGGGATCCTCGCCTACGAGCTCGTGCGGTACGTGACGGGGCAGGGCTTCCCGCCGCCCGTCCGCCTGCTCGTCTCGGCATGTCCGGCCCCGCACTCGGCGACCCCGTCCGAGAGCACGCACGACCTCTCGGACGCGGAGTTCACCGAGCGGCTGCGAAAGCTGCGCGGGACGCCGGAGGAACTGCTTGAGAACGAAGAGCTCATGGAGCTCTACATTCCGACGATCCGGGCGGACTACACGATCCTGGACGCCTACCGGGCGCCCCGCACCGCCCCCCTCGGCTGCCCCATCACGGCGTTCTGCGGCGCCGACGACCAGGAGGCCGGGAGGGAGGAGATGGCTCACTGGGCCGCGTACGGCGATGGCGCCGTCGACATCGAGGAAGTCACGGGAGACCACTTCTTCCTCCGGGACTCCGAGGACGAGCTCCTGGAGAAGCTCGCTCCGCACCTCCGCTCCGCCCGCCCCAGGTGACGCAACAGCCCGCGAGGGCTCCGGTTACAAGCACGAGGAAGCACTGATGATCAGTCAGCTCACAAAGGAACAGCGCGAGAAGTGGGCCTCCTTCCGCGCATTCGCCGACGCGGTGGTCGCGCCCGAGGCCGCGGCCGCGGACACCGGGCAGACCATGCCGCGGACGCTCGTCAAGAGCCTGGCCCGGGAGGGCTGGATATCCTCGCTCCTTCCCGCGGAGTGGGGAGGCTCGTCGCTGGACCTGCTCGGCTACGGCCTGATGGCCGAGGAGATGGGCCGGACCTGCCAGAACGTGCGCAACTTCGTGGCGTGCGCCGACATGGTGTCGCACTCCCTCTGGAAGTGGGGCACCGCCGCACAGCGCGAGAAGTGGCTGGGGCCCATCGCTGCGGGCGAGGCCATCGCCGCCTTCGCGCTGACCGAACCGAACGTCGGAAGCGACGCCAAGGGCGTCGAGACGGTGGTGACGGCGGACGGCGACGGCTACGTCGTCAAGGGCCGGAAGAAGTGGATCAGCTTCGGCGAAATCGCCGACGTCTACCTGGTCTTCGCCCAGTACGAGGGACGGCACACCGCGTTCCTCGTCGAGCGCGACACCCCCGGCCTGACCGTCGAGCCGATCCGGGGCCTGCTCGGGCTGCGGGGGTCCGCGCTGGCCGAGGTCGTCTTCGACGACTGCCGTCTGCCGGCGGGTTCGATGGTGGGCCACCCCGGTTCCGGGCTCGCGTTCGTGGCCTCGACCGCCCTGGACATCGGCCGGTACAGCACGGCATGGGGCTGTGTCGGACTGGCCCAGGCCTGCCTCGACGCCGCCACCCGCTACGCGCAGGACCGGATCCAGTACGACACCCCGATCATCGACCACCAACTCGTGCAGCGCATGCTCGCCGACATGGTGGCCGGCTCCCGGGCGGCCCGGCTGCTGTGCTGGGAGGCCGGGGCGTCGAAGGAGCAGGGCGCCTTCGACGCCGTGAACCAGACCCTCATGGCCAAGTACTTCGCCTCGACCACCGCCAACCGCGTCGCGGCCGACGCCGTCCAGATCCTCGGGGCCTACGGCATCGGGCCGGACGCGCCCGTCGGGCGGCTGTTCCGGGACGCCAAGGTCATGGAGATCATCGAAGGGACGAGCCAGCTCCACCAGTCGATGCTCGGCCGCTGGAGCGCCCAGATCCAGCACCCGGCCGCCGGCGGTGCGCGCACCTCCTGAGCCGCGCGCCGGCCCCCGGCCCCCGGGGCGTACGGCCACGTTTCGAAGCCAGCGCGTCCACCTCACGATCCACGAGGCAGTCCTGATGACGTCCAACCCCCATGGCCCGACCGGGCCGACCGGCCCCGGGCACGAACGCCCGCGGACGCCCGGCGAGCCGACCGGGCCCGCTGCGCCGCCCGCACCCCTGACCCCCGCCCAGCAGCAGACGTGGCTGCTCGGCACGCTCGCACCGGGCTGCACCGCGACCCACGTGACGGCCGGCCTCGGGCTGGCCGGAGAGACGGACGTGCCGGCGCTCCTCGAGGCCCTGCGGGGGGCCGCGGCCGCCCGCCTGTCACCCGGCGCGCGCTTCACCGTGTCCGACGGCACGCCCGTGCGCGTCTCGGCGGACCCGGTGGAACTGCCGGTCCGGTACTCCGACGTGAGCGGCCTCGCCGAGGACGAACGGGGCCGCCGGATGCGGGAGGAGCCGGCCGAGGCGCTCCGCACGCCCTTCGACACGGAGAACGGCCCGCTCTCCCGCGCCCTGCTCATGCGCACCGGCGCCGACGAACACCTGCTCGTCCTCGTTTCGCACCGGCTGGTCGCGGACCACGCCCTCCTCGGGCAGGTCCTGCGCGACACGGCGGCCGCCTACGCGCCCCTGACCGGGGACGGGACCGGGGCGCAGGCCCCCGCACCCGCGGACCGCGGGGCACCCGGCATCGACGGCCACCCGGCGGACCAGGTCCCGGCCGCGCCGTCCGGCCGGGCGGGGGACCGGTCGGCCGGACTGCCGCCGGTCCCCGAACTCCCCCTGGACCGGCCCCGTCCCGCGCGGCGCACCCTCGACGCCGGCTGCGTGGCGTTCGCCGTCCCGGAGGAGACCGCCGCCGCGCTGCGCACGCTCGGCGCGCGGCAGGGCGCCGAGCTGCACCACGTGCTGCTCGCCGTGTACCTCGTCCTCCTGTACCGATACAGCGGCCAGACCGAACTCGCCGTGGCCGTTCCCGTGGCGGGGGCCGCGGGCGAGGCCTCCGAGACCACGATCGCCGTCCGGTCCGAGGTCCTGCCGGGCACGAACGTGGACGACCTGATCGCCCGGGTACGGGTCGACGCGGAGAACGCTCCCTCGACCCGCCCGTCCACCGCGGAGCTCCTCACCAGGCCGGGCTTCGCCTACCGGGCGGCGCCCCGGATCGGTGAACTGCCCGGTATGCGGACCTGGTTTCCGCAGGGCCCGGTCGCACACGTGCTCGGCGATCTCGCCCTGGACCTCGCCGAGGACGAGGACGGGGTGACGGGCCGCCTGCTGTTCGCGGAGGACGTGTTCGACCCCGCCACCGCCCGGCGAGCGGTACAGCACTACCTGACGCTGCTGGACGCGGCTGTTGAGGACCCCCGCGGTGCCGTCTCCGCGCTGCCCCTCCTCACCGAGGAGGAGCGGCGCACGATCGCCGGGCTGAACGGCGTCCGGTCCGACCTCCCGGACATGACGTTCCACCAGCTGTTCGAGAGGCAGGCGGCCCGGACGCCCGACGCGGTCGCGGTCCGGTCGCAGGACGGGACTCTCACCTACCGGGAACTGAACGCCCTGGCGAACCAGCAGGCCGACCTGCTGCGACAGCTGGGCGTCGGCCCGGAGACCACCGTCGGCATCTGCATGGAGCGCGGCCGGCGGATGGTCGTGGCGCTCCTGGGCGTGCTCAAGGCGGGAGGCGCCTACGTACCCCTGGACCCCCGGGATCCGGCGGAGCGCAGGAACACGATCCTCACGGACGCCCAGGTCGCCGTCGTGGTCTGCACGGATCCCACGACGGCAGCCGGGTACGAGACGGTCGTACTGGACTCGGACTGGACCGCGCTGAAGGGCCGTCCGGCACACGACCGCCCGGCACCGGCCTCGGCGCCGGGGCACGCCGCCTACCTCCTCTACACCTCGGGCTCCACGGGCAGACCCAAGGGCGTGGTCGTGGAGAACCGCCAGCTGGTCAGCTACACGCAGGCGGTCATCGAGCGCTTCGGCATCCACGGGCCGCTGAGCTGGGCGATGGTCCAGCCCCTCACCGTGGATTCCAGCGTCACGGCCTTGACACCGCCGTTGTCCACGGGCGGCGAGGTCCATCTGCTGTCCCGCGAGCACGCACTGGACGCGGGCAGGATGGCCGACTGGATGCGGGCCCACGAAGTGGACTGCCTGAAGATCGCGCCCTCGCACCTGCGGGCGCTGCAGGCATCGGCCCGCTTCGAGGAGCTGCTGCCCCGCCGCCTGCTCGTGATCGGGGGCGAGGCCTCGGACTGGCAGTGGATGACCGCGCTCCAGCGCTCGGTACCGCACTGCCGGGTGTTCAACCACTACGGTCCGACCGAGACGACCGTGGGCGTCCTCACCCTCGCCGTGGCCGAGCACCTGGACGCGCCGTGGGACACCGCACCGATCGGGGTCCCGCTCCCCAACTCCCAGGCGCACGTGGTCGACGCGGAAGGCGGTCCCGTGCCCTTCGGGGTGGCCGGCGAGCTGGTCGTCGGTGGCACGAACCTCGCCCGCGGCTACCACCGCAGGGACGAGCTGACCTCGGCGGCCTTCGTGCCGGACACCCTCGGCGGTCCGCGGGGAGCGCGTCTCTACCGCACCGGTGACATCGTGCGGCGTCTGGCCGACGGCTCCCTCGCCTTCCTGGGCCGGCGCGACGACCAGATCAAGATCCGGGGCTTCCGTGTGGCCCTCGGGGAGATCGAAGCCGCGCTGACCTGTCACGAAGCGGTCCGCGGAGCCGTGGTCGTCGTGCGGGAGGACACTCCGGGCGACCGGCGCGTCGTCGCTTACGCGGAGCTGTCCGGACCGCGGGCGGTCTCCGCCGCGGACCTCGAGGGGCACGTACGGGAGCGGGTGTCGCCGCACATGGTCCCGCAGACGACCGTGCTGCTGGACGCCCTGCCGCTGACCCCGCACGGCAAGGTCGACCGTTCCGCGCTTCCCGTCCCCCCGGCCGCCGGAGGGGCCGGACCGGCCGACCTCCCGCCCCAAGGGGTGGTCGAGCGCCAGGTCGCACAGGCCTGGCGGGAGGTGCTGCGGACCGATTCCGTGGGCGTCGACCAGAACTTCTTCGACGCCGGCGGGCATTCCCTGCTCCTGGTCGAGCTCCAGCACCGCCTGCAAGCCCTCGTGGGACGCGACATCGAGCTCCTCGACCTGTTCCAGCACACCTCCGTCCGGACGCAGGCGGCCTTCCTCTCCGCAGGAGGGCAGTCCCCTCCGCCCGACACGCCCCCCAAAGCCAGGGGAGCCCAGCAGAGCGCGCTCATGAAGCGCCGTCAGCAGCAGTTGCGAGCAAAGCGAGGCCGTCATGACTGAGCACCTTCCGGATGAGCCCGGCGCGTTCGAGGACGGGCTCGACATCGCCATCGTGGGCATGGCCGGCCGGTTTCCCAAGGCCCGGACGATCGAGGAGTTCTGGAGCAACCTGAAGGCCGGCCACTGCGCCGTCACCCGGTTCGACGAGCAGCACCTCGCCGGGCTCGGCGAGGACGCCGGAGCCCTGGACGACCCGGACTTCGTGCCCGCCGGCTACCTGCTGGAGGACAGCGACAAGTTCGACGCGGCGTTCTTCGGCTACTCGCCCCGCGAAGCCGAACTGATGGACCCCCAGCACCGGGTCCTCCTCGAGTGCGCCTGGTCGGCCCTGGAGAGCGCGGGGTACGACCCCGACCGCCACGAGGGGCTGACCGGCGTCTACGCGGGCGCGGGGAACAACACCTACCTCCTCTTCAACATCGCCTCCCACCCGGACGCGGTCGAGGTCATGGGCGGGAACCAGCTGGTCATCGGGAACCGGTCGGACTTCCTCAGCAGCAGGGTCTCCTACAAACTCGACCTGCGGGGCCCCAGCATCAACGTGCAGTCGGCCTGTTCGACCTCCCTGGTGGCGGTCGTCCAGGCGTGCCAGGCACTGCTCGCCTACCAGTGCGACACCGCCCTCGCCGGAGGTGTGGCCGTCGACGTCATGAGGCGCAACGGATACGTCTACCGCGAGGACGGGATCTACTCGCCGGACGGGTACTGCCGCACCTTCGACGCCCGGGCCCAGGGGACCGTCGGAGGCGACGGCGTGGGCATGGTGGTCCTCAAGCGCCTCCAGGACGCCGTCAACGACAACGACCACATCCACGCGGTGATCAAGGGCAGTGCCGTGAACAACGACGGCGCCGCCCGAGCGGGCTTCAGCGCTCCCAGCGCCGCCTCCCAGGCCGACGTCATCGCCACGGCGCTCGCCAACGCGGACGTGGAACCGGAGAGCGTCCGCTACGTCGAGGCGCACGGGACCGCCACCCTCCTCGGCGACCCGATCGAGGTGTCGGCACTCACGTCGGCCTACGGTGACGTCCCCCGTGCGCGAACCGCCCTCGGGTCCGTCAAGACCAACATCGGGCACCTCGACTCCGCCGCGGGAGTGGCCGGGCTGATCAAGACCGCCCTGGTCGTGGAACACGGTGAGATCCCGCCGACCCTGCACTTCGAGCAGCCCAACCCGCGGCTCGGTCTGGAAGACGGCCCGTTCTACGTCAACACCGGGCTCCTGCCCTGGCCCCAGGAGCCGGGACCGCGCCGCGCCGCGGTCAGCTCGTTCGGCCTCGGCGGCACCAATGCCCATCTGATCGTCGAGCAGCCCCCCGAGATTCCCCGGACCGACGCGCCCGGCCCGGACACGGAACAGCTGCTGGTGCTTTCGGCCAAGTCGCCCGAGGCCCTCGACACGGCCACGGGCGAGCTCCTCGACCACCTGCGCGCACACCCCGGCGTGCCGCTGGAGGACGTCGCGTTCACCCTCCAGCAGGGCCGCAGGGAGTTCCCGTACCGGCGGGCGCTGCTGTGCGGCAGCGTCGACGACGCACTGGACGTCCTCGGTTCACCGGACGACGGCAGGCTCCTCACCGCGCCCGGCCCGCAGTCCTCGAACAGGCCCGTCGCCTTCGTCTTCACGGGGTTCGGCGCCCAGTACCCCGGCATGGGCGCAGGCCTCTACGAGCAGGAGGAGGTGTTCCGGGAGGCGCTGGACGAGTGCGCGGAGCTCCTGCTGCCCCTGCTCGGCCAGGACATCCGCCCCGTCGTGCTCACCGCGGACACCGACTCCGCGACCAGCGGGCGGGACGGCGCGGGAGGCATGGACCTGCGCAGCATGCTGCTCCAGCCGAAGCGCAGTGAACACCCGCTCGACAGCCCCCGCCTCGGCTACGCCGCCGTCTTCGCCCTGGAGTACTCCCTGGCCAGGCTCTGGCGCTCCTGGGGCATCGAGCCGGAGGCCATGATCGGGCACAGCCTCGGAGAGTACGTGGCGGCCTGCGTGGCCGGCGTCTTCTCGCTGCCGGACGCGCTGCGCCTGGTGGTGGAGCGCGCGCGGCTCATCGAGGGCCAGGGCGAGGGCGCGATGCTCGCGGTGCCGCTGTCGGAGGCCGCGGCCGACCGCTACACGGACGAGGACGTCTGCCTCGCGGCCGTGAACGGACCGCAGACGTGCGTGCTCTCGGGCACGGTCGAGGGGATCGAGGCCGTGGGCCGGGCCCTCCTGGTGGACGGCATCGCCTCGCGGCGCCTCACCACCGGGTTCGCCTTCCACTCGCCCATGATGGACCCGGTCGTCGCGCCGTACACGGAGCTGGTGCGCACCGTCCGGCTGAACCCGCCGGCCACGCCCTTCGTCTCCAACATCTCCGGCACGTGGATCACGGCGGAGGAAGCCACAAGTCCGGAGTACTGGGCCGAGCACATGCGCCAGCCGGTGCGGTTCGCCGACGGCATCGGCACCCTCTGGTCGGTTCCCGAACTCGTCGTGGTCGAGGTCGGACCCGGTCAGAGCCTGGTGCCCGGAGTCGTGCAGCACCCCGCGGCGGCCGCGGTCGCCGACCGGGTCGTGGTCCACTCGCTGCCCGGGGTCTTCGACCGACAGAGCGACCGCGCCACCATGCTCCGCGCCGCCGCCAGGCTGTGGCTGGCCGGGCGGGCGCAGCCGTTCCCGCCCGTGCGGGGCGCGCGGCGGACCCCGCTGCCCACCTACCCGTTCGAGCGGCGCCGCTACTGGGTGGAGCGCGGCACGGCACAGGCCGGCGCACCTGCCGAAGCCCGGCGCCACACGGAACCGGCACAGTGGTTCCACGCCCCGTCCTGGCAGCAGACGGCACCGATGGCCCCGGCCGACGCGGCGGAGCTGGCGGCGCACGGCTGGCTCGTCTTCGCGGACGAGACGGGAGTCGGCGGCGAGCTGGCGGACCGGCTCGAAGCCCTCGGCGCGACCGTGCGCACCGTACGGGCCGGCAGTGAGTGGAGCCGGAAGGGGGAGGGCGTCTACGTGCTCGACCCCGCCGACCCGGAGCACTACGTCCGGCTGGCCGAAGCCCTGCGGGAGGAGGGGGGTGCGCCGCCGGACCGCGTCCTCCACTGCTGGAGCGTGGGAGACGACTCGGACCACGGCACCGACCCGCAGGACGTACGGTCCCTCCTCGACCGGGGGTTCTACTCGCTGCTGCACTGGGCCCAGGCCACCGAGTCCCGGCTGAGCCTGCCCCAGCGGTGGGACGTCGTGTCCAGCGAGGTCTACTCGGTGACCGGGGAAGAGGCGTTGTGCCCCCCGAAGGCGGCGGTCCAGGGCATCGCCCGCGTCCTCCCGCAGGAGTACCCGTCCCTCACCTGCGTCCACCTCGACCTCGCGGGCGGGCACGCCGCACCGGCGGACCCGGCCGCGGTCCTCGCGGCGCTCTCGCGTCCCGCGGGCGAGCGGACGCTCGCGCTGCGCGGACGGCGCTGGTGGGCACCCACCTTCGTGGCGGCGGAGCAGCCGCCCCGTGACTCCGCTCCGGTCCGGGCGGACGGGGTCTACCTGATCACGGGTGGACTCGGGAAGATCGGCATGCTGATGGCCCGGGCCATCGCCGAGCGGGAACGGGTGCGCCTGGTCCTCCTCGGGCGCACCGGGCTGCCGTCGCGGGAGACCTGGGACTCACCGGACCACCCCGTGGCGACCCTGGACCTGATCCGCGGCGTCCGGGCCCTCGAAGCGCTGGGCTCCGAGGTGGCGGTGTTCGCCGCCGACGTCTCCGATCCCGTCCGCATGCGCGAGGTGAAGGAGGCGGTGGTCCAGGCGTACGGCCGGGTCGACGGGCTGCTGCACTGCGCCGGCACGACCGGCGGCGAGGCCCACCGCGTGGTGGCCGACCTGGGCGAGCGCGAGAGCGCGTGGCACTTCGACCCGAAGCTGTACGGTACGTACGTCCTCGACGAGGTACTGGCGGACCAGAGTCTGGACTTCGCCATCCTCTGCTCCTCGATCGCCTCCCTCCTCGGCGGCCTCGGGTTCGCCGCGTACGCGGCCGCGAACGCGGTGCTCGACGCCTTCGCGCAGCGCCACCACGGGGCCCGGCAGCCGTGGTCCAGCGTCAACTGGGAGGCCTGGCGGTTCTCGGCGGCGCCGAGGGACGAGGCCGGCATAGGATCGGCGGTCCAGGCCCTGGCCCTGGACCCCGACGAAGGACGCCGGGTGACGGACATCCTGCTGGCGGCGGTCCCGCAGGCACAGGTCGTGGTCTCCACCTCCGATCCGGTCCGACGCCGCGAACAGTGGGTCGCGCCCGCCGCGGAGGCCGCGATGCCGCGACGGCAGCACGAGCGCCCCAACCTCCGCAACCCCTACGTCGCGCCCGACAGCGACACGGAACGGCAGGTCGCCGTGATCTGGCAGGAACTGCTGGGGGTCCAGAGCGTCGGCGTCCACGACAACTTCTTCGAGCTCGGCGGCAGCTCCCTCCTCGGCCTTCAGGTCGTGCACCGGCTGCGCCAGGAACTCTCCCTGGCCGTGCCGCTGACGGTCGTCTACGAAGGTCCCACCGTCCGGGCCCTGGGCAGCCTCGTCGACGACCTCCGCGCGGCCGCCGGCCGATGACGCGTCAACGGCCCGGTGCCCGTGCACCGGGCCGCCCATCGACATCCCATCCATTCCATTCTTTGAACTACCGAAGGCGGCAGGCGTGAGCGTGAGCAAGATAGGTGTCATCGGTGCCGGGACGATCGGCCGCGGTGTCGCCCAGTCCCTGGCACAGTCCTCGTTCGAGGTGGTCCTGGTCGACATCTCGGAGAGCCAGCTCGCGAGTGCCAGGAGCCAGATGGAGCGGGACCTGCGCATGCAGGGACTGTTCCGCGCGGAGAAGCTCGCGGACGACGCGGAGACCATCCTGGGCCGCATCACCACCACCACCGAACTGGCGGACCTCGCGGACGTCGACTTCGTCGTGGAGAACGTCACCGAGAACTGGGACGTGAAGCGCGAGGTCTACGAGAAGATAGACAAGATCTGCCGGCCCGGCGTGGTCTTCGCGGTCAACACCTCGGCCGTCCCGATCACCCGCGTGGCATCGGTCACCGAGCGGCCGGCCGAAGTGCTGGGACTGCACTTCATGAATCCCGTGCCGCTCATGGACACCGTCGAGGTCGTACGCGGGTACTTCACGTCGGACGAGACGCTCGACATCGCCCTGGGGCTCCTGGAGTCCGCGGGCAAGGAGGGCATCGTCGTACAGGACGCCCCGGGATTCGTGACCAACAGGGTCCTGATGCTCACCATCAACGAAGCCGTCTTCTGCGTGCAGGACCAGGTCGCCACCGCAGAGGACGTCGACAGGATGTTCAAGGGCTGCTTCGGCCACAAGATGGGCCCTTTGGAGACGGGCGACCTGATCGGCCTGGACACGATCCTGAACTCGCTCACGGTCATGTACGAGAGCTTCAAGGACTCCAAGTACCGGCCCGCCCCACTGCTGCAGAAGATGGTCGACGCCAGGCTGCTCGGGCGGAAGACGTCCCGCGGCTTCTACACCTACTGACATTCCCTTTCACCCATCAGGAGCAACGACATGACGCACAACGACGTGAACGCCCGCATCCGCGCATTCCTCGCCCCGCACCTGGGCGGCCAGGAGGTCGCGGACGGAGACGACATCTTCGCCCTGGGATACGTCAACTCCCTCTTCGCCATGCAGCTCGTCCTGTTCATCGAGAAGGAGTTCTCCCTCCAGCTGGGCGCGGAGGACATGGAGTTCGACAACTTCCGCACCGTTTCGGGCCTCGTCGACCTCGTCAACGCGAAGACCGCCGCGGCGGTCTGACCGTACGGCCCCGGGGACCCCGTCCCCGGGGCCGAGCAGGGTGCCCGCGAGTACCCCGCGGCCCGTCCCGCCCCACCATCCGGCCAGGAGTGAACGACCATGACCCAATTCAGTGCCCGTGTTGATCTGCACGCTCCCGTGCCGGAGCACCTCGCGTCCGAGATCGAGCGGCGCATGTTCTTCGTGTCCAGCGACGTCGAAGCCTTCGAGCTGGTGGCCGGCGAGGGCGAGGTGCGCGGGGTGGTGATCCGGTCGTCGAAGCCCCTCGACCACGCCGTCCTGGCCGACAAGGTCAACCGCGTGGTCGACGGTGACGTGCGCCCGCAGAGGGCGACGCCCGCCAAATCCGTGTGGCGGTCCCCCCACCGGCGTGAGGTGGGGGAGGGTACCTTCGCCCTCCTCGCCGCAGCCGGAGCGGTCAGCGAGGCCGGTGAAGGCCAGGTAGCGGTGGGAGAGCCGTTTCTCTCCCTGCTGGAGTACTTCGACCGTACGGTCAAGAAGCTCCTCCGCCAGGACTTCCAGGTGAGCGAGTTCCGCTATCCGACCCTCATCAGCACCCGGGCGCTGGAGACGGCCGGGTACTTCACGTCGTTCCCCCAGCACCTCATGTTCGTGACGCGGCTGCACAACGACATCGACGTGTACCAGGGGTTCCAGGAGAAGTACGCGGGAGAGGGCATCGACTCCGCCGTACTCGAATCGTGCGGAAACGTGGACTACTGCCTGCCGCCAACGATGTGCTACCACACCTTCCACCAGTACAGCGGGCGCGAGCTGAGCGCGGACCGGATCCACGTGGTCACCGCCCGCGGCAAGTCCTTCCGGTACGAGTCCGACTACGCCACCACGCTCGAACGGCTCTGGGACTTCACCATCCGGGAAATCGTGTTCATGGGTGCGCGCGAGGAAGTGCTCTCCGCACGCGAGACGTACATGCGGAACGTGTTCGCGCTCGTCGAGGAACTCGGACTGTCGGGGTTCTGCGAGGTGGGGAACGACCCCTTCTTCTGCGGCACCGACACCTCCCAGCGCATCTGGTCGCAGCGGCTGCTCGAGCTCAAGTACGAGCTCCGCCTCGACGTCGGCCCCGGCCGGACCGTCGCCGTCGGATCCTTCAACTTCCACGACGACCTGTTCGGCCGCAACTTCGGCATCCAGCACGGCGCCGACGGCCCGGTCAGGAGCGCCTGCGTGGGATTCGGCCTGGAGCGCCTGGTGTACGCGTTCCTGTGCCAGCACGGGGTCGACCCCGAGGGCTGGCCCGCCGCGGTGCGCGCCGGCGTCGAAGGGCTGAGCGGGATCTGACATGAACGACAGCACGAGCACGGACTTCCCCCTTTCCCGGGCCCAGCTCGGCATCTGGTTCGCCGACCAGGACGAGGTCCACGGGGGCCGCTACCAGATAGCGGAGTACTTCGACATAGCGGGACCGATCGACCCCACCGCCTTCCGCACCGCCTGGATCCGGGCATGGGAGGAGACCGAGGCGCTGCGCGTGGTGGTCAGGGACACACCGACGGGTCCACGCCAGTCGGTCCTGCTCGGGCCGTCGCCCGACATCCGGTTCCTGGACCTCACCACCGCGGAGGACCCCGAAGCCGCGGCGCTCGGCCGGATGCGGGACGACCTGGCCCGGCCGATCGACGTGACCCGCGAACCGGTCTTCACGGTGTGCCTGTTCCGCCTCTCCTCCCGGCGGTTCCTCTGGTACCAGCGCGCCCACCACCTGGCCGTGGACGGATTCGGGGCGGCGCTCTTCGCCCAGCGCGTCGCCGCCCGCTACGCGCAGGAGACGGGCGGCCCGCAGGCGGCCGCCCCTTCCTTCGGCTCGCTGGCCGAACTGCTGGCGGACGAAGAGGCGTACCGGGCCTCGGCCGCGTTCGACGCGGACCGGGACTTCTGGACGAACCGGCTCGCCGACCGGCCGCGGCCCGTGTCGCTCTCCGACCGGTCCTGGCAGCCGAACGCGCCGGTGCTGCGCCGTACGGCACGGATCCCCGCGGATCGGGCCGACCGGCTGCGCGCCGGTCTCGGCCGGTCCCTGGCCCCGACGGCGGTGGCGGCGTTGGCGGCCCAGCTGCACCTGGTGACGGGCGCCGAGGACGTCATCGTCTCGCTCCCCGTCACGGCCCGGCGGGGAGACGTCGCGCGGCGCACTCCCGGCATGCTGTCCAACACCGTTCCCCTCCGGCTGGCCGTGCACGGCGGCATGTCCTTCACCGACCTGACCCGCCAGGCGGCGGCCGTCATCAAGGAAGCACTGCCGCACCAGCGCTACCGCGCCGAGGACCTCCACCGCGACCTGGGCTTCGCCCGTGGCGAGCGCGGGGTCGTCGGCCCGATGGTGAACGTCATGACGTTCCCCTACACCTTCGCCGTCGGAGGCCACACCGCCGTCGCCCACAACCTCTCCAACGGCCCGGTCGGTGACCTCGCCGTCGCGGTGTGCGGCCGCCAGGACGGCGCGGGCCTGAGCCTGGACATGGACGCGAGCTCGGCACGGTACGCGGAAGGGGAGCTGGCCCATCACGAGCAGACCCTGCTCGCCCTGTTCCGCGCCGCGGCCGATGACCCGCAGGCCACCGTCGGCTCCCTCGCGGCGACCCCCGCCCCGCAGGCGGCCAGGGCTGGGGCCCCGGACCCGGACGGCCCCGGCGCACGGCCGGCGGCACGGCCGGCACCGCAGCGGGCCACCGTCCCGGAGCAGGCCGGGCCGGGTGGGACCGAGGCCGCCGAGGAGGCAATGGTCCAGCTGTTCCGGAGCGTCCTCGGAGTCGAGGGGGCGGCCGCCGACGACGCGTTCTTCGACCTCGGCGGCGACAGCATCACCGCCATCCAGCTCGTCTCCCGCGCCCGGGAGAAGGGGTGGGCCATCAGCCTCAAGCACGTCTTCGCCCGTGAGACGCCGCGCGAGCTCGCGAAGGTCGCGGTTCCCGTGGTCGAGGAGCAGGCGGCGGGGGGGCACGTCCCGCACGACGCCGTCACGGGGCCCGTCCCGGCGAGTCCGATCCTGAAGTGGCTGGAGGAGCTCGGCGGCCCGGTGGACGCGTACCAGCAGTCCCTGCTGATCCGTACTCCCGCCGGACTCACGCAGGACACCCTGCGGACGCTGCTGGCCGCCCTGACCGACCACCACGACATCCTGCGCGCCCGGCTGGTGGACGAGCACGGGTGGCGCCTGCACATCGCCCCGCCCGGCGGCATCGCCGTGGAGCAGCTCATCGAGCGCGTCGCCGTGGAGGACCGCTCGGACGAGGAGACCGTCGCACTCGCCGCCGCCCACGTCCGGCAGGCCGCCGAACGCCTCGACCCGCGGGCCGGCACCCTGCTCCAGGCGCGCCTCTTCGACGGCGGCCCGGAACGGCGGGGCATGCTGCTGCTGGTGGTCCACCACCTCGCTGTGGACGGCGCGTCCTGGTACACGCTGCTGCGCGACCTGGCCCTCGCCTGGGAAGCCCACGGGGAAGGCCGCCCCGTCGAACTCCCCCCGGTCGCGACCTCGTTCAAGCGGTGGAGCGAGCTCCTGACGGACTCGGCCCACGACGCCGGAAGGCTGGCGGAACTGCCCTACTGGCGCTCCGTGCTCACCCCGGACACCCCGTCGCTCGGGGAACGGCCCCTGGACCAGTCGGTGGACACGGCCGCGACCAGCACGCGCAGGCACCTGGTCCTCGACCCCGCCCGCACCGCTCCTCTGCTGTCCACGGTGCCGGCCGCCGTGCACGGCACGATCCCCGACGTGCTGCTCACGGCGCTGGCCCTGGCGATCCCGGCATGGCGCGGTGAACGAGGGCTCGCGCCTTCCCACGACGTCCTGCTCGACCTGGAGGGCCATGGCCGTGCCGACGGTTGCCACGAGGTCGACCTGTCCCGTACCGTCGGCTGGTTCACGAGCATGCACCCCGTCCGGCTGAACGCCGCGGACGCCGCCGGCGCGGCCCCCCGGGACGCCGTCCGGGCCCTCGCGCGGGTCAAGGAACAGCTGCGCGCCGTCCCGGGGGACGGGGTGGGCTTCGGCCCGCTGCGCCACCTCAACGCGGACACCGGACGGGAACTGCGCGGCCTGGCAAGGCCGCAGATCCTCTTCAACTACCTGGGACGGCTCCCCGGCGCCGAGGACGCCGACTGGAGCCCCGTACCCGCCGCCGACGTCCTGAGGGACGGGCGCGACCCCCGAGGCCCGGCCGGCCACGGGCTCACCATCGACGTCCTGGTCCGAGAGGCCGACGGCGGGCCCCGGCTGGAAGCCGGCTGGAGCGCTCCGGCCGGATGGCTCGGTGACGGAGCCCTGGACCGGCTGTGCACGCTCTGGGAAGAGGGCCTGGACGCACTCGCCGCCGCAGCCGCGGACCGCGAGGTCAGTCGGCACACCCCCTCTGACCTCTATCTCACCGGGCTCGGCCAGGACGAGGTCGACGACCTGGAAGCCGAACTGGAACGGTGGGCCTAGAACCTATGCGTACGTCCCGACTGGAAGACGTCTACCCCCTCACCCCGCTGCAGTCAGGGCTGTACTTCCACGCCCGGCTCGCCGGCGCGGCAGCCGACCTCTACACCGCACAGCTGACCCTCGACCTGTCGGGCCCGCTGGATCCGGAGCGCCTCGCCCGGTCCTGTACGACCGTCGTGCGGCGTCACGCCCCGCTCCGCGCCGGGTTCAAGACCCGTGCCACCGGCGACCCCTTGCAATTCGTCGTCCGTGACGCCGCGCCCCCGTGGTCCACGTCCGACCTGCGCGGGACGGACCCGGGCCGACGGGCCGCCCAGCGGGAGCGGCTGATCGCTGACGACCGCCGCCGGCCCTTCGACCTCGCCCGTCCTCCGCTCGTGCGCTTCAGGCTGATCCGGACCGCGGACGAGCAGTGGACCCTGGTGATGACCAACCACCACCTGGTCCTCGACGGCTGGTCGTTCCCCGTGCTGGTGCAGGAGATCTTCCGCGTCTACACCGACGGAGGGCAGGACTCCGGCTTCCCCGAGCCCGTCCCGTTCCGTTCCTACCTGGAGTGGCTGGCGGACCAGGACCACGCGGAGGCGGTGGCGGCCTGGCGGGAGTCCTTCGAGGGCTTCGACCAGCCGGCCATGGTGGCGTCCGGCGCTCCCGCGGTGCCCCCGGGACACCAGGAGCCGCCCCGCACCGTCGTCTCCGTGCTGCCGGAGGCGCAGACGCGGGCCCTCGGCGCCCTCGTCCGCGGTCAGGTCACCCTGAACACCGTGGTGCAGGGGGCGTGGGGCCTGCTGCTCGGCTGGATGACGGGCAGTCAGGACGTCGTCCTCGGGACCGTCGTGTCCGGCCGGCCTCCGGAGCTCCCCGGGGTCGAGTCCATGGTCGGACTGCTCACCAACACCGTTCCGGTGCGGGTGCGGCTCGACGCCGACGAGTCTGTGCCGTCCTACCTCGGCCGGCTGAGGGACGAGCAGGCGCGACTGCTGCCCCACCACCACCTGGGGCTCCAGGACCTGCACGAGCTGACGGGTCTGCCCGTGCTCTTCGACACGGTGACCGCCTTCGAAAACTATCCGGTCGACGCCGCCGTGGGCGACGAGCTGGCCCCGGGCATCAGGATGACCGGCGTGGACATCGCCGACGCGACCCACTACGCCCTCACCCTCACCATCGTCCCCGGCGCCGTGCTGGAGATACGCCTCGGCTATCAGCCCCACCTGATGACGGCCGAGAAGGCGCAGTCCTGGTCCGACCGGCTGGTCGGGCTGCTGGCGATGATGGCCGCGGCCGACGGGAGCACCCTCCAGGACCTGGTCCCCCTGCTCCCGGGCGAGCGGGAAGAACTCCTGGAGCGCTGGCACGGACCGGTCCGGGACGTTCCGGCGGGAACCCTGGCCGACGGGTTCGAAGCGCAGGCGGAGCGCACCCCCGACGCCGACGCGGTCGTCTTCGCGGGGTCCGTCGTCTCCTACCGGGAACTGAACGACAGGGCCAACCGGCTGGCGAGGCTCCTCGTCGGCCGCGGAGCGGGCCCGGGGGGCCGTGTCGCCCTGATGCTGCCCCGCTCGACCGACATGGTGGTGGCCCTGCTCGCGGCCCTGAAGTCCGGTGCCGCCTACGTCCCGGTGGATCCCCGCCTTCCCGCGGAGCGGGTGCGGTTCATGCTGGACGACGCGGCGCCCGACGTCGTGCTGACCACGCAGGAACTGCTGTCCGTCGTCGGAGCGGGCGTACCGGTCGTACCGGCCATCACCGTGCCGGAGGGCGGCGACGGCTTCCGCGCGCTGACGGAAGGACTGCCCGGCGGGAACCTGACGGACGGAGAACGCCTCACCGCACCGACGGCCGCCGACCCGGCATGGGTCGTCTACACCTCGGGGTCCACCGGCCGGCCCAAGGGCGTCGTGGCCGGCCACCGCTCCGTACTCAACCGGATCGCCTGGTACGCCGCCGAGTTCCCGTACGGCCCGGACGAGACGGTGATCGCCAAGACGACCCTCAGCTTCGTCGACGGATCCGTCGAACTGCTGGGAGCCCTCCTGAACGGCGCCCGGATCGCGCTCGCCGACGGCGAGACCGCCCGGAGCGCGATCGCCCTCGCCGAGATGGTCGAGGGCGCGGGACGGTGCCGGATCACGGTCGTCCCGAGCCTGCTGAGGGCGCTGCTGGAAGAGGCCGACCGGCGTGACCTGACGTCCTGCGGGCTCTGGGTGTCCAGCGGTGAGGCCCTCACCCCCGAACTGGTACGGCAGTTCCGCTCCCTCCTGCCGGGCGCGCGCCTGGTCAACTTCTACGGTTCGTCCGAGGCCGGCGCGGACAGCCTCTACGCCGAGGCCGACGGGCCCGACGTCCTCCTCGGCCGCCCCGTGTGGAACACCAGGACCTATGTGCTCGACGCCTGGCAGCGCCCGGTGCCCGTGGGAGTGGTGGGCGAACTGCACCTCGCGGGCGCCTGCCTCGCCGACGAGTACCTCAACCAGCGCGAACTGACGGCGGAGCGCTTTCCCGCGTGCCCCTTCGGGGAGGCCAGCGGGCGGATGTACCGCACGGGCGACCTGGTCAGCCGTCGCCCCGACGGACAGCTCGCATTCCACGGGCGCGTCGACGGACAGGTCAAGATACGGGGCTTCCGGATCGAACCGGGCGAGATCGAGGCGGTCCTGGCGGCCCACCCGGACGTGGAGGCGGCGGTGGTCGTCGACCGCCCCGACGCCGAGGGCAGGCCCCGGCTGATCGCCTACGTCGTCCCCGCACAGCAGGGCGGGCCGCCGGACGGAGCGGAACTGCGCGCGGATCTGCTCGGGCAGCTCCCCGAGTACATGGTTCCCGCGCTGGTCCTCCCGCTTCCCGAGGTGCCGCTGACCGGGAGCGGCAAGATCGACCGCAAGTCCCTGCCCGCTCCCGACTTCCAGTCGGCCTCGTCCGGCCGCGCAGCGCGGACGGGGCGGGAAGAGCTCCTGTGCGGACTCTTCGCCGAGGTGCTGGGGCTCGACCGGGTGACGATCGACGACTCCTTCTTCCACCTGGGCGGACACTCGCTGCTGGCCACGCGGCTCATCGGGCGGATCCGGCGGGAGATGGGGGTGGAAGTCGCCCTGCGCACCCTCTACGAGGCCCCGACGGTCGCCCGCCTCGCCGAGAACCTCGAGGAGCGGCCCGCGGCCGTACGTCCAGCGCTGGGGCCGGTGGAGCGGCCGGAAGAGTTGCCGCTGGCCCCGGTCCAACGTCGGCTCTGGTTCCAGAACAGGCTGGAGGGCGCGAACGGCAACTACAACATGCCGATGGCGCTGAGGCTGACCGGCCGTCTCGACCGGGCCGCCCTCCACCGGGCCGTCAACGAGGTCGTCGCCCGGCACGAGAGCCTGCGCACGGCCTTCCCCGACTGGGACGGCGTTCCGCAGCAGGTGGTGCTCGAACCGGACGAGGCGCACGTCGAGCTGCCCCTCCGGGTGACGACCGAGGAAGACCTGCCGGACCTGCTGGCCGCCGAGGCCCGCCATCCGTTCGACCTCACCGGGGAGACACCGGTACAGGCACGTCTGTTCGAGATCGGGGAGGACGAGAACGTACTCCTGCTGGTGGTGCACCACATAGCCTGCGACGGCTGGTCGCTCACCCCGCTGGCGAGGGACATCGCCCTCGCCTACGCCGCGTCGGCCGCCGGCGTCCGGCCGGCGTGGACCGACCTCGCCGTGCAGTACCCGGACTACACCCTGTGGTCCCACGCGCTGCTGGGCGAAGCCGACCGGCCGGAGTCGGAGCTCAACCGCCAGACCGGGTTCTGGACGAGGGAACTGGCCGGCTTGCCAGACCGGTTGACGATTCCTGCCGCGGCCGAGCGCCCGGAGACCCCCTCGTACCGGGCCGGGCAGCTGGACGCCCGGATTCCCGAGTCCGTCCAGGAGCGCCTGCACGCGCTGGCGGCCCGGTGCGGCGTCAGCATGTTCATGGTGTGCCAGGCCGCACTGGCAGCCCTGCTCACCGAACAGGGCGCGGGCACGGACGTGGCGATCGGGACACCGGTCGCCGGGCGCACCGACGAGGCGCTCGACGACCTCGTGGGGTTCTTCGTGAACACACTGGTGCTCAGGACCAGGACGGACGGGAACCCTACGTTCCGAGAGCTGCTGTCGAGGGTCCGCACCACCGACCTCGCGGCGTACGCCCACCAGGACGTGCCCTTCGACCACGTCGTCCAGGCGGTCAACCCCGTCCGGTCGGCGGGCCGCCATCCGCTGTTCCAAGTCATGCTCGCCTTCCAGAACAACGTGCTGCCCGACCTGTCGCTGCCCGGCCTTGAGGTCAGGACCGAGCCGCTGGCGGACCAGCCGGCCCGGTTCGACCTGCGGTACGAGCTGGCGGACCGCCGGACCGCCGACGGCACGCCCGACGGCATCGAGGTCCGCCTCGCCTACGCGACCGACCTCTTCACCGTCACGGCGGCGCAGGAGCTGCTGCACGGGTACACGGCCCTGCTGGAGCGGGTGGCCCAGGACCCCGAGTCCGTCGTGGGCGCGGCGGCTGGCGGCTGACGACGCGGACACCCGCACACGAGGACGGCCCGCCGACGCGTTCGGCGGGCCGTCGCCGTTCCGCCCCGCGGACCCGCACCGTACCCGGACAGACGGAAAGGCCCGTCCGGCCGAGCTGAACGCTCGGCCGGACGGGCCTGGTGCGTGCGGGTCCCCGGCAGGGACCCCGTTCGAGGGCGTGTCCGCTCACCCGGCCCGGTGGGAGACCGCGCCGGACAGCCTGTCCGCGATCCGGGGGCCGATGTCGGCCACGGCCGCCGGGCCGGTCATCTCGCCGTGCGTGCAGGCGACGTCCACGGTCCGCACCCGACCCGTCAGGTAGGGGGACCAGTCCTCGGCGGACGGGGTGCCGTCCGTCCGGCCGACCGCGGCGGTGAAGAGGAGCAGGTCACCGTCGAACACGGCGGGCCGGAAGCCGTGAGCCAGGACGATGTTCCGCCGGAACGTCTTGGCCATGGCCATGACCTGCTGCTCCTCCAGATCGGCGAGGACGCCGCCGACGCCGCCGACGGCGTCGGCGGCCTCGGCGAACTCCGCAGCGGTCATCGCACCCCCGGATGCGCCGGGCACCTCGTACCCCAGGGACACGAGCAGCTCCCGGAGCCCGTCCGAGGAGAGCGCGTCGGGCACGGCCCGGTCGTACAGCGGATAGGCGTCGAGCACCGCGAGCAGGGCGACCGTCTCACCGGACTCCTGGAGGAGCGTTGCCATGGCCTGGGCCACGAGCCCTCCGAACGACCAGCCGACCAGGTGATAAGGGCCGGCCGGCTGCACCGAACGGATCAGGCGTACGTAGCCCGCGGCCACCTCTTCGACGCCCGCCGCCGGCTCACCACCGGCGAGCCCCGCGTCCTGCAGCGCGTAGACGGGCCGATCGGTCCCGACGTGCTGCAGCAGCCCCGAGTAGACCCACCCGACGCCCGCGGCGGGGTGGACGCAGAACAAGGGCGCGGCCGTGCCGGTGGCGCGCAGGGGAAGCAGCCCCGCGAACGGGTCCCCGCCCTGATCGCGGCCCAGCAGCGGTGCGAACCGTGCCACCGTGGGAGCCTCGAACAGGCTGCGCACCGTCAGCCCGGTACCGAACACCGCCCGGATCCGGCCCATCAGCCGGATGGCGGCGAGCGAGTGGCCGCCCTGCTGGAAGAAGTCGTCGTGGATGCCCACCGCCCGCACCCCGAGCACCTCGGCGAACAGGCTGCACAGCACGTCCTCGACGGGGTCGCGCGGGGGGGTGAAGGCCTGGGCGGTCCGTGCGCGCGGAGCCGGCAGGGCCGCCCGGTCCAGCTTCCCGTTGGGCGTCAGCGGAAGCGCGTCGACGACGACGAACTGCGACGGCACCATCTGGCCCGGCAGGCGCAGAGCGGCTTCTCGCCGCACGTCCTCGGTGAACAGACCGGGGTCGGACCAGTCCCCGCCGACGGTCGCGGGCGCCCCGTGCGCCTCGGCCCGGCCGCGGGGCGCGGTCCCCGCCGCCCGGTGCCGGACCGCGTAGACGGTGACCAGCCCGGTGTCGGCGAGCATGTGCTGCCCGTCGACGGAGACGTGGTACCCCCTGGCCTCCAGGTGCCGCCGGATCCAGTCGACCTGACCGGGCAGGTCGTGGGCCTCGATGACGAGTTGGCGGACGAGGGGCCAGTGCTCCTCGCGCAGCCCGAGCAGGACTTCCCGCTCGCTCTTCTCCGCGTCGATCTTCAGGAGGTCGATCCGGTCGACGCCGGTCTCCTCGATGACGTCCGAGAGCGTCCGCAGGGCACAGGTGACGTCCACGTGCCTGAGCCGCTCGGTCAGCAGGCTGTCCAGGTCGGCTTCGTTGCCGGGAGCGGCAGGCTCGTCCCCCGGAGTCTCGTTGCGGACGAACGCCTCCAGCACACCGCGCTCCTCGGAGAGGTCGCCGAACCGTCCCGACATGATCGACAGCTGCGGGTAGTAGGTGAACGCGGCGCTCCCCGACCGCTCCGCGATGCCGCAGGGGAACAGTCGTGCGTCGACGCCGTGGATCCGCGTGTTCAGCTCGAGCAGGCGGAACAGCTGCGGGATGGGCTCGAACGAGTAGACGACGCTGCCGGGGCAGGACCGGGCGACCGAGAGCGCGAACAGCCCGATGTGGGCACCGACGTCGAAGACACGGGCGCCCTCCGGCAGGACGATGCCGTGCCGCTGGTACTCGTGTCCCTCGAAGATCTCCCGGTAGAGGAAGTCCGTCTCGGCCGCGTTGTTCGCGGCGATCGCCATGCCGTTCGGAAGGGTGTGCAGCTCACCGGCCTCGAGGGCCCCCTCGCCCTCGAGCCGGCACAGGTTCCGCAGGGACGCCGCGGCGACGGGGTCGGGGACGACGTGGGCGACCAGCTGTGTGCCGCCGCGGCCGTCCGGCGCGGGGGTCACCACGGCCTCGGCGACTGCGGGATGCCGCAACAGCACGGCTTCGACCTCGCCGGGTTCGATCCGGACACCCCCCACCTTGACCTGGTGGTCGGTGCGCCCGGCGTAGTGGACGGCCCCGTCCTCGCGGATGCGGGCGAGGTCCCCGGTGCGGTACATGCGGGTGCCGGGGGGGCCGAACGGGTCGGGAAGGAAGCACTCGGCCGTCAGCCCGGGCCTCTTCACGTACCCCGTCGCCAGCTGGACGCCCGCGATGTACAGCTCTCCCGTCACACCGGGGCCGACCGGACGGAGATCGGGGTCCAGGACGTAGAGCTGGGTGTTCCACACGGGCCTGCCGATCGGGACCGGACCCGGCTCGTCGTCCGGCCGGCACTGCCAGTAGGACACGTCCACGGCGGCCTCGGTGGGCCCGTAGAGGTTGTGCAGCTCCGCGTCCAGCACGGTGAAGAACCGGTCCCGCAGCTCGCCCGAGAGCGCTTCACCGCTCGCGAACACCCGGCGCACGGTGGTGCACAGCCTCGCGGTCGGCTCGTCGGTGAACAGCCGCAGCATGGACGGCACGAAGTGCAGGGTGGTGATCCGCTGAGTCCGGATCACCTCGGTGAGGTAGGCGGGGTCGCGGTGCCCGTCCGGGGCGGCGAGCACGAGGCACGCCCCCACGCACAACGGCCAGAAGAACTCCCACACCGACACGTCGAAGCCCGCAGGGGTCTTCTGGAGCACGCGGTCGTCGTCGCCGAGCGGGTACTCGGCCTGCATCCAGCGGAGACGGTTCACGATCGCGGCATGGGACACCGCGACGCCCTTGGGACGTCCGGTGGATCCCGAGGTGTAGATGACGTATGCCGTGTCCAGCGGGTGCGGGGCCGGGAGGGGCCGGCCCGCGCCGTCCGCAAGGGCCGGCCCGGCCGTCCCGCCGACGTCGTCGGCGGTGAGCACCAGCAGCGGCTCGGCGTCTTCGACCATGTGCCGGACCCGCTCGTCCGGGCCGTCCGGATCGAGCGGCAGGTACGCGGCCCCGGTCTTGTGCACGGCGTACAGCGCGATGACGAGTTCGACCGAACGCGGTATGGACACCGCGATGACGGTCTCGGGACCCGCCCCCTTCGCCACGAGCGACACCGCCAGCCGGTGCGCCCTCCCGTCGAGCTCGGCATAGGTCAACGAGACTCCGTCGGCGATGAGCGCGACGGCCTCGGGAGTCCTGGCCACCTGGGCCGAGAACAGGTCCGGCAGGGTCTCTGCCGTCATGCCGTGAGCTGACTTGTCGCCCATGACGTCACTTCCCAATACTGTTGGACTGATGGCCGGGCCGGGCCGCGGCCGGGTCCTGGGCCTGCCTCACCGGCAGGTCGTAGACCCTGCGGATACTGGTGCCGAGCCGGTTGATGTCCGCTCCGTACACATGGATGGAGACGGTCCGGCCGGCGGCCGTGCTGCGGACGTCGTGGATGTCGCCCGGCGGAGCGAGGGCCGCCACGGCGCCGACCCCGCTCGTGGTGGTGTCCACGGCGAGGAGGTGCGGCTGCTCCGGACTGCCGCAGAGGCGGTAGACGGTCTCCTCTTCGGCACCCTCGTGGATCCCTATGACGCACCAGCACACGTGATCGTGCACGGGCGTGCGCTGACCCGCCAGCCAGACGAGCGCGACGACGGAGAAGGAGCCGTCCACCTCGACGTGCAGGACGTGCTGCCGGTAGCCGTCCCGGTCGGCCTCCCGCTGGGCGGGGGTCAGGAGGCCGGCACGGCCCAGGTGCGGGGCGAGCGCCGCCGCCACTTCCCGGCCCGTCTCCTCGGCCGACGCCCCCGGGCGGGCGCGCAGCGCCGCCCGGACGTCCTCGACGAGCCGGTGTAGGCGGGGGGTCCCCGGCGAGGAGGGCACGTGTTCCGCCTCCGTACGCGCAGACGCCGCCCCGGGCCCTTCCCCGACAGCACGCTGAACCGCGTTCACCTGCATTGCTGACTCCTTTCGCTTCACTGCTGACGGCGGCTCCGAGAGCGGGCCATACGGTTCTGCTGCTGCTGACGTCGTGAGCCGGCACGGCTGCGCACCTCCTCGAGCGAGTTCTTGGCGTCCCCCGCGGGGGCGGCGCCCCCGCCGTCCACCAGCGCCGCCAGGCGGGCGACGGTCAGGGACTCGTAGAGCTGGGCGACCGTCAGGGACGTGCCGAGCGACTTGTTGACGGTGGAGACGAGCTGAATGGCGACCAGGGAACTGCCGCCGAGGTCGAAGAAGCTGTCGTCGACGCCGATCTGATCGATGCCCAGCAGTTCCTGCCACATCGCGCAGAGACGACGCTGCACCGTGCCGTGCGGGGCCGCGTAGGCACTGGGCACCTCCGGCCGCGGGTGCACCGTCTGGGGTGAACCCAGGCCGCTCAGCCTCGCGTCGGCGTCCTGGTCCTGGCCGCCCAGGGTGAAGGCGTTCTCGATCAGGTGGCGGGCATCGACGGGCGTGACGATCAGCTGGGGCTCGTGAGAGCCCGACAGAGCGCGCTCCAGCGCCTCGATGGCGTCGGCGGGGGCCATGCCGCGCTCGGCCACGTCCTTGCCGCGGGCCTGCGCCAGGACGTTGCCCGGATCCGTCGTGACGGCCATGCCGACCTCCTGCCACGGACCCCAGTCCACCGTGAGCACGCGGGGTGAGGACTCCGCGCCCGCCGCGCGGGACCGGGCATGGGCGTCGAGGAAGCAGTTGGCCGCCACGTAGTCCACGAGCCCGAAGTCGCCCACGTTGGCGGAGTTGGAACCGAACAGCACCATGAAGTCCGGGTTCACCGGAGCGAGGGCCCGCTCGAGGTTGAGCGTTCCGCCGACCTTCGGAGCCATCACCGCGGCGGCCTCCTCCAGGGTCTTGAGCTGCGCGAGCCCGCCGCCGACGACCCCCGCGGCGTGGAACACGCCGTCGATCCGCCCCCAGGCGTCCGTGATCCGGGACACCGCCGCCTCCGTCTGCGCGCGATCGCAGACGTCCGCCGCGACCACCAGGACCTCGGCACCCAGTTCCCTGATCTCCCGCAGCTTCTGGACGACCCCGGAGGACGGGGCAGCCCCCGCGGCCCGACCGCCCGCCCCGTCCTCTGCGGGGACGGGAGTGCGGGCCAGCAGGGCCAGCCTGCGGCCGGGCCGGGACAGATGGGCCGCGAGCGCGAGTCCGAGCCCACCGGTGCCGCCCGTGATCAGGTAGACACCGTCCTCGCGCAGGGCCGACGTCCCGTCCTCCACGGGAGGCAGCGGAGCGGGCGCGTAGGTCTGGGACCAGCGGTGCGGTCCCCGGTGCGCCACCGCCGCGTGTGCCGGCGGTACGGCGAACTCGGCGACCAGCCGGGCGGCGTGCACGTTCACGGGCGAGCCGTCCACGACGATGTCGACGCTGCGACACGCCAGCCCGGGGTGTTCCCGGGGAACGACCCGGCACGGCCCGAGCACGGTGGCCTTGAGCGGCATGAGCGGCTCGGACCCGGTCACGTCCTGGATCCCGTTGGTCACCACCCACACCGACCGCTGGGCCCCGTCGGCCAGCCGGCTGAGGGCCTGCGAGAGCGACAGCAGGCTGTTGAACCCCAGCCACAGCTCCTCGGAGTCCTCCCGGGGCGCCTCCTGCGGCGCGGGGCCGTCGGTGACGCCCCAGCAGTGGGCGACGAACGCGGGTACGGGACCGTCCTGGGCCAGGGCCCGCACTAGGCGGCCGTGGTGCGACGGGTCACGCGGGTCGATCGTGAACCCGCCGTCGTCCCGCCGCTCCCACACGGACCCCGCCGAGACCGTCGTGACCGCGGCACCGGAGGCCCGCAGACGAGCCGCCACAGCCGCGCCGAGCCCCAGGCCGTCGGTGAACACCAGCCAGCGCTCGCCGGCGCGGTCGGGCCGCGCGGGCGGCAGGGCCGTGCGCTCCCAGGAGGGGACCTGGAACCAGTCCGTGACATCGGGCCGCCGCCGTGCGTGTCCGGGCTGCTCGGCGGCCGCGCGCGTGCGCCGCTCCAGCCAGTACCGCTGCCGCTGGAACGGGTACGTGGGCAGGCCGACGCGCCGGCGCCGCTCGTGCCCGTGGACGCCGGCCCAGTCCGGTTCGCAGCCGTGCAGCCACAGTTGACCGAGCGCGCGCTGTGCCGCCTCCACCGGGTGCCGCCCGTCCCGCCGGTGCGGCAGCGTGGCGGTGACCAGGCGTGCGGTACCACCGGTGAGGACGCGCCGCGCCAGGCTGCTGAGCGTGGTCCCGGGACCCAGCTCCAGGAGCACCAGACCGGGATCGGCGGCCAGGGCGTTCACCCCGGCGGCGAACTCGACCGGGCTCAGGATCTGCCGGCCCCAGTACCAGGGGTCCTGCGCCTGCTCGGCGGTGATCCAGGTACCCGTCACGTTCGACACGAAGCGCACCGCGGGCTCCCGGCGGGGGACCGCCGCGACCGCCGCCACGAACTCCTCGACCATCGGCGCCATGAGGGCCGAGTGGAAGGCGTGCGACGTCGCCACCGGGTGGGTGGCGATCCCGAGGGCCGCGAGCCGCCCGGCGAAAGCGGCCACGTCCCCGTCCGGTCCGGCCACCACGCAGTCCTTCGGGCCGTTGTGGGCGGCGAGCGAGAGGCCCTCCGGCAGCAGGGCCAGGAGGGAGTCGCGGTCCGCCACCACGTTCAGCATGGAACCCCGCTCCCGGCGCTGCATCAGTGCCCCGCGGAGCACGACCAGGCGCAGTGCGTCCGGCAGGGTGAACACGCCCGCCAGGCAGGCCGCGACGAGTTCGCCGAGGCTGTGCCCGAGCAGTGCCTCGGGCTTCACGCCCCACGACTCCCACATCCGGGCGAGGGCGTACTCGAGGACGAACAGCGCGGGCTGCGCGGCTTCCGTCCGGTTCAGCGCGGCGGCCGCCTGCGCCGACTCGCGGTCACCGAGGAGGTGGTCCCGTACGCTCGTACCGCTTCCGCTCTCGGCCAGTGCCCCGATGCAGGCATCGACCGCCCGGCGGAACACCGGCTCCTGGGCGTACAGCTCGGCCGCCATGCCCGGGTACTGGCCCCCCTGCCCGCTGAGCAGGAACGCCACGCCCGGCCGGCCGCCCTCGTGGTGACCGTCGACGACCCGTGCGGGGTCGCCGGCCGCCAGGGCGTCCGCCACGGCCGGACCGTCCGGGCCCGTGACGATGCGGCGCACCGGGAAGACGTGGCGCCCCACCGCCGTGGTGTAGGCGGCGTCGGGCAGGGGCGTCCCGGTGCGCAGGGCCCCCGCCACGCGTTCACCGAGCTCGTCCAGCGCCTCCTTGCTGCGGGCGGAGAGCAGCAGCAGCTGCGAGGAGCGGGCCGACACCTCGGGGGCGGGCGCGGCCGGCGCCTCCGCCAGTACGACGTGGGCGTTGCTGCCACCGAAGCCGAAGGCGCTCACCCCGGCCAGGCGGGGACGCCGCGACCGGGGCCACGGGGCGCGCTCGCGCTGAACGGCGAACGGGCCGGCCGCGAAGTCGATGGCGGGGTTGGGCGACTCGAAGTGCAGGGTCGGCGGCAGTGTCTCGTGCCACAGGGACAGCACCGTCTTCAGCAGCCCGGCGATGCCCGCCGCCGCGTCCAGGTGGCCGATGTTCGACTTGAGGGAGCCCAGGGCCACGGTGCCGGCCGGCACCCCTTCGTAGGCCTGGGTCAGGGCGCGGATCTCGATCGGATCGCCCATGACCGTACCCGTGCCGTGTGCCTCTACGTAGCCGACGGCCGACGCCGGGACGTCCGCGTCGCGAAGGGCGGCGCGGATGACCTCCGTCTGGCCCGCCACGGTCGGCGCCGTGAACCCGACCTTGACCGCGCCGTCGTTGTTGACGGCGGAACCCTTGATGACCGCGTACACGGTGTCGCCCGCCTCCAGCGCGTCGCCGAGGCGCTTGAGGGTGACCACCCCCGCCCCGCTGCCGAACAGCGTCCCTGCGGCCCGGGAGTCGAACGGCCTGCAGTGGCCGTCGGGGGAGAGGAAGGACCCCTCCTGGTGGAGGTAGCCCTGGTTCTGTTCCGCGTTGATGAACACCCCGCCGGACAGGGCCATGTCGCATTCCCCGTCGCGCAGCGAGCGGCAGGCGAGGTGGACGGCGACGAGCGAGGTCGAACAGGCGGTGCGCAGCGAGACGCTGGGGCCGCGCAGATCGAGCTTGTACGAGACGCGGGCGGCCAGGAAACCCAGTTCGTTGCCGAGGAGGACCTGTGTCCCGCCGGTGGTGTCGACGACTTCGGGGTTCGAGTAGACGTTGGCGAGGTAGTTGTTGGTGCCGGCTCCGCCGAACACGCCGACGCGCCCGTTCACCTGGGCCGGGGTGTAGCCGGAGTGCTCCAGAGCCTCCCAGGCGGTCTCCAGGAACACGCGGTGCTGCGGATCCATCGTCTCCGCCTCGCGCGCGGTGTACCCGAAGAATCCGGCGTCGAACCCCGTGACGTCGTCGAGGCAGGCGCCCGCCGGCACGAAGTTCGGCTGGGCGACGGCCTCGCGCGACGCACCGGCCGCGATCAGCTGCTCCTCGGTGAAGAACGAGACGGACTCCACTCCGTCGCGGACGTTCGCCCAGAACTCGTCCAGATTGCGGGCGCCGGGAAAACGCCCGGCCATTCCGACGATCGCGATGTCGCGGTCTGCGTGCTGCCCGAACTCGTGGTCTGCCACTGTTTCTCCGTCATCAGAACAAGACAAGAAGGGGGTCCCGCCGTCGCCGACCCGTTCCCGGCGGGGAGCCGGTTGGCAGGGGGCGAGGGGCCAGGGGCGGGAGGGATCAGGAGGGTTCGACCATCCGGCTGCGCCCGGTCAGGTTGAGGAGGACCGTCTGGTCGGGCCGGATCCGGCCGGCCGCCGCCTCGTCGCGCACCGCCACGACCGTGGCCGCCGAGGCGTAGCACACGTCGATCTCCTCGAGCTCCGCGAGCATGCGCCGCGCCTCGACGAGGTCCTCGCGGGGGGCCCGGACGATCGATCCCCCGGTCTTCGTGGCGATGGCGTGCAGGTACGGGTAGTAGGGCGAGCCGTCACCGAGGAGGATGGCCGTCGCCAGTCCCGACGGCTGTTCGATCACGTCGTCCGCGGTGAGCTCGGTCCGGCCCTCGGTCCAGGCGTTGGCCGCCGGCGCGCAGGACTCCTCCTGGACCATGAGGAACCGCGGCATCCGGTCGAGCTCGCCGAGGGCCAGGTACTCGCGCATACCCTTGTGCGCGGCGAGCATGCCCATGCCGCTGCTGACGGCCTGCACCACGACGTCGGGAGTGCGGTCCATCGCGTCGAGGGCCTCCAGGTAGGCCAGCTTGAGACCCTCCCGCCGAGCCCAGTTGAAGAACCCGGCGTCGAGGTGGAGCCCGTGCGCGGCGGCGAACCGGCGGGCCTCGGCGGACGCCTCCACGTAACTTCCAGGCACCACGGTCAGAGTGGTCCGCTCGTCCCGCGCCACGACGTGGTTGCGGACGAAGTCCTCGCCGCAGAAGAAGGTCCCGCGCATCGCCGGGTCCATCAGGACCGCCCGGGCGAGGGCGGTCGAGCTGTTCCCCGTGCTCGACGCGACGAACTCCTTCACTCCGAACTGGCGCAGAACGGCCGGTACGAGCGAGGCGAGACGGTCCTTGGTGGTACGCGTAGGCTGCCGGGACTCGTCCTTGACCCACAGGCCCGGGACCCCGATGGCCGCTCCGAGGCGCGGCGCCGGCCGACAGGGCGTCCTGTTGGTCACGCCGCTGTCGAGGAAATCCCTCGACGTCAGCGGCAGGAGGTCGAAGTAGACCTGTTCGGGGTCCGCGTGGTCGTACCGGTTCAGCCGCTCCAGCGAGTAGCGGGGCTCCAACGCACCCGAGCAGCTCGGACATCGGTACACGAGTGCGGGCGGGAACGCGCTCTCACAGAGCAGACAGACCAGGACGAACTTCTCGGCCGCTTCGGCGTGCTTCGTGGCAACCATGGAGGATGCGGGGTCCCTTCAGAGCGTGGGGTGCAGCGGGGCACAAAGGAGGCAGGGAGACGAGAACGCCCCCCGGTCCGGACCGGGGGGCGTTCTCGTGCGCGGAAGCGGATCAGCCTTCGCCGTTCCAGGAGCGCCAGAGGGCCGCGTAGGGCCCGTTCGCGGCGGTGAGCTCGTCGTGCGTGCCGAGCTCCACGATCCGGCCCGCCTCCATGACCGCGACGCGGTCGGCGTCATGGGCGGTCTGCAGGCGGTGCGCGATGGCGATGACGGTGCGGTCCGAGCGTACGGCTGCCATGGCCCGCTCGGCCTGACGGGCGGTCGTGGGATCCAGCAGCGCCGTGGCCTCGTCGAGGATCAGCGTGTGCGGATCCGCGAGCTGGACCCTGGCGAGCGTGAGCTGCTGGGCCTGCGAGGCCTCCAGTTCGACTCCGCCCGAGCCCAGCAGGGTGTCGAGCCCGTCGGGAAGGTCCCGTACCCAGTCGGCTTCCATCATGGCGAGCGCCTCGAGGATCGCGTCGTCGTCGGCGTCCGGGGCCGCCATCGTCATGTTGTCGCGGAGGGTTCCGATGAACACGTGGTGTTCCTGCGTGATCAGGACGATCCGGGTACCCAGCTCGCCGGCCGCGGCCAGGTCGGCGACCTTCACACCGCCGACCAGGACGTCACCGGCGTCGGGCAGGTCGACACCGGACAGCAGCCTGCCGAGGGTGGACTTGCCGGCTCCCGAGGGACCGACCACAGCCAGCCGCTCGCCCGGCTGCACCAGCAGGCCGACATCGGTCAGCACGTCCTGCGCACCCGTGTAGGAGTACCGGACCCCGCTGACCGTGATGCGGTCGTCCTCGGGCCGGCGGACGTCGGACCGCGGCTGCTCCGCCACCAGGCCGACGCCCTTGATCCGGGCGAACGACGCCCCGCTGCGCTGGAGCTGTTCGACCCAGGCGAGCGCACGGTCGAGGGGGTCGACCAGCTGCCACATGTAGAGGCTGCCGGCGACGACCGCGCCCAGGCTCAGGGTCCCGTTCAGGTAGCCGAGGCCGCCCACCAGCAGGATGAGCGCCATGGGCAGGGAGTGGGCGAACTCCGTGACGGGGAACAGCACGGTCCGCAGACGCAGGGTCCGCACGCCCGCGGCGTACGTCGTGTCGATGGCCTTGTCGATCCTGCCGTTCTGCCGTCGGCGCAGACCGAAGGCCTCGACGGTCCGGGCGCCGTGGGCGGTGGCGTTCAGGGCTTCGGCCACGCCGCCCGCGGCCGCTCCCTCGGCGAGGTACGCGTCCCGGGCACGGGCGAGGTACCAGCGGCTGACCCACCACACGACGGGCAGGCCGACGAGCGAGCACAGCCCCACGAGGGGGTCGAGGAGGAACACCGCGACGAAGATGAACAGCACCTGGACGCCGGCGATGAAGACGTCGGGCGCCGCGTTGCGCAGCGTGGCGGCCACGGTGCCGACGTCCAGCGACGAACGCGTCACCAGGTCGCCGGTGCTGACCCGGTCCACGACGCGCCCCGGGAGCGCGAGCGCGCCGTCGATGACTTCCTCGCGGAGGCGGGCGAGGGCGCGCTCGCCGAAGCGGTGCGAGAAGTAGCGTGCGTAGCGGATCAGGACCAGCTGCGCCACGGCGAAGGCGAGGACGGCGGCCGCCATTCCGTCCACCTGGGAGACCGTCATGTCCCCGGCCTCGATCCGGGTGACGATCCGGCCCAGCAGCCAGGGGCCGGCCAGTCCCGCGAGGGAGGCGAGGCAGGTCAGGACGAGTATGCCCGCCATGGAGCGTCCGTCGTCCTTCAAGAGCTGCCAGCTGGCCCGGCGCACCGTCGCGGCGTCGGCGACGGGGAGGGTCCTGGCCTCGTCGGCATGACTCATCGGGTGTCTCCTTCTCGGGCCTGCGCGGCACCGGCCGCGGGGACGCCGTCGCCGTCCCCGCGGAACACGAGCGCCGCGTAGCCGGGCTGGGTGGCGAGCAGTTCGCCGTGACTGCCGGTGGCCGCCACCTTTCCGTCCACCAGGTAGACGACCTCGTCCGCGTGGCCGAGCAGGAGCGGGGACGAGCTGACGACGAGGGTGGTCCGCCCCTGGCGGAACGCGCCGACCCGGGTCGCGACAGTGGCCTCGGTGTGGGCGTCCAGGGCCGACGTGGGTTCGACGAGCACCAGTACGTCGGGATCGGCGAGCAGCGCCCGCACGAGACGGAGCCGCTGCCGCTGTCCTCCCGAAACGTTGCGGCCCTGACTGTCCAGACGGGAGTCCAGACCGTCGGGCATCGACGCGACGACGTCCTGTGCCACGGCCGCGTGCAGCGCGCGCTCGATCTCCGCGGGGGAGTGGCCGTCGCGGACGGACAGAGCGGATTCGAGCGGTCCGCTGAAGAGGTAGGAGTCGTTGTCGGACACCAGGAGTCGGCTCCGCAGCGAGGCGGGTTCGATGTCGGACAGGCTGGTGCCGCCCCAGGTGGCGGCGGAGTCCTGGTATCCCGCCACCCGGTCGACCACGGTCCGGGCCTCGTCGGGCCGGGCGCTGACGAGGGCGGTCAGCCGCCCCGGCCGCAGCGTCAGCCCGGACTCCGGGTCGTGCAGCGGGGCGGGTTCGCCGGGCGCCGCCACGCGTGCGGCGTGCTGGTCGACGTCCGGCTCGAGCGCCAGGATGTCGACCACGCGACGTGCGGACACGAGGCCGCGGGGGAGGTCGTCCGCACCCTCGATGAAGAAGGACACCGGGACCAGGAGCGCCGCCACGTATCCGTACACGGCCACGAGTTCGCCGACCGTGATCGAACCATCGGCCGCCATGCGCGCGCCGAGCCACGTCACCAGCGCCAGGAAGAGGAGCGGCAGACACGCGCCGAGCGCCTGTACCCAGCTCGTGAGCGAGGCCACCCGGTACCCGAGTGGGACCAGGGACTGGGAGCGTTCGCGGTAGCGGCGTGCGAAGAGCGGCTTGCCGCCGATGCCGTTCAGCACGCCCAGCCCGGTGACCATGTCGCCGGCGAGCGCGGTGAGCGTTCCCTGCTGTTCCCGGTAGTCGCCCTCGGCCCCGTGCAGCCGTTCCAGGAGGGGACCGACGGTGACCGCGAGCAGCGGGACGCCGAGCAGGACGACGACCGCCAGGACGGCCGAGATGTTGAACAGGAGGACGGCGGTGGCGATGTAGGCGACCGCCGCCCCGACCCCGGGGCCCGTGATGGTCAGCGTCTGGGCGATCCGGCTGATGTCACCCGCCTGGAGATGGGTCAGCTCCCCCGCCGAAACGTGGCGCGGCAGGGTGGAGCCGAGACGGGTGACGTGCCGGGTGATGACCTGGACCGTCCGGTAGGCCGCGTCCATCCGGATGAAGGTCATGGTGCGGTGGCGCAGGATCCCGAGGACCGCGATGGCGGCCCCCGCCGCGAGGACCGCCGCCACCCAGCCCACCAGCGCGCCGGTGTCCCGCGCCCGCAGCCCTTCGTCGATCGTCCTGGACATGAGGTAGGGCGGCAGCATCAGGGCGCACATCCAGGTGCTGCCCCACAGGGACCCGAGGAGGACCCGTTTGCGCTGCCTCACTATCAGCCACCACAGGAAACGCAGCGGGCTGTGGTGGTCGGGTTCCCCGGGGTCGCTGTAGGGGACCCGGTGCGCGAAGCCGGGCAGGTCTGGTCCGTCGGTCATCTCGGTCGTCCTTGTGTTGGTTCAGATCGGCAGACACCACTGTGTCGGCATGGGCTGCGGGAGCGAATCTGTCCGGGAGCGCGGTCCGTCCGCCCCCGCCGCGGCGGGGGCGGAGACCGGCAGGTGCCGCCGGGAGACGGCATGGGGACATGAAGACGTCACCGACGGTCCGTCGTCCTTCGCGGTGAGGACGACGGGGCCGGCGGAGACTGGTGAGGGGCACGGGCGATGCCCGGCGGAAGGAGCGCGACCGACAGCGCAGGTCACGCAGGGCCCCGGATCGCTGGAGGTACGGTCGGACGGGGCGGAGTCTCTGCGCTGCGCACAATGCGCCAGCGTGAGATCCATATTCTTAGTGCGACCCGGGCTTGTCAACGCCTGATTCCCGGTGAGTGTCCGAACGGCGCCGCGCGAGCGGTCGGCGGCCGGGCCTGCCGTCGAGGTGATGGCGGGCCCGGCCGCGTGGCGGCCGACGGCTCAGTGGTCGCCGCGGGGCCCGGCCGAGGTGGGCGCGTTCGACGGGGGGACCACCAGGTCGCCCCGCAGCAGCCCGCTGCCCTCGGGCGCGTCCGCGGGATCGTGCCCGGTCAGGGACACCCGGTTGTGCTCGTCGACGAAGACGACCCGCGGCTTGAGGCCACCGGCTTCCTCATCGGACACCTGGGCGTAGGCGATGATGATGACGAGGTCTCCCGGGCTGATGAGCCGGGCCGCGGCACCGTTGATTCCGATGATCCCGGAGTTCCGAGGTCCTTCGATGACGTAAGTGGACAGCCTGGCCCCGTTGTTGATGTCGACGATGTCGACCTTCTCGCCGGGAAGCAGGTCGGCCTCTTCCATCAGATCGGCGCTGATGGTCAGGGATCCCACGTAGTGGAGGTCGGCCTGGGTGACGGTGGCCCGGTGGATCTTGGACTTCATCATGGTGCGGTACATGCTGGTCAACCCTCGAATCGTGACTGGGATGAACGGGCCGCCGCGCTCGACGGCGACGGCGTGAAGAATGCGGCGGCCCGTCCCGCGGAAACCACGGGACGGGCCGCTGAGCGGCACGGTCTCTCCGGCCAGGTGAAGTCCTGCCCGCGGATTCCCGGGTCGGTTCGGAACTCGGGACCGGGTTTCGGCAATGGGGCAGGAAGGCGCAGTGGGCGACGGTTGGCCCACGGGGCCGACTATAACCGGCGGTGTGGCGGTGCCCGCCCCGGCCGCTGCGGTCCGATCGGAGTGAACCTCTTGACAGGTTCATGGGCGGGCTAAGAATATACACGTCAAAGTGGCGGAACTGTGCCGTCGTTCAGTGGCCCGCGGTCCGGGCGACGTGGCCGCGGAGTGTCGTCGAGCCGGATGGCGGGCCCGTCCGGAGCCTCCGGCCTCCGCACTGTTCCGATCCTCTGCCGCTGTTGCGGCCGTCCCTGATTCCGGGACTCCCGGCGTGGATCCTCGCAGGTGCCGGAAACTCTCCGAAGACCAGAAAGTACCCCTGTGTCCAAGTTGTCTCTTGTTTGCGTTCCCTTCGCGGGCGCCGGTGCGTCCTTCTTCCGTCCGTGGCGGTCTCACGCGGCCCCCGACATCGAGCTGGTGCCGGTGCAGCTTCCGGGGCGTGAGCGGCTGATCGAGCAGGAGCCGGTGCGGAGCATCCACGAGGCGGTGACCACCGTCGTGCCCCAACTGCTGTCGAGCGTCGAGGGGACACGGGTGGCGCTCTTCGGGCACAGCAGTGGTGGCGTCCTGGCCCTGGCGCTGGCCCGGGAACTCGCGGCGCGGACCGATGTGGAGGTGGTCCGGCTCTTCGTCAGCGGCGCGCCCGGGCCCGGCCTGCGCCGGGCCCGGCACGCGACGGGTCTGCCGGACGAGGAGTTCATCGAGCGCGTGGAGGAGTTCGCGGGATACCGCCACCCGGCCCTGGGCAACCCCGAGATGCGGGAGCTGATCCTGCCCGCGCTCCGCGCCGACGTGGAGATGTACGAAGGGTTCGTCCACGATCCGGCCGTCTCGCTCCCCGTCCCGATTACGTCGCTGCGCGGCCGGGACGACGACAACGTGACCCTCGCCGAGGCGCGGGACTGGTCGAACGTCACCAGCAGCGGCTTCGAGTTCGTGGAAATGGAGGGCGGACACATGTACCTGAACCAGTCGGCGCCCGAAGTGCTGCGCGTCGTCCGCCAGGCCACCGGTATCGCGGCCTGAAGCCCCGGCGCGCGCGATGGCGCGGCCGGGCAGGAGCTCCCGCGGCCGGCCCGGCGTTACCCCCGGCCGAGGACCGCGGTCACCTCGCGGCGGGTGGCCTCCGACAGGAGGGGTGCCCAGGACGTGAACAGCTCCAGCAGGGCCGCCCCGTTGTGCTCGCGGAACGACTCGTTGACCTTGGTCAGGTCCAGCTCGTTGGCCGCCGTGAGCTCGGCGAAGTCGCGGCGCCGCTGCGGAGACGGCGTGAACACCTCACCGGTGAACCGGTCCCGGAAGGTCGCCGCCGCCCCGTCGGCGGCGAGGCCGGCGTAGGACGACTGGCGGTCGCAGCTGGCGTAGAAGTACACGAGCTCCTCCGCCTCCGTACCGATCGCCCCGCCAAGCGGTCGCGCTCGGACAGCTCCAGCAGCACCAACGGCAGCCCGTCGGTCCCGTAGAAGGCGTGGCACAGTCCCGCGGTCCGCAGTGCCGGCCGGGCGCCCCACGCGGCGAGCAGCGCCTCGACGCGCAGCAGGTGGGTCAGGAGCGTGCCACCGGAGTGCTTGGTCGTCTCCGCCCCCACCTCCTTGAGCAGGGCCAGAGCCGGCGAATCGGTGTGCTGGTCGTCGCTGTGCATCATGGGCCCATCATGACGAGCTCCCTGCCCCGGCGTACACCGGAACCGGCATGCGGACACCGGCCCTCCATGGCTCCTCGCCGTTGGCGCCGCCCGTGCGGCGGGACCTCGGCCGAAGTTTGATCTTCGCCGTCGAGCCACTTGGGCTGCCCTCGGCGTTGCGCAGCCCGCACCCACTCATGGCGTCGACTAGCAAGGTGAAGATGTCGTCACCGGCTGTCCGCAGGCTGCGCAACTGCTCGGGCGAGGGGATGACGGCCCTCTTGGCGTCGTAGACCGGCGCTTGTACACCGAGCAGCGAGTTGTCCTCGAAGATCCCGAGGCGGTGAGCGTCGAGCAGGATCGCCTTGAGCTTGTCGAACACATTCGACTGTGTCGCTAGGCCGACGCTGTTCCTCTCCATGGTGCCTATGAACCCGTCGACGACCTTGTGGTCGACGGTGCCCATTCGGCGGCTGGCGAAGACCGGATAGAGGTGGTGCTGCAGCAGCGAGTCGAGGTGGTTGATGGATGCCGGAGCCAGGTGGCGTTGGCCTTGCTTCCACTCGGTGGCGTAGTCGTCGAACCGCATCTGGCCGTATCGCGCGATGCGCTCAGCCTTCGACTGGTTCGCCGGCTTGGAGGCCTTCTGGTTGTGGATCTCCAACAGGCGCTCGTACGCCTTGTCCTTCTCGGTGAAGCCTGACTCCTCGCTCTGCTTGCCGAAGGCATTGCGGTACCGGATCTTCCAGCCATGGGCACACTTCGGCCAGTAGGAGGGCGCGTGCCCGCAGTCCTTGAAGACCGTGCCCATGCCGTGGAAGGGTGTCGTGGCCGCCATGGTGGTCGGACTCCTTGGCTCGCGATGCTGACGGTTTGCTGACCTTCAGCGGCCAAGGGGGCCTTTGACCTGCAGAGATGTCTCTGAGCAGGGGTATGTTCTGGAACTGGATCGGACGGTCCCAAGAGGATATCGCACAGGCCCGGGAAGACTGGATGAACGGGAGCAGATTCGGAGAGGTGAAGGGCTACGACGGCGCTCCGATTCCGGCTCCGGAACTCCCCCCAACTCGCCTGAAGCCTAGGGGAAGAGTGCGCTGAACTGTATCTATGTCCTGAAGGTGGGGCTCGGTGTACTCGTCGTGCTGCTGCTCCGCTTCCGGAGGTCCGTCGGACGTCGACGAGGCCTCTGGGAGCGCTTCCCGGTCTTGAGGTCGAGTCTCATGTGAAGCAGGCCGTGGTCAGGTCCAGTCGGACGGATGCTGACCCTTTGCTGACTCTACGGACGAGTAGTCAGATTCCTGGAGAGGGAGTGCGGGCGCGCCTCGCGGCAGAGGAACCCCAAGCCGGGAGGCCTGTCCCCGGACTCCTCGGCTGCCGGTCTTCGGCTTCCAGCCCTTCATCGCAGCGGGGTCGGGCAGCGCCGCCACCGCCGACCTCACACCCGGTCTCGCAGCCGACCCCGGGGCCGCAGGGCAGAGTCCCGCCGGACTGGCAGCTTCACTGCACAGACCCGGCCCGGGGTTCCGGGGCTCCGGGGCCGGCGGGTGGGGGAGAACCGACCCCCGTCTGACATGCTTCGAACGGATGGCAGGGTTGTATTCGGGGCCAATGTCGGGAGGCTCGGAATGGCATTCGGTTGGGCACGATGTTACGCAGCACGGCAACTTCCGCTCAGGCTCACGGTCGGCGCGTTCTTCCTGAATTCCGGGCTCTCGAAACTCGGTGCGGACGAGGCCACCGCCGAGGGGATGCAGCAGTTCGCCGCCACGACCTACCCGTTCCTGGGCAAGCAGGACGCCCAGAGGTTCGTCCGGCTGCTCTCCGCCAGCGAGCTCGCCATTGCCACCGCACTGCTCCTGCCGGTCGTCCCTGCCGCTGTCGCCGGGGTTGCGCTCACCGCGTTCTCCGTTGGCACCCTCGGGCTCTACCTGCGCACACCGGGGATCGGCCGGCTCGTGGCCACCTGTCACACCTCGATGAGTAATGGCCACAAGCCCTCTGCACCCCTATACTTCGGCCTATGCGGTCCATGACGATCAGGCGTGCCACCAAGCAGGATGCCAAGGGCCTCACCGCGCTGGTGCAGAGGTCCAGCGCCTATCGGGGGCAGTACGCCACGGCGATTTCCGGCTACCGGGTCACGGCTGACTACATCGACCGGCATCAGGTCTTCGCAGCGGTCGAGACGACCGGCCGCCTCCTGGGCTTCTATGCCCTGGTGCTGGAACCAGCGGAACTGGACCTCGCGTTCG
This sequence comes from Streptomyces sp. NPDC040718, assembly GCF_055593565.1. NCBI lineage: Bacteria > Bacillati > Actinomycetota > Actinomycetes > Kitasatosporales > Streptomycetaceae > Streptomyces > Streptomyces sp. NPDC040718. The sequence goes on along the minus strand of NZ_JBVIXO010000014.1, from coordinate 26,430 downwards.
TGTCGGATGAGGCACAGGGAACGGGGGTCGGCCGCCTCCTCGTGGAGCACATGATCGACCAGGCCAGGAGGGCGGGCCTGGCGCACGTGCGTGTCGTGTCGCACCCTCCGGCCGAGCAGTTCTACCGGCGCTTGGGTGCCGAGGTGGTGGGGAAGGTTCCTCCCTCACCGCCGAGGGTGACCTGGGAACGCCCGGAATTGCGATTCGCCGTAGTGTCCCGGGCTTTGTAGTCCTCGATGTCAACGAAGCAGGCCCAGGTCTCCGGCCTGGGCCTGCTTGCTGCGATCTCGGTTCGGCCGGACGCCAGGTGCCTGTTCAGCCGGTGGGGACCGTCTCGCGCAGGAAGTCCAGCAGCAGGTCCGTGACGGCGGCAGGCCTCTCCAGGCTGGGGAGATGGCCGGCCCAGGGCAGTTCGACGTGCCGGGTGTCGGTGAGCAGCTCCGGCAGTCGGGCCGCGGTCTGCCGGAAGTCCGCCAGGTCGAGGCCGCCCGAGAACGCGAGACCGGGTGCCTTGTCGATGACGGGCCGATGTCCACGTTGTTCCGTCCGGCCCCCTCGGGTGCGGCCAGTTGCAGGCGGGCCGTGAGCATGCTCGACGAGATGCCCAGGTTTTCCTGGAACTGATCGAAGCGGGTGTAGCCGTCGAAGGCGTCGTGGAGGATCAGCAGCGTCCACCATTCACCGACGTGTTCCACCGTCGTGGACAGCGGGCACTCCCGGTCTCCGGTCTGATGCGGCTCGCCACGGTGACCAGTGTGGTGCCGAACGTGCGCACCAGGGATCGGAAGGCGCCATGACCAGCCCCGTCAACGAATCACTCGAAGGCCGCCGTGCCCTGGTCACAGGCGGCACCAAGGGGACCGGAGCCGCCATCGCCCGACGGCTCGCCGGCGCCGGCGCCGACGTGCTCGTCACCGGCCGCAGTCGCCCCGAGGAGGTCGAGGAAAAGACCTTCATCGCCGCCGACCTCTCGACCGCTGAGCCCCTCTGTGAGGTCTCTCATGGCTCGGTGGTTCCCTTCCGGCGCTCCGGTCTTGTGAACGGTAGCTTCCTCCTCGTTCGGTGCGGACGCCTCCCGTCAGGCAGCCCGCTTCGCAGGTGTGCCCCACGGTCATGGCGGCATTTTGAACGAAAGCCGTCAGGGCTGCATCAAAGGGATGTCAGAGCCCTTGAGTGCTCAGCCGCGGGCACGTTGGATGGATGACGTGAACACCGGATCGCGCTACGACGACCGGCCGCCGAATCCGGTGGCGCCGGGGAAGCGCCCTGTTCACCTGCCGCTGAGCTAGCGCCCGTTGGGCCGAGGGGCGAAGCTTCCCCTGGGCCCCGGAATCAACTTCACCGCACTTCACCGCATGGCTGTGGCCCGGCTTCCCGTGCCTCGCGCCGCCGTGCCCATCTTCAGGAACCATTCATGCCCTTCTTCCTTTCCGGCCGGACCGTCATGGTCACCGGCGCCACCTCCGGCATCGGCTACGAGACCGCCCGCCTGCTCGCGGAGTGCGGCGCGACCGTGCTGCTTCACGGCCGTACCCCGGAGGAGGCCCGGGCAGCGGTCACCCGGCTCATCGCAACCGCGGATGTCGATGCCGAGCTCCTGCGGCCGTGTGCGGCGGACTTCGCGCACCTCGACGAGGTCGAGCGGCTCGCCAACCGTGTCATCGCCGGGCATCCGCACCTCGACGTACTGGTCAACAACGCCGCGGTCGCCGCCCCCGAGCGCCACACGGTCACCGATGACGGCAACGAGCTCTCCTTCCAGGTGAACTTCCTCGCCCACTACCTGCTCACCCATCTGCTCGAACCGGCGCTCACCACCGACCCGGGCGGCCGGGTCGTCAACGTCTCCTCCTCGATGCACCGCTCCGCGTCGATCTCGTGGCACGATCCCAACCGCACGCGCAGGTACTCGCGCCTCGCGGCCTACGCCCAGTCGCGGCTCGCCCTCACCGTCTTCGCCGCGGACCCCCGCGTCACCGCGGTCTCCGTCGACCCGGGCGTCTGCGAGACCGCCCTGCGGCCGCTCTACGGACACGAGGGCGCGAAGCCTGCCGCAGGCGCCGCCCATGTAGCGCGGCTCTGCGACCCGGCGCTGGAGATCGTCAACGGCGCCTACTACGACCGGAACACGCGCAAGGACTCGGCCCCCGGCGCGACCGAGGAGCGCACGGTCAAGAGGCTGAGCAAGCTCGCCGACCTGCTGGTCGGCCACTCGTCCTGAAGCGCGACACCCAAGACTGCGCCGGCCGGCGCTGACTCCCCCAGCGCCGGTTACCCGCGGGGGCGGCCCACCGTCCGGGGCCGCCCCCGCCTCTCCGTCCCTTGAATCGAGGCGGCATCCGTCGTGATCGAGCTCCTTCCCTCCAGCCTTCCCGCTCTTGCCCGCTGGTTCCCCGGCGGGGCCGCAGGCGTCGCGGCTCTGCCCGACCACGTCCTCGCCACCGGCAACGGCCGCTGGTGGGCCGACCGCGCCGCCGATCCGCGGGTGGTGGCGGTCTCCAGCGGGGACCACGTCCTGCTCCGTGGGGATCCGGGCGCGCTGTCCCCCGATTCGCTCGTTCCTTTCGCAGACCGCTACGTGGAGGCACCGGCTCGCTTCCTGCCGGTCCTCGGCGGTGCCTTCGCCCGCGTGGACCCGTGGGAGCGCATGGTCTACGTGCACCGGGAGCCCGCCATGGCCGCCCGCCCGGCACCCGGCGTCACGGTCCGCCGGCTGACCCCGCGCGACGCGTCGGCTCTCGTCGCGCTCGGACCAGGAGCGGCCTGGATCCACGAGACCTGGGGCGGCCCGGAGCGGCTCGCCGCCTCCGGTCTCGCCTGGGGCGCCTTCCACCGCGGCCGTGCCCTCTCGCTGGCCTGCACCTACTTCCTCGGCACCGGCCACGAGGACGTCGCCGCCCTGGCCGACCCCGGCCACCGCAGGCAGCACCTCGCACTGGCCTGCGTCACCGCCCTGTGCGCGGACATCGCCGCCCGCGGCCGTACACCGAGTTGGACCTGCTCCCGCGACAACCGCCCCAGCCGCCTCCTGGCCTGGTCGGTAGGCTTCCGTCTGACGCGCGAATACGTCCACTACGCCACCGGCCCGGCTCGCCGTCAGATGCTACGCAGGCAGCCGGAGGCGGCGTGAGCCCGTACGGAAACTCCTTGAGCTTCCCCCGAAACGGCGGGGGGACCGGGGGAACACTGCGCAATGCTGGGGCCGTGAACGGCTCAGAGACCGGGCCGGTGGCGTGCCCGCACGGTGTCCTCAGCGCGCATCGCGCCGGCCCGTCGTGGCCCGGGTGAAGAGCCGGCCGCCCAGGTCGACGCCGGTGACCGTGCCGTCGGCGGTTCGGGTGAAGAAGCCGCGCTGTCCCTTCAGGCCGCCCTCGGTGAGGACGTACTCGTCGCCGTCGCCGGGCAGGAGGCCCATGGCGGCCGCGGCGTAGTCCGGCGGCATCTCCGCGTCCGAGGCGGCGCGGATCTCCGGCTTGATCCCGACCGCGAGGGTGAGCCGCTGCCCGTCGGTGACGATGTCGATGTTCATGACGTCGCTCTCGTAGCGGCCGGCGACCTCGCGGGCCCGCGTCTCGTCGTGCGGTACGGGCTCGTGGTCCTTCTCGACCAGGCCGAGGTAGTGCTCGAACGCCGCCCGGACCACGGCCTGGTTGAAGACGTGGCCGTCTTCGGAGTTGACCAGCGACACGACGGCGAAGTCGTGCTCCGGGACGAGGTGCAGTTCGGCGAACTGCCCGTTGCCCGAGCCGCCGTGGCCGATGGTGCGGACCCCGTCGACGCCGCGCAGGAACCAGCAGATGCCGAAGCCGTCGCCCAGCGTGCTGCCGCGCAGCTCCGCCGTCTGCTCGCGCATGCCGTGCAGGGTGCCGGGCGTCAGCAGGCCGTCGCCGTCGCCGAGGTGGAAGCGGGCCCAGGCGAGGAGGTCGGTCACGTTGGAGACGATGCCGCCACCGGGGTTGTCGCCGCGGGCGCCGGCCCGGTAGGCCTTCCAGGGCCGGGCGGGCTTCAACTCGTCGGCCTCGTCGCGGACGTAGCCCACCGCGAACTTCCGCACCATGACGTCGTCCAGGCCGAAGACGGTGTCCGCGAGTCCGAGCGGCTCCAGGAGCAGGGAGGCCACGGCCTGCTCGTAGGTCTGTCCGGTCACGTTCTCGATGATCCGGCCGAGGAGGTTGTAGCCGGCCTGGCTGTACGAGGCGCGGGCGCCGGGTGGTGCGATCAGCGCCAGCCGGTCCAGCTTGGCGACGAACGCGGCCAGGGAGCCGTCCTCGTCCTCGCTGTCGACGAGGTTCCAGTCCAGACCTGCCGTGTGGTTCAGCAGGTTGAGGACGGTGATCCGCTCGGCGGCCGCCCCGTCGGCGAGCACGAGCTCGGGCACGTACCGCCGGACCGGCGCGCCCAGGTCGACCTCGCCCTGCTCGACGAGACGCAGCAGCGCGGTCGCCGTGAAGGTCTTGGTGGTGGATCCGAGGTGGAACAGGGTGTGCTCGTCGACCGGGAGCGGGTGGGCGACGCTGGTGACGCCGTGGTTCAGGAAGACCGTCCGGCCGCCGGTCAGGATGCCGACGGACGCACCCGGCACGCCGTGCTCCTCGGCCAGGGCCGCGACGACCGCGCTGAAATCACCGTGGTCGTCGTGCTGCTGCTCCTGCATGGTTCCCCCTCGGGTCCGTGAGTCACAAGGATTCTTGAACTAAGTGCAATTGAGCATAGGCGCATCTCTTCACTAAGTTCAACTAGTCTCTTGGCATGCCTCGGAACGCCCTCACCCCGGACCAGATCGTCCGCGCCGCCATCCAACTGCTCGACGACGAGGGCCTCGACGGCCTCAACATGCGCAGCCTGGGCGGGCGGCTCGGCGCGGCCGCCACCGCCGTCTACTGGCACATCAAGACCAAGGACGAACTCGTCCGGCTCGCCGCCGACGCCGTGTGGAACGAGGTCGAGCTGCCCGACCTCGACGCCATGGACTGGCGCAGCGCCGCGACCGCCATGGCCGGCAGCATGCACGCGATGCTCACCCGGCACCCGTGGCTGGGGCAGGCCTTCGGCAGCCACCTGCTTTACGGACCCGGTAAAGCCCGCCACGACGACCACAGCCTCGCCCTCTACGAGAAGGCCGGCTTCTCGCCCGCCGACGCGGACCGCGCGGCCGCCGCAGTCTTCGTCTTCGTGCTCGGCAGCGCCCTCGGCTCCGCCGCCCAGGTCTCGCTGACCCGCCGGCTGAGCAGGACCGGAGACCCGGAGAAGGAGCTGGCGGACACCATGGCGGCGGCCGCCGGGATCGCCATGGCCTTCCCGCGGCTGCGCGAGCGCATCGCCGGCAGCGCCGGGGCCGGTTACGCAGAGGCCCCCGACAGCACCTTCGAGTTCGGCCTGCGGGCCACCCTCGCCGGATTCGAGGGACTGCTCAAAGGCGGGAGCTAGTCTTCAGTGCCCCCCCGGCCACATCGGCTGGGGCGACGGGCAGGGAGAGGACCATTGTCAGGCCGCCGCCGGGCGTGTCCTCGGGGGTGAGCGTGCCGTCCATCGCCTCGGTGAGGCCCCGGGCCAGAGCGAGGCCGAGGCCTAGCCCGGCGGTGTTGTCGCGGTCGCCGAGGCGCTGGAAGGGCTCGAAGACGCGCTCGCGGTCGTCGGCGTCGATCCCGGTGCCCCGGTCGGCGATCCTGTCGACCAGCTCGATCTCGTCGGCGCGGCGCACGAACTCGTCGGGGACGGTCTCCCGTTGCGGCATCCCGGTGATCTTCTCCACGACGTCACTCAGCGATTCGAGGTGCTGGATGTTGAGGGTCGTGACGACGTCGATCCCGGCCGCGAGGATCTCCTCGACGTCCTGCCAGCGCTTCGCCTGCCGGTCACCACCCCCCGGCAGGTTGGAGTGGGCGAGTTCGTCGATCTGCACCACCTGCGGCCGCCTGGACAGCAGCGCCTCCCGGTCCAGCTCCGAGTGCGGGCCGCCCCGGTACGCGCGATCGGCGGGCCGAAGGCGTTCGAGGCCGTGCAGCTGCGCCTCTGTGTGCCGGCGCCGGTGGCACTCCACGAAGCCGACCACCACGTCCGCGCCGCGGGCCGCACGGCGGTGCGCCTCGTCGAGCATCGAAAAGGTCTCGCCGACTCCAGGGGCCGCTCCGAGGAACACCTTGAGTCTTCCGCGCGGTACGCCGGCTGCCCCGGCGCGGTCACCGGGACCGCCTCGTTCGTGGTCGTCATCTCAGAACTTCTCGGGGAAGAACAACGCCAGGACCAGATACCCGACGATGCTGACGGCGACGACGACACCTACGACATTCTCCGTGCTCAACCGAACCCGACTCCTCGATGTGCCCTCGACCTCACCAGGGAACAGCAGCGAGGACCTGGACGAAACGACCCGTACGCCCCCCTGACGCCACTCGGCCGGGACCTTGACGGTGTATTGACGCCCGTATCGTCGATCGGGTGGAGGCGGTGGGACGGAAGGATGACCATTCGGCTCCCTTCCCTGGGCATGGAAGCGGGTCGGCCCTTCCAGGAGGGCCGCCCCGTCGGGTGTTGAGGAGGGCTACTGGCCGGGCTTGCGGCCGTGGTTGGCGCCCTTCTTGCGGCGGGCCCTCTTCTTGCGTGCGCGCTGGGACATGGCGGTGGCGGTTCCCTTCAGACGGTGTGGCCGACGAGGAGGTCGGCGAGCTTGTTGAGGCGCTTGACGGTGCGGTCCTCGGTGGCGGCCGGGGCCGGGGCGACGCGCTCGGAGCGGTCGTAGTAGGCGCCGTTGACGATCTCGGTGGCCGGGTCGCAGAGCCGTACGACGTGGCCGGCGCCCTCGGCGGCGGACGCGCCCTCGTGCCCGTAGAGGGGGAGCAGGCCGGTCTCGCAGACGCCGGGGTGCACGGAGACGGCCGTCACGCGAGGGTCGGACGCGAAGACGGTCAGCGCCAGCTGCGATTGCGCGTACGCGGCGAGGCGGGAGTATCGGCGCTCCCGGTTCGGGTCGCTCCACTGGATCGCCCCGGTGCGGTGGAGGGAGGAGGAGACGTTGACGACGCGCCCGCCCGGATCGGTGGTGAGGGCCGGCTCCAGGAGGTTGGTGAGGAGGTAGTGGGCGAGGAAGTTGACCTGGAAGGCGATCTCGTTGCCGTCGACGGTGAGGGTGTGGCGTTCGGGCGCGGCGATGGCTGCGTTGTTGACGAGTACGTCGAGACGCGGGTACTCCCGGACGACCGCGTGGGCCAGGTTCTCGACCTCTTCCAGGCGGGCGAAGTCGGCGGCGAGCGGCCGTACCGACGCGGTGCTGACACCGGCGGTGGCGATGAGCCGGTCGACGGCGGCCCGGGCCTCTTCGGCGGTACGGCCGTGGACGAGGACGGTGGCGCCGCGCCCGGCGAGCCGGCGGGCGGTCTCGTAGCCGATGCCGGAGGTGGCGCCGGTGACGAGGACGGTACGTCCGGACAGGGATGAAGGCATGTGTGATTCCCGGATGCAGGCATGACCGACATGCCCAGGAGCCCGGCGGGAGGCCGGGGCGTGGGCTCAGGTCACGCGGTGAGGGTGCTGAAGGTGAGGAGGCGCGCAGAGCCTCGGCCTGGGTCCGTCAGGACCCGGCGGGCCGTACGCGGAGTGACGCGCGGCCTGTGTCAGACGGCCGGGCGGACAGCGGGCGCCGTCGGCCGCACCGGATTCGGTGGCCGATCGTCGTGGCGGGGACCGCTGTTCATGGCGCAATCCCACCGTATGGAGAGAGCCGGTGGCAAGTCCTCCCGCGCTCCTTGACGGCCTTCTGATGTCCGCCGTCAGGGCCGCGTCAAAGATCGATTTCCGTGCGGAAGGAACCCGTCAACGAGTGCTGCCAGGGCTGTCGGCCCGGAGCAGACTGATGGGGCGACTGAGCCGGACGACGGACCGGCGGCACGCGGCCGACGGGCGCTGACCTGAACACCGTTCGAAGCAGCGCACGGTCTCACCGTGCCCTTCGCCGCACGGTCAGGTGACCACCGACCCCGGGAGTTCGACGGCAACCGGTGGGGTGCCGCCCGCTGTGGGCAGCGTGATGACCATGGTGAGCCCGCCGCCGGGGGTGTCCTCGGCGGCCAGGGTGCCGCCGACGGCTTCGGTGAAGCCCCGGGCGACGGCGAGCCCGAGACCCACGCCGGCTCCTCGCGGGGCATCCCCGTGGCGCTGGAACGGCTCGAATATGCGGTCCTTGGCCTCGTCGGGGACACCGGGGCCGCGGTCGACCACGCGCACCTCGACGCGGTCGCGCAGGGCGCTGGCCGAGACCAGGACGGGCTGGCCGCCGGGGCTGTACTTGACGGCGTTCTCGACGATGTTGGCGACGGCCCGCTCCAGCAGGCCGCGGTCGACGGCGATCATGGGGAGGGTCTCGGGGATGTCGAGTTCCACGCTGTCCTCGGGTACGCCGCCCAGAGCCATCGGCACGACCTCGTCGAGGTCCGTCTCCCGGATGAGGGGCACGACGGTGCCGGTGTTGAGGCGCGACATGTCGAGGAGGTTCCCGATGAGGGCGGCGAGCCGGTCGGCGCCGTCCTCGATGCCTTCGAGGAGTTCGGCCCTGTCCTCCTCGGACCACTCGACGTCGTCGGAACGCAGGGAGCTGACCGAGGCCTTGATGCCGGCGAGCGGGGTGCGCAGGTCGTGGCTCACGGCCGCGAGCAGAGCGGTGCGGATGCGGTTGGCCTCGGCGAGTTCCCGGGACTTCTCGGCTTCGTCGACGAGGCGCTGGCGGTCGAGTACGACGGCCGCCTGCGCGGCGAACGCGCCCAGCACGCGACGGTCCTCGGCCGGGAGGACCCGGCCGGTGAGGGCGAGCGCCATGTTCTCACCCATCGGCAGGTCGACGTCGGCATCCTCGGGGCGGGCGACCGGGCTGGTGCCGACGGATGCCGCGGTGGTCCAGGGTTCGACTTCGCTGGCGCGTTCGAGCAGGACGACCGACTGCATGGCGAAGGTCTCGCGCAGCCGTTCCAGCAGGGCGTCGAGGGAGTCCTCGCCGCGCAGGACGCTGCCGGCGAGGAAAGAGAGGATCTCGGACTCGGCGCGCAGCCGGGCGGCCTGGTGGGTGCGCCGGGCGGCCAGGTCGACCACGGAGGCGACCGAAACCGCGACACCGACGAAGATCGCGATGGCGACGATGTTCTTCGGGTCGGAGATGGTGAACTCGTGCAGGGGCGGGGTGAAGAAGTAGTTGAGCAGCAGGGACCCGAAGGCTGCCGAGGCCAGGGCGGGGAGCAGCCCGCCGAGCAGCGCCGCCGCCACCGTGCAGGTGAGGAAGAGCAGCATGTCGTTGGCGAGCCCGAGGTCGGGCACGAGCTGGTTGAGCAGCACGGCGAGCAGTGCGGGGCCTGCGATGCCGGTCAGCCAGCCCCAGATGATGCGGGCCCGGCCGAGGCGGGCACCGCGGGTGACGGGCAGGCCGCGCCCCTTGGCGGCCTCGTCGTGGGTGACGATGTGCACGTCGAGGTCCGGGCCGGATTCGCGGGCGACGGTGGCGCTGACGCCGGGGCTGAAGACGGACTGCCAGGAGCGCCGGCGGCTGACGCCGAGCACGATCTGGGTGGCGTTGCAGCCCCGGGCGAACTCCAGCAGCGCGTCGGGGATGCTGTCGCCTATGACGTGGTGGAAGGTGCCGCCGAGGTCCTCGACCAGGGTCCGCTGGACGGCCAGTTCCTTGGGCGAGGCGGACGTGAGGCCGTCGCTCGCCGCGATGTAGACCGCGAGGACCTCGCCGCCCGCGCCCTTCTCGGCGAGGCGGGCAGCGCGCCGGATGAGGGTGCGGCCCTCCGGTCCGCCGGTCAGGCCGACGACGATCCGCTCACGGGCCTGCCAGGTGGAGCGGATGTTGTGCTCGCCCCGGTACTCCTGGAGGTACTCGTCGACCCGGTCCGCGACCCACAGCAGCGCGAGCTCGCGCAGGGCGGTCAGGTTCCCGGGACGGAAGTAGTTCGAGAGAGCGGCGTCGACCTTGTCGGGCTTGTAGACGTTGCCGTGGGCCATGCGCCGCCGCAGGGCCTGCGGGGACATGTCGACCAGCTCGATCTGGTCGGCCCTCCGCACCACCTCGTCGGGGACCGTCTCGCGCTGGCGGACACCGGTGATCGTCTCGACGACGTCACCCAGCGATTCGAGGTGCTGGATGTTGACGGTAGAGATCACGTGGATGCCGGCCTGGAGCAGTTCCTCCACGTCTTGCCAGCGCTTGGCGTTGCGCGAGCCCGGCACGTTCGTGTGCGCGAGCTCGTCCACCAGCGCCACGGCGGGACGGCGCGCCAGGATCGCGTCCACGTCCATCTCGGTGAACGTGGAGCCCCGGTAGTCGAGGTCGCGCCGCCGGATGAGTTCGAGGCCGTGCAGCATCACCTCGGTGCGCGGGCGGTCGTGGTGTTCGACGAAGCCGACGACGCAGTCGGTGCCCCGCTCGATCCGGCGGTGCGCCTCGGAGAGCATCGCGTACGTCTTGCCGACGCCCGGCGCCGCGCCGAGGTAGATACGGAGCTTGCCGCGTCCCATGTTCCCGACTCTTCTTCTCTGCTGGTGACCGGATGGATGATCAGGGTTCGAAGCGGTAGCCCATGCCCGGCTCGGTGATCAGGTACCGGGGGTGCGAAGGGTCCGCTTCCAGTTTGCGCCTCAGCTGGGCCATGTATACGCGGAGGTAGTTGGTGTTCTCCGCGTAGGTCGGGCCCCAGACCTCCAGCAGAAGCCGACTCTGGCTGATCAGGTGGCCCGGGTGGGTGATGAGGATCTCCAGCAGGTGCCATTCGGTCGGGGTCAGCCGTACGGTGCGCTCGCCCCTCAGCACCTTCTTCGCGAGGAGGTCCACGGTGAACTCGTCAGTCGCGACCCGGGTGACCTTGTCGGCCTGTGCGGTCGCCGACGGCTCCTGCCTTCGGCTGGCGGCTCGCAGGCGGGCCAGGAGCTCGTCCATGCTGAACGGTTTCGTCACGTAGTCGTCGGCGCCCGCGTCCAGGGCCCGGATCTTGTCTTCCGAGGTGTGGCGGGCGGACAGGACCAGGATGGGGACCAAGCTCCGGTTGCGGACGCTCTTGATGACGTCGATGCCGTCCATGTCGGGCAGCCCGAGGTCGAGGACGATGACATCCGGTTTGTACGCGGCTGCGAGTCTGAGGGCCGAGCCGCCGTCGCCGGCCTCGGCGACCTCGAACTTGCGCGCCTGGAGATTGATCTTGAGCGCGCGGACGAGCTGGGGATCGTCCTCCACCACCAGCACCCGGGTCATGGGTGTGCAGCCTTTCCTTCGTTGCGGGTACGAAACGGTGAGGAGCCGGCGGGGCTCTGGGGTTGCCTCCCAGCGGTGGCCGCGGGATTTGGGAGCCCCAGAGCCCCGTCGGCTCTCAGGTCATACGACGGGTCAGCTCTTGGTCAGTGCCTTGAGGGCGGTGTTGAGTTCGAGGACGTTGACGCGGGGTTCGCCCATGAAGCCGAGGGTGCGGCCCTGGGTGTGGTCGGCGACCAGCTTCTCGACCTGCTTGACGGTCAGGCCGTTCTTCTCCGCGACGCGGTGGATCTGGAGGTCGGCGTAGGCGGGGGAGATGTTCGGGTCGAGGCCGGAACCGGAGGAGGTGACGGCGTCGGCCGGTACGTCCTCGGGCTTGACCGTGTGGCCGGCGGTGGAGTTGTCCGCGATGACGGCTTCCTTGGCGGCGACGACCTGGGCGCAGAGGGTGCCTTCCTCGGCGTCCTTGGTGCACCGGCCGTTCACGGTGCCGTTGTCGGCGGAGCGGTTGGTGGCGCCGGAGAGGATCAGCGAGTACTGGGTGTTGACGCTGTTGCCGCCCAGGCCGTTGGAGGGGCGGGGCTGGAACCACTTGAGGTCCGGCCTGGCGGCCTCCTCGGCGTCGTTGGGGTCCTTCTTGGGCAGGTTGTAGGTCTGCCCGATGAGGGAGGAGCCGACGACGTTGCCGCTCTTGTCCTTGATCTCGGAGCCGTTGGCCCGGTCGTTGAACAGGGCTTGGGCGATGCCGGTGACGGCGAGCGGGTAGAGCACGCCGCACACGATCGTCAGGACGAGCAGGGCGCGCAGGCCGGCGCCGAGCAGACGTGCCGTGTTTCCTACGGATGTGTTCATGGTCGTGTCTCAGCCGATTCCGGGGATGAGGGAGATGAGCAGGTCGATGAGCTTGATGCCGATGAACGGGGCGACGAGGCCCCCGAGTCCGTAGACGCCGAGGTTGCGGCGGAGCATCTTGTCCGCGCTGGTCGGCCTGTACTGCACGCCCTTGAGGGCGAGCGGGACGAGGGCGATGATGATCAGCGCGTTGAAGATGACGGCGGAGAGGATCGCCGACTCCGGCGAGGCCAGGCCCATGATGTTGAGCTTGTCCAGGCCCGGGTAGACCACCGCGAACATGGCCGGGATGATCGCGAAGTACTTCGCCACGTCGTTGGCGATGGAGAACGTGGTCAGCGCGCCCCGGGTGATGAGGAGCTGCTTGCCGATCTCGACGATCTCGATGAGCTTGGTCGGGTTGGAGTCGAGGTCGACCATGTTGCCGGCCTCCTTGGCGGCCGACGTACCCGTGTTCATCGCGACGCCGACGTCGGCCTGGGCGAGCGCGGGGGCGTCGTTGGTGCCGTCGCCGGTCATCGCGACCAGTTTCCCGCCCGCCTGCTCCCGCTTGATGAGGGCCATCTTGTCCTCGGGCGTGGCCTCCGCGAGGAAGTCGTCGACACCCGCCTCCTCGGCGATGGCCTTGGCCGTCAGCGGGTTGTCGCCGGTGATCATGACGGTCTTGATGCCCATGCGGCGCAGCTCGTCGAACCGCTCGCGCATGCCCTCCTTGACCACGTCCTTGAGGTGGATGACACCCAGGACACGGGCGCCCTTCTCATCGTGAACGGCGACCAGCAGGGGGGTTCCCCCGGCCTGCGAGATCGAGTCGGCGAGCGAGCCGGCTTCCTCGGTGACCTGTCCGCCCTGTTCCTTGACCCAGGTGATGACGGAACCGGCCGCGCCCTTGCGGGTCTGCCTGCCGTCGACGTCCACGCCCGACATGCGGGTCTGGGCGGTGAAGGCGATCCACTCGGCATGGGCGAGCTCGCCCTGGTGGCGTTCGCGCAGCCCGTACTTCTCCTTCGCCAGCACGACGATGGAACGGCCCTCGGGCGTCTCGTCGGCGAGCGAGGACAGCTGGGCGGCGTCGGCCAGCTCGGCCTCGGTCGTGCCCTTGACGGGGACGAACTCGGAGGCTTGGCGGTTGCCGAGGGTGATGGTGCCCGTCTTGTCGAGCAGCAGGGTGGAGACGTCGCCCGCGGCCTCGACCGCGCGGCCGGACATGGCCAGGACGTTGCGCTGGACCAGGCGGTCCATGCCGGCGATGCCGATGGCGGAGAGCAGCGCGCCGATCGTCGTCGGGATCAGGCAGACCAGCAGGGCCGTCAGCACGATCATGGACTGCTTGGCGCCCGCGTAGATCGCGAAGGGCTGGAGGGTGACGACGGCCAGCAGGAAGACGATGGTGAGCGAGGCCAGCAGGATGTTGAGGGCGATCTCGTTGGGGGTCTTCTGCCGGGCGGCGCCCTCGACCAGGTTGATCATGCGGTCGATGAAGGTCTCGCCGGGCTTCGTCGTGATCTTGATGACGATCCGGTCGGACAGGACCTTGGTACCGCCGGTGACCGCCGACCGGTCGCCGCCCGACTCGCGGATGACCGGCGCCGACTCGCCCGTGATGGCCGATTCGTCGACGGACGCGACGCCCTCGACGACGTCACCGTCGCCGGGGATGGTGTCGCCGGCCTCGCAGACGACGAGGTCGCCGATCTTCAGCTCGGTGCCCGGTACGGATTCCTCGCCGAGGCCGTCCGCGGTGAGGCGGCGGGCGACGGAGTCCGTCTTGGCCTTGCGCAGGGTGTCGGCCTGGGCCTTGCCCCGGCCCTCGGCCACGGCCTCCGCGAGGTTCGCGAAGATCGTGGTCAGCCACAGCCACGCGGTGATCGCCCAGCCGAACCAGTCGGTGGGGTCCTTCAGCGCGAGGAGGGTGGTGACGACCGAGCCGATCAGGACGACGAACATGACCGGCGACTTGATCATCACGCGCGGGTCGAGCTTGCGGACGGCGTCCGGGAAGGACTTCAGCAACTGCTTGGGGTCGAACAGGCCGCCGCCGACGCGGCCGCCGCCGGGCTTGTGGCCGGTTGGCACGTCCTGGTGCGGAGCCCTGGTGGGGGTGGCGGTGCTCATGATGCGAGCCCTTCGGCGAGCGGACCCAGCGCCAGGGCCGGGAAGTAGGTCAGACCGGTGATGATCAAGATGGTGCCGACGAGCAGGCCGGCGTAGAGCGGCTTGTCGGTACGGAGGGTGCCCGCGGTCTCGGGGACGGGCTTCTGCTCGGCCAGCGAGCCGGCCAGTGCGAGGACGAACACCATGGGCAGGAAGCGGCCCAGCAGCATCGCGATGCCGATGGTGCTGTTGAACCACTGGGTGTCGGCGTTCAGGCCGCCGAAGGCGGAGCCGTTGTTGTTGGCGCCCGAGGTGTAGGCGTACAGGACTTCTGAGAAGCCGTGTGCCCCGGAGTTGAGCATCGAGTGCGGCGGGGTGGGCAGTGCCATGGCGGCGGCGGTGAAGCCGAGGACCAGGGCGGGGGTGATGAGGATGTAGCAGGCCGCGAACTTGATCTCGCGGGTGCTGATCTTCTTGCCGAGGTACTCGGGGGTGCGGCCCACCATCAGGCCGGCGATGAACACGGCGATGATCGCCATGACGAGCATGCCGTAGAGGCCGGAGCCGACTCCGCCGGGCGCGATCTCGCCGAGCTGCATGCCCAGGAGCTGGATGCCGCCGCCCAGACCGGTGTAGGAGGAGTGGAAGGAGTTGACCGCACCGGTTGAGGTGAGCGTGGTGGCGACCGAGAAGATCGCCGAGGCGCCGATGCCGAACCGGGTCTCCTTGCCCTCCATCGCACCGCCGGCGACCTCGAAGGCCGGGCCCTTGCCCGCGAACTCGGTCCACATCATCAGGGCGGTGAAGCCGAGCCAGATGATCGCCATCGTCGCGAGGATCGCGTAGCCCTGGCGCAGGTTGCCGACCATCCGGCCGAAGGTGCGGGTCAGCGAGAACGGGATGACCAGGATCAGGAAGATCTCGAACAGGTTCGAGAACGGACTCGGGTTCTCGAAGGGGTGGGCCGAGTTGGCGTTGAAGTAACCGCCGCCGTTGGTACCCAGCTCCTTGATGACCTCCTGCGAGGCGACCGCACCGCCGTTCCACTGCTGCGTCCCGCCCGAGAACTGACCGACCTCGTGGATCCCGGAGAAGTTCTGGATCGCGCCGCAGGCGACGAGGACGAGCGCGCCGACGACGGCGATGGGAACGAGGATGCGGACGGTGCCGCGCACAAGGTCGGCCCAGAAGTTGCCGAGCTCACCGGTGCGGGAGCGCGCGAAGCCCCGTACGAGGGCGACCGCGACGGCCATGCCCACCGCGGCGGACACGAAGTTCTGCACCGCCAGGCCGCCGGTCTGCACCACGTGGCCCATGGCCTGCTCGCCGTAGTACGACTGCCAGTTCGTGTTGGCCACGAAGGAGGCGGCGGTGTTGAAGGCCTGGTCCGGGTCGATCGCGGAGAAGCCGAGCGAGCCGGGCAGGATCCCCTGGGCGCGCTGGAGGGCGTAGAGGAACAGGACGCTCACGGCGGAGAAGGCGAGGACGCCGCGCAGGTACGCGGGCCAGCGCATCTCGGTCGACGGGTTGGCGCCGATGGCCTTGTAGATCCACTTCTCCGGCTTGTAGTGCCTCTCGGAGGAGTAGACCTTGGCCATGTGGTCGCCCAGCGGGCGGTAGGCCAGTGCGAGTGCGGCGATCAGCGCGAGGAGCTGGAGCACACCAGCGATTTCGGGGCTCATGTCGGTACTCAGAACCTCTCCGGCTTGACGAGGGCGAGGACGAGGTATCCGAGCAGGGAGACGGCCACCACGAGGCCGACGATGTTCTCGGCGTTCACAGCTTGGTCACCCCCCGGGCGATGAGGGCCACCAGCGCGAAGACCGCGACCGTGGTGACGACGAAGGCCAGATCGGCCACCGTGAGCTCCTGGATGAAGTGGAAGATGTTTATCGGCCATGTGGCCGAAGACGAGATAACCGTGTCTTCACCCCGGCGTTAAGACACCTTGACGGGCTCCATACGGGCGCGGGGCAACTCTTAACGGGGTTCTTGCGCCGCGGGCCAGGGGAAGGCTGTGTCAGGCCTGGTGGGGGAGTCCGACGGTGTCCAGGGCGGCCCCGGCCTGTGCGGCCAGGGCGACCGCCACCCGGCGGGCCTCCTCGGAGGGCAGGGGAGCAGGAGGACGGCCGTCCGGACCTCGTCACGGTCGGAGATGGTGAACCGCTGGTAGGGCCTGGTGAGGAAGAAGTCGCACCAGGCGGCCGCCGAGAGCGCGGCCAGGGCGCCGGCGGCGCGCGTGCCCGCAGAGGCGACCGCGGCCACGGCGACGACCATGACCAGGGCCTCGTTCGTCGCGGAGAGGTCCGCACGGAAGGGAACGAGCGCGAGCGCCACGAGGAAGGGTGTCACGAGGGCCGCGAGGAGCACCGACTTTCCGCCCCCGGCGTCAGGACCGCGTGAAGACTGCGGCACCCGCCGTATGGATCTCGCCAAGAACACTGGTCGTCCCGCCGGGCCGTTCCGACGCTGGCCTGACCTTGTCCAACGGAGGAACAGCGAAGATGTCCATACACATGGGAGAGCAGGCGGCGGCGGGACGGGCTCCCGGCACGGAGGAGCCTCCTGATACCGGCGTGGCGACGCCCGTGGCAGTGGCCGGGGACCAGCACAAACTGACCGCGCTGCAGGGGCTGGCCGCGCTGTCGCTCGACGCCATGGCGTCCGTGGCGTACGGGCCGGAGTCGATCGTGCTGGTGCTGGCGGCGGCCGGCGCGTACGGGATGGGCTTCACCCTCCCGGTGACGTTCGCCATCGCGGCCCTGCTGGCCGTGCTGGTGGCCTCGTACCGCCAGGTCATCGCCGCGTTCCCGGACGGCGGCGGCTCGTACGCCGTCGCGAAGCGGCACCTCGGACGGCGCACCGCCCTGGTCGCCGCGGCCTCGCTGATCCTGGACTACGTACTGAACGTCGCCGTCTCCGTCACGGCCGGCGTGGCCGCCCTGACCTCGGCGTTCCCCGAGCTGTACGGGGAGCGGGTGTGGATCTGCCTCGGGATCCTCGTCCTGGTCACCCTTGTCAACCTGCGGGGCGTGGTCGATTCGGCCAAGGCGTTCCTGGTGCCGACCGCCCTGTTCGTCGGCTCCATCCTCGCCATGATCACCGCCGGGCTGTTCCGGGACGCCCCCGTCAGCACGGCCTCCGCCGCCGGGCACGCCTCCGTCCTCGGCGAGGGCGCGACCACGGTCGGCGCGCTGCTCCTGCTCAAGGCCTTCGCGGCCGGCTGCTCCGCCCTGACCGGAGTCGAGGCCGTCGCCAACGCCGTGCCGTCGTTCCGGGCCCCGGCCGCTCGCCGTGCCCAGCGCACCGAGGTCGCCCTCGGCACCCTGCTGGGCGTCATGCTGATCGGCCTGTCGGTGCTGATCGGCCGTTTCCACCTCCAGCCCGTCGAGGGCGTCACGGTGCTCGCGCAGCTCGCAGACGCCTCTTTCGGCCACAACGCCGCCTTCTACGTGGTCCAGTTCGCCACCATGGTGCTTCTGGCCCTCGCCGCCAACACCTCCTTCGGCGGACTGCCGGTCCTGATGAGCCTGCTCGCCAGGGACAACCACCTGCCGCACGTCTTCGCGCTGAAGGCCGATCGCCAGGTCCACCGCCACGGTGTGGTCTGGCTGGCCCTCGTGTCCGCCGCCCTGCTGGTGTTCTCGGGCGGCGACACCAACACCCTCGTCCCGCTCTTCGCCATCGGCGTCTTCGTCGGCTTCACCATCTGCCAGGTCGGCATGGTCCGGCACTGGTGGGGCGAACGCCCGCGGGGCTGGCGGATGAAGGCCGTCCTCAACGGCTTCGGCGCGCTGCTCACCGGGGTCTCGGCGGCCGTCGTCACCGCCACCAAGTTCACCGAGGGCGCCTGGCTGATCGTGGTCGCGCTGCCGCTGCTCGTCCTCGGCTTCGAGAAGATCCACCGCACGTACGCCGGCATCGGCGAGCGCCTGGAGCTCGGCCGGATCCCGCAGCCCCCGACGCGGGCCCGGTCCCTGGTCGTGGTCCCCGTCTCGGGACTGTCGCGGCTCACCTCCCAGGCGCTGACGGCCGCGCGCTCCCTCGGCGACGAGGTCCTCGCCGTCACCGTCACCCACACCGCCCCCGAGGACCGGCGGGCCGCCGAGGCGCTGCGCCGCGACTGGGAGCTGTGGAACCCCGGAGTGGAGCTGGTCGAGCTCCCCTCCCAGGCCCGGTCCCTCGGCCGCCCCGTCTCCGGCTACGTACGCGAACTGACCGCGACCCACCCGGACGCACAGGTCACCGTGCTCATCCCGGAGACCGAACCGGCCCGCCTGTGGCAGCGGCTGCTCCAGAACCAGCGCGGCTCCGTCGTCGCCCACGCCGTCCGCCGGGACACGGACGCGGTCATCTGCCGACTGCGCTTCCGCGTCGCCTCCGAGGCGCGCTGACGCACCCTTGATGGCGCTTTGACACGGCCCGTACGCCGCCGTCAAGAAGGCGCCAATTCCCCTCACGGAAAGGGGATCTCATGAACAACAGGCAGTAACTTCCTGCCTGTTGCGCCGCCGGGGGTCTCACATACCCGTATGACGGCCGAGGGGGTCGAGGGAGAGGCCCCCGGCGGCGACACTCCTCACCCGCGCACCCGCCTCCCGCCCGCCAGGGCCGATGAGGGGTGCCCAGCCGCACTCACCAGAAGGTCTCTTCATGGCTCCCGCCGCCCAGCACGTTTCCCCGGGTCTCGGGACCCCGCCGCGGACCCCGGTCAACCGGCCCTCCCGGAAGCGCCCCGGCCGGGGGAAGGCGCTGGAGCCCGAGCTCCTCGCCACTTCCGCCCGGGATGCCGTCGCCAAGCTCCACCCGCGTGAGCTGGTCAAGAAGCCGGTGCTGTTCGTCGTGGCCGTCGGCTCCGTACTCACCACCCTCTCCGCCCTCATCCACCCGTCCGTCTTCACCTGGGTGATCAGCGTCTGGCTGTGGCTGACGGTCCTGTTCGCCAATCTGGCCGAGGCGGTCGCCGAGGGCCGGGGCCGCGCCCAGGCCGAGTCGCTGCGCAAGGCCCGTACGGACACGGTCGCGCTGCGGCTGGAGCACTGGACGTACGGGGCGAACCTGCGGCAGGCGCGGACGGAGGCCGTCACCCCGGCCGAGCTCCAGCCCTTCGACTTCGTCCTCGTGGAAGCCGGCGAACTGGTTCCGGCCGACGGCGACGTGGTCGACGGGGCGGCGATGGTCGACGAGTCGGCCGTCACCGGCGAATCGGCGCCCGTGCTGAGGGAATCGGGCGGCGACCGGACCGCGGTCACCGGCGGGACGACCGTCCTGTCCGACTCGATCGTCGTACGGGTCACCTCGCGCCCGGGCAACAGCTTCATCGACCGGATGATCGCCCTGGTGGAAGGCGCGTCCCGGCAGAAGACCCCGAACGAGATCGCCCTGAACATCCTGCTGGCCGCCCTGACCGTCATCTTCGTCCTGATCGTGGTGGGCATCCAGCCGATGGCCGCCTACGCGGGCGCCGCCCAGTCCACGACCGTGCTGGTCGCGCTCCTCGTCACCCTCATCCCGACCACGATCGGCGCGCTGCTGTCCGCCATCGGCATCGCGGGCATGGACCGCCTGGTCCAGCGCAACGTCATCGCGATGAGCGGCCGCGCCGTCGAAGCGGCCGGCGACGTGAACACCCTTCTCCTCGACAAGACCGGCACCATCACCCACGGCAACCGGGAAGCCGCGGCCTTCATCCCGCTCCCCGGCATCGACCACACCAAGCTCGCGGACGCCGCCCAGCTCTCCTCCCTCGCCGACGAGACGCCCGAAGGCCGCTCCGTCATCGCCCTGGCCGAGCGGTACGGACTCCAGCCGGTCGCCACGGAGGACCTCGGCAACCCCCGCTTCACCGAGTTCAGCGCCCGCACCCGGATGAGCGGCATCAACCTCAGCTGGGACAACGGGGCCGGCTGCGCCATCCGCAAGGGAGCGGTGGCACAGGTCTGCGACTGGGTCGCGGCGCGCGGCGGCACCGTGGCGGCGGAGGCCGCCACCTGGTCCGCCTCCGTGTCCGAGTCCGGGGGCACGCCCCTGCTGGTCGCGGTCCATGACTGGGACGGACCACGGGTCCTCGGCATCATCCACCTCAAGGACGTGGTCAAGGACGGCATCCGCGAGCGCTTCGCGGAGCTGCGCAGCATGGGCATCCGGACGGTCATGGTCACCGGCGACAACGAACTGACCGCCCGGGCCATCGCCGCGGAGGCCGGGGTCGACGAGTACCTGGCGGAAGCCACCCCCGAGGACAAGTTGGCCCTGATCAAGCGGGAGCAGGCGGGCGGCAAGCTGGTCGCGATGACCGGCGACGGAACGAACGACGCCCCGGCCCTGGCCCAGGCCGACGTGGGCGTGGCGATGAACACGGGCACCTCGGCCGCCAAGGAGGCCGGGAACATGGTCGACCTGGACTCCAACCCGACCAAACTCATCGAGATCGTCGAGATCGGCAAGCAGCTCCTCATCACCCGAGGCGCCCTGACCACCTTCTCGATCACGAACGACGTCGCGAAGTACTTCGCGATCATTCCGGCGATGTTCACGTCCGCCTACCCCGGACTCGGTGCCCTCAACATCATGGGGCTCAGCAGCCCCACCTCCGCCATCACCTCGGCGATCATCTTCAACGCCCTCATCATCGTCGCGCTGATCCCGCTCGCCCTGCGCGGCGTCCGCTACAAGCCGGCCTCCGCCCACGACCTGTTGCGCCGCAACCTGGGCGTCTACGGCCTCGGGGGCCTCATCCTGCCCTTCGTCGGCATCAAGCTCATCGACCTCCTGGTCTCCACCATCCCCGGCCTCGGATGAGAACCCCCGCGGGGCCGGGCGCATCGAGCCCGCGCGACTGCGGCCTGGTCATCACGGTTCCCGACGGGCGCCGCACGCGGTACGAACTCGCCGACCCCCGCCTCGGCCACGCCCTGGACGACCTGCGCACCGCTGTCGTGGCCGTCAGGGAAAGCCGTGACGCCTGGCAGGGCAAGGGCTGCTGCGCCACCGTGGCCGTATCTCCTACGCCATAGGAGGCTTCCTCCGCGTTAAGGAAGCGTCAGGATCGGCCCACGCACGTGCACGAATGATCCTGCTGCGTACGCTGGCTCAGCCGTCGACGTCGACGGCTGATTCTTTGCCGTACGACAGGAGCCCCCACGATGGCCACCCCTGCCCGCTCCTCGCGCCTGCGCGCGTGGCTGCTGGAAGGCTTGACCGCCGAGAACAGTTCGCCCGCCGCCAAGGAGGCGGCGGCCCAGCCCCACGGCCGGCCGTGGTGGCGGGTCATGTGCCTCACGGGGCTCGACTACTTCTCCACCCTGGGCTACCAGCCCGGCATCGCGGCGCTCGCGGCCGGGCTGCTGTCGCCGCTCGCGACCATCGTGCTCGTCCTGCTCACCCTCTTCGGCGCGCTGCCCGTCTACCGGCGCGTGGCCGAGGAGAGCCCCCATGGCGAGGGCTCGATCGCCATGCTGGAGAAGCTGCTGTCGTTCTGGAAGGGCAAGCTGTTCGTCCTGACCCTGCTCGGGTTCGCGGCGACCGACTTCCTCATCACCATCACCCTCTCCGCGGCCGACGCGACCGCGCACCTCGTGGAGAACCCGCACCTCACCAGCACCCTGCACGGCCACGAAGTGCTGATCACCCTGATCATGATCGCGCTCCTCGGAGCCGTGTTCCTCAAGGGGTTCAGCGAGGCCATCGGCGTCGCCGTGGTCCTCGTGGCCACCTACCTCGGCCTGAACGTCGTGGTCGTGGCGGTCGGCCTGTGGAACGTGATCACCGAACCGCACGTGATCACCGACTGGACGACCGCGCTGACCACCGAGCACGGCAACCCGTTGATGATGATCGCCATCGCCCTCGTCGTGTTCCCCAAGCTCGCGCTCGGCCTCTCCGGTTTCGAGACCGGAGTCGCGGTCATGCCGCACGTCAAGGGCGACCCCGACGACACCGTGGAGAGGCCCGCGGGCCGCATCCGCGGGGCGAAGAAGCTGCTCACCACCGCGGCCATCATCATGAGCGTCTTCCTGATCTGCTCCAGCTTCATCACGACGCTGCTGATCCCGGCCGACCAGTTCCAGCCCGGCGGCGAGGCGAACGGCCGCGCCCTGGCCTACCTGGCCCACGAGTACCTGGGATCCGCCTTCGGCACCGTCTACGACGTCTCCACCATCCTCATCCTGTGGTTCGCGGGCTCCTCCGCCATGGCCGGCCTGCTCAACCTGATGCCCCGGTACCTGCCGCGCTACGGCATGGCCCCGCACTGGGCCCGCGCCCTGCGCCCGATGGTCATCGTGTTCACCCTGATCGCCTTCCTCGTGACCTGGATCTTCAACGCCGACGTGGACGCCCAGGGCGGCGCCTACGCCACCGGTGTCCTCGTCCTGATCACCTCGGCCGCCGTCGCCGTGACCATCGCCGCCCGCCGGGCGGGGGAGCGCGGCTGGACCATCGGCTTCGGCATCATCTCGGCCGTCTTCATCTACACCACCGGCGTCAACGTCGTGGAGCGCCCGGACGGCGTGAAGATCGGTGCCTGCTTCATCGCCGGCATCATGGCCCTGTCCCTGCTGTCCCGCCTGGCCCGTGTCTTCGAGCTGCGCGTCACGGACATCGAGTTCGACGACATGGCGCAGCGGTTCATCCGGGACACCGCCAGCCGCACGATCCGGTTCATCGCCAACGAGCCCGACAACCGGGACGCCGAGGAGTACCGGCAGAAGAAGGCGCAGATCCGCGCGGACAACGACATCCCGGCCGAGGACGACGTGATGTTCGTCGAGGTCACGGTCCTGGACGCGTCCGAATTCGAGTCCGGGATGCGCGTCCGCGGTGAGGTCCTGCACGACCGCTACCGGGTCCTGACCCTGGAGAGCTCCAGCATCCCCAACGCCCTCGCCGCGCTGCTGCTCCACGTCCGCGACGAGACCGGGCAGCGGCCGCACATCTACTTCGAGTGGACCGAGGGCAACCCGATGGCCAACTTCTTCCGGTTCTTCCTCTTCGGCCAGGGCGAGGTCGCCCCCGTCACCCGAGAGGTCATCCGCGAAGCCGAGCCCGAACGCTCCCGCCGGCCCCACGTCCACGCCGGCTGACCACTTCCGTATGTGAAGCGCGAGGAATCCCGTCTGTCCCTCGCAAAAGCGGGGGACCGGCGGGGCTGACCGGGACCGCAGCCCTGCGGAAACTGGCCGAGCACATCGACCGGGAGGCGGCCCGGTCCGTGTTCAAGGTCTCCGGGCTCGGATGATGCCGCTCACCGCGACGGCGGCCGGTCTCCTGAACCCCGCCCCGGTTCCGGCTCGTTGAGGACGATCGCCCCGGATGGGCAAACGCCGACGGCCATCCGCGCGGCCGTGAGCCGGTCGGCGGCCGGCTCGGCCTGCAGCAGGACCACCAGGCCGTCATCGGCGTCCTGGTCGAACACCTCCGGAGCGGTCACGGCGCACATCCCGGCGCCGACGCAGCGCTCACGGTCGGTGCTCAGGCGGGCCGGGCTCACTTCTCGTCCCAGGTGACCGGGAGGCTCTTGACGCCGAAGATGTCGGCGGCCTCGGTCGCGGTTGGCGGTGTTGATCGACAGGACGACCGTCGTGCGGCCTCGACGGTCTGGCCGCCGACCTCGACGTCCTCCAGCGCCGTCCGATGGAAGGTCTTGGCGATGCTGAGGTACCGCAGGAGCTCCTCCACCGCACCGTCGGTGAGCGCGGGGTCGGCGCGCAGCGCGGCCGGCTGCACCGGGTTCTGCAGCAGCGCGAAGGTGCCGAGGGACAGCATGTTCGGTGTCGGTGGACGGCTTCGTCGCGGCCGCTGCGTCTGGGCAGGCGATATCGGAGGTAGCGACAACGCTGCGCCCCCGCACCCGCCTGTCCTACCGGGACGGCCCGGCGGATCCGCGTCCGCCGGAGCGTCTCACACGGCGGGCGCGGCAGCGTACCCGTACATCGCGGAGGCCCCCAGCTCCTCCTCGATCCGGATGAGCTGGTTGTACTTGGCCGTGCGGTCCGAGCGTGACAGGGAGCCGGTCTTGATCTGCCCGCAGCCCGTGGCGACGGCCAGGTCCGCGATGGTCGTGTCCTCCGTCTCGCCGGAGCGGTGGGACATGACCGCCGCCCATCCGGCCCTCCGTGCGGTGCCCACCGTCGCGAGTGCCTCGGTCAGCGTCCCGATCTGGTTGACCTTGATCAGGACGGCGTTCCCCACGCCCGCGCGGATGCCATCGCGTACCAGGGCCTCGTTGGTGCAGAACACGTCGTCGCCGGTCAGCTGGCACCTGTCCCCGACCCGTGCCGTCAGCTCGCGCCATCCGCCGAGGTCGTCCTCGGCCATGGGGTCCTCCACCGAGACGATCGGGTACGCGTCGATCAGCTTGGCGAGGTAGTCGACCTGTTCGGCGGAAGTACGCCGGACGCCCTCGCCGGCGTACACGTACACGCCGTCCCGGTAGAACTCCGACGACGCGGGGTCCATGACGAGGCCGATGTCCGCGCCGGGCCGGTAGCCGGTCCGCTCGATCGCGGCCATGACGAAGTCGAGCGCCTCCTCGGCCGTGCGCAGGGCGGGCGCGAAGCCGCCCTCGTCGCCGACGCCCGTGGAGTGGCCAGCGGCCAGCAGGTCGCGGCGGAGCGTGTGGAAGACCTCGGATCCCATCCGGACGGCCTCCAGGAAGGATCCCGCACCCACCGGCGCGATCATGAACTCCTGGAAGTCCAACGGATTGTCGGCGTGGGCGCCGCCGTTGACGATGTTCATCATCGGCACCGGAAGCACACGGGCGTCGGCTCCGCCGAGGTAGCGGTACAGCGGCTGCCGGTGCGAGACGGCGGCGGCCTTCGCGGCGGCGAGGGAGACCCCGAGCAGGGCGTTGGCGCCGAGCCGTGCCTTGGTGGGCGTGCCGTCGAGCGCGACGAGGGCGGCGTCGAGGCCGGCCTGGTCGTCGGCGTCCCGGCCGGTGACGGCATCCGCGATCTCGCCCTTCACATGGGCCACGGCGCGGTCGACGCCCTTGCCGTGCCAACGCCGTGCGTCGCCGTCGCGCAGCTCCACGGCTTCGCGGGCGCCGGTGGAGGCGCCGGAGGGCACGGCGGCACGTCCCAGGGATCCGTCGGCGAGGACGACGTCGACCTCGACGGTCGGGTTGCCGCGGCTGTCGAGAACGGCTCGGGCGGTGACGCCGCGGACGGCGGTCGGCTCGACTGTGTATGCGGGCATAGGAGTTCCTCCCGTTGTCGCCTGCCGGGCCCTGGCTGCGACGACGCTGACGCTCGGCCCGACGCGGCAAAACTGTACAGCATGGCTGAACAGTTCTGCTGTTCAGTTGTGCTGTTCAGTTCTGCTGCGCAACGATGCGCCCGGGTTAAAGTGCCCTATGACCACCCCGGAAGCCGCCACCGTCGCCACCGAACTGCGCACCGCGATGGCCAAGCTCACCCGGCGCGCGAAGCACGAGGACCGGACCCCGCACGGACCCTCCGTGAAGCACGAGGACCGGATTCCGCACGGATACATCGCGGTGCTCGGAGTCCTGGAGCGCGGCGGCGCCATGACCACCAGCGACCTCGCGACCGATCAGGGCGTACGCCCGCAGTCGATGGCCCGCGCCGTCGGCCTCCTCCTCGAACAGGGCCTGGTCACCCGCAGGGCTCACCCCACGGACGGCCGCAAGACCCTGCTCGAGCTGTCGGACGCCGGCCGGGCCGCCCTGGAGGCGGAGCGCGGTCGCAGGGCCGGATGGCTGGCCCTGGCCATCGAAACCGAACTCACGGCAGCCGAGCGGGAACTGCTCGCGCGCAGCGCGGCCCTGATGGAGCGGCTGGCCGCGCGCTAGGCCGGAGGCGTCCTGGGGATACCGCAGTAGGCGGCGCTCCGGTCCCCCCGGCGCTGCCTCCGGCCTCAGAGCTGTCTGGCGGATATGACCTGGGCCGGGCAGAGCTGAATGGCCTCCTTGGCCTGGGCCTCTTCGTCGCCCTGAACACGCTCGTGCAGCAGTTGCACGATGCCGTCGTCGTCCAAGTCGAAGACATCCGGGGCCGCCATCAGGCACGAGCCCGTCCCGAGGCAATTCTCGACCTGGATTTCGACCTCAATCACTTCGATGACTCCTTCGTCACATGGGAAGAGAGCGCGCACCGCCTCGATCTGCTCGTCCGAGTGGTCGAGGCGGTGCCGTTCGTCACTTGGTTGCGAGTTGGTTGGGTGTGGGGGTTGTGGTGGTGGTGGCTTCTTGTGTGGCTTGTTGGATGGAGCGGTTGCTGAGTGCGGGGAGGCTG
>NZ_JBVIXO010000013.1:0-192905 GCF_055593565.1 Streptomyces sp. NPDC040718 | reverse complement strand
GCCGCTCCGGCGCCGCGTGCCCGTCGCCGTGCGACCCGTGCCACCGCTGCTCCGGCCGCCGTGGCCGAGGCCGCCGAGGTCGTGGTGGAGTCCGCGTCCGCCCCCGCGCCGGTCGTGGAGGAGGCTCCGGCCGCTCCCGCGCCGCGTGCCCGCCGCCGTGCCACCCGCGCCGTCGCCGCTCCTGCCGCCGTGACCGAGGACGCCCCGGTCGTGGAGGCCGCTCCGGCTCCCGCGGCGGAGGAGGAGGCTCCGGCCGCTCCGGCGCCGCGTGCCCGTCGCCGTGCCACCCGCGCCGTCGCCGCTCCTGCCGCCGTGACCGACGACGCCCCGGTCGTGGAGGAAGAGGAGGAGGCCGAGGAAGAGGTGCAGGCCGTCGTGGAGGAGGCCCCCAAGGCCGCCACC
Organism: Streptomyces sp. NPDC040718; assembly: GCF_055593565.1. Lineage (NCBI taxonomy): Bacteria > Bacillati > Actinomycetota > Actinomycetes > Kitasatosporales > Streptomycetaceae > Streptomyces > Streptomyces sp. NPDC040718. The sequence goes on along the minus strand of NZ_JBVIXO010000013.1, from coordinate 192,503 downwards.
CGCGCCGTCACCGTCGCCGACGCCGTGGACGCCCCGAAGCGCGGCCGCCGCCGTGCGACCCGTGCCTCGGCCCCGGCCGCTCCGGCCGCCGCCGCGCAGCCCGCGGCCGCCGCCGAGCCGGAGGCCGCCCCGGCCGGCCGCCGTCGCGCCGCGCGTCCCGCCGTCGCCGTCTTCCAGGCCCCGGTCTTCGCCGAGCCGATGTTCCAGACCCCGGAGACCGCGGCCATGGCCGCCGCGGCCGCTGCCGCCGCCGCTTCGGAGGAGGAGGCCGAGGAGGAAGAGACCGAGGCCGCCGCCGAGGTCCAGGCCCCCGCCGCCCAGCCGGCCGGCCGTCGCCGCCGCCGTCGCGGTGCCGCCGAGCCCGTGGCCCCGGCCGAGCCGGAGCTCGTGGAGGAGGAGCCGGAGGCCGAGGCCGAGGCCGCCGACTTCGACGAGGACGAGTCCGACGAGTCGGGCGAGCGCCCCTCGCGCCGCCGCCGTCGCGGTGGCCGCCGCCGCCGTCGCGGTGAGGCCGCCGACCTGGACGAGTCCGCGTACGAGGAGACCGAGGGCGAGGCCGCCGCGCAGGAGGCCGAGCCGCAGGAAGCCGACCAGGAGGAAGAGGACGAGGACGCCGATGAGGCCCTCGGTTCCACCTCCAGCCGTCGTCGCCGCCGTCGCCGTCGCCGCAGCGGTGACGGTGCCGTCGAGGTCGAGGCGGGCGAGGAGGACGGTGTCCGCACCGTGCTCAAGGTCCGCGAGCCGCGCCCGGCGCGCGAGAAGGCCGAGCCGTCCGACGAGGTGCAGTCCATCAAGGGCTCGACCCGTCTGGAGGCGAAGAAGCAGCGCCGCCGTGAGGGCCGCGAGCAGGGTCGTCGCCGCGTGCCGATCATCACCGAGGCCGAGTTCCTGGCCCGCCGTGAGGCCGTCGAGCGCGTGATGGTCGTCCGCCAGTCCGGTGAGCGCACCCAGATCGGCGTCCTCGAGGACAACGTGCTCGTCGAGCACTACGTCAACAAGGAAGAAGCCACCTCGTACGTCGGCAACGTCTACCTGGGCAAGGTCCAGAACGTGCTGCCGTCGATGGAGGCCGCCTTCATCGACATCGGCAAGGGCCGCAACGCGGTCCTGTACGCCGGTGAGGTCAACTTCGAGGCGCTCGGCATGGCCAACGGGCCGCGCCGCATCGAGTCCGCCCTGAAGTCCGGCCAGTCGGTCCTGGTGCAGGTCACCAAGGACCCGATCGGCCACAAGGGCGCCCGCCTGACCAGCCAGGTCTCGCTGCCCGGCCGCTACCTGGTGTACGTGCCCGAGGGCTCGATGACCGGTATCAGCCGCAAGCTGCCCGACACCGAGCGCGCGCGTCTGAAGACCATCCTCAAGAAGATCGTCCCCGAGGACGCGGGCGTCATCGTGCGCACCGCCGCCGAGGGCGCGAGCGAGGACGAGCTGCGCCGCGACGTCGAGCGTCTGCAGGCGCAGTGGGAGGACATCCAGAAGAAGTCGAAGCAGATCACGACCTCGTCGCCGAGCCTGCTCTACGGCGAGCCGGACATGACGGTCCGCGTCGTGCGCGACATCTTCAACGAGGACTTCTCCAAGGTCATCATCAGCGGTGACCAGGCGTGGGAGACCATCCACGGCTACGTGTCCCACGTGGCCCCGGACCTGGCCGACCGGCTGTCCCGCTGGACCTCCGAGGTCGACGTCTTCGCGACGTACCGGATCGACGAGCAGCTCGCCAAGGCGCTCGACCGCAAGGTGTGGCTGCCCTCTGGCGGCTCCCTCGTGATCGACAAGACCGAGGCGATGATCGTCATCGACGTCAACACCGGCAAGTTCACCGGTCAGGGCGGCAACCTCGAGGAGACCGTCACCAGGAACAACCTGGAGGCGGCCGAGGAGATCGTGCGCCAGCTGCGGCTGCGCGACCTGGGCGGCATCGTCGTCATCGACTTCATCGACATGGTCCTGGAGTCCAACCGCGACCTGGTGCTGCGGCGCATGCTGGAGTGCCTGGGCCGGGACCGGACGAAGCACCAGGTGGCCGAGGTCACCTCGCTGGGCCTGGTCCAGATGACCCGCAAGCGGGTGGGCCAGGGCCTGCTGGAGTCCTTCTCCGAGACCTGCGTCCACTGCAACGGCCGCGGTGTGATCGTGCACATGGAGACCCCGACCGCGGTCGGCGGCGGTGGCAACGGCAAGCGCGCCAAGCGCCGCGGTGGCCGCGCCCAGGAGCACGAGCACGAGCTGGAGACGGTCGAGACCGTCGACGCCGAGGTGCTGGAGGCCGAGACCGAGGCCGAGGTGGCCGCGGAGCTCGCCGCGCCGCGGGCCCTTCCGGAGCCGGCGTTCGTGCCGGACGAAGAGCTGTACAGCAGCCCGGCCGAGGCCGAGGCCGCCGCGGGCATCAGCGGGCGTCGCAACCGTCGCCGTGCCACCCGTAAGGCGACCGCTCCGGCGGGCGCCCCGCGCGGTGCGGAGCGGTTCGCCGCCCCGGCGCCGACGGCCCCCGCGCCGGTGGTCCCGGTGGTGGAGGCGGAGCCGGTCACCGAGCCCGCGGACACGGTGCTGGAGCCGGCGGCCGAGGTCGTCGCCGAGGCCGTGGAGGCCGTGGAGACGGTCGAGGCCGCCCCGGCCGCGCCGGTGGACGAGGCCGCGCCGAAGGGCCGTACCCGTCGCCGGGCGACCCGTAAGGCGACCGCCCCGGAGCCGGAGCCCGTCGTGGCCCCGGAGCCCGTGGTCGTGGCCGAGCCGGAGCCGGTCGTGGAGGCCGTCGCCGTCGTGGAGCCGGTCGCCGAGCCCGTCGCCGAGGAGCCGGCCGTCGAGCCCGAGTCCGTGGTCGCCGAGGCCCAGGCCGAGCCGGTCGTGGAGGCCGCCCCGGCCCGTCCGCGCCGCCGTGCCGTACGCAAGGCCACCGCGCCCGCGGGTGCGGCGGAGGCCGCGGTCGTGGTCGTCGAGGCCCCGGCCGCCGAGCCGGCCGCCGAGGCCGCTCCGGCCGGAGCCCCGGCCGCCGAGGCCGAGGCCGAGGCGCCGGCTCCCGCCAAGAAGGCCACCCGCAAGGCTCCGGCCAAGAAGGCGGCCACCACGGCGAAGAAGGCCCCGGCCAAGAAGGCGGCGGCCGCCAAGAAGACCGTCGCGAAGAAGACGACGGCCAAGAAGACCACGGCGAAGCGGACCACGAAGAAGACCGCGGCGGCGGAGCAGAGCGCTCCGTCCGTCACGGCTCCGACCGAGGCCTGATCCTTTCCGTGACCGTGGACCCCGCCTCCGGGCGGGGTCCACGGTGCTGCGGGGCCCGGTTTGACCCTCCGGAACCAGCCCCGTAACCTAGACCGTCGGCGTGTCTTGAACGATTACCCGTTCAGCGTGCGTCGCGCTCCTGAGCACCCTCCTCCCGCACGACCGCGCAAGCGGCCGGGTCACGGGAGAGGCCGCTCGTCCAATCCGGATCACCGTGGGCCCAGGCCCGTGTGAGCGGCTGGCTTCAGGAGCATCCGTCCCGAGTGAGAGAGAGATCCGCGTGTACGCCATCGTGCGCAGCGGTGGTCGCCAGCACAAGGTTGCTGTCGGCGACATCGTTGAGGTTGACAAGATTTCCACTGCCAAGGCTGGCGACACGGTCGAGCTCTCGACCCTGCTCGTTGTCGACGGCGACGCCGTGACCAGCGACCCGTGGGTGCTGGCCGGGATCAAGGTCACGGCCGAGGTCGTGGACCACACCAAGGGCGCCAAGATCGACATCCTGCGCTACAAGAACAAGACCGGCTACCGCCGTCGCCAGGGTCACCGCCAGCAGTACACGGCGATCAAGGTCACCGGTATCCCCACGGCTGCGAAGTAAGAGGGACTGAGACATGGCACACAAGAAGGGCGCATCGTCCACCCGGAACGGGCGCGATTCCAACGCTCAGCGGCTCGGCGTGAAGCGCTTCGGCGGTCAGGTCGTTTCCGCCGGCGAGATCCTCGTCCGCCAGCGCGGCACCCACTTCCACCCGGGTGCGGGTGTCGGTCGCGGTGGCGACGACACGCTGTTCGCGCTGCTGCCGGGTGCGGTGCAGTTCGGTACGCACCGTGGCCGCAAGGTCGTCAACATCGTTCCGGCCGCCTGATCCAGCTCCTGCTGAATCACGAGCGTTCGTAACACCCCGAGGGCGGATCTCATCTCTTCCCGGCACGCGCCGGGAAGAGAGGTCCGCCCTCGGCGCGTTGTCACATAGACACGTTTAATGGGCAGCAAGGTCTGCCCGGGACATTCCCGTATGTATCTGGAGGAACACCCATGACCACCTTCGTGGACCGCGTCGAGCTGCACGTCGCCGCGGGTAACGGGGGCCACGGCTGCGCCTCCGTACACCGGGAGAAGTTCAAGCCGCTCGGCGGCCCCGACGGCGGCAACGGCGGCCGTGGCGGTGACGTGATCCTGGTGGTGGAGCAGGCGATCACCACCCTTCTGGACTACCACCACAGCCCGCACCGCAAGGCCACGAACGGCAAGCCCGGCGAGGGCGGCAACCGCTCCGGCAAGGACGGCCAGGACCTGATCCTGCCCGTGCCGGACGGCACCGTCGTCCTCGACAAGGAGGGCAACGTCCTCGCCGACCTCGTCGGCCAGGGCACCACCTACGTCGCCGCCGAGGGCGGCCGCGGCGGCCTCGGCAACGCCGCGCTGTCCTCCGCCCGCCGCAAGGCCCCCGGCTTCGCGCTCCTCGGCGTCCCCGGCACCACCGGGGACATCGTCCTGGAGCTGAAGACCGTCGCCGACGTGGCGCTCGTCGGCTTCCCGAGCGCCGGCAAGTCCTCGCTGATCTCGGTGCTCTCCGCCGCCAAGCCGAAGATCGCGGACTACCCCTTCACCACCCTCGTCCCGAACCTGGGCGTGGTCACGGCCGGCTCGACCGTCTACACCATCGCCGACGTCCCGGGTCTGATCCCCGGCGCCAGCCAGGGCAAGGGCCTCGGTCTGGAGTTCCTGCGCCACGTCGAGCGCTGCTCGGTGCTCGTGCACGTGCTGGACACCGCCACCCTGGAGTCCGACCGCGACCCGGTGGGCGACCTCGACCTCATCGAGGAGGAGCTCAAGCTCTACGGCGGCGGCCTGGAGAAGCGCCCGCGCCTCGTCGTCCTGAACAAGGTCGACATCCCCGACGGCCAGGACCTCGCCGAGATGGTCCGCCCGGACCTGGAGGCCCGCGGCTACAAGGTCTTCGAGGTCTCCGCGGTCGCCCGTACGGGTCTGAAGGAGCTCTCCTACTTCCTCGCCGAGGTCGTCGCGAAGGCGCGCGCCCGCAAGCCCAAGCAGGAGGCGACCCGCATCGTCATCCGCCCGAAGGCCGTGGACGACGCCGGCTTCACCGTCACCTACGACGAGGTCGAGGACGTGTACCGCGTGCGCGGCGAGAAGCCGGAGCGCTGGGTCCGCCAGACCGACTTCAACAACGACGAGGCCGTCGGCTACCTCGCCGACCGGCTCAACCGCCTCGGTGTCGAGGACGCGCTGCGCAAGGCCGGTGCGAAGGCGGGCGACGGCGTCGCGATCGGTTCCGAGGAGAACGCGGTCGTCTTCGACTGGGAGCCGACCATGATGGCCGGCGCCGAGATGCTGGGCCGCCGCGGTGAGGACCACCGCCTGGAGGCCCCGCGCCCGGCCACCACGCGCCGCAAGGAGAAGGAAGCCAAGCGCGGCGACAGCGCACAGCAGGAGTACGACGAGTTCCGTCCCTTCTGATCGGCCGTGCCGGTCCGATTTGAAGTCGGCTTTACGCCGTTCGCCTAGGATCCTGCGGGTGAGCAGCAGCCATTCCAGCAGTGACACCGCCGTGGGCCCCTCGGTCTCGGTGGTGGTGATCGCGTACAACGACGCCGGGCTCGTGGGCGAGGCCGTTTCCTCGGCCCTCGCCCAGGGCCCGGTGGTCGCCGAGGTCATCGCGGTGAACGACGCCTCCTCGGACGGGACCGCGGGCGTGCTGGACGGCCTGGCGGCGGCCCACCCGCGCGTGAAGGTCATCCACCGCACGGAGAACAGCGGGGGCTGCGGCACGCCCCGCAACGACGGGATCGCCGCCGCGGCCTCCCCGTACGTCCTCTTCCTGGACAGCGACGACGTCCTGCCGCCGGGCGCCGCCGAGGCGCTCCTGAGGGCGGCCGAGGAGCACAGCGCCCCGGTCACGGTCGGCGCGTGCGTGCGCCGCGAGCTGCCGGAGGGCCGCGAGGTGCCCTGGATGCCCGGCCTGTACACGCCGGGTGACGTCATCGAGCGGCCCGCCGACCGGCCCGAGCTGGTCCGCGACACCCTCTGCGTCAACAAGCTGTACGACCGGTCCTTCCTGGAGAAGCACCGGATCCGCTTCCCCGACGGCCGGTTCGTCTACGAGGACTTCGTCTTCACCTCGCGCGTCCTGGCCGCCGAGCCCCGGATCGCGGTCATCGGCGACCTCGTGTACGTGTGGCACGTGCGCCGCAGCGCCGCCCAGGTGTCGATCTCCCTGGACCGCGAGGACGTCGGCAACTGGCGCTCCCGCGTGGAGGCGCACCGCACCGCCTCGCGCACCCTCGCCGCCGCCTCCCCGGAGCTGGGCCGCGCCTGCCGGGTGAAGTTCCTCGACTACGACCTGCGCATGTACCTGCGCGAGCTCGGCTCCGAACCGGAGTACCGGGCCGCCTGGTGGGCGCTGACCCGCGAGTACCTGGCGGGCTTCGACGCCGCCGACATCGACGCGGCCCCCGCCCGCGCCCGCTGGACCGCCCGGGTGCTGGAGGCCGCCGAGGCCCCGCCCGCGGACGTGGAGCGGCTGATGCGGTTCGCCGCCGAGCCGGCCCGGCTGCTGCCCCCGTACGCGCGTGACGCGGCGGGGCTGCCGGTGTGGAGCGCGGAGCTGCCCGTGCCGCTGGACGGGCTCGACGCCCTGCCGGTGGCGGAGCTGCCCGTGACCGTCGACGCCGAGCCCGCCGGGGCGGGGGCCGTCCGGATCCGGGTGCGGGACTTGTACGGGCGGCTCGCCGGGGCGGGTCCGCAGACCGTGCAGCTGGGCTTCCCGCCCCGGGCGGGGGGCGATCCCGTCCTGGGGCGCCCGGTGGAGCTGAGGGCCGCCGCCGACGGGGACGGGTGGAGTGCAGAGGTGCCGTTCCGGCTCGCCGCGCTGGCCGCCGAGGGGCGCCGCCGGGGGCTGCGCGGGCTGCAGGCGTGGGACGTCCGGGTGGGCGTGCGCTGCGCCGACGGGAGCTCCCTGCACACCTCCCTGCGCCCCCTGGGCGGTCTGCTCCGCCGCAGGGCCCTGCCCAGCAGCAGGTACGGTGTTCTGCTGGCGCAGCCCTACCGCACGGCCGCCGGGGCGCTGGCCGTGCGCCTCGCGCCCGGTGCCGGGGGCGCGCTGACCTTCGTACGCAACCGCCTCGACCGCGCCCGCGCGCGCAGGTCACGCTAGAGCTCGGGAGATACGCATGACATTTCTGATCACCGGTGGCGCCGGATACATCGGCGCGCACGTCGTCCGGGCGATGCTGCTCGCGGGTGAGAAGGTCGTGGTCTTCGACGACCTCTCCACGGGCCGGGAGGACCGCGTGCCGGAGGGCGTCCCGCTGGTGACGGCCTCGGTGCTGGACCGCCTCGCCCTGGACGAGGCCATCGCCGAGCACAAGATCACCGGCGTGGTGCACCTGGCGGGCAAGAAGCAGGTCGGCGAGTCCGTCGAGAAGCCGCTGTACTACTACCGCGAGAACGTGCAGGGCCTCACGGTGCTGCTGGAGGCCGTGGCGGCGGCGGGCATCCGCAACTTCCTGTTCTCCTCCTCCGCCTCCGTGTACGGCATGCCCGACGTGGACTCCGTCACCGAGGAGACCCCGTGCAAGCCGCTGAGCCCCTACGGCGAGACCAAGCTGGCCGGCGAGTGGCTGGTCCGCGCCGCCGGCCAGGCGCACGGCATCTCCACGGCCTGCCTGCGCTACTTCAACGTGGCGGGCGCGGCCGCCCCCGAGCTCGCGGACACCGGGGTCTTCAACCTGGTCCCGATGGTCTTCGAGCGCTACGACGCCGGCGAGGGCGCCCGCATCTTCGGTGACGACTACCCGACCCCGGACGGCACCTGCATCCGCGACTACATCCACGTGGAGGACCTCGCGGACGCCCACGTGGTGGCGGCCCGCCGGCTCGCCGAGTGGGGCGCCGCGGGGGACCACAAGGACCTCACGGTCAACATCGGACGCGGCGAGGGCGTCTCCGTCAAGGAGATGGTGGAGCTGCTGAACGCGGGCACCGGGCACACCTACGCGCCGGTGGTCACCCCGCGGCGTCCCGGAGACCCGGCGAAGGTCGTGGCCTCGGCCGACCGGATCGCCTCCGAGCTGGGCTGGAAGGCGCGGCACGACGTCCGCGAGATGATCACCTCGGCGTGGGCCGGCTGGGAGGCCAACCGCGAGGGCGGCCACCCGGACCACCACAGGGACGTCCACACGGTCTGAGCACCGCGTACAGGTGGAGCCGCCCGCTCCGGACATGGTTCGGGGCGGGCGGCTCCGTACGCGCGCGGGGGCGGGTCAGCGCTCCAGGAAGGCGAACAGCTCTTCCCACCGGTCGGTGATCTCCGCGGGCGAGTAGCGCCGTACGTGGCGGAAGGCCTCGTCGCCGAGCGCCTCGCGCTTCTCGCGGTCCGACATCAGGGTGTCCAGGTGTCCGGCCAGCTCCATCGTGTTGCCCAGGCGGGCGAGCAGCCCGTCCTCGCCGTGCCGCACGATCTCGCGCACGCCCGGCGCGCAGTCGAACGCGGCCACGGGCAGGCCCGCGGCCATCGCCTCCAGCAGGGTGATGGGGAAGCCCTCGGCCCGGGAGGCCTGCGCGAAGACGGACGCCCCGCGCAGGGCCCCGAGGACGTCGGAGGTGCTGCCCATCCACTCCACGGAGTCGTCCAGGCCCAGCGAGGTGCAGTGCGCCCGCAGGGTCGCCTCCTCGGTGCCCGCCCCGTAGATCCGCAGGGTCCAGTCGGGGTGGTGCGGGGCGGCGTCCGCCCAGGCGTCGAGCAGCAGGTCCACGCCCTTCTCGAAGGCGAGGCGGCCGACGCTCGCGACGACCTTCGCGGTGCGCGGGGCGGGGGAGTCCGGCATGAACGGCAGTGGGTTCGGCATGCTGGCGACGTTCTCCATGCCGGCCCGGATCCACAGGTCCGCGTCCTCCGGGGTGAGCACCAGCATCCGGTCCACCTCGGGGTAGAAGCGGCGGACCCGCGCACCCCGGGTGGAGGTCTGGCTGGCCTCGAAGGACTCGTGGCTCATGCCGATGACCGACAGCCCCTTGGTGTCGGCGAGGGCCACCCACTCCATCGCCCACACCTGGGTGACGATCACGACGGAGCCGGGGCGGGCCGCGCGGAACAGGGTGCTCAGCGTCTCCGCCCTTGCCCGCATGCCGGCCCGGCGGGCTGCCTGCCGGCGACGTTCCGGGGCGTTGAGGCGGCCCTTGATGCCGCGCAGCCGGCGGGCCTTCGGCGGGTGGGTCTCGTAGAGGGTGGTCATCTCGTACGGGAGGCCGTCCGGCAGCTGCTGGCGGATCTCCTCGGCGACGGGCGCGATGCCCACGATGTGCACCCGGTGTCCCCGGTCGGTGAAGAGCCGGGCCATCTGGTGCGACCAGGTGGTCACGCCGCCGAGCTCGTCCACGCTGTTGGAGACGATGAAGACGTCGCGGCCGGTCTGCGCCGCGGGCTCGTGGGGCTGCTGGCTCACTTGCCGCTCCTGGTGAAGAACTTCTCGACGATCCGGCGCGCGGCGTCCCCGCGGTCGTACTCGCCGAACTCGGAGAGGAATCGCTGGCGGGCCTCCGCGTACTTGGCGTCGGCCTCGTCGAAGGCGGAGACGGCCTGCATCAGCTCGTCGGCCGTGGCCACGACGGGGCCGGGCGCCTTGTCCTTCAGGTCGAAGTAGGTGCCGCGGATGTCGGTGGAGTACTTCTCGTAGTCGTACGCGAAGAACAGCATCGGCCGGTCCAGCACCGCGTAGTCGAACATCACGGACGAGTAGTCGGTGATCAGCCCGTCGGCGAGCGCGAGCAGCGGGGTGATGTCGTGGTGCCGGGACACGTCGACGACCCGGCCCGCCACCGACGGCGGCAGCGAGACGCTGTTGAGGTAGTGGGTGCGCACCAGCAGCGTGAACCGGTCGCCGAGCCGGTCCGCGAACTCCTCCACGTCGAAGGGGAACTCGAAGCCCTCGACCGTGCCGTCCGCGCTCGCCCGGAAGGTCGGCGCGTACAGCAGCACCCGCTTGTCCGGGTCGATGCCCAGCTCGGCGGCGAGCGGGCCGCGCACGCGCTCCCCGCTGTCCGCCTCGGCGCGGTGGGCCTCGACCAGGGCGTCGTTGCGCGGGTAGCCGGTGCGCAGCAGCACCTCGTCGCGCAGCCGGAAGCCCTTGGCGAGGGTGCGCACATCGTGCTCGGAGCGGATCAGGAAGTGGTCGAAGCGGTCGACGGCCTTCTGGAAGCGGTCCTGTCCGGCCCGGCCCTGGGCCTTGGTGCGGGGCTCGTGGAAGCCCATCCGCTTGAGCGCGGACCCGTGCCAGGTCTGGATGTACGTGGTCCCGGGGCGCTTGGTCAGCGCCAGCGGGAAGCCCTGGTTGTCGACCCAGTACTCGGCCTGGGCGAGGGCCCGCAGGTACTGCCAGCTCCAGCGCTTGACCAGGGTGGCCTGCTCGGGGAAGCCGGTGGGCTTGGCGCCGGCGTAGGACCAGATCGCCTCGAAGGGCGCGCCCTGGCGGACCAGCTCCTCGTAGATCGCCTTGGGGCTGTCGCTGTACTGCTTGCCCATGTGGCTCTCGAAGACGACCGTGCCCTTTTTGACCGGCAGCTTCGAGAAGACCTCGTGGTAGACCTTCACCTTCTGCTCGCCCGAGCCGATGTTGCGGCGGGCCTTCAGGGCCCTGCGCAGGCTGCGCTTGACCAGGCCGGCGGCCCTGCCGTGCATGGCGCTGCCGAGCAGCGTCTGGGTGCGCACGGCGGCGGCGCCCTCGGCGGTCAGGACGTAGGAGAGGTTGCCCTTCTTGGTCACCTCGGGCTCGAAGCGGTCGGAGACCAGCCGGGTCAGGCGCGGGCGGACCCGCAGGCGGGCCGCCGATTCCAGGTCGACGCCGCCGACCGAGACGCGGGTGGTGAGCCGGTCGCCGCCGGCCGTCAGCTTCAGGCGTACGTCCCAGACGGCGTCGATGATGCCGAGGGGGCGGACGGTGCTGCCGATGTCGGCGGTGGCGGTCCACTCGATCGTGTTACCGGCGTGCCGCACGGTTGCCACCGGGAAGCTGAAGGAGCGCACCCCGATCTGCCGGCGGGCCCGGAACTCCAGGGAGGCCTTCAGCTCGGCGTCCTCCCTGATGCGTCCCAGGGGGTTCACGACGGCGCCGGACAGGGTGACGGTGCCGCGTCCGTCGTCCTCGTACGAGGTCAGGCGGTTGCCCAGGACCAGGGAGGACAGCGGGGTCGTGTGGAAGCCCTGGCCCGTGACCTCCAGTATCCGGCGGCCCTCGGCGTCGTCGAGGTGCTCGGCGCACCAGTAGACCCGCCCGTCGCGCTCGGCGAGGGGGGAGGACAGCCGGCCCTTGTTGGTCATCGCGTCGGCGGCCGGGAGGAGGTTCTTCCAGTCCTCCTTGCCGAGCAGGTAGGCGCAGATCGCCTGGAGGTACGTGACGTTCTCGTACGCGGCCGGGTCGATGCCGGCGAGGTAGCCGTTGGCGAGCCGGGCGAACTCCTGGCGGTACGCGTCGCCCAGCAGCGGCAGGTCGCGCAGGTGCAGCACGAGGTCGTGCTTGAGGAACTTGGCGTCCTTCGCCGTCTTGATGGCGGTGTGGCCCTTGGCGGCCAGCAGCTCGTCGACGCGGCGGTGGATCTCCATCCGGTGGACGAAGTTCGCGATCTCGTGGCGCCGGTTGCTGATCGACTTGGCGGAGGCCTTCTCGACCACGTTCCAGTAGTAGACGTGGTTCGGGATCAGCGTGATGCGGCGGGCGGCGACGTAGGCCTGCGCCGAGAACAGCAGGTCCTCGTAGTGGATGCCGACCGGGAACTCCAGGCCCTGCTCCAGCAGGAAGGCGCGCCGGTAGCACTTGTTCGTGGAGAGGGTGTCGTAGACCAGCAGGTCCGGGTACTCGGTGATCGACTCCAGGGTGCGGGTACGCGAGTAGATCCACGGGTACCACTCGGTGGTCTTGCCCCACCGGTTGTCGAGGTGGACGCGCACGCACATGCCCGAGACCAGGTCGGACCCGGTGCGCTCGGCGGCCGCCAGCATGTTCCGGCAGGCGTTGCGCTCCAGCACGTCGTCGCTGTCCAGGAACATGACGTAGGTGCCGGTGGCCTGCTTGATGCCGTGGTTGCGGGGGGCGCCGCAGCCCCCGCTGTTCTCGGGCAGCTGGAAGGCGCGCACCCGCCCCGGGTTCGCCGCTTCCAGCTCCCGGGCGACCGCGTGGGAACGGTCCTTGCTGCAGTCGTCCACGATCACGACTTCGACCCCGTGCAGGGTCTGGTCCAAAACCGACTGGACGGCCGCCGGCAGACGCTCTGCGTCGTTGTAGACGATGACGACCACGGAGACGTCAGGCACGTGCACCTCGATCCCTTCGTTCCATTCCGCTTATTCAGTCAAAGCTACCGTGTGCGGCACGCGACGCGGGCAGGCCGACCACCGGCGTGCATACTTCTAAGGAAGAGGTGAGTGGCGGGTCCGGTCGCCGACAATCACCCGTTAGGACGCCAGCAGGAAGTGCTCATGACCAAGCTGTCGGTAGTTGTCCCCTGTTACAACGAAGAAGCCGTCATCGACCGGTTCGACGCCGAGATCCGCAAGGTGCTGGACGCCCTGCCCGTCGAGTACGAGGTCTGCTACGTCGACGACGGCAGCCGCGACGGGACCCTCGGCAAGCTCCGGAAGATCGCCGCCGAGTACGGGGACCAGACCCGCTACGTCTCCTTCAGCCGGAACTTCGGCAAGGAGGCGGGCATGCTCGCCGGGCTCCGCGAGGCCACCGGCGACGCCGTGGTCATCATGGACGCCGACCTCCAGCACCCGCCGGAGCTGATCGCCACCATGCTGGAGCACTACCGGCAGGGCCACGACCAGATCATCGCGCGCCGCACCCGCGAGGGCGACAAGAAGGTCCGCTCCGCGCTCAGCCGCCTCTACTACCGCGGGGTCAACCGCTGGGTCGACGTGGAGCTCACCGACGGGGTCGGCGACTTCCGCATGCTCTCGCGCCCCGCCGTCGACGCCCTGCTCGCGCTCCCCGAGTACAACCGCTTCTCCAAGGGCCTCTTCTCCTGGATCGGCTTCGACACCGTCCACTTCGACTACCAGAACGCCCAGCGCGAGGCGGGCGAGACCAAGTGGAAGTTCGGGTCCCTGCTGAACTACGGCATGGACGGGCTGATCTCCTTCAACAACAAGCCGCTGCGCCTCGGCATCTGGCTCGGCGTGTCGCTGGTCGCGCTGACCGGCCTGTACGCCCTGTGGATCACCGTCATGGCGATCACCAACGGCATCGACTCGCCGGGTTACGTCACGATCGTCGCGATGATCGCCGGCATCGGCGGCATGCAGATGATCATGCTGGGCCTGATCGGCGAGTACATCGGCCGCATCTACTACGAGACCAAGCGCCGCCCGCACTTCCTGGTGAAGGAGGCCCACGGTGCCGACCCCGAGCGGATGCCCGGGATCTCCGAAGCCGTGATCGCGGAGCGCAGCCGCTGATGACCGGCCACAGCCGGCGCGACCAGCTCGGCCAGATCTTCCGATTCGCCCTGGTGGGCGGCGTGAACACCGGCACCTTCTTCGGCATCTACCTGCTGCTGCACCCGTGGATGCCCTACTTCGCCGCGTACACGCTCGCCTTCGTGCTGTCGATGATCGGGTCGTTCTTCATGAACACCTACTTCACCTACCGCACCCGCCCCACCTGGAAGAAGTTCCTCCTCTTCCCGCTGACGAACGTCACCAACTACGTGATCCAGTCCGCCGGGCTCTACGCCCTGGTCAGCTGGGCCGGAATGGACACCCGCATCGCGCCGCTGGTCGCGGCCGTCGTCGCCATCCCGTTCACCTTCCTGCTCTCGCGCAAGATCCTGATCCCCGGCACCGGCGCCGCCGCCGGGCCCGCCGACGGCCCGGCGCGGGAACGCTCCTCGTCCACGGTCTGAAACCGGCGGGCGGGCCCGGGCCCCCACCCCGTAGATTGGGCCGGTCGGTCAGTAGGTTCTGCGGTGAGGGGAAAGACGTGTCAACGGCTAGGCAAGGTGTCGTGGACGCCCGCAGGATCGTGGTCAAGGTCGGCTCCTCCTCCCTGACCACCGCGGCGGGCGGGCTCGACGCCGACCGGGTGGACGCGCTGGTCGACGTACTCGCCAAGGCGCGCAGCGGCGGCGAGAAGGAGATCGTCCTGGTCTCCTCCGGAGCCATCGCCGCCGGCCTCTCCCCGCTCGGCCTGGCCCGCCGCCCCAAGGACCTCGCCCGGCAGCAGGCCGCCGCCAGCGTCGGCCAGGGCCTCCTCGTCGCCCGCTACACCGCCTCCTTCGCCCGCTACGGCGTCCGCGTCGGCCAGGTCCTGCTGACCACCGACGACACCAGCCGGCGCGCCCACTACCGCAACGCCTACCGGACCCTGGACCAGCTCCTGGCCATGGGAGCCCTGCCGGTCGTCAACGAGAACGACACCGTCGCCACCGACGAGATCCGCTTCGGCGACAACGACCGGCTCGCCGCCCTCGTCGCCCACCTGGTCCGCGCCGACCTCCTCGTCCTCCTCTCCGACGTCGACGGGCTCTACGACGGCGACCCGTCCCAGCCCGGCACCACCCGCATCGAAGAGGTGCGCGGCCCCGAGGACATCGCCCACGTCTCCATCGGCAGCGCCGGCAAGGCGGGCGTCGGCACCGGCGGCATGGTCACCAAGGTCGAGGCCGCGCGGATCGCCGCCGCCGGCGGGATCCCGGTGGTCCTGACCTCCGCCAGCCACGCCGCCGACGCGCTCGCCGGCCGCGAGACCGGCACGCACTTCCACGCCACCGGCCGCCGCTCCGCCGACCGGCTGCTCTGGCTCCAGCACGCCTCCACCCCGCAGGGGCACCTCGTCCTGGACGACGGCGCCGTACGCGCCGTCACCGAACGCGGCAGCTCGCTGCTCGCCGCCGGCATCGCAGCCGTCGAAGGCGACTTCAGCGCCGGCGACCCCGTCGAACTGCGCGCCGCCGACGGCCGCGCCGTGGCCCGGGGCCTGGTCAACTTCGACGCCAAGGAACTCCCGCAACTCCTCGGCCGCTCCACCCGTGAGCTTGCGCGGGAGCTCGGACCCGCGTACGAGCGGGAGGTCGTCCACCGCGACGATCTGGTGCTGCTCCAGGGCTGAGGTTCTGCAAAACCGCCGCACGGCGGGCCGGGGACTGGTCAACTGTGTGGGGTGGACACGCGTGGCGCAGACAGGAGGCGGGCTGGTGAGACGAGCGCTGACCAGCGTGGGCGGCGGCGGGGACGAACAGGCCGAGACCTCCCGCCTGTGGCACATCACCCTCAGTGTCTCCGGCAAGCCGGCGCCGCTGTCCGAGGTGCGGCGCGGGCTGGAGCAGCTCGCGCACGACCACCCCTTCCTGCTGACCAGCCGGTACGCCGACGACCACGCGGAGATCCGGTACTGGGAGGAGGCCCGCGACCTCCACGACGCGGCGGCCGTGGCCCTGCGGCTCTGGGGCGAACACCGCTCCTCGGCGCAGCTGCCGCCGTGGGAGATCGTCGGCCTGGAGGTCATCGACCGCCCCACGTACCACCAGCGCGTGGCGGAGGGCTACGGCCCACCCCCGGCCCACCCGGTCGGCGTGCACCCGTACTGAACGCGCCGCTCGCACGGCTCGGCGCCGGGGCGCCTCCCCGGCTTCGCGCCGCTGCGACAGCCTCCGGCCGTCGGACGCGGGGCGGCGACCGGCTCAGGCCGGCACTTCCAGCCCCGCCGGCGTTTGAGGCGCGGGTCCGGGCAGCGCCCGGGGAACGGTGGAAGGGCGGGTAGGGGACCGCCCCGCGCAGCGGCACACGACCCGCAGCCGACCCACCGGCCCCCGCCACGCGTACCGGCCCCGCCCCACGTCCGCCGGACGGAGTCCGGCGCAGCGGCACGAAGCCGGTAGGGCGCCCAGGCGCCGAGCCGTGCGAGAGGCGCGTCGGAGATTGGGTGCGGCGCGTCAAGAGGAACCATCTCGGGGGGTGGAAGGCCCGGCGGAGCCCACGGCGCCGGGGATTACCCTGGGCGGCATGACCTCGCTCGACGACGCCACCGCCATCTCGCCCGTCACCGCCACCGCGCAGGCGGCCCGCACCGCCGCCGCCGCCATCGCGCCACTCCCGCGGTCCGCCAAGGACACCGCCCTGCTGGCCATCGCGGACGCGCTGGAGGCCCGTACGGCCGAGATCGTCGCCGCCAACGCCGTCGACACCGACAAGGCCCGCGCCGCCGGCACCAGCGAGACCGTCATCGACCGCCTCACCCTCACCCCGGAGCGGGTCCGCGCCATCGCCTCCGACGTGCGCGACGTCGCGGCCCTGCCCGACCCCGTCGGCGAGGTCGTCCGCGGCTCCACCCTCCCCAACGGCATCGACCTCCGCCAGATCCGCGTCCCCCTCGGGGTCGTCGGCATCATCTACGAGGCCCGCCCCAACGTCACCGTGGACGCCGCCGCGCTCTGCCTGAAGTCCGGCAACGCCGTCCTCCTGCGCGGCAGCTCCTCCGCCTACGCGTCGAACACCGCCCTCGTCGGCATCCTGCGCGACGCCATCGAGGGCGCCGGCCTGCCCGCCGACGCGATCCAGCTCGTCCCCGGCGAGTCCCGCGACTCCGTCCGCGAGCTGATGCGCGCCCGCGGCCTCGTCGACGTGCTCATCCCGCGCGGCGGTGCCTCGCTCATCAAGACCGTCGTCGAGGAGTCCATCGTCCCGGTCATCGAGACCGGTACCGGCAACTGCCACGTCTACGTCGACGCCCAGGCCGACCTCGGCATGGCCGTGGACATCCTCGTCAACTCCAAGGCGCAGCGGCCCTCCGTCTGCAACGCCGCCGAGACCCTCCTCGTGCACCGCGACATCGCCGCCGCGTTCCTGCCGCTCGCCCTCGACGCGCTCGCCGACGCCGGCGTGACCGTCCACGGGGACGAGCAGGTGCTGGCCGCCGCCGAGGGCACCAAGGCCACCGCCGTGCCCGCCACCGACGAGGACTGGGCCGCCGAGTACCTGTCCTACGACATCGCCGCCGCCGTCGTGGACTCCCTCGACGACGCCGTCGCCCACATCCGCCGCTGGACCTCCGGCCACACCGAGGCGATCGTCACCACCTCGCAGGCCGCCGCCCGCCGCTTCACCCAGCTGGTCGACTCCACCACCGTCGCCGTGAACGCCTCCACCCGGTTCACGGACGGTGGCCAGTTCGGCTTCGGCGCCGAGATCGGGATCTCCACCCAGAAGCTGCACGCCCGGGGCCCGATGGGCCTTCCCGAGCTCACCTCCACCAAGTACATCGTCACCGGCGACGGTCACGTTCGGTAACCACCGTTCGGACACGGTGTGGCCGGAATCGGGCTTACACCCTGCCCAAAGCAGCCCCCCAGGTCTACGCTGGTCCCGTGCCGGACGACGTGGGGGGCAAGCCGTTCCCGGACGACGGGGAGCCCGACGACGACCGCGGAGGCGCGGATCACGACTTCGCCTCCGTGGTGTTCGACGAGGACTTCGTCCGGAACGCCGAGATCCATGAACCGAGCGCGGCCGAGCGCCAGCGTGCGGCCGACCGGGCGCGCGCCGAGGCCGAGGCCGCCCGCGTCGCCGGAGGCCGGGCGGCCGACGACGACCACGGACACCCCGACGGGTACGGCATCGACGACCCCGGATGGGAGCCCGGCCAGTACGGCTACGGCTACGCCGAAGGCCCGTACGGGGTCTACGGCGGAGCCATGCGCCCCTACCGCGGCCGCGCCGCCTGGCTGCGCCCCGTCGCCTGGGTGCTCGCCGTCGTGATGGGGCTCGGCATGGTGGCGCTGGCCTTCAGCGCCGTCTACCGCAGCGCCGCCGGCGACCAGGACCCCGCACCCGCCCCGGCCAGTACGCCGCTCAGGGAAGTCACGGGCGTCGGCGCGTTTACGTACCCCGTCGGCCGCCAACCCTGAAGGTACGACCCCACTCGTTCACTCCGGAGCTGGGGGCTTCTCTGAAGCGGGGACAGCGGGAGAAGCGATGGCCGTTCCAGGAGATCCGCCCAACGGCACCCCCGAAGGCATCGGCGGGGGTGACGACGAACTACGCCCGGACGAATACCGCTCGGTGGTGTTCGACGAGGACTTCGTCCGTGCTGCCCGGCTCCAGGAGTTTTCCGCCCAGGAACGCATGGGGGAGCACGCCCGGGCCGTCCGCAGCCGCTCCATCTGGTCCGGCGGCGGCTCCGGCGCCACCCGCACCGGTGCCCCCGGCCGCGGCGCCCGTCAGGGCATGCTCCTCGTGCTGCTCATCGCGTCGGCCTTCGCGGTCGCCGTGTACATGGGCATGCGCAACCCGTACGTCCCCGCCCCGGGCGGCAACGCCGAGCCGCTGAGCAGCACCGTCGTCCCCCTGGCCCCGGCCGCCGCCGTGCCGGGCGGCCGACCGGCCGACCTCTACGCGAACAGCCCGGCGGCCGAGTACCGGGTCGGGGCGGCCGGGATCACCCTCCCGGCCGTGCGCCGCACGCACCACTTCACCGAGGGCCAGGTCGTCGCCGCCCTGTCCATCGCCAAGGACTACCTGGTGCAGTCCTCGCTGGACCCGGACGTGCTCTCCGGCACCGCCTCCAGGCCCGTCCGGGTGCTCCTGGACCCCGGGCAGCTGGCGCAGTTCGACGAGAGCGTGGCCTCCCCCTCCGGCGACGGCCGGCACGCCGCCACCGGCTGGCTGGTCCGCTTCGACCCCGCCACCGCCGTCGTCGCGGACAGCCGTGTCCGGGTGAGCGGGACCCTCGCCTTCCAGGAGCTGAACCCGGAGGTGCTGGAGGTCAGCACCGACCACACTTTCGTGTACGCCGTCCGGCCGGCGTCCGGGCCGCCCGCCGCCGCCGACGGGGCCTCCCTGTTCACCGTCCGCCGCGAGCTGCGCCTGCGCTTCGACCGGGAGGACCTCACCGCCCGCCGGGCGGAGATCTCCTCGGCCTACGTGATGGCCGGGCCGCAGGACTGCGCCACCGAGCCCGCCGAGGGCTTCCGCCCGCTGCTCGCCGGAGCCGGACCGACCACCGTGGGCCCGCCCGCGAGCGACCCGTACGCCACCGGCCACCCACGGCGCACGGCCGGGCTGTGCGGCGTACTGGCACCGGCCGGGGCGCCGACCGGCCCGCCGGACCAGTCGCAGCCGCCCCCGCCGGCTTCCGTCAGTCCCGCTCTCCCGAGCCCGGGCCCGTAGCGCCCTCGGGGTCCGCGGAGCCCTTTGCGCCGCCCGGGCCGCCGGAATCCCGGGAGGCGCCGCCGCCCGATCCGGTGAACCTGTCGCGCAGCTTTCCGCCCAGGTCGCCCGCGCCGCCGGCGATGTCGCCGACCAGCTTCATCAGCGGATCCTTGCTGGTGCGCACGGACTCCGCGTAGTGCGAGGCGGACTGGCGGAAGGAGTCGGTCACCGAGGTGTCCTTGTCCTCTTCCCGCCGCGGGTAGTGCCCGTCGGTGATCCGCTGGTAGTCCCGGCTCTGGGACCACTTCCGCAGCTCGGCCGCCCGCACCGTGGTGAAGGGGTGGGTGCGCGGCAGCACGTTGAGGATCTTCAGGACGGAGTCGCGCAGGTCCCCGCTCTCCTCGTACTCCTCGGCCTGGGCGAGGAAGGCGTCGACGTTCATCTCGTGGAGGTGGTTGCCGCCCGCGATCTTCATCAGGCCGCGCATCGAGGCGTTCACGTCCTGCCCGACCAGCAGTCCCGCCCGGTCCGCCGACAGCTCCGACTTGCGGAACCACTCGCGCAGCGCGGTGACGATCGCCATGATCGCCACATTGCCCAGCGGGATCCACGCGACCTTCAGCGCCAGGTTCGTCAGGAACAGCAGCACCGTGCGGTACACGGAGTGCCCGGACAGCGCGTGGCCCACCTCGTGGCCCACCACCGCCCGCATCTCCTCCTCGTCGAGGAGCTCCACCAGCGCGGTGGTCACCACGATGATCGGCTCGTCCAGCCCGATGCACATCGCGTTGGGCTTCGGGTCCTGCTGCACGTACATCTGGGGGACCTTCTCCAGGTCCAGGATGTAGCAGGCGTCGCGCAGCATCTCGTGCAGGTGGGGGAACTGGGTCTCGCCCACCCGCACCGAGTCCGACAGGAACAGCAGGCGCAGGCTGCGCTCCGGGAGCAGACCGCTGAGGGCCTTGAACACCGTGTCGAAACCGGCGAGTTTGCGCAGCGCCACGAGCGCCGAGCGGTCCGCCGGGTGCTCGTAGGCCCGTGAGGAAATCCCCGGGAACCTCCTGCGATTGCGTGCCGGTGACGTCTCGGATGCGGTGTCGGTCATGGCGCCCTCCCCCTGGATCGGCTGTGGTGACGTGCGTCCATCCTCTCCAACGCCTGAGTCGGCGTGAGCGTGCCCAGGGCCCCCGCATACGATGTGAGGGAAGTCTCCGCTCGCTCCCCGACTCGATAGGTACCTGCCTGATGAGCCTCTCCACCACCGCCCACAACCTGGTCCTCCTCGCTGCGGAGGAAGGGGGGCAGCACGGCGGCAACCACGACAGCCTGAACCCGTACCTGACCGGTGGCGGTGCGTTCGTGATCCTGCTGCTCATGCTGTGGGTGACCACCCGCCTGAACCGCGACCGCTAGAACGCGTCCTTCGGATCTTGCCGGGACCGTCCGGACCGGACCGGGCCGCCGCGCGTGCCACCGGGCCAGTAGGCTCTGCGCTCATGGGAGAGCAGGAAATGCCTACGGGCCCGGTCAAGCGCCGGCTCGGAGTGATGGGCGGGACGTTCGACCCGATCCACCACGGACACCTGGTGGCCGCCAGTGAGGTGGCCGCCCTTTTCCACCTCGACGAGGTGGTCTTCGTACCCACGGGCGAGCCGTGGCAGAAGTCGCAGCGGGCCGTGTCGCCCGCCGAGGACCGCTATCTGATGACGGTCATCGCGACCGCCTCCAACCCGCAGTTCTCCGTCAGCCGCATCGACATCGACCGCGGCGGCCCGACGTACACCATCGACACGCTCCGGGACCTGAGCGCGCTCAACGCCGACGCCGACCTGTTCTTCATCACCGGTGCCGATGCCCTCGCCCAGATCCTGACCTGGCGCAACGCGGACGAGCTGTTCTCCCTCGCCCACTTCATCGGAGTCACCCGGCCCGGCCACGTCCTCACCGACGACGGACTGCCCGAGGGCGGTGTCTCGCTGGTCGAGGTCCCCGCGCTCGCGATCTCCTCCACGGACTGCCGCACGAGGGTCGCCCAGGGCGACCCGGTCTGGTATCTGGTTCCGGACGGTGTGGTGCGCTACATCGACAAGCGCGAGCTGTACCGGGGAGCCTGAGCTTCCGGAGAGAGGGGCCCCGCGGTGAACGACCCACAGGATCCGTACGACCCGTACGCCGCCCAGCAGCGGCTCATCGGCTACGACGCGTACGGCAGACCCGTGTACGGCCAGGTGACCGCGCAGCCCGCCCCGCCCCCGTACGAGCAGCAGTACCAGCAGTACCAGCAGTACGCGCAGTACCCGCAGTACCCCCAGTACGAGCAGCCGTACCAGGAGCCGCAGCTCCACGACCCGTACCAGGGGCAGCAGGAGCACCAGCAGTGGATCCCGCAGCAGGCCGCCCCCCAGCAGCAGCACGCCCAGGCACCGGCCCCCGCGCCCGCCCAGGTGCCCGAGCCGCGCCGGGCGGCGCCCGCAGAGTCCGCCGCCGGTGTGACGGACGCCCCCGGCGGCCGTGACTACCGCACGGAGCAGTTCGCGTTCATCGACCAGCCCGACGAGGACTCCGAGGACGTCATCGACTGGCTCGCCTTCACCGAGAGCCGGACCGAGCGCCGCGAGGAGGCCCGCCGCCGCGGCCGCAACCGGATCGTCGCGCTGGTCGTCGTCCTCGCCCTGACCGCCGTCGGCGGGCTGGGCTACCTCTGGTACGCGGGCAAGCTGCCCTTCCTCGACGGCCCCGGACAGAAGAAGGGCGCCGCGGCCGCCGCGGGCGCGCAGAAGCGCGACATGATCGTCGTCCACCTGCACAACACCAAGCGGGGCGGCAGCTCCACCGCCCTCCTCGTGGACAACGTCACGACCGGGCAGGGCGCCACCGTCCTGATCCCCAACACCCTGGGCGTCCCCAAGCAGGACGGCACCGGCACCTCCCTCGGCAAGGCCGTCGAGGAGGGCGGCCTCGGCACCCGAGAGTCCCTCGACACCGTCCTCGGCACCCGGATCGGCGGCACCTGGCGCCTGGACACCCCCTTCCTGGAACGCCTCGTCGAGCTGGTCGGGGGCATCGAGGTGGACACCGACGCCACCGTCCCGGCCGACGAGCAGGCCAAGACCCCGGCCGTGGCGCAGGGGCCGAAGCAGAGCCTCACGGGGGCGATGGCCGTCGCGTACGCCACCCACCGGGGCCGGGGCGAACCGGAGGCGAAGCAGCTGGAGCGCACCGGCCAGGTGCTCTACGCCGTCCTCCGCAAGGTCCCGGGCGACCCGAAGGCGGCCGCCACGACCGTCGAGAGCATGGGGCAGATCCTCGACCCGGGGCTCGACGCGCAGAACCTCGGCGGGCTGCTGTCGCGGATCGGCGAGCACGCCAAGGTGGCGGCGTACCGCACCGAGGTGCTCACCGTGAAGCCGGACGGAGGCCTGACCGACGAGGCCAACCGGAAGGTGGTCAAGGAGATCCTCGGCGGCTCCTTCAGCGCGGCCCAGCCCGGCGCCGCCCCGCGCGTCGGCCTCAAGGACGCCTCCGGGGACGAGAAGGCGCAGCTCGCGGCGAAGGCGGCGCTGCTCAACGGCGGCTACGGCTTCGTGGACGGCGGCAAGGCCGACCGGACGGCGGCCGCCACCCAGATCACGTACCAGGACGAGGCCCAGCGGGAACGGGCGGTCGACGTCGCCAAGACGCTGGGGCTGCCGGAGACGGCCGTGAAGAAGGCCGAGAACCCGGTGAACGCGGACGTCGTGGTGGTGCTGGGCAAGGACTACAAGCCGTCCTGACGGGGGCGGGCCGGACCGGGATGCTCCCGTCCGGCCGGGCCCCGACCAGCGTGTTCGCCCGCGCCGGACGTTCCGCGCGGGCGGCGTCGGCGGTACGTGAGACCCTTGTGGGTATCTGTCCGCCAACCCGAAAGCATGGCCAGTGACCGCCACGGACCGCTCCATCGAGCTCATCACCACCGCCGCCCAGGCGGCGGCCGACCGGCTCGCGCACGACATCATCGCGTACGACGTCAGCGACGTGCTGTCGATCACCGATGCCTTCCTGCTCGCCTCGGCGCCCAACGACCGCCAGGTCAAGTCGATCGTCGACGAGATCGAGGAGCGCCTCCTCAAGGAGCTCGGCGCCAAGCCGGTGCGCCGTGAGGGCGACCGCGACGCCCGCTGGATCCTGCTCGACTACGTCGACATCGTCGTCCACGTCCAGCACAGCGAGGAGCGCGTCTTCTACGCGCTGGAGCGCCTGTGGAAGGACTGCCCCGAGATCGAGCTCCCCGAGGACGCCAAGCTCACCATCGGCAAGGCCGAGGAGCACGCCAAGCTGCGCGAGGCGCAGGGCGACGACGAGATGGACGGTGATCTGTTCTGAGCGCGACCACGACGTCTGCCGGCAAGCCCGGCAGGAAGATCGTCCTCTGGCGGCACGGCCAGACCTCGTGGAACCTGGAGCGCCGCTTCCAGGGCTCGACGGACATCGAGCTGACCGAGACGGGTGTGGCGCAGGCGCGCCGCTCCGCCCGGCTGCTCGCCTCGCTGAAGCCGGACGCCATAGTGGCCTCCGACCTGCGGCGGGCCGCGGACACGGCTGCCGAGCTGGCCGCCGTCACGGGCCTGCCCGTGGCGCACGACGAGGCGCTGCGCGAGACGTACGCCGGCGAGTGGCAGGGCCTCACCCACGAGGAGATCCTCGAGAAGTACGGCGAGCAGTACGCGGCGTGGAAGCGCGGCGAGCCCGTCCGCCGCGGTGGCGGCGAGCTGGAGACCGAGGTCGCCGACCGCGCCGCTCCGGTGGTGCTGGACCACGCGGACCGGCTGGCCGAGGGCGGCACGCTGGTCGTCGTCAGCCACGGCGGCACCATCCGTACGACCATCGGGCGGCTGCTGGGCCTGGAGCCGTACCACTGGGAGGGCCTGGGCGGGCTCTCCAACTGCTGCTGGTCCGTCCTCGGTGAGGGCGCGCGCGGCTGGCGCCTGCTGGAGCACAACGCCGGCACGCTGCCGGAGCCGGTGCTCGGCGACGACGACTGAGGCTTCCGCCGGGGCCCTCCGTGTGGCCCGCAGGGCCGCTCGGGCCCGGATTTCACTTTCCGGCTGGTCACAGGCTAGAGTTCTTCTTGTTCGCAGCGAAGAACACCGGAAACGGGGGGAACGCGGCGGAGAGCGGGGCTATAGCTCAGTTGGTAGAGCGCCTGCATGGCATGCAGGAGGTCAGGAGTTCAATTCTCCTTAGCTCCACAATCAGGATCCCGTCCCCAACAGGGGGCGGGATCCTTGCGTTTGTTCCCCTTTGTGTGCTTGCTGACCCGTCCGCTGCCGACGTGGCAGAATCGGACGGCCGGAGGGGGACACGACGGCCCGATGCGGGAGGGAGTCGCTGACGGATGGGTGCACACCGGCGGCGGTGCGACTGGTGCAACAACGGCACGCCGATCGTGCGGGACATGGACCCGGTCAATCCCGACTACCAGTACTGGTGCGAGGAATGCGCGCGGGCGCTGATCATAAAAGGCGACCCGATCGAGACGTATCGGGAGCTGGAGGGCGAGCCGATCTACGGCCGCCTGCTCGACGAGCACTGCACGCTGAAGCGCTTCTACCAGTTCGCCCGGGCGTGACCGGGTGGCTCGGACTACCGGGGCGACAGCGATCGAATCGGACATAACGGGCCTCCGGAAACCGATTTTTGGTCTGGGGCCATGACCGTGTAATGTTCTCGATGTCGCCAGGGGGAACCGGCGAGGGAAACCGAGAAGGGGCCCGGCGGCAGAGAGAAACAAGGGGCTATAGCTCAGTTGGTAGAGCGCCTGCATGGCATGCAGGAGGTCAGGAGTTCAATTCTCCTTAGCTCCACAGTGAAGAAGCGGGCCACCCGGATCGGGTGGCCCGCTTCTCGTCGTGCCCGGTCGGTGGAACGTCCGAGCGCCCGTGGGGGCCGCTGCGGTACCCTGACGCCATGCGTGCCGTACGCCTTCTGCTTACCGAGCCGCGCTGATCAGTACCGACCCTTCGAGAAGGTCGGCATCGGCGCGGCGTCCCCTCCTGTGCGAGGGGCTTTTTCGTTTGGGCGGGCAGGGACGGCAGAGACGATCGATGGAGCTTCAGAAATCATGAGCGAGACGAACACCCCGGCCCCCGAGGCGGCCGAGGGGCACCGTTACACGGCTGCCATGGCCGCCGACATCGAGGCACGCTGGCAGGACGTATGGGACGCGGAGGGCACCTACGAGGCGCCGAACCCGACCGGTGACCTGGCCGGCGACCCGGCGGTCGTGGCCCGGCCCAAGAAGTTCATCATGGACATGTTCCCGTACCCCTCCGGTGCGGGCCTGCACGTCGGCCACCCGCTGGGCTACATCGCGACCGACGTGTTCGCGCGCCACCAGCGGATGTCCGGCCACAACGTCCTGCACACCCTGGGCTTCGACGCCTTCGGCCTGCCGGCCGAGCAGTACGCCGTGCAGACCGGCACGCACCCGCGCGTGTCGACCGAGGCGAACATCGAGAACATGAAGGTCCAGCTCCGCCGGCTGGGCCTGGGCCACGACAAGCGCCGGTCCTTCGCGACGATCGACCCCGAGTACTACAAGTGGACCCAGTGGATCTTCCTGCAGATCTACAACTCCTGGTACGACGCCGACGCGAAGAAGGCCCGCCCGGTCTCCGAGCTGGTCCCCGCCTTCGAGGACGGCACCCGTGAGGTCCCCGGGGGCCGCGCCTGGGCCGACCTGACCGCCGCCGAGCGCGCCGACGTCCTGAACGGCTTCCGCCTGGCCTACGCCTCCGACGCGCCCGTGAACTGGTGCCCCGGGCTGGGCACCGTCCTGGCCAACGAGGAGGTCACCGCCGACGGCCGGTCCGAGCGCGGCAACTTCCCCGTCTTCAAGTCCCGCCTGAGCCAGTGGAACATGCGGATCACGGCCTACGCGGACCGCCTGCTGGACGACCTGGACGCGCTGGACTGGCCCGAGGCCATCAAGCTGCAGCAGCGCAACTGGATCGGCCGCAGCGAGGGCGCCCGCGTCGACTTCGCGCTGGGCGACGAGGCCATCACCGTCTTCACCACCCGCCCGGACACGCTGTTCGGCGCCACCTACATGGTCCTGGCGCCCGAGCACCCGCTGGTCGAGAAGTTCATCCCGGCCGCCTGGCCCGAGGGCACCCACGACGTGTGGACCGGCGGGTACGCCACCCCCGCCGAGGCCGTGGCCGCGTACCGCAAGCAGGCCGCCTCCAAGTCGGACGTCGAGCGGCAGGCCGAGGCCAAGGACAAGACCGGTGTCTTCACCGGCGAGTACGCGGTCAACCCGGTCAGCGGCGCCAAGGTCCCCGTCTTCATCGCCGACTACGTGCTGATGGGCTACGGCACCGGCGCGATCATGGCCGTCCCGGCCCACGACGCCCGCGACTTCGAGTTCGCCCGCGCCTTCGAGCTGCCGATCCGCTGCGTCGTCGAGCCGACGGACGGCCGGAGCACCGACACCGCCGAGTGGGACGACGCGTTCGTCTCCTACGACGCGAAGCTGGTGAACTCCGCCGGCGAGGGCATCTCGCTGGACGGCCTGGGCGTCGTCGAGGCCAAGGCCGCCATCACCGAATGGCTGACGGAGCGCGGCATCGGCGAGGGCACCGTCAACTTCCGCCTGCGCGACTGGCTGTTCAGCCGCCAGCGGTACTGGGGCGAGCCCTTCCCGATCGTCTACGACGCCGACGGCGTCGCCCACTCCCTGCCCGAGTCGATGCTGCCGCTGGAGCTGCCGGAGGTCGAGGACTACTCGCCGCGCACCTTCGAGCCCGACGACGCCACCTCCAAGCCGGAGACCCCGCTGTCGCGCAACGAGGCGTGGGTCAACGTGGAGCTGGACCTGGGCGACGGCGTGAAGTCCTACCGCCGCGAGACCAACACCATGCCCAACTGGGCCGGTTCCTGCTGGTACGAGCTGCGCTACCTGGACCCGGACAACGCGTCCGCGCTGGTGGACCCGGAGATCGAGCAGTACTGGATGGGCCCGCGCGAGGGCGCGCCGCACGGCGGCGTCGACCTGTACGTGGGCGGTGCCGAGCACGCGGTGCTGCACCTGCTGTACGCCCGCTTCTGGTCCAAGGTGCTGTTCGACCTGGGCCACGTCTCCTCGGCCGAGCCGTTCCACAAGCTGTTCAACCAGGGCATGATCCAGGCGTACGCCTACACCGACGCGCGCGGCGTGTACGTGCCGGCGGCCGAGGTCGAGGAGCGCGACGGCGGGTACTTCTACCAGGGCGAGCCCGTCAAGCGCGAGCACGGCAAGATGGGCAAGTCCCTGAAGAACGCCGTCACGCCCGACGAGATCTGCGAGGAGTACGGCGCGGACACCCTGCGCCTGTACGAGATGGCGATGGGCCCGCTGGACGTGTCGCGTCCGTGGGACACCCGCGCCGTCGTCGGCCAGTACCGCCTGCTGCAGCGCCTGTGGCGCAACATCGTGGACGAGGAGACCGGCGAGGTCACCGTCGTCGACGGCGAGCCCGGCGAGGCCACCCTGCGCGCCCTGCACAAGGCCATCGACGGGGTCGGCTCGGACATGGCGGGCCTGCGCTTCAACACGGCGATCGCGAAGATCACCGAGCTGAACAACGCCCTGACCAAGGCGGGCCGCCCGCTGGAGCGGTCCGTGGCCGAGCGCCTGGTGCTGCTGGTCGCCCCCCTGGCGCCGCACATCGCGGAGGAGCTGTGGCACCGCCTGGGCCACACCGACTCGGTCGTCCACCAGGACTTCCCGGTCGCGGACCCGGCGTACGTCGTGGACGAGACGGTCACCTGCGTCGTCCAGGTCAAGGGCAAGGTCAAGGCGCGCCTGGAGGTGCCGCCGAGCATCTCGGAGGCGGACCTGGAGCGGCTGGCCGTCACCGACGCGGGAGTCGTCGCGGCCCTGGGCGGCGCGGAGATCCGCAAGGTGATCGTGCGCGCGCCGAAGCTGGTGAACATCGTCATCTGAGGCGGTCGGCGGCCCGGGAGGGCCGTGCGGGCCCGCTCCTCGGGGTGATCCCGTACGGGCAGGTTGGGGGTTCGATCGGAACCCCTGGCCTGCCCTCGGCGTTTACGGTGGGGGGAACGGGAACAAGCCGGGGAAGGGAACCTCATGGAGGTAGGCGCGTTGATCATCATCTTTGCCCTGGTGGTGCTGTTCGCCTTCCTGGGGCTGGGCGCCTGGGCCACGGTCAAGGCGGTCGGCGCGGCCAAGCGAGGCGTGGACCGGACGATCACGCAGGCCCGCCGGACGGTGGAGGACACCACCCTGAAGGCCAGGAGCATCGGCCAGACCGGGGTCGCCGGCTCGCTGGCGCAGCTGCGGCTCGACCTGCGCAACTCCATGCGCGCCACGCAGGCCGCCCTGTACCAGGGGGTGCAGTCGGACGGCTCGCTGAAGGAGTCCATCGCCCTCTTCGAGCGGCTGAGCCGCCACGGGCACGAGCTGGACGACGAGCTGAAGCGGCTGGAGCAGGAGCCCGACCGCAAGCGGATCGCGGAGCGCCTGCCCGAGCTCAGGGAGCGCACCCTCAAGATCACGAAGTCGGCCGATTCCCTGCGGTGGGCGGCGCGCGACCGCGCCCAGCGGTTCGCGGACGACGAGCTGGCGATGCTCTCGGAGCAGATCGAGGTCGAGTCGGACGCGCTGCGCGACTGGTCCCGGGAATCCGTCGACGACCTGGCGGCCGCCGCGGCGGCCTGGGACGCGGGCCAGGCCGCCGCGGGCGGCCCGGGTGCGGCTCCGGGCGCCGAGCCGGGTGCGCGGCCCGTCCAGCCGTCGCAGCGGGCCGGGGAAGCGGCACGGCCGGCGGAGCCCGAGCGGCCGGCGCTGGACCCCTCCGCTCCGGCGGCGGCGTACCCCTGGCAGAAGGCCCCCAGGCCGGAGGCCACCACCTGAGCGGAAGGCATCGGGGTGCGGGGGAGGCCCGGGCTGCCGGAACACCTCCTCTGCCGGTAACCTCCGGCTCATGTCCCGCCATGTCGCGATCGTCACCGATTCCACGGCCTACCTGCCCCCGCAGGCGATGGCGCGGCACGGGATCACAGCCGTCCCCCTGACCGTCGTCCTGGGCGACGAGGCCCTGGAGGAGGGGACCGAGATCTCGGCCCGCAGCCTCGCCGCGGCCCTGCAGAAGCGCCGCCCCGTCACCACCTCCCGCCCCGGTCCCGAGCAGTTCGTGCGGGCCTACCGGGAGGCCGCCGAGGCCGGGGCCACCGGCATCGTGAGCCTGCACCTGTCCGCCGAGTTCTCCGGTACCTACGACGCCGCCGTGGTCGCGGCCCAGACCGCCCCCGTGCCGGTCCGCGTCGTCGACACCGGCATGGTCGCCATGGCCCTCGGCTTCTGCGCCCTCGCCGCCGCCGAGACGGCCGAGGCCGGCGGGTCCGCCGACGAGGCCGTGGCCGCCGCCGAGAAACGGGCCGCGGAGATGGCGGCCTACTTCTACGTGGACACCCTCGACTACCTGCGGCGCGGCGGCCGGATCGGCGCCGCGCAGGCCCTCCTCGGCTCGGCGCTCGCGGTCAAGCCGCTGCTGACCCTGGACGGCGGGCGCATCGAGATGCTGGAGAAGGTGCGCACGGCCTCCAAGGCCATCGCCCGGCTGGAGGAGCTGGCCGTCGAACGGGCCGGGGCGCGGGGCGTCGACGTCGCCGTCCACCACCTGGCGGCCCCGGAGCGGGCCGAGAAGCTCGCCCAGCGGCTGCGCGAGCGCATTCCCGGCCTGGTCGAGCTGCACGTCAGCGAGGTCGGCGCGGTGATCGGCGCACACACCGGGCCCGGGCTGCTGGCCGTGGTCGTCTCGCCCCGCTGATCACCCGAACGGGTGGCGGGGTTATCCACAACGGGCCGGTTTTCCACCGGAATTGAGTGCTCCGAGCGGTGGTCGGGGGGTCGCCCATAGCTTCGGGGCATGACTCTTCGAACGCGTACTCCGGGTATCTCCACTGCTTCTCCTTCCACCGGTGCCGGCGGGAGCGGGCCCGGGCGGGCGCCCCGGTCCGACGGCAGGCTCCGCGACCGGCGCCGGGCCCGGCCCGGGCCCGATCCCGCCGAGGTGCGGCGCCGGGCCGAGGCCCTGCTGGCGGGCGCCACGCCGGGCGCGGGGGAGGAGACCGGGGTCCTGCGGGTGGCGGATCCGCCGGGTGCGGTGGGTGCGGCTGGCGTGGCTGGGGCGCCGTGTGCGGTGGATGCGCCGGGTGCCGTGGATTCCCGCCGTGTGGCGGGTCCCCCCGGTGTGGTGGATGCGCCGTTGGGGGGCGGGGAGGCGCGGAGGCTGGCGCTGCGGGAGCGGCTGCCGGTGTGGGTGCAGGTCCGGTGCGGGGTGGAGCCGAGGACGGTGGCCGCCGTGGCGGTGGTGCTGGTGGTGGCGGTCGGCTTCGCAGCCCAGCAGTACTGGTCGGGCCGGCCGCAGCCGGTGACGGCCCCCGCCGTGCTCGGGCCCGGTTCCGCTCCTTCCGCCCCGGCGTCGTCGGCGGCCGCGGCCGGCGGAGGCGCCCGCATCGTGGTGGACGTCGGCGGCAAGGTCCGCGACCCCGGTGTGCGGAGGCTGCCCAGCGGCTCGCGGGTGGAGGACGCGCTGGCCGCCGCCGGGGGAGTGCGGCCGGGCACGGACACCACCGGGCTCAACCGGGCCCGGGTCCTGGTGGACGGCGAACAGGTGCTGGTGGGTGCCACCGCGCCGCCGGGCGCGGTCGGGCCGGCTCCCGGTGGGGGTGCGGGCGGTGGTGCCGGTCCGCTGAGCCTCGGCAGCGCGACGGCCGAGCAATTGGACGGGCTGCCCGGGGTGGGGCCCGTGCTCGCCCGGAACATCGTCGAGTTCCGGACCGCCCGGGGCGGGTTCCGGGCCGTGGAGGACCTCCGGCAGGTCGACGGGATCGGCGAGCGGAGGTTCGCCGAGCTGCGAAAGCTGGTGCGGCCGTGAGCGCCGCCGGGGAGCGGGCCGGGGCGGGGCGGGCTGCGGAGGACCGGGCCGGGGGCGAGCGGGCCGGGGGCGAGCGGGCCGGGGGCGAGCCGACCGGGGGTGAGCCGACCGGGCCGGTGGATCTGCGGCTGGCGGTGTCGGCCGTGGCGGCCTGGGGCGCGGCGGCCCTGGCGCTCGGGCTGCCGGGCGGGTGGAGCGCCGCCGGTGCCGGGCTCGCGGCGGCCGCGGCGGGGGTGCTGCTGCTCGCCGGCCGCCGCGGGGCGCAGCCGCTGTGGGCGGCCGGACCGGCCGTGGCCGCCGCGCTGCTCTGCGCCGCAGCCGGGGCGGGGGTGGCCGGGCTGGAGCGCGCCGAGGCGCGTGCGGGGCCCGTGGCCCGGCTGGCCGGGGAGCACGCCCGGGTGCGCGCGGAGCTCACCGTCGGCTCGGACCCGCGGGCGGCCCGGGGCGGGGCCGGGCCGCCGGTGGTGGTGCTGGACGCGGTGCTGACCGGGGTGAGCGGCCCCGACGGGACGCGGACGCGGGTGGAGACCCCCGTGCGGGTGCTGGCCGCGCATCCGGGGTGGGCCCGGCTGGAGCCCTCGACCCGGGTCACGGTGGTGGCCCGGCTGCTGCCGGCGCGGGACGGGGAGCGGGCCGTGGCACTGCTCCGCCCGGCCGGGGACACCCCGCCCGGGGTGACGGGCGGCCCCGACCGGGTGCAGCGGCTCGCGGGGGCGCTGCGGGCCGGGCTGCGGAAGGCTACCGAGGGGCTCCCGGGGGACGCCAGGGCCCTGCTGCCGGGCCTGGTGGTCGGGGACACCTCCCGGGTCCCGCCCGAGCTGCACGAGGCCTTCAGGGCCACCGACCTGCTGCACCTGCTGGCCGTCTCGGGCTCCAACCTGACCGTGGTGCTGTACCTGCTGATCGGGCCCCCGGCCCGCGCGCAGCACGCCGAGCGGAGCGGGCTCGCGCCCCGGCTGGGGCTCTCGCTGCGGGCCACCGCCCTGGGCGGGGCGGCGTTGACGCTGGCCTTCGTGGTGGTGTGCCGGCCCGACCCGAGCGTGCTGCGGGCCGCCGCCTGCGGGGCGGTCACCCTGCTCGCCCTCGCCACCGGGCGGCGCAGGTCCCTCCTCCCGGCTCTGGCCGGGGCCGTGCTGCTGCTGGTGCTGTACGACCCGTGGCTCGCCCGCAGCGTCGGGTTCCTGCTCTCGGTGCTGGCCACCGGGGCGCTGCTCACCGTCGGGCCGCGCTGGGGAGGGGCCCTGCGGCGGCGAGGGACGCCGCCGCGCCTGGCCGACGCCCTGGGGGCGGCCCTCGCGGCGCAGGCCGTGTGCGCCCCGGTGGTGGCGGTGCTCTCCGCCCGGGTGAGCCTGGTCGCCGTGCCGTGCAACCTGCTGGCGGAGCTGGCGGCGGGGCCCGCCACCGTGCTCGGCTTCGCCGCCCTGGCCGCGGCCCCGCTGTCCATGCCCGTGGCGGAGCTGCTCGCCCGGTGCGCGGGGGTGCCCGCCGGGTGGATCGCCGCCGTGGCGCGGGGCGGGGCCGGGCTGCCGGGGGCCGAGCTGTCCTGGCCCGGCGGACTCGCGGGCGGGCTGCTGCTGGCCGCGGCCACGTCGGCCGCGGTGTGGCTCGGGGCCCGGTTCGGGCGGCGGCGCGGGGCCTGTGCCGCCGTGGCCGTGCTGCTGCTGATCGCGGTGCTGCGGCCGCCGCAGCTGATCCGTACCGTCACCGGCTGGCCGCCGCCGGACTGGAGCTACGTCCAGTGCGCGGTGGGCCAGGGCGATGCCGCCGTGCTCGCCGCCGGTCCCGGGACGGCCGTCGTGGTCGACGCCGGGCCCGAACCGGCGCCGGTGGACGAGTGCCTGCGCACCCTGGGCGTGAGCCGGATCCCTCTGCTCCTGCTGACGCACTTTCACGCCGACCACGTGGGAGGGCTCCCCGGGGTGCTGCGGGGCCGGTCCGTGGGTGTGATCGAAACCACGGTGCTGGAGGAGCCGCCCGCGCAGGCGGCCGCGGTCCGGAGGGTGGCGGCACGGGCCGGGGTGCCCGTCGTGCCGGCGGTGCCGGGGGAGCGGCGGCGCGCCGGACCGCTGGAGTGGCAGGTGCTGTGGCCCTCGGCGACGGCTCCGCTGCCGGACGGGCCCAACGACGCCAGCGTCGCCCTGCTGGCGCGTACCTCGGGCCTGACGCTCCTGCTGCTCGGTGACCTCGAACCGCCTTCCCAGGAAGCACTTCTGAGGGAGCATCCGGAACTGGGCCCGGTGGACGTGCTCAAGGTCGCCCACCACGGATCGGCGCACCAGCACCCCGGCCTCCACGACCGGATCCGGCCACGCCTGGCGATCGTCCCCGTCGGCGCCGACAACCGCTACGGACACCCCGCGCGGGGCACGATCGTGCAGCTCAGGGGCCTTGGGGCGGCCGTGTTGCGCACCGACGAGGACGGCTCCGTGGCGGTCTCCGGAAGCGGTGCGCGGATGCGTGCGTTTCCGGCCGGACGGCGTCCGAAAGCGCGTGGTCATACCGGGCGCGACCACTCTGTTTGCCCACAACCCGACAGCATGATCGAATGCGTCTTCGCCAGAACGGTCCAAGTCCACACAGCACGGGGGTGCACTAGCCATGTTCGGTCGCCGACGGGGGATGGAGACGACCAGCGGTGCCGGTTCGACCACATCCGCGACTCTCACACTGCCGCACACGGCACGGCTGTTGAGCTGCCGGGTGCTCGACACGGTCCACCAGCCCATCCGCCAGGCCAAGTTCGAGGTCACCGATCCGATCGGCCGACGGGTCGTCAGCGGGGAGACCGATCCCTACGGAGGGTTCACCGCGGCCATGCCGGAGGGCGAGTACCGGCTCTCCGTCACCGCCGAGGGCTATGCGCCCTTCCACGGGGCGACGCTGGTGGGGGACCCGGCGCAGCCCGGCACGGCGGAGATCATCCTGGACTCGGTGGAGCCGCCGTTGCTGCCGCAGCCCGGG
This sequence comes from Streptomyces sp. NPDC040718, assembly GCF_055593565.1. NCBI lineage: Bacteria > Bacillati > Actinomycetota > Actinomycetes > Kitasatosporales > Streptomycetaceae > Streptomyces > Streptomyces sp. NPDC040718. Next base: position 158,233 of record NZ_JBVIXO010000013.1, on the reverse strand, counting down.
CACTGGGAGCTCGACCCGACGCACTCGTCGATCGCCTTCACCGCCCGGCACATCGGCTTCGCCCGGATCCACGGCCGGTTCACGACCTTCGCCGGCGCGGTGCGGATCGCCGAGCGCATGGAGGACTCCTCCATGCACGTGATCATCGACGCGGCGAGCATCGACACCGGGATGCGCAGGCGGGACGACCACCTGCGGTCCGCCGACTTCCTGGACGCGGCCCGCCACCCGCGGGTGGAGTTCTACAGCGAGCGGTTCATCCACCGCAGCGGCAGCCGCTGGGCGGTCGCGGGCGCACTCACCCTCCACGGGGTCAGCCGCTCGGTCACCCTCGACACCCAGTACCTGGGCCACGGCACCGGCCTGGAGGGCGAGCCGCGTGCCGCCTGCCGCGCCACGGCCGAACTGAACCGCGGGGACTTCGCGCTGAACTGGCAGTCGGTGCTGGCGCAGGGGATCGCGGCGATCGGGCCGACCGTGGAAGTGGAGCTGGACGTGCAGATCGTCCACAAGGCGTAGCCGGCGGGCGCGGGCGCGGGCGCGCCGTCCTACGGGGCTTCCAGCCAGCCCTCGTACTCGGCGGCGAGCTCGTCCAGCGAGGCGGCGTCGAGCCGTTCCCGGGGGTCCTCGACGACCACCAGCCACTGGGCGTCCTCGGCGTCGTCCTCGCCGGCGAGGGCGTCGCGCACCAGCTGGGGTTCCTCCGGGAGGCCGAAGCGGTCGACGACCTCCTGCGCCACCTCCTCGGCGGCGTCGCGGTCGGGCAGGACCAGTACATGTCGCACGTTCACCCGACCATTCTCGGGCACCGGGCGAGCGGCCCTGTCAGTGCGGCGTGGGATGCTGGGGGCGATGGCCACCAGGAAGAACCCCACCGACGATCCGCTCGCCCCGATCACCCTCGCGGTGGGGCAGGAGGACCTGCTGCTCGACCGCGTCGTACGGGACGTGGTGACGGCCGCCCGCGCGGCCGACGCCGACACCGACGTTCGGGACCTCACCTCCGACCAGCTCCAGCCCGGCACGCTGGCGGAGCTGACAAGCCCCTCGCTGTTCTCCGAGCGCAAGGTCCTGGTCGTGCGGAACGCGCAGGACCTGGGCGCGGACACGGTGAAGGAGGTCAAGGCCTACCTCGCCGAGCCGTACGAGGAGATCACCCTCGTCCTGCTGCACGCGGGCGGGGTCAAGGGCAAGGCCGTGCTGGACGCGGCGCGCAAGGCGGGGGCCCGCGAGGTCGCCTGCCCGAAGATGACGAAGGCGGCGGACCGGCTGTCGTTCGTGCGCGGGGAGTTCCGGACCCTGGGGCGTTCGGCGACCCCCGAGGCGTGCCAGACGCTGGTGGACGCGATCGGCAGCGACCTGCGCGAGCTGGCGAGCGCGGCGGCACAGCTGTGCGCGGACGTCGAGGGAACCATCGACGAGGCCGTGGTCGGCCGCTACTACACGGGCCGGGCGGAGGCGTCCAGCTTCACGGTCGCCGACCGGGCGGTCGAGGGCCGGGCCGCGGAGGCCCTCGAAGCCCTCCGCTGGTCGCTGGCGACGGGTGTCGCCCCCGTCCTGATCACCAGCGCGCTGGCGCAGGCGGTACGGGCCATCGGCAAGCTGGCCTCCGCCCCGCGCGGGGCCCGTCCGGGCGACCTCGCCCGGGACCTCGGCATGCCGCCGTGGAAGATCGACCGGGTCCGGCAGCAGATGCGGGGCTGGTCGGCGGACGGCGTCGCGGACGCGCTGCGTGCGGTGGCGCTGGCCGACGCGGGGGTCAAGGGCGGTGGGGACGACCCCGAGTACGCGCTGGAGAAGGCCGTCGTGGCCGTGGTGCGGGCCTCGCGGGGGCGCTAGGCGGTTCGGTGCCGGTGCCGGTGCGCGGGGGCTGGTCCCCTGCCCGCCCTTCCACCGTTCCCCGGGCTGTGCCCGGGCCCCTTCGTGGGGGCTCCGCCCCCAGACCCCCGCGCCTCGAACGCCGGGCCCGAATAAGCGAAGGCCCCGGACTCCGCCCTGGGGAAGGGGGAGGCCGGGGCCTTCGGTCACTGCTGTGTGCGCCGCACCCGCGTGGCGAACGCAGGCCGCGTGCGGCGCGGGGTGCCGGTCAGGAGCGGATGAGAGGGCCCGCTTGGTCCGTCCCGGCGTTCACATCGAGTGCGGAACTCAGATGGCGGCAACCTTGGAGGCCAGCGCCGACTTCTTGTTGGCGGCGGCGTTCTTGTGGATGACACCCTTCGAGACGGCCTTGTCCAGCTTCTTGGAAGCCAGGCGGGCCGCAGCGGTGGCCTTCTCCGCGTCGCCGGCGAGGATCGCCTCGTTGGCCTTGCGGATGAAGGTGCGCAGCTCGGACTTGACCGACTTGTTGCGAAGGCGAGCCTTCTCGTTGGTCTTGTTCCGCTTGATCTGGGACTTGATGTTCGCCACGAAAGAGCCTTTTCAGGTTCAGAGTTTTATTCCGGATGTGTCACGTCTGCTGAGAGGGCATGCGAGACACAGCCACCCAGACTACCAGGCGCGCTTCGACCGGCCCAAACCGAGCGCATCCCCGCGTCCATGGGACCATGGGAGTCTGCGTACAAGTCTGCGTACCGACTCCGACAGCAGATCCGACAGCGACCCGAGAATCAGGACACTGCGTGCCCGCCATCCCCAGCCACGTGCCCGAGCCGAGCCGTACCGACCCGGCGCTGATCCGTAACTTCTGCATCATCGCGCACATCGACCACGGCAAGTCGACCCTCGCCGACCGGATGCTCCAGCTCACCGGTGTAGTCGACTCGCGGCAGATGCGCGCCCAGTACCTCGACCGCATGGACATCGAGCGTGAGCGCGGCATCACGATCAAGTCGCAGGCGGTCCGGCTGCCCTGGTCGCCCACCGAGGGCGCGGGCACGGGCACCACGCACATCCTGAACATGATCGACACGCCCGGGCACGTCGACTTCACCTACGAGGTCTCGCGCTCCCTCGCCGCGTGCGAGGGCACGATCCTGCTGGTGGACGCCGCCCAGGGCATCGAGGCCCAGACCCTCGCCAACCTGTACCTGGCGATGGAGAACGACCTCGCGATCGTTCCGGTCCTGAACAAGATCGACCTTCCGGCCGCCCAGCCGGAGAAGTTCGCCGAGGAGCTGGCGAACCTGGTCGGCTGCGACCCCGACGACGTGCTGCGCGTCTCGGCGAAGACCGGCCTCGGCGTCGACGCCCTGCTCAACCGCGTCGTCGAGACCGTCCCGGCCCCGGTCGGCGTCAAGGACGCCCCCGCCCGCGCGATGATCTTCGACTCGGTCTACGACTCCTACCGGGGCGTCGTCACGTACGTCCGTGTGGTCGACGGCACGCTCAACAAGCGCGAGCGCATCCGGATGATGTCCACGAACGCCACGCACGAGCTGCTGGAGATCGGCACCAACTCCCCCGAGATGCTGCCAGCCGACGGCCTCTCCGTCGGCGAGGTGGGCTACCTCATCACCGGTGTGAAGGACGTCCGCCAGTCCAAGGTCGGCGACACCATCACGCAGCAGGTCAACGGCGCCACGGAGTCCCTCGGCGGCTACAAGGACCCGAAGCCGATGGTCTTCTCGGGCCTGTACCCGCTCGACGGCTCGGACTACCCGGAGCTGCGCGAGGCCCTGGACAAGCTCCAGCTCAACGACGCCGCGCTCGTCTACGAGCCCGAGACCTCGGCGGCGCTCGGCTTCGGCTTCCGCGTCGGCTTCCTCGGCCTGCTGCACCTGGACGTGGTCCGCGAGCGCCTGGAGCGCGAGTTCGGCCTCGACCTGATCGCCACCGCGCCCAACGTGGTCTACCGGGTGGTGCTGGAGGACGGCAAGGAAGTCACCGTCACCAACCCGAGCGAGTTCCCCGAAGGCAAGATCAAGGACGTCTTCGAGCCGGTCGTACGGGCCACCGTGCTCGCGCCGACCGAGTTCATCGGCGCGATCATGGAGCTGTGCCAGCAGCGCCGCGGCACCCTGCTCGGCATGGACTACCTCTCCGAGGACCGGGTCGAGATCCGCTACACGCTCCCCCTCGCGGAGATCGTGTTCGACTTCTTCGACCAGCTGAAGTCCAAGACGCGCGGTTACGCCTCCCTCGACTACGAGCCCACGGGCGAGCAGGCCTCCAGCCTGGTCAAGGTCGACATCCTGCTGCACGGCGACAAGGTCGACGCCTTCTCCGCCGTCTGCCACAAGGACGCCGCCTACGCCTACGGCGTGCGCCTGGTCGCCAAGCTGCGCGAGCTCATCCCGCGGCAGGCATTCGAGGTGCCGATCCAGGCCGCCGTGGGCTCCCGCGTCATCGCCCGCGAGACCATTCGCGCCATCCGCAAGGACGTCCTCGCCAAGTGCTACGGCGGTGACATCTCCCGTAAGCGGAAGCTGCTGGAGAAGCAGAAGGAAGGCAAGAAGCGGATGAAGATGGTCGGCTCCGTGGAGGTCCCGCAGGAGGCCTTCATCGCCGTCCTGTCCAGCGACGAGTCCGGCAGCAAGAAGAAGTAGCGGCTGTATGCGAAAGAGGCCCCCGAGCGTACGCTCGGGGGCCTCTTTCGTTATGAATCGGCCGCCGGTTGGCTCTTACGCGCCAGCCGGAGGCCCCCTACTCTGAGCACTGGTTACTCGCCAGTTACAAGCCCGTAGTCATGCCCGTAGTCATGCCCGAACAGGCCCTGCCGCGTGGTCCGGAGGACGTCCGTGAGCGACACACAGACCTTGATCGAGAACCGTCCGCCCACTGTGGCGGCCCTCTTCCTTGACCGCGTCGCAGCCACGCCGAACGGGGAGGCGTACCGCTTCCCCGTGGCCGCGGCCGGCCGCGAGGGCGGTCCCGACGACTGGAAGTCGCTCAGCTGGGGGCAGGCCGCCGACCGGGTCTTCGCCATCGCCGCCGGGCTCATCGCCCTGGGCCTGCGCTCCGAACAGCGGGTCGCGCTCGCCTCCAACACCCGGGTCGAGTGGATCCTCTCCGACCTCGGCGTGATGTGCGCCGGCGGCGCGGTGACCACCATCTACCCCAGCACCAACGCCGAGGAGTCCTCCTTCATCCTCTCGGACTCCGAGAGCCGGGTGCTGATCGCCGAGGACGCCGCCCAGCTGGCCAAGGCGCGCGAGCGCCGCGCCGACCTGCCCGCCCTCGCCCACGTGGTCGTTCTGGAGGCGGCCGACGCCGTCCCCGCCGAGGGCGATCCGGAGGGCTGGGTGCTCTCCCTCGCCGAGCTGGAGGAGCGCGGCAAGGAGTACCTCGCCAAACACCCGGCCGCGGTCAAGGACCGGATCGCGGCGATCACCCCCGACCAGCTCGCCACCCTCATCTACACCTCCGGCACCACCGGCCGCCCCAAGGGCGTCCGCCTGCCGCACGACAACTGGTCGTACATGGCCAAGGCCACCGTGGCCACCGGCATGATCAACTCGGACGACGTCCAGTACCTGTGGCTGCCGCTGGCCCACGTCTTCGGCAAGGTGCTCACCTCCGGTCAGATCGAGGTCGGCCACGTCACCGCCGTCGACGGCCGCATCGACAAGATCATCGAGAACCTGCCGGTCGTCCAGCCCACCTACATGGCGGCCGTCCCGCGCATCTTCGAGAAGGTCTACAACGGCGTGGCCGCCAAGGCCCGGGCCGGCGGCGGGGCCAAGTACAAGATCTTCCAGTGGTCGGTGGGCGTCGCCCGCGAGTACGCCAAGGTCACCCAGGACAACTACCGTCGCACCGGCCGGGCCACCGCCCCCTTCGCGCTCTCCGCCAAGCACAAGGTCGCCGACACGCTCGTATACTCCAAGCTCCGCGACGCCTTCGGCGGCCGCCTGCGCGCCGCCGTCTCCGGTGCCTCCGCCCTGGCCCCCGAGATCGGCTACTTCTTCTCCGGCGCGGGCATCCACATCCTGGAGGGTTACGGCCTCACCGAGTCCAGCGCGGCCTCCTTCGTCAACCCCGGCGAGGCCTACCGCACCGGCACGGTCGGCAAGCCGCTCCCCGGCACCGAGGTCCGCATCGCCGACGACGGCGAGGTCATGCTGCGCGGCCCCGGCATCATGCAGGGCTACCACGGCCAGCCCGAGAAGACCGCCGAGGTCCTCGAAAGCGACGGCTGGCTGCACACCGGCGACATCGGCGAGCTCTCCCCGGACGGCTACCTGCGCATCACCGACCGCAAGAAGGACCTGATCAAGACCTCCGGCGGCAAGTACGTCGCCCCGGCGGAGATCGAGGGCCAGTTCAAGGGGATCTGCCCCTACGTGTCGACCATCGTCGTGCACGGCGCCGACCGGAACTTCTGTTCCGCCCTGATCGCCCTCGACGAGCCCGCCATCCTCGGCTGGGCCGCCGAGAACGGCCTGGAGGGCAAGACGTACGGCGAGGTCCTCGCCGCGCCCGAGACCAGCCGGCTGGTCGAGACCTACGTACAGACCCTCAACGAGAACCTCCAGCGCTGGCAGACGATCAAGAAGTTCCGGATCCTGCCGCGCGACCTCGACGTCGAGCACGGCGACCTCACGCCCAGCCTCAAGCTGAAGCGGCCGGTCGTCGAGCGTGAGTTCAAGCACCTCATCGAGGAGATGTACGAGGGCTCCAGGGAGGCCTGACCCCGCCCCGGGGCCGAGGGCGTAAACGACCATGGGGCGGTGCGGGACAATGGCGTCATGCCTTCCGCACTGCCCGATGGTGACCCCATGCCCGAAGACGGCTCGCTGCCGTCGCACGCCCTGGAGGGCGCCGGGGAGCGGCCGCTCGGGTTCTACCTGCACGTCCCGTACTGCGCCACCCGCTGCGGGTACTGCGACTTCAACACCTACACCGCCACCGAGCTGCGCGGCACCGGCGGCGTGCTCGCCTCCCGGGAGAACTACGCCGACACCCTGATCGACGAGGTCCGCCTCGCCCGCAAGGTGCTCGGCGACGACCCGCGCGCCGTGCGGACCGTCTTCGTCGGCGGCGGCACGCCCACGCTGCTGCCCGCCCGGGACCTCGTACGCATGCTCGCGGCGATCCGAGACGAGTTCGGGCTGGCCGAGGACGCCGAGGTCACCACCGAGGCCAACCCGGAGTCCGTGAACCCGGAGTACCTGGCCGAGCTGCGCGCCGGCGGGTTCAACCGGATCTCCTTCGGCATGCAGAGCGCGAAGCAGCACGTCCTGAAGGTGCTCGACCGCACCCACACCCCCGGCCGCCCCGAGGCCTGCGTCGCCGAGGCCCGCGCGGCCGGCTTCGAGCACGTCAACCTCGACCTGATCTACGGCACCCCCGGCGAGTCCGACGACGACTGGCGGGCCTCCCTGGAGGCCGCGCTCGGCGCGGGCCCCGACCACGTCAGCGCGTACGCCCTGATCGTCGAGGAGGGCACCCAGCTGGCCCGCCGGATCCGCCGCGGCGAGGTCCCGATGACCGACGACGACGTCCACGCCGACCGGTACCTGATCGCGGACTCCGTCATGGCCGAGGCCGGCTACTCCTGGTACGAGGTCTCGAACTGGGCCACCTCCGAGGCCGGCCGCTGCCTGCACAACGAGCTGTACTGGCGCGGCGCCGACTGGTGGGGCGCGGGCCCCGGCGCCCACTCGCACGTGGGCGGGGTGCGCTGGTGGAACGTGAAGCACCCCGGCGCCTACGCGGCCGCCCTCGCGGAGGGCCGCTCCCCGGGCGCGGGCCGCGAGCTCCTGTCGGCGGAGGACCGCCGCGTGGAGCGGATCCTGCTGGAGCTCCGCCTCGTCGACGGCGTCCCGCTCTCCCTGCTCGCCCCCGCGGGCCTGGCGGCCTCCCGCCGCGCCCTGGCGGACGGCCTGCTGGAACCGGCCCCGTACGAGGCCGGACGGGCGGTCCTGACCCTGCGCGGGCGGCTCCTGGCGGACGCGGTGGTGCGGGACCTGGTGGACTGATCCCCCGCCCGGGTGAATCCCCCCGTAACAGGGCTCGTCCTGCCTACGCTGTCCGTAGGCTGCCGCCGACAGTACGCGGCGGATGTGGAGGACCACGGAGATGACCGCTGTGGACGAGCATGGGATGGCCAAATTCTTCGCGGGGTTCGAGCCTCCCGAGGGCGTTAAGGCCGAGCTCCTCCGGGGGGAAATCGTGATGATGGCCGGTCCCGATCTGGTGCGCAACCTGATCGTGGAGGACGTGCAGGACCAGATCCCGCGCAAGCGGTGGGTACGGCTCCAGACCCAGGACGTCGACATCGTCGACGAGGCGAGCGAGCCCGTTCCCGACCTGGTGGTCCTTGATCGCGAGGCGAACCCGGGGTCGGGACGTCTCCTGCCATCGCAACTGATCACGTTGGTGGTGGAGGTCGTCTCGAAGACCAGCGTCGACAGGGACTACGTGGTCAAGCGCTCGATCTACGCCGCCGGGAAGGTGCCTGCTTATCTGATCATCGACCCGATCGCTGCGCAATGCGTCCTGCTGACCGTTCCGGTCGGCAAGGGGGACGATGCCGACTACCGATCGCAACGGCTGTCGAAGTTCGGCGAGTCGGTGCCGCTGGAGCCGCTCGGCATCGAGCTGGATACGAGTGAGTTCGGCACCTTCCAGGGCGTCAGGCCTCACCGCTACCCGTGACGAAGTCGATCAGCTCCTCCACCCGCCCCAGCAGCGTCGGCTCCAGGTCGCGGTAGGACGTCACGCGGGACAGGATGTGCTGCCAGGCGGCCCCGGTGTTCTCCGGCCAGCCCAGGGCCCGGCAGACACCCGTCTTCCAGTCCTGGCCGCGCGGGACCTCCGGCCACGCCCGGATGCCCAGCGCCGACGGCTTCACGGCCTGCCAGACGTCCACGTACGGGTGTCCCACCACCAGCACGTCCGGGCCCGTCACCGAGGCCGCGATACGGGACTCCTTCGAGCCCGGCACCAGATGGTCCACCAGGACACCGAGACGGGCGTCGGGGCCCGGGGCGAACTCCGCCACCACCGCCGCGAGGTCGTCGACGCCCTCCAAGTACTCCACCACCACGCCCTCGATCCGCAGGTCGTCGCCCCAGACCCGCTCGACCAGCTCGGCGTCGTGCCGCCCCTCCACGTAGATCCGACCCGCCCGCGCCACCCGCGCCCGCGCCCCCGGGACGGCGATCGAGCCCGAGGCCGTGCGGGCCGGCGCGGCCGGGCCCCGCGCGGGGCGGGTCAGGGTCACCACGGCGCCGTCCAGCAGGAAGCCGCGCGGCTCCAGCGGGAACACCCGGCGCTTGCCGAAGCGGTCCTCCAGGGTCACCGTGCCCGCCTCGCAGGCCACCACCGCGCCGCAGAAGTCCGTACCCGCCACCTCGACCACCAGGTCCGGATCCGCCGGCACCTCGGGCACGGGCTTGGGGCGCTTCCACTGCGGGGTCAGGTCGGGGGAGTACTCACGCATCCGGCCGACACTAGGAGAGCCGGCGCCCTCACGCCCCCGACACGCCGAACCGGGCCGCCAGTGTGGCGCGTTGCGCACGCACGAAGCCCGCGTCCACCAGCGCTCCGTGACCCGGCACGTACACCGCGTCGTCCCCGCCCAGCGACAGCAGCCGGTCCAGGGCGGCCGGCCACTGGCCCGGCACCGCGTCCGAGCCGGCCTGCGGCTCGCCCGACTCCTCGACCAGGTCCCCGCAGAACACCGCCTCCCGCTCGCCCGGCACGAAGACCGCCAGGTCGTGCTCGGAGTGCGCGGGCCCCACGTTCGCCAGCAGCACCTGCACCCCGCCCAGATCCAGGGTCCACTCGCCCGACACCAGGTGCCGGGGCGCCTGGAGCAGGTCCGCCGCCTCCGTGGCCTCCGCCTCCGCCAGACCCTGCCGGAACGCGCTCACCCGCACCTCCTCGCGGCCCGTCGGGGTCGACAGCAGCCGGTCCAGGCCCACCGCCCCGAAGAACTCGGCGCCCGCGAAGGCCGCCCCGCCCAGCACGTGGTCGAAATGTCCGTGGGTGAATGCGATATGGGTCACGCGGCGGCCCGTCAGGCGCTCCGCCTCGGCCCGCACCTGCGCCCCCTCGCGCACCGACGATCCGGGGTCGATCAGCAGCACCGACTCGTCCCCCACCACCAGCCCCACCGTGCAGTCCCACACCGGCAGCCGCCGCCGGCCGACCCGTCCGGTGACCTTTTCCCAGCCCGTCTCTTCCCAACGCACGTCCATGCGGTGACGCTACCCTGGCGGGCCGCCCTTGCCTGCGGCGTACTACCCGGCCGTACACTGACCGGGGGATCTCTGGCACTCACACGCGAAGAGTGCCAACAAGCCAGGACCGGCCCCCGACGGCCAGACCGACGACCGACCGCATCCGGAGGTGTGCGCGATGCTCAGCGAACGCAGACTCGAGGTACTGCGCGCCATCGTCCAGGACTACGTCGGGACGGAGGAGCCCGTCGGCTCCAAGGCCCTCACCGAGCGGCACAGGCTGGGCGTCTCGCCCGCCACCGTGCGCAACGACATGGCCGTGCTGGAGGAGGAGGGCTACATCGCCCAGCCCCACACCAGCGCCGGCCGGATCCCCACGGACAAGGGCTACCGCCTCTTCGTCGACAAGCTGGCGGGCGTCAAGCCGCTGTCGACGCCCGAGCGCAGGGCCATCCAGAACTTCCTCGACGGCGCCGTCGACCTCGACGACGTGGTCGGCCGCACGGTACGGCTGCTCGCGCAGCTCACCCGGCAGGTCGCCGTCGTCCAGTACCCGTCGCTGACCCGCTCCACGGTGCGGCACGTCGAGCTGCTGTCGCTGGCCCCGGCCCGGCTGATGCTCGTACTGATCACCGACACCGGGCGGGTCGAGCAGCGCCTGGTCGACACCCAGACCCCCTTCGGCGAGACCTCCCTCGCCGACCTGCGGGCACGCCTGAACAGCAGGGTCGTCGGCCGTCGCTTCACCGACGTGCCGCAGCTGGTGCAGGACCTTCCGGAGTCGTTCGAGATCGACGACAGGGCGACCGTCAAGGCCGTCCTCGCGACCCTTCTCGAAACGCTGGCCGAGGAGGCGGAGGAGCGGCTGATGATCGGCGGCACCGCCAACCTCACTCGCTTCGGACATGATTTTCCCTTGACGATCAGGCCCGTGCTCGAAGCGCTGGAGGAGCACGTCGTGCTCCTGAAGCTGCTGGGTGAGGCCGGAGAGTCGGGGATGGCCGTACGCATCGGTCACGAGAACGCCTACGAGGGACTCAACTCCACGTCGGTCGTGTCCGTCGGCTACGGTTCGGGCGGCGAAGCAGTCGCCAAACTCGGCGTGGTCGGACCGACCCGCATGGACTACCCCGGAACGATGGGAGCGGTACGCGCAGTGGCACGTTACGTCGGACAGATCCTGGCGGAGTCGTAAGTGGCCACGGACTACTACGCCGTACTCGGCGTGCGCCGCGACGCATCGCAGGACGAGATCAAGAAGGCCTTCCGCCGGCTCGCCCGTGAGCTCCACCCGGACGTGAACCCGGACCCGAAGACGCAGGAGCGCTTCAAGGAGATCAACGCGGCCTACGAGGTCCTCTCGGACCCGCAGAAGAAGCAGGTCCACGACCTCGGCGGCGACCCGCTGTCCTCCTCGGGCGGCGGTGGCGGCGCGGGCGGCTTCGGAGCGGGCGGCTTCGGCAACTTCTCCGACATCATGGACGCCTTCTTCGGCCAGGCCTCGCAGCGCGGCCCGCGCTCGCGCACCCGCCGCGGCCAGGACGCCATGATCCGCCTGGACCTGGAACTGGACGAGGCCGCCTTCGGCACGACCAAGGACATCCAGGTCGACACGGCCGTCGTCTGCGGCACCTGCTCCGGCGAGGGCGCCGCACCCGGCACCTCGGCGCAGACCTGTGACATGTGCCGCGGCCGCGGTGAGGTCTCCCAGGTCACCCGGTCCTTCCTGGGCCAGGTCATGACCTCGCGCCCCTGCCCGCAGTGCCAGGGCTTCGGCACCGTGGTCCCGACCCCGTGCCCCGAGTGCGCGGGCGACGGCCGGGTCCGCTCCCGCCGCAGCCTCACCGTCAAGATCCCCGCCGGTGTCGAGAACGGCACCCGCATCCAGCTCGCGGGCGAGGGCGAGGTCGGCCCCGGCGGCGGCCCCGCCGGCGACCTCTACGTGGAGATCCACGAGCTGCCGCACCCGACCTTCCAGCGGCGCGGGGACGACCTGCACTGCACGGTCACCATCCCCATGACGGCCGCGGCCCTGGGCACCAAGTGCCCGCTGGAGACGCTGGACGGCATGGAGGAGATCGACATCCGGCCCGGCACCCAGTCCGGCCAGGCCATCCCGCTGCACGGGCGGGGCGTCACCCACCTGCGCGGCGGCGGCCGCGGCGACCTGATCGTCCACGTCGAGGTCACCACCCCCGGCAAGCTGGACGCCCAGCAGGAGGAACTGCTGCGCCAGCTCGCGAAGCTGCGCGGCGAGGAGCGGCCGATGGGCCAGTTCGCCCCCGGCCAGCAGGGCCTGTTCAGCCGCCTGAAGGACGCGTTCAACGGGCGCTGAGGCGGCGCTCGGCGCAGCCTGGGGCAGGCCCGAGGTACTCGTACGAGCCCGGTCCGGGGAGACCCCGGACCGGGCTCGGCGCTTTCCGGGACACCGCCCGGGGCGATTCCCGGACACACGGGGGAAGCGGACTATGCCAGGCGAATGCGACGGTTCGGCGCGATGGCCGGGACGTGGCACGATGCAGTCCATGTCCTCCGCGCCGAACGGTTTCCCCCGGTACCCGATCGTGCAGGCTCCCATGGCGGGCGGCGGCTCCTGCCCGCCGCTGGTCGCCGCAGTGTGCGAGGCGGGCGGGCTCGGCTACCTCGCCGGCGGATACAAGACCGCCGACGGCATGTACCAGGAGATCAAGCAGACGCGCGGCCTCACCAGGCGGCCCTTCGGCGTGAACCTCTTCATGCCGCAGACCGGCTACGTCGACCCGGCCGCCGTCGAGACCTACCGAGGGCAGCTGGCCGGCGAGGCCGGCTGGTACGAGGTCTCGCTCGCCCCCGAGGACACCGTCGGCAACTGCGACGACGGCTACGAGGCGAAACTGGCCATCCTGCTGGAGGACCCCGTCCCGGTGGTCTCCTTCGCCTTCGGCACGCCCGCGCCCGGAGTCCTCGCCCGCCTGCGCGGGGCGGGCACCCGTACCGTCGTCACCGTCACCTCGGTCGACGAGGCCCGCTCCGCGCAGGCGGCGGGCGCGGACGCCGTCTGCGTCCAGGGCATTGAGGCGGGCGGCCACCAGGGCACCCACCGCGACGACCCGGAGGCCGACGGCACGGCCGGCGTCGGCCTGCTCGCACTGGTCGCGCAGGTACGGGAGGCCGTGGCCCTCCCCATCACCGCGGCCGGCGGCCTGATGCGCGGGGCGCAGATCGCGGCGGTGCTGGCGGCCGGCGCGGAGTCGGCGCAGCTCGGCACGGCCTTCCTGGCCTGCCCGGAGTCGGGCGCGCACCCCCTGCACAAGAAGGCCCTGACCGACCCGATGTTCCCCCACACGGAACTGACCCGGGCCTTCACGGGCCGGCCCGCGCGGGGTCTGGTCAACCGCTTCATGCGGGAGCACGGGCCGTACGCGCCGGCCGCCTACCCCCAGGTCCACCACATGACCTCCGGGCTGCGGAAGGCGGCCGCGGCGGCCGGGGACCCGCAGGGCATGTCCCTGTGGGCGGGCCAGGGGCACCGGCTGGCCAGGGCGCTGCCGGCCGGGGAGCTGGTGGAGGTGCTGGCGGCCGAACTGGCCGAGGCGCAGAGCGCGTTGAACGTATTGCAGATGAGGAGATCGTCATGACGGCCCCCGTGTTCGTGGTCGAAGAGGTTCCGGCGGGGCCGGAGTTCGTGCTGGAGGGCCCCGAGGGGCGGCACGCGGTGTCCGTGAAGCGGCTCACCCCGGGCGAGGACGTGGTCCTCACCGACGGCCGCGGCCGCTGGGTCGAGGGCGTGGTCAAGGCGGCCGAGGGCAAGGACCGCCTGGTGGTCATGGACCTGGAGTCCGTGCTGGAGGAGCCGGAGCCCGACGTACGGATCACCGTGGTGCAGGCGCTGCCCAAGGGCGACCGGGGCGAGGTGGCGGTCGAGACCATGACGGAGACCGGCGTCGACGCCATCGTGCCGTGGCAGGCCTCGCGGTGCATCACGCAGTGGCGCGGCGACCGGGGGGCGAAGTCCCTGGCCAAGTGGCGTTCCACGGCCCGGGAGTCGGGCAAGCAGTCGCGCCGGGTCCGTTTCCCGGAGGTGGCCGGGGCGATGTCCACGAAGCAGGTGGCCGCGCTGCTGGCGCAGGCCGATCTGGCGGTGGTGCTGCACGAGGACCGGGACACCCCCTCGGCGGCGCTGGCGACGGCGCCGCTGCCGGAGAAGGGGTCGGTGGTGCTGGTGGTCGGCCCCGAGGGCGGGGTCTCGCCGGAGGAACTGGCCGCCTTCGCCGAGGCCGGCGCCCACCCGTACCGCCTGGGCCGTTCGGTCCTGCGCACGTCGACGGCCGGCACGGCGGCGACGGCCGTTCTGCTGGCGCGGACGGGCCGCTGGTCGTAGGACCCCTGCCCGGCCGGGCGGGGTGCACACCGGACCCCGCCCGGCCAGGGCAAGGGCACGGGTAGCATGCCCCCGACCGATCATCGTCACGGGAGGCGCAGCAATGGCTGGGGAACCGCAGGCGGACTGCCTGTTCTGCAAGATCGTCGAGGGCAAGGTGCCGGCGACCGTGGTCCGGGAGACCGAGACCACCATCGCCTTCCGGGACATCAACCCGCAGGCGCCGACCCACGTGCTCGTCATCCCGAAGCTGCACCACCCCGACGCCGCCTCCCTCGCCGCCGCCGAGCCGGGCGTGATCGCCGACATACTGCGTGAGGCCGGGGAGATCGCCGCCGAGGAGAAGATCGCCGACCAGGGCTACCGGGTCGTGTTCAACACGGGCGCCGGCGCGGGGCAGACCGTCTTCCACGCGCACCTGCACGTCCTGGGCGGCCGCGGCCTCCAGTGGCCGCCCGGATAAGCCGTGTCCGTACGAGAGTTCGTGGTCCTCGGCACCGCCAGCCAGGTCCCGACCCGGCACCGCAACCACAACGGCTACCTGCTGCGCTGGGACGGCGAGGGCATCCTCTTCGACCCGGGCGAGGGCACGCAGCGGCAGATGCTGCGGGCCGGGGTCGCGGCGCACGACATCAACCGGATCTGCGTCACGCACTTCCACGGCGACCACAGCCTCGGCCTGGCCGGGGTGATCCAGCGGATCAACCTCGACCAGGTCCCGCACCCCGTGACGGCGCACTACCCGGCCTCGGGGCAGAAGTTCTTCGACCGGCTGCGGTACGCCACCGCCTACCGGGAGACGGTGTCGCTGCGGGAGGAACCGGTCGCCGCGGACGGGGTCCTCGCGAGCGGGCCCTCGTACGTCCTGGAGGCCCGGCGGCTCTCGCACCCCGTGGAGTCCTTCGGCTACCGGGTGACGGAGCCGGACGGGCGCCGGATGGTCCCGGCGCTGCTCGCGCGGTACGGGATCAAGGGGCCGGACGTGGGGCGGATCCAGCGCGAAGGGTGCCTGGAGCGGCCGGAGGGCGAGGTCACGCTGGAGGCCGTCAGCGAGCACCGGGCGGGGCAGCGGTTCGCCTTCGTCATGGACACCCGGCTCTGCGAGGGCGTGGACGCGCTGGCTGAGGGCTGCGACATGCTGGTCATCGAGTCGACCTTCCTCGACGCGGACGTCCGGCTGGCCGAGGACCACGGCCACCTCACCGCCGGACAGGCGGCGCGGGTGGCGCGGGACGCCGGTGTGCGGCACCTGGTGCTGACGCACTTCTCGCAGCGGTACGCGGACCCGTCGGAGTTCGAACGCGAGGCCCGTGCGGCGGGGTTCGAGGGGGAGCTGACGGTCGCGGCGGATCTGGGGCGGGTGGCACTGCCGAAGCGCTAGTGGCTCTTGGGCCGAAGCGGAGCGGGTCTCCGGTGACGTGCGTCACACTGGGGTTTGGTCCTGCCGGGGCCGGGCAGGACCGGCAGCTTGCCGGCCCGCTCGCAGAAACGACACTTCAACGGGGAGCACACCGTGACCAGTCGGGACAGCCGCATCACCCTCGACCCCCTCGGCCCGGTGCGCGACCCCCAAGAGCCGGGCTGCGACGTCTTCCTGACCGGCACGGTCTTCCTCGACATCATCTTCACCGGCCTCGACTCCGCCCCCGTGCGCGGTACGGAGTCCTGGGCGCGCGGCATGGGCTCCAGCCCCGGCGGCGTCGCCAACATGGCCACCGCCCTCGCCCGGCTGGGCCTGCGCACCTCGCTGGCCGCCGCCTTCGGCGACGACCACTACGGCGAGTACTGCTGGGACGCCCTGGAGCAGGGCGAGGGCATCGACCTGTCCATGTCGCGCACCGTCCCCGGCTGGCACAGCCCCGTCACGGTCTCCATGGCGTACGAGGGCGAGCGCACGATGGTCTCGCACGGCCACGAGGCGCCGCCCCCGTCGGGGCCCGGCCCCTTCCCGTGGTGCCCCCCGAAGGCCCGGGCGGCCGTGGCCTCGCTCGGTACCGGGCAGGGCGAGGACTGGATCTCCGAGGCGGCCCGCCGGGGCTCGCGGATCTTCGCGGACGTCGGCTGGGACGAGACCGGGCGGTGGGACCTGGGCGCCCTGGCCGACCTCCAGCACTGCGAGGCGTTCCTCCCCAACGCCGGAGAGGCGATGCGCTACACCCGGACCGAGTGTCCCCGCGCCGCGGCCCGGGCCCTCGCGGAGAAGGTCCCGGTCGCGGTGGTGACCATGGGCTCGGAGGGCTCGTACGCGGTCGACGGCCGTACCGGGGAGACCGCGGAAGTGCCCGCGATCACGGTGGACGCCCTGGACCCGACGGGCGCGGGGGACGTGTACGTGGCCGGGTTCGTCACCGGCAGCCTCGCGGGGTGGCCGCTCGCCGACCGGCTGGCCTTCGCCGGGCTGACGGCCGCCCTGTCGGTACAGGAGTTCGGCGGCTCCCTCTCCGCCCCGGGCTGGCCCGAGGTGGCCCACTGGTGGCGCACGGCCCCCGACGCCCTGAGGGACCGCTACGCCTTCCTCGACGCCCTCGTCCCGCCCGGCGCCACCCCCTCCGCCCGCCGCCGCGCGGTCCCCACCATCGGCTTCCGGCACCCGGTCTAGCCATTCCCCGCCCCGCCCGGAAAACCCCTCGGGTCCGTACCGGGGTGGACGTACCCTTGGTACTCCGGAGGCCGGCGAACGGATCGGCCCCTCAGTGGGAGGTATGCGCAGGCCACAGTGCCGGCCCATGACTCAGACACCGACAGCCCACACCCCGGCGCCGGGCCAGGCGCGAGCCCACTTCACGGTCCCGGCGACGCACCCGATGGTGACCGTGCTCGGCTCGGGCGACGCCCTGCTGCGCGTGATCGAAAAGGCTTTCCCGAAGGCCGACATCCATGTTCGGGGCAATCAGGTCAGCGCGATCGGAGCGGCGGCGGAAGTCGCCCTGATCCAGCGCCTGTTCGACGAGATGATGCTGGTGCTCCGCACCGGGCAGCCGATGACGGAGGACGCAGTGGAACGCTCGATCGCCATGCTCAAGGCGAACGGGAGCGGCGGCGGTGACACGGAGACCCCGGCCGAGGTGCTCACCCAGAACATCCTCTCCAGCCGCGGCCGCACCATCCGCCCCAAGACCCTCAACCAGAAGCGGTACGTCGACGCGATCGACAAGAACACGATCGTCTTCGGCATCGGCCCCGCCGGTACCGGCAAGACCTACCTCGCCATGGCGAAGGCGGTCCAGGCGCTGCAGTCCAAGCAGGTCAGCCGGATCATCCTGACCCGCCCGGCCGTCGAGGCGGGGGAGCGGCTCGGCTTCCTGCCGGGCACGCTCTTCGACAAGATCGACCCGTACCTGCGGCCGCTCTACGACGCCCTGCACGACATGATCGACCCGGATTCCATCCCCCGGCTCATGGCCGCCGGCACCATCGAGGTGGCGCCCCTGGCCTACATGAGGGGTCGCACCCTCAATGACGCCTTCGTCGTCCTGGACGAGGCGCAGAACACCACCGTCGAGCAGATGAAGATGTTCCTGACGAGGCTCGGCTTCGACTCGAAGATCGTCGTCACCGGTGACGTCACCCAGGTCGACCTCCCGGGCGGCGCCAAGAGCGGTCTGCGCCAGGTCCAGGAGATCCTCGACGGGGTGCCGGACATCCACTTCTCGCGGCTCACGTCCGAGGATGTCGTCCGGCACAAGCTGGTCGGCCGTATCGTCGACGCGTACGCCAAGTACGACGATGCCCACCCGGCCCCGAACGGCCACCAGCGGAAGTAGAACCCAGCGCACCATGTCGATCGACGTCAACAACGAGTCCGGAACCGAGGTCGACGAGCAGGCGATCCTCGACATCGCCCGCTACGCGCTCACCCGGATGAGGATCCACCCGCTGTCCGAGCTCTCCGTCATCGTCATCGACGAGGACGCCATGGAGCAGCTCCACATCCAGTGGATGGACCTCCCCGGACCGACCGACGTCATGTCCTTCCCGATGGACGAGCTCCGTCCGCCGGCGAAGGACGACGAGGAGCCCCCGCAGGGGCTCCTCGGCGACATCGTGCTCTGCCCCGAGGTGGCCAAGAAGCAGGGCGACGAGGCGCCGACGCGGCACTCCATGGACGAGGAGCTCCAGCTCCTGACCGTCCACGGGGTGCTGCACCTGCTCGGGTACGACCACGAGGAGCCGGACGAGAAGGCCGAGATGTTCGGCCTCCAGGCGGCCATCGTCGACGGCTGGCGCTCCGAGCGCGGCATGACCGGTCCTTCCCCGGCCCCGACCGTCTCGTGACCGGCGCCCCCCAGCTGATCACCGGGGCGGTCCTGCTGGTCGTGGTGGCCTGGTTCGCGGCGTGCGCCGAGTCCGGGATCGCCCGCGTCTCCAGCTTCCGCGCCGAGCAGGCCGTACGGGAAGGCCGGCGCGGCAGCGCGAAGCTCGCCCAGGTCGCCGCCGATCCCACCCGCTACGTCAACGTGGCCCTGCTGGTGCGGGTGATCTGCGAGATGGCGGCGGGCGTGCTCGTCACGTACGTCTGCCTCGCCGAGTTCGGGGAGAACTGGACGGCGCTGCTCGTCGCCATCGGTGTGATGGTGCTGGTGTCCTTCGTGGCGGTGGGCGTGTCCCCCCGCACGATCGGCCGCCAGCACCCGCTGAACACCGCGACGGCGGCCGCGTACGTCCTCGTACCGCTGGCGCGCGTGATGGGGCCGATCCCGCAGCTGCTGATCCTGATCGGCAACGCGCTCACCCCCGGGAAGGGGTTCCGCAAGGGGCCCTTCGCCTCCGAGGCCGAGCTGCGGGCGATGGTGGACCTCGCGGAGAAGGAATCGCTGATCGAGGACGACGAGCGCCGGATGGTGCACCAGGTCTTCGAGCTGGGGGACACCCTGGTGCGCGAGGTGATGGTGCCGCGTACGGACCTGGTCTGCATCGAGCGCTACAAGACGATCCGGCAGGCGACGACGCTCGCGCTGCGGTCCGGCTTCTCGCGGATCCCGGTCACCGGGGAGAACGAGGACGACATCGTCGGGATGGTGTACCTGAAGGACCTCGTCCGCAGGACGCACATCAACCGGGAGGCGGAGGCCGACCTGGTCTCGACGGTGATGCGGCCGGCGGTCTTCGTGCCCGACACCAAGAACGCCGGCGACCTGCTGCGCGAGATGCAGTCGGTGCGCAACCACGTGGCCGTCGTCATCGACGAGTACGGCGGCACGGCCGGCATCGTCACCATCGAGGACATCCTGGAGGAGATCGTCGGCGAGATCACCGACGAGTACGACCGGGAGATCCCGCCCGTGGAGGAGCTGGGGCAGGACTGCTACCGGGTCACCGCGCGCCTCGACATCACCGACCTCGGCGAGCTGTTCGGGGTGGAGGCCTTCGACGACGAGGACGTGGAGACGGTCGGCGGGCTGCTGGCCAAGGCGCTGGGCCGGGTGCCGATCGCGGGCGCCTCGGCGGTGGTGGAGCTGCCGGACGGGCGTCCGCTGCGGCTGACGGCCGAGTCCCCGGCGGGACGCCGGAACAAGATCGTGACGGTGCTGGTGGAGCCGGTCGCCGCGGCGGCGGCCGAAGGGGAGGAGGGGGAATGACCCCCGCGGAGCTGCGCGCGTTCTGCCTGGGCTTCAACGCGGCGGTGGAGGAGTTCCCCTTCACCCCGGAGACCTCGGTGTTCAAGGTGCTGGGGAAGGTGTTCGCCCTGTCGGCGCTGGACGCCGAGCCGCTGAAGGTCAACCTCAAGTGCGAGCCGGAGGCGGCCGTGCGGCTGCGGGCCGAGCACCCGGCGGTCGTGCCGGGCTGGCACATGAACAAGCGGCACTGGAACACCGTGACGGTGGGCGGCCTGCCGGACGCGATGGTGCGGGAGCTGGTCGAGGACTCGTACGACCTGGTCGTGGCGGGGATGCCGAGGGCGGAGCGGCTGAAGCTCGACCGGCCGTGACGAGCGACCCTGGGGATTAAGGTCCAAGGTCATATGTGGGCGGGACCTTTGGATCACAGGATGCTCCTGCTGCTCGCTTAGGTTTGTCCTGCTCCACGGGGGAACGGCGGGGGGCGGGGAGCGCCGGGGGCGCCCTCGGCGGGGTCGTTGCACGGCCTCGCCGGGGCGCTCCCTATGCTTTCGCCTATGAGCGAGAGCACCGAGGGCAACGGGATCGACCCCGAGGACACCAAGATCATCACCCTGGCGCGCAGCGCCCGGGCCCGCAACGGAGTCCCGGAAGGGGCTGCCGTACGGGACGAGACCGGCCGGACCTACGTCGCGGGCACCGTGGAGCTCGACTCCCTCAGGCTGAGCGCCCTCCAGACGGCCGTCGCCATGGCCGTCGCCAGCGGCGCGAACTCCCTGGAGGCCGCCGCCGTCGTCAGCGCGGCCGACGCCCCCGCCGACGCCGACCGCGCCGCGGTCCGCGACCTGGGCGGCCCCGACACCCCGGTGCTGCTCGCCGCGCCCGACGGCACCCTGAAGTCCACCACCCCCGCCGGAGCCTGAGCCGCGGCCGGGCGGGGTCCGGGGGCTCAGCCCCCGGACCCCCGCAGCCACCCTCCCGGCCCCCGCCCGGCCGCGGACCCGGGATCGAAGGCCCGCCGCCGTGACGCTCAGGCGGCCTCCGCCGTCCGGCGGCGGATGACCATCGCCATCAGCGCCGCCACCGCGCACAGCCCGCCCGCCGTGTACCAGACCAGGTCGTACGAGCCGAGGGCGTCGCGGGCCACGCCGCCGAGGAAGGCCACCAGTGCCGCGCCCACCTGGTGCGAGGCCAGGACCCAGCCGAAGACGACGGCGCCGTCCTGCCCGTAGTGCTCGCGGCACAGGGCGATGGTCGGCGGGACGGTGGCGACCCAGTCCAGGCCGTAGAAGACGATGAAGAACACCATCGGCGGGTGCACGCTCGGCGCCAGCAGCATCGGCAGGAACATCAGGGACACCCCGCGCAGGGCGTAGTACACGGCGAGCAGCCGGCGCGCCTCGAAGCGGTCGGTGAACCAGCCGGAGGCGATGGTGCCGAGCACGTCGAACACGCCGACCACCGCGAGCAGTCCGGCGGCCGCCGTCACCGGCATGCCGTGGTCGTGGGCGGCCGGGGTGAAGTGGGTGCGCACCAGCCCGTTGGTCGAGGCCCCGCAGATCGCGAAGGTGCCCGCCAGCAGCCAGAACGGGCCGGTGCGGGCCGCCCGGAAGAGCACGGCCACGGCCCGGCGGGCCGCCCCCGGCGCGGGCGCGGGCTTCGGCTCGTACGCGCCTCCGTACGGGGCGAGGCCCACGTCGGCCGGGTGGTCGCGCAGCAGTAGCCAGACGAAGGGGACGACGGCGAGGGCCGCCAGGGCCACCGTGACCGAGGCCGGGCGCCAGCCGTGGTTCTCCACCAGCCAGGACAGCAGCGGTAGGAAGACCAGCTGCCCGGAGGCGCCGGCCGCGGTCAGGATGCCGGTCACGAGCCCGCGCCGGGCGGTGAACCAGCGGTTGGTCACCGTCGCCGCGAAGGCCATCGCCATCGAGCCGCTGCCCAGGCCGACCAGCACGCCCCAGAGCAGCACCAGCTGCCAGGCGGCCGTCATCCACACCGTGGCCAGCGAGCCGCCCGCGATCACCGTCAGGGCCACCGCGACGACCTTGCGGATGCCGAAGCGGTCCATCAGCGCGGCGGCGAAGGGCGCGGTGAGCCCGTAGAGGGCCAGGTTGACGGAGACCGCGAAGCCGATCGTGCCGCGGGACCAGTCGAACTCCGCGTGCAACGGCTCGATGAGCAGTCCGGGGAGGGAGGCGAAGGCGGCCGCGCCGATGATCGTCACGAAGGACACGGCGGCGGCGAACCAGGCCCGGTGGATGCGGCCGGGCTCGCGCGGCGCCCGCGGGGCGGTGGTGGGGGCGGTGGGGGTGCTGGGGGCTGTCTGCGTCACGTCCACAGCTTCCGGGCCGCGTGCCACCGTACGACAGTGGCCTGACTGTCATGCTCCGATACGATCGGGCCATGGTCGCCGTGGAGAAGCCGCACCGTGTCGTCGTCCTCGCCCTCGCCGGGCTGCTGCCCTTCGAACTCGGCATCCCGCACCGGATCTTCGGCCGGGCCAAGGATCCCGCCGGGCGGCACCTCTACGAGATCCTCACCTGCGGGCTCGCCCCGGGCCCGGTGAGCACCGACGCCGACTTCGCGGTGTACGTCGAGCACGGCCCGGAGCTGCTCGCGACGGCCGACACCGTGGTGGTGCCCGCCTCGCGCGAGCTGGGCCCGGTCCACGCCGAGGGCCGGCTGGCCGACGGGCTGGCGGCGGCCCTCGCCCACGTCCGGCCGGGCACCCGGATGGTGTCCATCTGCACGGGCGGCTACGTGCTGGCCGCCGCCGGGTACCTGGACGGCCGCCCGGCCACCACCCACTGGGCCCACGCCGAGCACTTCCAGCGGATGTTCCCGGCCGTACGGGTCGACGCCGACGTGCTCTACACCGACGACGGGGACGTGCTGACCTCCGCCGGGGTCGCCGCCGGCATCGACCTGTGCCTGCACATCGTGCGCCGCGACCACGGCGCGGCCGTCGCCAACGACACCGCCCGGACGACGGTGGTACCGCCCCACCGCGAGGGCGGGCAGGCCCAGTTCGTCCAGCGGCCCGTGCCCGAGCCGCAGCAGGCCAGCACCACGGCCGCGCGGGCCTGGGTGCTGGACCGGCTGCACGAGCCCGTGCGGCTGAGCGACCTCGCCCGGCAGGAGTCCATGTCGGTACGGACCTTCACGCGCCGGTTCCGCGAGGAGTGCGGGGTGAGCCCGGGGGAGTGGATCACCGGGCAGCGGGTGGAGCGGGCCCGGCAGCTGCTGGAGCGGACGGAGCTGCCGGTCGAGGCGGTGGCGCGGGACGCGGGCTTCGGGACGGCGCAGTCACTGCGCAAGCACGTGCAGGCGGCGCTGGGGGTCAGCCCGACGGCTTACCGGCGCACCTTCCGCAGGACCACGCCATCTTCTGATGGCCCATCAGTCGGTGCGGGGTCCGGGCATTGACTTCTCCCGCCGCCCGCTCGTGAATGGCCCCTGTCGGGGAGGGGGCGGGCAGGTGCGGACACGCGCGCGCAGCAGGAGATGGCCGGCGGCCGTCGGCACGGCGGTGCTCGCGGCGGCCGCGCTGGGCACACCGGCGGCGGCCGAGGACGGGGCGCCCCGCCCGCAGCGGTGCCCGTCGCCCGCCGGAGCGGCCGCCGCCGGACTGTCCGTCTCCGATGCGGCGCCGAGGGTCGGTGACACGGTCACCGTGACGTACCGGGAGACCCCGCTCGGGAAGGTGCTGCTCGGCGGGGCGCAGAGCGGCGAGGTAGCGGTGGACGGCACCTTCACCGTCACCGCGCCCGGCGAGATCACCCTCACGGCGGAGGGCGGGGCGTGCGCGCTCACCGCCGCCCCGCTGCCCGTCATGAACCTGCGCCGCCTCACCCTCGCCGCGGCCGGCGGAAAGCCCGGCGCCCGGGTCCGCGTCACCGCGGCGGGCTTCACCCCCGGCGCGGCCGTGACCGTGGAGGGCCGCGCGGGCACCGCCCGGACGGCCGACAGGGCGGCGGCCACGGCGGACGGGCGCGGGGCGCTCACCGTGGAGCTGCCCGTCAGGGACCGGGCCACGACGGGCGTGGTGGCGTACGAGGGCCCCGCCTGGTCGGCGCCACGGGGCTCGGGCCCGGCACCGTACGCGGTCTCCGCCCCCGATCCGGGCACGCTGACGATGACCCAGGCGGGGGCCGCGGTGACCCTGGGGGCGGTCGCCTACGGGGGCGGTGGCGCGGCCCCCGGGAGGATCGGCACGGTCACCGTCAAGGACACCCGGAGCGGGGGCGGGGGGTGGAAGCTGACGGGGAAGCTCACCGGGTTCACGGGCCGGGACGCGGCCGGCGCCCCGGGGGCCGTGCTGTCCTGGACCCCGTCCTGCCGGGGTGGCTGCACGCCGGGCGGCGCGGCGGAGGTGGGCCCGGAGGGGGCCGTCCTGGCCACCGGGTCGGCCGGCACCTCCACCGTCGACGCCGCGCTGACGCTCACGCTCCCCGCGTACACCCCGCCGGGCGCGTACCGGGCGGTCCTCACCCTGACGCTGCACCCTGTTTGACGCGCCGCTCGCGCGGCTCGGCCGCGGGCGGCCTCCCCGTCTTCGCGCCGCTGCGCCGGCCTCCGGCCGTCGGGTGCGGGGCGGGGCCGGTCTTCGTGGCTGCCGGTTGGCCGTGTGCGGGTGGTGTGCCGCCGCGCGGGGCGGCGAGAGGAACCGTCCGGGTCGGGCGGCCCGCCGGCGGGGACCGGCCCCCGGGGCTCGGGGCCGGGGCTTCGGCCCCAGGACCGCGCAGCCCCCGGCAGGGGCGGGGCGCGCCGTGCAGCGGGCGGCTTTCGGGGGCTCCGGCGGGAGCCTGGTCGGCGCGGGGGGCCGCATCGGGGAGAATGGCCCGTATGAGCGATCGTTCCCCCGAGCCCACCGCCCCGCACCGCGCGGGCTTCGCCTGCTTCGTCGGCCGCCCCAACGCGGGCAAGTCGACCCTGACCAACGCGCTCGTGGGCACCAAGGTCGCGATCACCTCCAACCGGCCGCAGACCACCCGCCACACCGTCCGCGGCATCGTGCACCGTCCGGACGCGCAGCTGGTGCTGGTCGACACCCCGGGTCTGCACAAGCCCCGCACGCTGCTCGGCGAGCGCCTCAACGACGTCGTGCGCACCACCTGGGCCGAGGTCGACGTCATCGGCTTCTGCCTGCCCGCCGACCAGAAGCTCGGCCCCGGCGACAAGTTCATCGCCAAGGAGCTCGCGGGGATCAAGAAGACCCCCAAGATCGCCATCATCACCAAGACTGACCTGGTCGAGTCCAAGCAGGTGGGCGAGCAGCTCATCGCCGTTCACCGGCTGGCCGAGGAGCTCGGTTTCGAGTGGGCCGAGATCGTCCCCGTCTCGGCGGTCGGCGACACCCAGGTGCAGCTGCTGGCCGACCTGATCGCGCCCCTGCTGCCCGAGAGCCCCCCGCTGTACCCGGAGGGCGACCTCACCGACGAGCCCGAGATGGTGATGGTCGCGGAGCTGATCCGCGAGGCCGCGCTGGAGGGCGTGCGCGACGAGCTCCCGCACTCCATCGCCGTCGTGGTCGAGGAGATGATCCCGCGCGAGAACCGGCCCGCGGACCGGCCGCTGCTGGACATCCACGCCAACGTCTACATCGAGCGCCCCAGCCAGAAGGGCATCATCATCGGCCCGAAGGGCTCGCGCCTGAAGGAGGTCGGCATGAAGTCGCGCAAGCACATCGAGGCGCTGCTCGGCACGCCCGTCTTCCTCGACCTGCACGTGAAGGTCGCCAAGGACTGGCAGCGCGACCCGAAGCAGCTCCGCAAGCTCGGTTTCTAGGCCCAGGCCCACAGGCTCAGCCGCCGCACCTTCAGCGCGTTGTCCTTCCGGGTCCCCGGCCGGCCGTCGGGGGCCGTGAGGGCCTGCTCGTGTTCGGCCGCCAGCAGCACCTCCCAGGCGCCCTCCGGCAGCTCCAGCTCCGCGAGGACCTCGTCCGGGGTCGGGAAGCGGACGTCGGCGTGCGCGTCCGGGTCCCAGGACGGTCCGCCCGCGTGGCCCGCGATCAGCAGGATCCCGCCGGGGGCCACGGCGGAGGCGGCCGTGCGCAGGATCCGCTCGCGCGGGAAGTCCCCGTACGAGTGCAGGAAGCAGGCGGAGACCAGGTCGAACTCCCCCTCGGGGAACGACTCGGCCAGGTCGTGCCGCTGCCAGTCGACGCGGTCGCCGAGCCCCGCCTCGGCGGCGTGCCCGGCCGCCCGCTCCAGGGCCACGCCGGAGATGTCGGTCCCGGTGACCCGCCAGCCCTGCCGGGCCAGCCAGACCGCGTCGGCGCCCTCGCCGCAGCCGAGGTCGAGGGCGCGGCCGGGGGTGAGGGCGGAGGCCTCGCGGACCAGGACCTCGTTGGCCCTGCCGCTCCAGATGCGGTCGCTCTCGCGGTAGCGGGCGTCCCACCAGTCCTCGCTCGCGCCCTCGGGGTGCTGCTCCTGGTGCTGGTGGCCGTGCCGGTGCTGGGACATGGGGACCTCTTCCATGGGAGTCCCCCCAGCGGTAGCTGGGGGAGGGTCTGCCGGTACGGCCGATGCTGCGCCGCGGCCGCGGCCCGGGCAACCTCCGTTGCCGAACCGGCAAAACCCGCCGGGGCTCAGCCCGCCGCCGGCTCCGCGATCAGGGCCGTACCCACCCGCCGGAACCCGGCGCGTGCGTAGATCCGGGCCACGTCCTCGTCCCCGGCCGACAGGAAGACCGTACGGGCGCCCCGGGCGCGGGCCCCGGCGACCAGGGCCGCCGTCACCCCGAGGGCCAGCCCCTGACGCCGGGCGGTGGGCAGGGTGCCGACGCCGACGATCTCGGCGACCTCGCCGACCGGGTTGTACTGGCCGGAGCACAGCACGAGCCCGTCGCGCACGGCGGCGGCCATCGCGGTGCGCCCGTCCGAGAGCATCGCCGACACGCGGGCCCGGCGCTCCTCGGCCCCCGCCTCCGCCAGTGCCGCAGCCAGCTCCGCCGGGCCCGCCGCGCCCGGGGCGGTGCCCGGCTCGCGGAAGGCCAGCGCCGGTACGGTCACGGCGGCCCCCAGCAGCGGGTCCTCGGGGCCGAGCAGCCGGACCTCGGGATGCGGCGGGAGCGGCTCGGCGCCGGCGTCCAGCGCCATCAGCGGATGGGCGTGGACGTGCAGCCCGGCGGCCTCCACCGCGGCCCGCAGCGAGGGGGTGGTTTCGGCCACCCACTCGAAGGACTCGGGCACCTTCAGCTCCCGCTGCCTCTCCAGCACCTCCAGTACGTCGGCGGCGGTCGCGTCGGCGCCGCCGAGCGCGGGCCGCGCGTAGTACTGCCAGCCCTGTCCCTCCTGCACGAACAGGGTCAGCGGCCCGAAGTCCTCGCCCCGCGCACCGCCCCGGCGAGGGACGGCGTCGTAGTACTGCTCCAGGGCAGCCAAGATCTTTTCAGTCATCCGGCCATCCAAGCAGGACCCCCGGGGCAGGGCATCCCCTTTCCTAGGCACCCTCCTTGAGCACCCGGGAGACCAGGCTGCGCTGCGCGTCCGACAGGTGGGGGTCCTGGCAGGACACCGTCCGCCCGTCCACCGTGATCCGGTACGAGAAACCGTCCCGCACCCCGCCCGGGCCCTGGCCGGCCCGGGGGTCCGGCCGCAGCGCCAGCAGGGCGAGCGCCTGCCACTCCTCCTCGTCGGGCCGGCCCGAGGTGTCCACCTCGGCCCGGCGCTCGATCCCCGCGAAACCGCCCGTCCGCACCACTTCGATCCGCATGGTGCCCCTTCTACCGGAGCGGGAGGGCCTAGGCGAGGCCGACGGCCGACCAGGCCTTCTGGAGGGCCTGGTGCTCCGCGCCGCCCTCGCCGTACCGGGCGGCCGCCGCGGCCGTCGACAGCCCGGCGAAGTCCTTGAAGGAGGCCTTCTCGCCCAGCTGCCCGCCGGTCAGCGTGTCGTACCAGATCTGCCCGGCCCGCTCCCAGGCCTTGCCGCCCAGTTCGGTGGCCGCGACGTAGAAGGCGTGGTTGGGGATCCCGGAATTGATGTGGACGCCGCCGTTGTCGCGGGTGGTCACGACGTAGTCGTCCATGGTCGCCGGCTGCGGGTCCTTGCCGAGCTCGTCGTCGTCGTACGCGGTCCCGGGCGCCTTCATGGACCTGAGCGCGACCCCGGTGACGTTCGGTCCCAGCAGCCCGGCGCCGATCAGCCAGTCCGCCTGGTCGGCGGTCTGCCCGAGGGAGTACTGCTTGATCAGCGAGCCGAAGACGTCCGACATGGACTCGTTGAGCGCTCCGGACTGGCCGTGGTAGTCGAGGTTGGCCGTGTACTGGGTGACGCCGTGGGCCAGCTCGTGCCCGATGACGTCCACGGACACCGTGAAGTCGAGGAACAGGTCCCCGTCGCCGTCGCCGAAGACCATCTGCCGGCCGTCCCAGAAGGCGTTGTTGTACTCCTGGCCGTAGTGGACGGTCGCGTCCAGCGGCAGCCCGGAGTCGTCGATGGAGTGCCGTCCGAAGGCCTTGAGGAAGAGTTCGTAGGTCGCCCCGAGCCCGGCGTAGGCGCGGTTGACGGTGGCGTCCTTGACCGGCTCGCCGCCCTCCGCCCGTACCTTCTTACCGGGCAGCCGGGTGCGGTGCTGGGCGTCGTAGATCGTCCGGGCGGGCCCTTCGGCGGGGGCGTCGGCCAGGGACGGGGCGATCCCCCTGAGGGCGTTGACCTGCCGCCGCTCGCGCAGGCCGCTGTCGTGTTCGAGGGTCCGCAGGGCGGCGTCGGCGCGCGCGCTGTCCGCGGACTGGGCGGCCTTGCGGAGCAGGTACGGCGGCACGACGGTGCAGAAGACGGGGTGGTGGGGGGTGTGGCCAGGGGAAAGGAAGGCATCCATGCACGGCAATGTGGCAGTGGGTCATGACGCTGTCACTACCGGCGACCATGATTCATTCGGTTGTCTCAAACCTGACGCGCCGCGTTGACGGATCACCCGGACCTGGGCGCGCGGAAAGAGTCATAGCTCACAAAGGGTGTAAATCGGACACCCGGGTCTTGCATACTGAAACAGGTCCTCGCGATACGGCGCGGCTCGGTTAGGCTCGGCCCATCATGCGTTTCGGGCTGCTTCTCCTTAGCTGCCGCGGCGAGGGTCTGTAGTCGTAGGCCGACCCCCTCCCCGCGGAGTTTGGTGTTGCGGTTTTTACGACCGCCGTCGGCCGTCCCAGCGAACTACACGCGGACACGCGAGGAGCCCAACGCCATGAGCCAGCAGCCTTTTGTCGGTCGCCCCACGCCCATCACGAACGCGACCCACACCCAGAAGACCTCCGGGATGCCCATCCACAAGTACGGCCGGTACGAGCAGGTGGACATCCCCGACCGCACCTGGCCGGACGCCCGCGTCACCAAGGCTCCCCGCTGGCTCTCCACCGACCTGCGCGACGGAAACCAGTCGCTGATCGACCCGATGACCCCCGCCCGCAAGCGCGAGATGTTCGACCTGCTGGTGCGCATGGGCTACAAGGAGATCGAGGTCGGCTTCCCCTCCTCCGGCGAGACCGACTTCGCCTTCGTGCGCTCCATCATCGAAGAGGGCGCGATCCCGGACGACGTCACCATCTCCGTACTGACCCAGGCCCGCGAGGACCTGATCGAGCGGACCGTGGAGTCCCTGGTCGGCGCCAGGCGCGCCACCGTGCACCTGTACAACGCGACCGCCCCGACCTTCCGCCGGGTCGTCTTCCGCGGCTCCAAGGAGCAGATCAAGCAGATCGCCGTCGACGGCACCCGCCTGGTCATGGAGTACGCCGAGAAGCTGCTGGGCCCCGAGACCGTCTTCGGCTACCAGTACAGCCCGGAGATCTTCACCGACACCGAGCTGGACTTCGCCCTGGAGGTCTGCGAGGCCGTCTGCGACGTCTGGCAGCCGGGCGAGGGCCGCGAGATCATCCTGAACCTGCCCGCCACCGTGGAGCGCTCGACGCCGTCCACCCACGCGGACCGCTTCGAGTGGATGGCCCGCAACCTGACCCGCCGCGAGCACGTCTGCATCTCCGTGCACCCGCACAACGACCGCGGCACCGCCGTCGCCGCCGCCGAGCTGGCGCTGATGGCCGGCGCCGACCGCATCGAAGGCTGCCTGTTCGGGCAGGGCGAGCGCACCGGCAACGTCGACCTGATCACCCTGGGCATGAACCTGTTCTCCCAGGGCATCGACCCGCAGATCGACTTCTCCCAGATCGACGAGATCCGCCGCACCAGCGAGTACTGCAACCAGATGGAGGTCCACCCGCGCCACCCCTACGCGGGCGACCTGGTCTACACCGCCTTCTCCGGCTCCCACCAGGACGCCATCAAGAAGGGCTTCGACGCCATGGAGGCCGACGCCGCCTCCCAGGGCAAGACCGTGGACGACATCGAGTGGGCGGTCCCGTACCTGCCCATCGACCCCAAGGACGTCGGCCGCTCCTACGAGGCGGTCATCCGGGTCAACTCGCAGTCCGGCAAGGGCGGCATCGCGTACGTCCTGAAGAACGACCACAAGCTGGACCTGCCGCGCCGCATGCAGATCGAGTTCTCGCGGATCATCCAGGCCAAGACCGACGCCGAAGGCGGCGAGGTCACGCCGAAGGCGATCTGGGACGTCTTCTCGGACGAGTACCTGCCCAACCCCGAGAACCCGTGGGGGCGCATCCAGCTGCGCTCCGGCTCCACCGCCACCGACAAGGACGGCACGGACACGCTGACCGTCGAGGCGGTCGTGGACGGCGTGGAGACGGTCCTGAACGGCACCGGCAACGGTCCGATCTCGGCCTTCTTCGACGCGCTGGCCGGCATCGGCGTCGACGCCCGCCTGCTGGACTACACCGAGCACACGATGAGCGAGGGCGCCTCCGCCGTGGCCGCCTCGTACATCGAGTGCGCGATCGACGGCCGGGTCCTGTGGGGCATCGGCATCGACGCCAACACCACCCGCGCCTCGCTGAAGGCGGTCATCTCCGCCGTCAACCGCGCGGGCCGCTGACCGCTCGTACGCGAACCCCGTCCCTCCTGCCGGAGGGGCGGGGTTCCGCCGTTCCCGGGCCGCTCAGCGGGCCAGGTAGCCACCGTCCACCGGCAGGACCACCCCGGTCACGAACGAGGCCGCGTCGGAGGCCAGGAAGGCGATGACCCGGGCCACCTCCTCCGGCTCGCCGAGCCGGCCCATCGGGTGGGCCGCCGCGACCTCCGTGAGGTACTCCGGGCCGCCCGGCTCGTCGTCCAGGGCCAGCACCCGCTCCGTCCGGATGGTCCCGGGGGCCACGGCGTTGACGCGGATCCCGCGCGCCGCCCACTCCACCGCCAGGTGCTTGGTCAGCCCCGAGGCCACGAACTTCGCCGGCCCGTACGCGGCCTGGCGGGCCTGCCCGGCCACCCCCGAGATCGAGGACACGCAGACCAGCGCCCCGCCGGCCGGCCGTTGCGCGGTCATCGCCTCGATGGCGTACTTGCAGGTCAGGAACATGCCCCGGCCGTCCACCGCCATGACGTGGTCCCAGTCCTGCGGGGTGGTCTCGCGTACATCCGAAAGAGGGAGCACCCCGGCGTTCGCCACGGCGACGTCGAGCCGCCCGTACGCGGCGACGGCGGCCGCGACCATCGCGTGGTTGGCCTCCGGATCGGACACGTCACCGGTCACGGTCGTGATCCCGTGCCCTTCCCCGGCGAGCAGTGCGCGCAGGGACTCCAGGCCGGGGCCGTTGACGTCGGACGCGGTCACCCGGGCCCCGGAACGGGCCAGCAGCAGGGCCGTGGCCCGGCCGATGCCGCTCGCGGCTCCGGTCACCAGACAGGACTTCTCGTTCATGCCGCCGAGGGTAGGGAAAGCGGGGCTCCGCCGGGGGCGCACTTCGGCCAACTCACGCCCCCGCCCGATGTTGTCTTGTCGCACGACTGACGCAGCCTCACCGATGTGGCTAACATCACGCCAACCCGGCGGTGCCGCCGGATGGTTATGGAGGTGCGACGTGCTGCCAGTTCGGGGTGGGGACGGCCGGAAGCTGACCGTCTGGGGCATCCGCACCACCTGGAGCACCGTGGGAGACGGGGAGTTCTTCTGCCCCGGCTGCGGCGGTGACCGCAACTACCGCCGGCGGACCGGGCGCAGGCGCTTCACGGTGCTCGGCGTGCCGCTGCTGCCGCGCGGCCAGGCCGGGCCGGTCGTCGAGTGCCAGGGCTGCCGGCAGCGCTTCGACACCGACGTGCTGGACCACCTGACCACCACCCGCTTCTCGGCCCTGCTGCGCGACGCCGTGCACACCGTGGCGCTGGCCGTCCTCGCGGCGGGCGGGACCGCCTCGCGCAGCGCCCTGGAGGCCGCCGTGTCGGCCGTACGGGCCGCCGGGTTCCAGGACTGCACCGCGGAGCAGCTGGAGTCCCTCGTGGAGGCCCTGGCCACCGACGAGGGCCGGCTGGGGCTGTACGACGGGCCCGAGTGCTGCGGGGCCGCGTTGTCGATCGAACTCCACGAGGCGCTGGAGCCGCTCGCCCCGCACCTGGCGGGGCCCGGGCGGGAGTCGATCCTGCTCCAGGGCGCGCGGATCGCCCTCGCGGACGGGCCCTACATCCCGGCCGAGCGCGAGGTGCTGGCCACCGTCGGCGCGGCGCTGCGGATGGGCGCGGACGAGGTGGCCGGGCTGCTGTCGGCGGTCCGCGCACCGTAGGGGGAGCGCGTACGAGGGTCCGGGCCCGGCGGATTTCCGCCGGGCCCGGCCGTGTTCCGGGGCGAAATTCCGCAATGCGGAGTTCCGAGAGGTAACGATCCGGCCTCGCGGGCGTGAACCGGCCGGTGGTTTGATCCGTGCAAGGGGGTGGAGTCCCTACTTCCGTACAAGATATCCGCATTTCGGACGGCTGGAATTAGACCCCCTGATTTGCGTGACCGAATACTTGCGAACCCGGAAATGGCCCGTCGGGGCGGGGAACTTCGCACGTGCGCAGCGAGAACGGGCGCTCGGGGCCCGTAGTCCCATACTCCCATGGGTGGGGTGTCCGCCACTGGAGGAACCTCCAGATCGAACGTCCCGGAACGTCGACACTTTGTCGAAGTCGACGATATCTGTGAGCACTTCCACAGGCGTTCAATTCCGGTCACACGACGAGATTCCGCGTGTTCCCACTGACAACCCCGGCGGACCAACGGGTTAACGACCCACTCCGGCCAGGGGATAACCAGATTCCTCTCAGTTACCTACCTTTGAAGGGCAAGGCAGAGATGGCACGTGTCGCCGCCCGGCTTTCCGCCAATGGAGAGCAGAGCACGCACCCGGTCGACGAGGTGCTCCCCCTCCCCAAGCTCGCGCTGTACGGCTTCCAGCACGTACTCGCCTTCTACGCCGGCGCGGTGATCGTCCCGATCATCGTGGGCAGCGCACTCAAGCTGAGCCCTGAACAGCTGGTCTACCTGATCAACGCGGACCTCTTCACCTGCGGTATCGCCTCGATCATCCAGGCATGGGGCATCGGCCGGATAGGGGCCAGGCTGCCGCTGATCCAGGGCGTGACCTTCACCGCGGTGTCCCCGATGATCGCCATCGGCCTCGGCGCCGGCGGCGGCACCGCCGCGCTGCTGGTCATCTACGGCGCGGTCATCACCGCCGGTATCGCCACCTTCGCCTTCGCCTGGCTGCCCGCCAACGCCTTCCGGGCGGTCATGCGGCTCTTCCCGCCGGTGGTCACCGGCACCGTGATCACGGTGCTCGGCATCGTCCTGATCCCGGTCGGCCTCAACGACGCGGCCGGCGGCCTCGGCAGCCCGGACTTCGGCGACCCGAAGAACTTCGCCTACGCCGCCGGAACGATGCTCTTCATCCTCGTCCTGATGAAGCTCGGCAGGCCGTTCCTCTCCAGCATCGCCATCCTCCTCGGCCTGGTCGTCGGCACCGCTGTCGCGTTCCTCCTCGGAGACGCGAAGTTCGGCGACGTCGGCAACGCCGGCTGGATCGGCGTCAGCACCCCCTTCCACTTCGGCGTTCCGAAGTTCGAGTGGTTCCCGATCGTCCTGATGCTGATCGTCATGCTGATCACCATGGTCGAGACGACCGGCGACACCTACGCGGTCGGCGACATCGTCGGCAAGGAGGTCGACAGCGAGACCGTCGCCCGCGCCCTGCGCGCCGACGGCGCCGCGACCGCCCTCGGCGGCATCCTGAACTCCTTCCCTTACGTCGCCTTCGCCGAGAACGTCGGCCTGGTGCGGATGACCAAGGTCAAGAGCCGCTTCGTGGTCGTCGCCGCGGGTGTCTTCATGATCATCCTTGGTCTGCTGCCCAAGGCCGCCGCGATCGTCGCCGCCGTCCCGCACGGAGTCCTCGGCGGCGCCGCTACCGTCATGTTCGCCATGGTCGCCCTGGCCGGTATCCAGACCCTGGCCAAGGTGGACCTCAAGGAGGAGAAGAACGCGCTGGTCGTCGGCGTCTCCCTCGCCTTGGCCCTGCTCCCGGCCACCGTCCCGGTCCTCTTCTCCCAGCACATGGACCCGGACCTGTCCTCGCTCCTCAACAGCGGTGTCACCCTCGGTGCCACGGCCGCCATCGTCCTCAACCTGATCTTCAACGGCCTGGCCAAGGACGACGCCCAGACCGCCGCGAAGGTCCCCGTCGCGGTCCCCGCCGAGGCCGCTGCCGAGGTCTCCGCGGAGGTCTCCGCCGAGCCGGTGGCCGGGGCCAAGACCGAGGTCGAGCTGCCCGCCCAGCCCGTGGCGGCCCCGGCCGGCGCGGAGAAGGCCTCCTCGGAGAAGGCCTCCTCGGAGAAGGCCTCCTCGGAGAAGGCCTCCTCGGAGAAGGCGGCCGAGAAGGCCGACGAAGCGGGTGCACCCGCCTCCTGAACCCTCCCAAGGGGTGCCGACCCCCGTCCGGACGCCGGTCCGGACGGGGGTCGGCGCTGTCCGCGCTCAGGGGACAATGGGGCCATGAGTCTGTTCCGCGACGACGGCATCGTGCTGCGCACCCAGAAGCTGGGTGAGGCGGACCGCATCATCACGCTCCTCACCCGCGGCCACGGCCGCGTCCGGGCCGTCGCCCGGGGGGTGCGGCGCACCAAGTCCAAGTTCGGCGCCGGGCTGGAACCTTTCTCCCACGCCGACGTGCAGTTCTTCGCGCGCGGCAGCGAGCTGATCGGCCGCAGCCTGCCGCTGTGCACCCAGACCGAGATCATCGCTCCCTACGGCAACGGCATCGCCACCGACTACGCCCGCTACACCGCCGGCACGGCCATGCTGGAGACCGCCGAGCGCTTCACCGAGAACGAGGGCGAGCCCGCCGTACAGCAGTACCTGCTGCTGGTCGGAGCCCTGCGCACGCTCTCGCGGGGCGAGCACGAGCCGCACCTGATCCTCGACGCCTTCCTGCTGCGCTCCCTCGCCGTCAACGGCTACGCCCCCAGCTTCGAGGACTGCGCGAAGTGCGGGATCCACGGCCCCAACCGGCACTTCTCCGTCGCCGCCGGCGGGGTCATATGCGGGGACTGCCGGGTGCCGGGCTCCGTCGTACCCTCGTCGGAGGCCATCGCCCTGCTCAGCGCCCTGCTGACGGGCGACTGGAAGCACGCGGACGCCTGCGAGGCGCGCCACGCGCGGGAGGGCAGCGGGCTGGTCTCGGCCTATTTGCACTGGCATCTGGAGCGCGGGCTACGCTCCCTCCGATACGTCGAGAAATAGGAGCTGGGCACATGGCACGACGCGGGATTCTGGGACGCTCTCGCCGCGAGTACAAGGTTCCCGAGCCGCACCCGTCCGGTGCGCGTCCGCCGAAGATCCCCGGCGAGCTGGTCCCGAACCACGTCGCCATCGTGATGGACGGCAACGGCCGCTGGGCCAAGGAGCGCGGCCTGCCGCGCACCGAGGGGCACAAGGTCGGCGAGGGCGTCGTCCTCGACGTGCTCAAGGGCTGCCTGGAGATGGGCGTCAAGAACCTCTCCCTCTACGCCTTCTCGACGGAGAACTGGAAGCGCACGCCGGACGAGGTCCGCTTCCTGATGAACTTCAACCGCGACGTCATCCGCCGCCGCCGCGACGAGATGAACGAGCTCGGCATCCGCATCCGCTGGGTCGGCCGCATGCCGAAGATGTGGAAGTCCGTCGTGCAGGAGCTCCAGATCGCGCAGGAGCAGACCGTCGACAACGACGCCATGACCCTGTACTTCTGCGTCAACTACGGCGGCCGCGCCGAGATCGCGGACGCGGCGCAGGCGATCGCCCGCGACGTGGCCGCGGGCAAGCTGGACCCGTCGAAGGTCAACGAGAAGACCTTCGCCAAGTACATCTACTACCCGGACATGCCGGACGTGGACCTGTTCCTGCGCCCCAGCGGCGAGCAGCGCACCTCCAACTACCTGATCTGGCAGAGCGCGTACGCCGAGATGGTCTTCCAGGACGTGCTGTGGCCGGACTTCGACCGCCGCAACCTCTGGGACGCCTGCCTGGAGTACGCGCAGCGCGACCGCCGCTTCGGCGGCGCCGTCCCGAACCAGCCCGAGGGCTCCGGGAGCTGAACCCTCCGCTAGGCTCCGCCGCCATGGACATGACTGGTCGGGCGGCGGGGCTGTACTACGGCGCTTCCCGCCGCGACGTGTGGGAAGTGCTGCGCTGGCGCGCCCTGAGAGCGCCCGGGGGCCGCAGGCAGCTGCTGCTGTGGCTGGTGGTGCTCCCCGTGGCGCCGCTCGCGCTGATCACCGCCCAGCACGGCCGGGCGGTGGACCCGGCCGGCCTGGCCTTCGCGGGCGGGGTGGGGCTGGCGTTCGGCGCCGTCTTCCTCTGCCTGGACCTGTGGCGCCTCGCGCGCCGGATGTACCGCTGGGCCGCGGAGCACCCCGAGTACGAGTGCGTGGTCACCGAGCGGGGCATGCAGAACCACCGGCCCGACGGGACGGCGGTGGCCTACAAGTGGGACAGGTACAAGGGCTGGGCGGAGACCCGGAACCTGTTCGTCTTCGTCTTCGTCAACGGGGACCTCGGCTGGCTGCCGAAGCGCGCCGCCCGGGCCCCCGAGCACCTCGACCGGATCCGATCGCTCTTCGACCGGAACCTGACCCCGCTCGGTTAGGCCCTAGCCGGCGGCGGCGCAGTCCGCGCAGGTGCCGAAGACCTCCACGGTGTGCGCCACGTTCACGAAGCCGTGCTCGGCAGCGATCGACTCCGCCCACTTCTCCACGGCCGGGCCCTCCACCTCGACCGCCTTGCCGCACTTGCGGCACACCAGGTGGTGGTGGTGCTCGCCGGTGGAGCAGCGCCGGTACACGGACTCGCCGTCGCTGGTGCGCAGCACGTCGACCTCGCCGGCGTCCGCGAGGGACTGGAGGGTGCGGTACACGGTGGTCAGGCCCACGGAGTCACCGCGGTGCTTGAGCATGTCGTGCAGCTCCTGGGCGCTGCGGAACTCGTCCACCTCGTCCAGCGCCGCCGCCACGGCTGCCCGCTGCCGGGTGGATCGCCCTCGTACTGGCGCGGTACCCATGTCGCCAGGCGCAGTCGCCACCGGTTCCTCCTCGTTTCGGCCTGCCGCCATTGTGCCAGGCGGCCGCGCGGCCCCTAGACCTTCACGTCGTCCCGGACGCAGACCTCCCGGGTGGCGCGGGTGGCCTTGGCACGGCGCCTGGCCAGCGGCGCGGACAGGCCCGTCAGCACCATGAAGACGCCGATCGCGAGGAGCACGATCGTGGCGCCCGACGGCGCGTCGATGTAGTACGTGGCCGCCGTGCCGGTCAGGGAGACGGCGAGGCTGATCGCGATGCCCAGGCCCAGGGTCGCCGCGAACCCGCGAGTGAGCCGCTGCGCGGCCGCCACCGGGATCACCATCATGGCGCTGACCAGCAGCAGGCCCACGATGCGCATCGCGACGGTGACCGTGACGGCGGCGGTGACGGCGAGCAGCAGGTTCAGCGCGCGCACCGGCAGGCCGGTGACCCGGGCGAACTCCTCGTCCTGGCAGACGGCGAAGAGCTGGCGGCGCATGCCGACGGTGACGACGAGGACGAACGCGGCGAGGATCGCCATCGCCGTGAGGTCTTCGGGCGTGACGGTGGTGATCGAGCCGAACATGGCGCTGAGCAGGTTGGTCGTGGAGCCGCCCCCGACGTTGATGATCATCACGCCGCCGGCCAGGCCGCCGTAGAAGAGCATCGACAGGGCCACGTCGCCGCTGGTCTTGCCGCGGGAGCGGATCAGTTCCATGCCGACCGCGCCGGCGACGGCGACCAGGGTGGCCATCCACACGGGGCTGGTGTGGAGGACGAAGCCGAGCGCGACACCGGTCATGGCGACGTGCCCCAGGCCGTCGCCCATGACGGCCTGGCGGCGCTGGACGAGGTACGTGCCGATGGCGGGGGCGGTGATGCCGACCAGCGCGGCGGCGATCAGCGCGCGCTGCATGAAGGCGAAGTTCAGGAGGTCCATCAGCTCAGCAGTCCCGTCCGCAGGGGCTCGGCGTCGTGCGCCGCGTGGGGGTGTACGTGGTCGTGGCCGGGCAGGGCGTGCTGGCCCACGGCCTCCGGGGGCGGGCCGTCGTGGGTGACGCACCCGTCGCGCAGGACGATCGCCCGGTCGATCAGCGGCTCCAGGGGGCCCAGCTCGTGCAGGACGAGCAGGACGGTGGTGCCGGCGGCCACCTGCTGCCTCACGGCGTTCGCGAGAACCTCCTGGTTGCCCAGGTCCACCCCCGCCATCGGCTCGTCCATGATCAGCAGTTCGGGTTCGACGGCGAGGGCCCGGGCGATCAGCACGCGCTGGTGCTGGCCGCCGGAGAGGGCGTTGACCGAGGCGTCGGCGTAGCCGTCCATGTCGACCAGGGACAGGGCCCGCTCGACGGCGGCCTTGTCGGCCTTGCGCAGGATCCCGAAGCGGGAGCGGGCCAGGCGGCCGGAGGAGACGACCTCCCGGACGGTGGCGGGGACGCCGCTGGCGGCGGTGGTGCGCTGGGGGACGTAACCGATCCGGGACCACTGGCGGAAGCGCTTGAACTCGGTGCCGAAGAGCGACAGCTCCCCGCCGGTGAGCGGGACCTGGCCGACGACGGCGCGGACGGCGGTGGACTTGCCGGAGCCGTTGGCGCCGAGCAGGGCGACGACCTCGCCGCGGTGGACGGTGAGGTCGATGCCGCGCAGCACGGGGCGCGAGCCGAGCGTGGCCGTGGCCCCGCGCAGGGATATGACGGGCTGGTCCTCGGCCCCTCGTGGAGTGGACTGCATGGCACGCGCCTCCGTTGCTGCTGTCATCACTTGGCTCCGAGTGCCTTCTGGAGGTTCTTCAGGTTGGACCGCATGACCTCGAAGTAGTCGGCGCCCTGTGACGTGTCGCCGATGCCCTCCAGGGGGTCGAGGACGTCGGTGGTCAGGCCGGTGTCGCGGGCGAGGCTCTTGGCGGTCTTGTCGCTGGCCAGGGTCTCGAAGAAGACGGTGGTGACATTGTCCTTCTTCGCGACGGCCTGGAGTTCCTTCATCCGGGCCGGGCTGGGCTCGGCCTCGGGGTCGACGCCGGAGATGCCCTCCTGGTCGAGGCCGTAGCGCTCGGCGAGGTAGCCGAAGGCGGAGTGGGTGGTGATGAAGGTCCTGGAGGCCGTGTTCTTCAGGCCGTCCTTGAACTCGGTGTCCAACGCGCCCAGCTTGGCGACGAGTTCGCCGGTGTTCTTCTTGTAGTCCGCCGCGTGGCCGGGGTCGGCCTTCTCCAGGGCGGCGCCGAAGCCCTTGGCGATCTCGGCGTACTTGGTCGGGTCGAGCCAGACGTGCGGGTCCTCGCCGGCCTCGCCGTGGGCGTGGTCGTGGCCGCCTTCGCCCTCGGCGGCGTGGTCGTGGCCCTCGTGGCCTTCGCCGCCGTGGACCTCCAGCTTGGTGAGGGTGGCCGCGTCCACGACGTTCTTCACGCCGGACTGCTCGACGGCCTTGTCAACCGCGGGCTGGAGCGACTTGAGGTAGAGGACCACGTCCGACTCGGAGAGCTTCCCGGTCTGCTTCGGGGTGATCTCCAGGTCGTGCGGCTCGACGCCCGGCTTGGTCAGGGTGTCGACCTTCACGTGGTCCCCGCCTATCTGCTCGGCGAGGAACTGCAGGGGGTAGAACGACGCCGTCACGTGCAGCTTCCCGTCCGCCGTGCCCGCCGCGCCGGCCGTGCCGGAGCATGCGGTGAGGGCCGTCGCGCCGAGGGCGACGGCGGCGGCGAGGGCGGTCGTGGGTATGAGGCGTCGTACGTTCATGACATCCATTTTCATCAAAGATGGAAACCGTTGTCAAAAAACCTGGTGGGAGGGGTAGCCGGGGGCGCGGAAGGGCATACCCGATTTGAAAGGGGGGGTGCGGGCGCCGGTAACCTGAGGCATTCGCGTTCGTCCTCGTAATGAAGAGAGCACCGTGGCCGCCGACAAGATCGAAACCATCGTCAGCCTGAGCAAGCGCCGTGGCTTCGTTTACCCGTGCAGTGACATCTACGGCGGCTCCAGGGCTGCCTGGGACTACGGCCCGCTCGGTGTCGAGCTCAAGGAGAACATCAAGCGCCAGTGGTGGAAGGCCATGGTCACCGGGCGTGAGGACGTCGTCGGCCTCGACTCCTCCGTGATCCTGGCCCCCGAGGTCTGGGTGGCCTCGGGCCACGTCGCCACGTTCTCCGACCCGCTGACCGAGTGCACCTCCTGTCACAAGCGCCAGCGCGCCGACCACCTGGAAGAGGCGTACGAGGCCAAGCACGGCCGCCTCCCCGAGAACGGTCTGGCCGACATCAACTGCCCGCACTGCGGTGTGAAGGGCCAGTTCACCGAGCCGAAGCAGTTCTCCGGCATGCTGGAGACCCACCTCGGCCCGACCCAGGACACCGGCTCGAAGGCGTACCTGCGCCCCGAGACGGCCCAGGGCATCTTCACCAACTTCGCCATGGTGCAGACCTCGTCGCGCAAGAAGCCCCCGTTCGGCATCGCGCAGATGGGCAAGTCCTTCCGCAACGAGATCACGCCCGGCAACTTCATCTTCCGCACCCGCGAGTTCGAGCAGATGGAGATGGAGTTCTTCGTCAAGCCGGGCGAGGACGACCAGTGGCAGGAGTACTGGATGCAGGAGCGGTGGAACTGGTACCGCGGCCTGGGTCTCCGTGAGGAGAACATGCGCTGGTACGACCACCCGGCGGAGAAGCTGTCCCACTACTCGAAGCGCACCGCCGACATCGAGTACCGCTTCAACTTCGGCGGCAGCGAGTTCTCCGAGCTGGAGGGCGTGGCCAACCGCACCGACTACGACCTGAAGGCGCACTCCGCCGCCTCCGGCACCGACCTGGTCTTCTACGACCAGGAGGCCCAGGAGAAGTACACCCCGTACGTCATCGAGCCGGCGGCCGGCGTCAACCGCGCCATGCTCGCCTTCATGCTCGACGCGTACGTCGAGGACGAGGCCCCCAACGCCAAGGGCGCCATGGAGAAGCGCACGGTCATGCGCTTCGACCCGCGCCTCGCGCCGGTCAAGGTCGCCGTCCTCCCGCTGTCGCGCAACGCGAACCTGTCGCCGAAGGCCAAGGGCCTCGCCGCCGACCTGCGCAAGAACTGGAACATCGAGTTCGACGACGCGGGCGCCATCGGCCGCCGCTACCGCCGTCAGGACGAGATCGGTACGCCGTTCTGCGTCACCGTCGACTTCGACACCCTCGACGACAACGCCGTGACCGTGCGCGAGCGCGACACCATGAAGCAGGAGCGGGTGTCCCTGGACCAGATCCAGAGCTACCTCGGCAGCCGTCTGCTCGGCTGCTAGTTCCCGCCCGTACGTCCAAGACCGGTGGCCCGGTGCGCGATCCGCGCACCGGGCCACCGGTCTTCGTGCGTGTGGTGCGGGGCGTCAGACGGCGGAGCCCTCCGCCGCCGCTGCGGTGGCGGCCGCGGCGGCCGCCGCGAGCCTCTCGCCCTCCGCCTTGGTGCGCTTGACGAAGCGGACCGTCCAGAGGGCCAGGCCGCCGAGCACCGCGTAGATCATGAACGGGCTGAGGGTCACCATGG
Source organism: Streptomyces sp. NPDC040718 (assembly GCF_055593565.1). Lineage (NCBI taxonomy): Bacteria > Bacillati > Actinomycetota > Actinomycetes > Kitasatosporales > Streptomycetaceae > Streptomyces > Streptomyces sp. NPDC040718. The sequence goes on along the minus strand of NZ_JBVIXO010000013.1, from coordinate 116,323 downwards.
TGGAGGTGTCCAACACGTACGACAGGACGATCCGTACGGCCGCCTCGATGATGTAGACCACGCCCCAGACCAGGGTCATACGGCGCTGGGCGTTGCGGAAGCCCTCGTACTGCCACAGGCCGTTGTAGTAGGCCAAGCCCGCCGGGGTGCCGTCCGTGCCGAACTTCCGGCCGAAGTAGAACATCAGCGGCCGCGGCGCGAGCAGCGTGGCCAGGCACAGGAGGCCGAACAGCCCCGTCACCGCGGAGTCCTTGACCAGCAGGGCGCGGGCGGACTGGGCGCCGACGAGGGAGACCACGGCAGTGATCGCGAGGAACACCAGGGCGATGACGGCGAACTCGTCGAGCTTGCGCCGCCAGGCGACCATGATGACGGTGTCGAGCACCGGCCAGACGCCGCTGACCAGGAGTGCCGAGGCCTCGCTCCAGCCGTGGTCCTCTTTGAGGATGTTGTAGGTGAGGATCGGCGCGACCACGTTGAAGGCGATGGTCAGGATCAAGCCGATCGCGGCGGCTCGGCCCGACCGTGCGGGTGGCGACGGCTGTACTGCTGCTGTGGACAAGGGGTCCCCCTGGACGTACCTGAAGAGTGCGGTAAGGGGACCGTAAGGAGCCGGTACTGACATGTACAAGACGACATGCCCAAAATGATCGCCAAGCCGTCCGGAAGGGATGATTCCGGTCAGTGGGACTCGCGACGGGGCCGGCGGCGGGGCCCGTTCAGGGGCGCAGGCCCCGGATGAGCAGCGCCGTGACGGCCTCGAACTCCGTGAGGATGGTGGGGGAGAGCCAGTCCGCCACGTACTGCGGGTCGTGGAACCGGCCCGTGGCGTCGAAGACGGCGCGCGCGGCCGCAGGGACGTCGGGCGCGGCCAGGGTGCCGGCCGCGACCCCTTCGGCGATGATCCGCGTCAGCTGTTCGATCAGCTCGCCGAGGTGCGCGTCGACCACCCCGCTGTTCTCGCCGAGCAGCACCGTGTACGTCGCGAACAGCTCGGGATCGTCGCCCGCCTTGTGCCGCTTGGCTTCGAAGAGGGCCTCCAGCCAGGACTCCAGCTTGGAGGGCGCGGGCTCCCCGGGCGCCGAGGCGATCTCCTCCAGCATGACCACGCTCTTGGCGAGCCACCGGTCCGTGACCGCCTCGCGCAGCGCCGCCTTCGAGGGGAAGTGGCGGTAGACGCTGCCGTGGCTCACCCCCAGGGCGCGCGCGACGTCCACGACGGTCGCCTTGGTGGGGCCGAAACGGCGCAGCACCTCCTCGGTGGTTTCGAGGATGCGCTCGGGGGTGAGGGGCTCGGCGGCAGCGGAGGGCATGGGTACGACCGTACCGCCAGCTCAGTGCTCGCTGTCGAGGTGGGCCATCTGCGCCGCCGGGTAGCGCTCGCCGGCCGCCGAGCCCGCCGGGACGGCCTGCTCGATGGCGTCGAGGTCGGCGGCGGTCAGCTCCACCCGCATGGCACCCAGTGCCTCGGTCAGGCGGTCCCGGCGCCGGGCGCCGACCAGGGGCACGATGTCCTCGCCCCGGGACAGCACCCAGGCGATCGCGGTCTGGGCGACGGTGACCCCCTTCTCCTCGGCGACCTTGCGCAGGGCGTCGACCAGGTCGAGGTTGCGGTGCAGGTTGTCGCCCTGGAAGCGCGGGCTCATGCCTCGGAAGTCGCCGGGGGCCAGGGCGCGGTCACGGGCGAAGTGCCCGCTGATCAGGCCGCGGGACAGCACCCCGTACGCCGTGACGCCGATGCCGAGCTCGCGGGCCGCCGGCAGGATCTCCTCCTCGATGCCGCGCGAGATCAGGGAGTACTCGATCTGGAGGTCCGAGATCGGGGCGACGGCCGCGGCCCGGCGCAGGCTGTCCGCGCCGACCTCCGAGAGGCCGATGTGCCGGACGTGTCCCGCCTGGACGGCCTCGGCGATGGCGCCGACCGTCTCCTCGATCGGGACGTCCGGGTCCACGCGGGCGATCCGGTAGATGTCGATGTGGTCCCGGCCGAGCCGCTGGAGCGAGTAGGCCAGGAAGTTCTTCACGGCCGCGGGCCGGCCGTCGTAGCCCGTGAAGCCGCCCTCGACCGTGCGCAGCGCACCGAACTTGACGCTGGTCAGCGCCTGCTCGCGGGCCGCGGTCGGCGCCGTGCGGAGGGCCTCGTTGATCAGCAGTTCGTTGTGGCCCATGCCGTAGAAGTCGCCCGTGTCGAGCAGCGTGGCCGCGCCCTCGGGAGCGGCCTCCAGGTAGGCGTGGATGGTCGCGAGGGACTCGGCCCGGTCGGCCTCGCCGTAGAGGGCGGACATGCCCATGCAGCCCAGACCCAGGGAGAAGACGGCGGGGCCGGTGGCGCCCAGCCTGCGGGTGGGGGCGGGGGTGCAAGCGGTGGCGGTGGTGGTGTTCTCGTTCGTCGTCATGGAACGAGAATGGCATGACGGATGACAGATTTCAATATCTGTCATCCGTGAGCGTGAGAGGGGTGCGCCGGGAGGGGGTGTGGACACACGAGTGCGGCCGGACCCGGGAAGGGGTCCGGCCGCACGGGAGCGTGCTCGTCGCGGGGAGGTCAGCCCGCCGGGGCCGGGCCCGGGGCCGGGGGCAGGCCGCCGTCCATCCGGGGACCGGGGCCGGGGGACTGGCCCGGCGGGGGAGCGGAGGGGGCGGCGCCGGACGGTTCGAGGGACTGCGCCGTGCGCAGCGCGGTGGCGTGGGCCCACGGACCGGTGGTGACCGCCCCCACCACGAGGACCAGGAACGCGCAGCCCGTGATGATCCACCAGGCCGGCCGGGTCGCCGTCGCGAAGTCCGCGCCGCCCGCCGTGCCCGCCGCCAGCACCGCCCCGATCACGGCCACGCCCAGCGCCCCGCCGGTCTGCCGGCTGGTGGAGGCCACCGCGGCCGCCACCCCCGCCTGGGCGCGCGGCATCCCGGACACCGCCGTGTTCGTGATCGGGGCGTTGACCAGGCCGAAGCCGATGCCGAAGAGCACGTACCCGGTGAACATCAACGGCGTGGAGGTCTCCGCCGAGAACGCCGCGAACAGCAGCCCGCTCGCCCCCATGGCCACACCCGAGATCAGGAGCGACGGCCGCGGCCCGTGGCTGGCGACCAGCCGTCCCGACACCGGCGCGCACAGGAAGGCGAACGCGGCCATCGGCAGCATGTGCAGACCGGCGTCCAGCGCGTCCAGCCCCCGTACCTCCTGGAGGTAGAGGGTGGTCAGGAAGAGGAAGCCGGAGAGCGAGGCGAAGGTGCTCACCGCGATCACGGTCGCCCCGCTGAAGGGGGCGCTGCGGAAGAACCGGGGATCGATCAGCGGGTCCGCCCGCCGGGACTCGTAGTACAGCAGCCCGGCCAGCGCGGCCGCCGCTCCCAGTGCGCACCCGAGGATCGGCGGCGAGCTCCAGCCCTCGGCCGGGGCCTCGATGATCGCGTACGTCACCCCGCCGAGCAGCGCCATCACCAGCAGCTGGCCCACCGGGTCCGGCCGGCGCGGGCGCTCGGACCGGGACTCCGGGACGTGCCGCAGGGTCAGCACCAGGGCGAGCAGCCCCACGGGCACGTTGACCCAGAAGATGGACCGCCAGCCCACCGAGTCCACCAGCAGCCCGCCGACCAGCGGCCCGGCGGCCATGGAGATGCCGACGACCGCGCCCCAGACGCCGATGGCGCGGGCCCGCTCCTTCGGGTCGGTGAAGGTGTTGGTGATGATCGACATGGCGACCGGGTTGAGCATCGCCCCGCCGACGGCCTGGAGCATCCGGAAGACGATCAGCCATTCGAGGCCGGGCGCCAGCGAGCACAGCACCGACCCCGCCGTGAAGAGGACCAGGCCCCAGGCGAAGACCCTGCGGCGCCCGATCCGGTCCGCCGTGGACCCGGCCAGTATCAGCAGGGAGGCGATGACCAGGGTGTAGGCGTCGATCGTCCACTGCATCCCCGAGACCGAGGCGTGGAACTCGCGGCGCATCGCGGGCAGGGCCACGTTCAGGACGGTGTTGTCCAGGCTGACGATCAGCAGGCTCATGCAGCAGATCGCCAGCACCAGCAGCCGGCGCCTGCGGCTCATGTGATCCACGACACTCGTGTGATGCATGCCGCCGATAGTACGGCTAACTAACGAACGCCGCGTGGGCGAGAATGGGGGGATGACCACGCTCCCCCCGCCCCTCGCGATCGGCCCGCACACCGTGCAGCCCCCCGTGGTGCTCGCGCCCATGGCCGGCATCACCAACGCCCCGTTCCGTACGCTCTGCCGCGAGTTCTCGGGCGGCAAGGGGCTTTTCGTGAGCGAGATGATCACGACGCGCGCCCTGGTCGAGCGCAACGACAAGACGATGCAGCTGATCCACTTCGACGCGACGGAAAAGCCGCGCTCGATTCAGCTGTACGGGGTGGACCCCGTGACCGTCGGCAAGGCGGTCCGCATGATCGTCGAAGAGGACCGCGCCGACCACATCGACCTCAACTTCGGCTGCCCGGTCCCCAAGGTCACCCGCAAGGGCGGCGGCTCGGCCCTCCCGTACAAGCGCAACCTGCTGCGCGCGATCCTGCGCGAGGCCGTCGCGGGCGCCGGCGACCTGCCGGTGACGATGAAGATGCGCAAGGGCATCGACGACGACCACCTCACCTACCTCGACGCCGGCCGGATCGCCGTCGAGGAGGGGGTCACCGCCATCGCCCTGCACGGCCGCACCACCGCGCAGCACTACGGCGGCACTGCCGACTGGGAGGCCATCGCCCGGCTCAAGGAGCACGTCCCGGAGATCCCCGTGCTCGGCAACGGCGACATCTGGTGCGCCGAGGACGCGCTGCGCATGGTCCGCGAGACCGGCTGCGACGGCGTGGTGGTCGGCCGCGGCTGCCTGGGGCGGCCGTGGCTGTTCAACGACCTCGTGGCCGCCTTCGAGGGCCGTCCGGAGGACTTCCACAAGCCCAACCTGCGGGAGGTCGCGGGCACCATGCTGCGGCACGCGCAGCTGCTGGGGGAGTGGATCGGCGACGAGGCGCGCGGTGTGATCGATTTCCGTAAGCACGTCGCCTGGTACCTCAAGGGTTTCGCCGTCGGTTCCGAGATGCGGGGCAAGCTGGCGGTCACCTCCTCCCTGGCCGAGCTGGACGCTCATCTGAGCGAGCTCGACCTGGACCAGCCGTGGCCCGACGGGGCGGACGGCCCGCGGGGCAGGACGTCCGGAAACAACCGAGTTGTCCTGCCGGACGGCTGGTTGAAGGATCCCTACGACTGCGCCGGTGTGAGCGAGGACGCCGAGCTGGACACGTCCGGAGGCTGAGAAATCGCCCTCCGTGCCGCGTGATATACGCCACGCATGGGATGGGTTTCGCTCAGATGAGCGCGTAAGTCACGGCTAAGACTTCCAAAGGGTGGCACTGGGTGCCACCCTTTGTGCGTTCAAGAGTTGAACGCAAATGTATCGATGATCGCTCATCCGAGCGCGATCAAGCCTCAGGAGGCCTCTCACGCTTCGGCTTCTGAAGGCTCTTCGTACGTTCGCATTACCGACCGGTTACTTTCGATCCACTGGCGCACGGGTGGTTACGCCCTCATGACGGCCAAGTGGACGTACCGCGAAGCCTTCGATCTGGGTATGTTCCTGGCCGTCAGGGCAGCCACCCGAGTCCTCGAGGAGTCGAGACCCGTGTCGGAAAACAAAGATCAGAAGCTCGTCTACGACTTCACCGAGGGCAACCGGGACCTCAAGGACCTTCTCGGCGGCAAGGGGGCCAACCTCGCCGAGATGACCAACCTGGGTCTTCCCGTCCCTCCCGGCTTCACCATCACCACCGAGGCCTGCAAGGTCTACCTCGAGAGCGGCACGGCCCCGGCCGAGCTCCGCGACGAGGTCAGCGCGCACCTCGCCGCCCTCGAGGCGAAGATGGGCAAGAAGCTCGGCCAGTCGGACGACCCGCTGCTGGTCTCCGTCCGCTCCGGAGCCAAGTTCTCCATGCCGGGCATGATGGACACGGTCCTCAACATCGGCCTTTCCGACGAGTCCGTCGTCGGCCTCGCCGCCCAGGCCGACAACGAGCGCTTCGCGTGGGACTCGTACCGCCGCCTCATCCAGATGTTCGGCAAGACCGTCCTCGGCGTCGAGGGCGAGCTCTTCGAGGACGCCCTCGACGAGGCCAAGGCCGCCAAGAAGGTCACCGTCGACACCGACCTCGACGCCGCCGACCTCAAGAAGCTGGTCAAGGTCTTCAAGAAGATCGTCGCCAAGGAGGCCGGCCGGGAGTTCCCCCAGGACGCCCGCGAGCAGCTCGACCTCGCCGTCGAGGCCGTCTTCAACTCCTGGAACACCGACCGCGCCAAGCTCTACCGCCGCCAGGAGCGCATCCCCGGCGACCTGGGCACCGCGGTCAACGTCTGCTCCATGGTCTTCGGCAACCTGGGCCCCGACTCGGGCACCGGCGTCGCCTTCACCCGCGACCCCGCGAGCGGCCACGCCGGCGTCTACGGCGACTACCTGCAGAACGCCCAGGGCGAGGACGTCGTCGCGGGCATCCGCAACACGGTCCCGCTCGCGGACCTGGAGGCCATCGACAAGGCCTCGTACGACCAGCTCATGACGATCATGACGACGCTGGAGACCCACTACAAGGATCTCTGCGACATCGAGTTCACCATCGAGCGCGGCCAGCTGTGGATGCTCCAGACCCGTGTCGGCAAGCGCACCGCCGGCGCCGCCTTCCGCATCGCCACCCAGCTCGTGGACCAGGGCCTGATCAGCGAGGCGGAGGCCCTCCAGCGCGTCACGGGCCACCAGCTGGCGCAGCTGATGTTCCCGCGCTTCGACGAGGACGCCAAGACCGAGCTGCTCGGCCGCGGCATCGCCGCCTCCCCGGGCGCCGCGGTCGGCAAGGCCGTCTTCGACTCGTACACGGCCGTCAAGTGGTCCCGCTCCGGCGAGAAGGTCATCCTGATCCGCCGCGAGACCAACCCGGACGACCTCGACGGCATGATCGCCTCCGAGGGCATCCTGACCTCGCGCGGCGGCAAGACCTCGCACGCCGCCGTCGTGGCCCGCGGCATGGGCAAGACCTGCGTCTGCGGCGCCGAGGAGCTCGACGTCGACACCAAGCGCCGCCGGATGACGGTCGGCGAGACGGTCATCGAAGAGGGCGACGTCGTCTCCATCGACGGCTCCACCGGCAAGGTGTACCTCGGTGAGGTACCCGTCGTGCCGTCCCCGGTCGTCGAGTACTTCGAGGGCCGCATGCACGCCGGCGCCGACGACGCCGACGAGCTCGTCGCCGCCGTGCACCGGATCATGGCGTACGCGGACCGCGTCCGCCGCCTGCGGGTCCGCGCCAACGCCGACAACGCCGAGGACGCGCTGCGCGCCCGCCGCTTCGGCGCCCAGGGCATCGGCCTGTGCCGCACCGAGCACATGTTCCTCGGCGAGCGCCGCGAGATGGTCGAGCGCCTGATCCTCGCGGACACCGACGGCGAGCGCGAAGCGGCACTCAGTGCCCTTCTGCCGCTGCAGAAGAAGGACTTCGTCGAGCTGTTCGAGGCGATGGACGGACTGCCCGTCACCGTCCGCCTCCTCGACCCGCCGCTGCACGAGTTCCTGCCGGACATCACCGAGCTGTCGGTGCGCGTCGCCCTCGCCGAGTCCCGCAAGGACGCCAACGAGAACGACCTGCGCCTGCTCCAGGCCGTGCACAAGCTGCACGAGCAGAACCCGATGCTGGGTCTGCGCGGCGTCCGCCTCGGCCTGGTCATCCCCGGCCTGTTCGCCATGCAGGTCCGGGCGATCGCCGAGGCCGCCGCCGAGCGCAAGAACGCCAAGGGCGACCCGCGCGCCGAGATCATGGTCCCGCTGGTGGGCACCGTCCAGGAGCTGGAGATCGTCCGCGAGGAGGCCGACGCGATCATCGCCGAGGTCGAGGCCGCCACCGGCACCAGCCTCAAGCTGTCGATCGGCACGATGATCGAGCTGCCGCGCGCCGCGCTGACCGCCGCCCAGATCGCCGAGGCCGCGCAGTTCTTCTCCTTCGGCACGAACGACCTGACCCAGACGGTGTGGGGCTTCTCCCGCGACGACGTCGAGGCCAGCTTCTTCACGGCCTACCTGGAGAAGGGCATCTTCGGGGTCTCGCCGTTCGAGACGATCGACAAGGACGGCGTCGGCTCGCTCGTGCGCCACGCGGTCGAGCAGGGCCGGGCCACCCGCCCCGACCTCAAGCTCGGCGTCTGCGGTGAGCACGGCGGCGACCCGGAGTCGGTGCACTTCTTCCACGAGGTCGGCCTCGACTACGTCTCCTGCTCGCCGTTCCGGATCCCGGTGGCGCGCCTGGAGGCCGGCCGCGCGGCCGCCGAGGCCAAGGGCTCCGACAGCCGCTGAACCCCCCCAGGGGCCCTTCGGGGCCCCGCAGGGCCCCCTGAGGGCCTTCCAGGGCTCACCGAGCCCCCCTGACTGCGCCCTCCCCCGGTTCCCTGACTGCCGGGGGAGGGCGCGACCCATTTCGGGAGCAGTTCGCGAGACGTCCCGTATCGCGAAATTTTCAACAATGTCATTACAGCGCCAGGCGGTGGACGGATCCCCACCCGTCCACCGCCTGCCGCCTATCTGCCAGGCACGTCGGCGCTTCCCGGTGCGACCGACCGCCAGGCCCCGCAAAGCCCCCCACGGCCTTCACGGAGCGTTTCGGTCGCACCGGAGTGTGCCTGGCGGAGTACAGGATTTCGCTTGTCACGCCTCTGCCGAAAGGGGTTTCAACTGTGGCCGAAAGGGCGTGGTGACCACGTGTGACGGCATGCATACTCGTGGGGCGGGGGGATTGCGGTTGCACAGGTGGGGGTTCGGTGCTTCGTATCCATTTCACTGGAGTGGACCTGGCACGCGTACGGATGGCAGGGCGTCCCGATGCGTTGTGGGAAACGATTCTTAGTTTTCATCGCTTAAGGGACCGGCGTGACGCCCGGTTCTTCGGCGAATGGCGCACGGAAACCCGGAGCAGGTTGAATGGTGAAACAAGGCTGCTGGGTGCGCTCATACCGGCTCGCGGCTATTTCCCCGATTTCCTGACCCCGGCCGAGGGCCAGTACGGGTGGGACCTCGGGCTCGACGCGCTGCGCGGGCTGCGCCCCGAGCGGCTGCGCCGGGAGCTGTCCCTCGTGGGCGCCGGGGCCGGGACGGGCTTCGGTGCCGCCTTCGGGACCCCGCCGCCGGCCCGGCTGCGGGAGTTCATCGACGGCGGCACCAAGCACCTGCCCCGGCTGCTGGGCGAGCTGCGCGCGTACCACCGGGCGGCCGTGGAGCCGTACTGGACGCACATCCAGGCCCAGGTCGAGGCGGAGCGGGCGGCACGCGGCCGCGCGCTCCTCGACGGGGGCGCGGACGAGCTGCTCGCCTCGCTGCCGCCGATGCTGCGCTGGCGGGCCCCGGTGCTGGAGTGCGAGTACCCGGTGGACCGGGACGTACGGCTGCGCGGGCGCGGGCTGCTGCTCCAGCCGTCCTTCTTCTGCCGCCGGACGGCCGTGACCCTGCACGACCCGGAGCTGCCGCCGGTGCTGGTCTACCCGGCCGCCGCGCAGCTGGCCTCCGCGGGGGCGGGCGGGGAGGCCGCCAGGCCGGCCGAGGAGCAGCGCCAGCGCACCCTGGGCAAGCTGGTGGGCCACACCCGCTCGGTGGTGCTGCGGGCCATCGGCGACGGGGCCACCACCAGCGAGCTGGCCCGCCGGGCCGGGGTCTCCCTGGCCTCGGCGAGCCAGCACGCCTGCGTGATGCGCGAGGCGGGCCTGGTGACGACCCTGCGCCACGGCAACGCGGTCCTGCACACGGTGACCCCGCTGGGGGCGGCCCTGCTCAAGGGCGGTGCCGTGGTCTCCTGAAGGATCGGTTCACCGGGCGCGTCCGCGGCCCGGCGGGGAGGTCGGCTGCTCCCCGCCGGGCCGCGTGTCCGCGGTGCGGGCGTCAGACGCGGAACGGCCCGGTCACCTCGTAGGTGATGCCGCCGGTCGAGGAGCCGCTCGTACCCCGCTGGCTGCTGAAGTAGAGCCGGCCGCCGTTCGGGGAGAAGGCGGGGCCGGTGATCTCCGAGGAGGACTGGCCGGTGATCCGGAGGAAGGGCGCCACCACGTCGTCCGGGGTGATCACGCAGATCTCCATGTTGCCGCCGTCCTCCGCGACGTACAGGTCCCCGTACGTCGACCCGGTGACGTTGTCGACACCGGTCAGCGGCGCCGCGCCGCCGGGGACCAGGGAGTCGTCGTAGGCCAGCTCGTAGGTGCTGCTCGCCAGGTTGAGCTGCCAGACCCGGTTGTCGCCCTTGGTCGTGAACCAGACGGTGTCGCTCGCGTAGTGGCAGCCCTCGCCGCCGTTGAAGTGCTTGGCGCCGGAGACCTGGGTGCGGGTCGTGGTCGGGGAGCCGTCGGGGTCCGGCACGTTCTGCCAGCTGAAGGAGCCGGAGGTGCCGCTTCCGGCGACCATGACCTGGAGCGTGCCGGAGGAGAGGTTGCCCCAGGTGGCGGGCAGGAACCGGTAGAAGCAGCCGTTCGTCTCGTCCTCGGTCAGGTAGACCGCCTGGCGCACCGGGTCGGCCGCCGCGGCCTCGTGTTTGAAGCGGCCCATCGCGGGCCGCTGCACGGCCGCGTTGACCCCGTACGGGTCGGTCTCGTAGACGTAGCCGAGGCTGACCTCCTCGCACGACAGCCAGGTGTTCCACGGGGTCTTGCCGCCCGCGCAGTTCTGCCGGGTGTTCGACAGGATCCGGTACGCCCCGGTGACCGTGCCCGAGGAGTTGAACTTCACCGCGCTCGCGCCGCCGCTCGGGTTGATCTCCGAGTTCGACACGTAGATCCAGCCGCTGCCGTCCGCGAAGCACGCACCGCCGTCGGGGGCGCTGTGCCAGGTGTACGAGGTGCCGCTCACCGTCTGCGAGGAGCGGGCGATGACCCGGCTGCTGAACCCGGACGGGAGCATGATCCCGTTCGCGTCCGCCGCACCGAGGGCCCCGTAGGGCCCGGCGCCCGGCTGGGCCGGCGCGGCGTACGCGGCCCCGTGGCTGAGGGTTCCGGCGAAGGCGGCGGCGGAGGTGCCGATCACGGCACCGCGCAGGAAGGTACGACGTTCCACGGTCACTCCTGTGGGAGGAGGGCCCCCGCGTCCGGCCGGGCGCGGGGTCGCATGCGTCGAGGAACCTAGGGGCGCAGCATGGACGGGGTGCCAACTCCGCATGACGCGGGAGCGACCGGCACACGGGCAGTCGTCACAGCCCGCCGGGCGGCCGGACGCCGCCGTTCCAGCGCTTCTGACCTGCGGAAACGTAATTCCTGAAAAAACTTCGCCGGGCGCCGATGAGTTCTGCCGGTGCCCCGGGTCTACCCCTTCGACAACGCACCGCGTACCGCGCACCACGCACGCGCACACGAGGGAAGAGGAACCGAGATGGCTCAGATGATCTTCGTCAACCTGCCGGTGAAGGACCTGGACGCCGCGAAGGCCTTCTGGGAGAAGCTCGGCTACTCCTTCAACCCGCAGTTCACCGACGAGACGGCCGCCTCCATGGTGATCAGCGACACCATCTTCGCGATGCTGCTGACCGAGGAGAAGTTCAAGGAGTTCGCCACCAAGCCGGTGGCCGACGCCTCGAAGGCCACCGAGGTCATGGTCGCGCTCAGCGCCGACAGCCGCGAGAAGGTCGACGAGGTGGTCGACGCCGCCCTCGCGGCCGGCGCCACCGAGCCCCGCCCGGTCATGGACCTCGGCTTCATGTACGGGCGCGCCTTCGAGGACCTGGACCACCACGTGTGGGAGTACTTCTGGATGGACCCGGCCGCGGTCCAGGGCTGATGTCCTACGGGGCGGAGGCGGTCCGCACCTGGTACGTGCGGACCGTCACCCCCTCGTCGTCCAGGCAGCGACCCGACTCCAGGTCGAAGCGCTGCTTCAGCAGCGGCGAGGCCACGAAGGGCCGCCCCTCCGCCCGCCCCACCAGCCCGCGCGACAGGACGTGCGCGCCGGTGAAGGGGTCCTGGTTGCCGATCGCGTACGGGCGCCCCGCGCGGTCGAGGAAGACAGCCGCCTGGCTCCCGTCGGGCAGCAGGGCCGCGACCCCGCGCCCGGGGACGAGCGCCGACAGCGGGCACACCGTCAGCCAGCCTTCGGCCACCTTCAGTTCGACGGTCATCGGGCCGGTCCTCCAATGGTCAGGACGGCCAGGTCGGGCTTGACCTGGTCGCGCTCGGGTACGAACTTCACGGTCGGGTCGGGCGCGCCGGGCGCGTTGACGAAGGACACGAACCGGCCCAGCCGCTCCGGGTCCGACAGCGTTTCGGCCCACTCGTCGCGGTAGTGCGCCACGTGGTCGGCCATCAGGGCCTCCAGCTCGTCGCACAGCCCCAGCGAGTCGTGCACCACCACGTCCCGCAGGTGGTCCAGGCCGCCCTCCAGCCGGTCCAGCCAGGTGGACGTCCGCTCCAGCCGGTCGGCGGTGCGGATGTAGAACATCAGGAACCGGTCGATGAGCCGCACGAGTTCGGCGTCCGACAGGTCCTGCGCCAGCAGGTCCGCGTGGCGCGGGGTCGCCCCGCCGTTCCCTCCGACGTACAGGTTCCAGCCGTTCGCCGTCGCGATGACCCCGAAGTCCTTGCTCTGGGCCTCCGCGCACTCGCGGGCGCAGCCGGACACCGCGGACTTCAGCTTGTGCGGGGCGCGCAGCCCCCGGTAGCGCAGCTCCAGGTCGATGGCCATCCGCACGCTGTCCTGCACCCCGTAGCGGCACCAGGTCTGGCCCACGCAGGACTTCACCGTCCGCAGGGCCTTGCCGTACGCGTGCCCGGACTCGAAGCCGGCTTCGACCAGCCGTGCCCAGATCCGCGGGAGCTGGTCCACGCTCGCGCCGAACAGGTCGATGCGCTGACCGCCCGTGATCTTCGTGTAGAGGCCGAAGTCCCGGGCCACCTCCCCGATCACGATCAGCTTGTCGGGGGTGATCTCGCCGCCCGGGATGCGCGGGACGACCGAGTACGAGCCGTTGCGCTGGAGGTTGGCGAGGAAGTGGTCGTTGGTGTCCTGGAGGGCGGCCTGCTCCCCGTCCAGTACGTAGCCGCTGGCGCCCAGGGTCGGGGCCAGGGAGGCGATGATCGAGCCGACGGCGGGCTTGCAGACCTCGCAGCCGTCGCCGCCGCGCGCCGCGTCACGGCCGTGGCCGTCCAGGAGCTCCTGGTACGAGGTCAGGCGCCGGGTGCGGACGATCTCGTACAGCTCGGCCCGGGTGTGCGGGAAGCAGCCGCACAGCCCCTTGTCGGCGGCGGCCGGCAGCAGCTGCCCGATCGTCTTCAGGCAGCTTCCGCAGCCGGTGCCGGCCTTGGTGCACTTCTTCACCTCGGGCAGGGTGGCGCAGGCGGCGATGGCCTTCTTGGTGACGTTGTGGCAGGAGCAGATCACCGCGGTGTCCGGCAGCGATGAGGGGCCGAGCGCGACGGGCGCGCCGACCCCGGCGGGCAGCACCAACTGCTCGGGGGCGACCGGCAGGACGCTGCCGGTGAGCGGGCGCAGCGTTCCGTACGAGTCGGCGTCGCCGACCAGCACACCGCCGAGCAGCACCCCGTCGGCGGCGACGACCAGCTTCTTGTAGACGCCGGAGCGGGAGTCGGACCAGACCACGTCCAGGCTGCCCTCGGCGGTGCCGTGCGCGTCGCCGAAGGAGGCCACGTCCACGCCGAGCAGCTTGAGCTTGGTGGACAGGTCGGCGCCGGTGAACTCCTTCTCCCGGCCCAGGAGGTCCTCGGCGGCGGTCTCGGCCATCTCGTAGCCGGGGGCGACCAGCCCGTAGACACGGCCGTCGACGGCCTGCGCGCACTCGCCGATGGCGTACACGCGCGGGTCGGAAGTGCGGCAGCGGGCGTCGACGGTGATGCCGCCGCGCTCGCCGACGGCCAGACCGGCCGCGCGGGCCAGCTGGTCGCGGGGGCGGACCCCGGCCGAGAAGACCACCAGCTCGGTCTCGACGGTGGAGCCGTCCGAGAGGCTCATCCCGCACACCGAGCCGTCCTCGCCGGTCAGCACCTCCTGCGTGCCGACGCCGGTGTGCACCGTCAGGCCCATGGACTCGATGGTGCGCAGCAGGGCCGCGCCGCCGCCCTCGTCCACCTGGACGGGCATCAGGCGCGGGGCGAACTCCACGATGCGGGTGGCGAGTCCGAGCCCCTGGAGGGCGCCCGCGGCCTCCAGGCCGAGCAGACCGCCGCCGACGACGGCGCCGCTGGACCGGGTCTTGGCGTACTCCTCGATCGCGAGGAGGTCCTCGATGGTGCGGTACACGAAGCAGCCCGGGGCGTCCTTGCCGGGGACGGGCGGCACGAAGGGGTGGCTGCCGGTCGCCAGCACGAGCACGTCGTACGGGATCACCCGCCCGGAGCGGGAGGTGACGGTACGGGCGGCCGTGTCGAGGTGCTCGGCGGGGTCGTCGAGGTGCAGCTCGATCCCGTGCTCCGCCATGAAGCCGGCCGGGGTGAGGGAGAGGTCCTCGGGGGTGCTTCCGGAGAAGTACGAGGTGAGGTGGACCCGGTCGTAGGCGGGCCGGGGCTCCTCGCACAGCACGGTGATCCGGTGCGTCGCGGTGGCACCGCGCTCGGCGAGGGCCTCCAGGTAGCGCTGGCCGACCATGCCGTGTCCGATGAGCACGATCGCGGGCAGGGGCTCGGGCACGGTCATCAGTGGCCTCCGTCGTCGGTGAGCAGGTGGAACGGGTCGTGCGGGGCTGTCAGGAACTCGTCGCCCTCCCAGGTGCGGGCGAGGGCCCCCACCGTGGAGAGCTCCCCGAGCAGCACCCCGCCGACGAGCCGGTCGCCGCGCAGGACGACCTTGCGGTAGGTGCGGCGGGTGGCGTCCGCGAGGCGGAGCACGTCGTCGCCGGGGAGCGGGGTGGGGTCACCGAACGCGGCGAGGTCGAAGGGGCCGGGGCCGCCGGCCGTGGGGAGGGTGAGGCGGGTGAGGGCGCGGGTGCCGGTGTACTCGGCGCCGTCCCCGCGCAGGACCGCCGCGAGGGCGTCGGCCTGCTCCAGGGCGGGTCCCGCCAGGCCGTAGACCCGGCCGTCGTGCTCGGCGCAGTCGCCGATGGCGTGGACGCGCGGGTCGCTCGTGCGCAGCCGGCCGTCGACGACGACGCCCTTGCGGACCTCCAGCCCGGCCGCCTGGGCGAGTCCGACGCGGGGGCGGACCCCGCAGGCGAGGACGACGACGTCGGCTTCCAGCCGGTAGCCGTCGGCGAGCTCGACGGCGGTCACCTTGCGGTGGGCCGGGGCGGAGGCCCCGCGCGGCGGGGTGCCGGTCGTGGTCAGGCCCCTGACCCGGCACTCGGTGTGGATCTCCACGCCGAGCGCGGTCAGGTGGTCCCGCAGCAGGGCGGAGGCGTCGGCGTCCAGCTGGCGTTCCATCAGGCGCTCCGCCTGCTGGGCGAGGACCACCTGCGCACCCCGCGCGGCCAGTGCACGGGTCGCGGAGACGCCCAGCAGGCCGCCGCCGATCACCACCGCCCGCACGCCGGGGCGTACGGCCGCCGCGAGCGCCAGGCAGTCGTCCATGGTGCGGAACGCGTGCACGCCCTCGGGGAGTTCCCTCCCGTCCGGGGCGAACAGCCCGCGCAGCGGCGGCAGCACCGGGTTCGAGCCGGTGGCCAGCACGAGGGTGTCGTACCGCTCCACGCTGCCGTCGTCGCAGTGCACGGCCCGGTCCGCGCGGTCGATCCGCACCGCCCGGACACCCCGGCGCAGCGCCGGGCCGGGGGCCGGGAGCGCGGTGACCTCGGGTGCGTACCGGCCCGCGAGCACCTCGGCCAGCAGGACCCGGTTGTAGGGGGCGTGGGTTTCCTCCCCGAGTACGGTCACGGCCGCACCGGGGCCCAGCCGCGCGGCGAGCCGCAGGCCCGCCAGGCCGCCGCCGATCACCACCACACGCTGTTCCGAGGTCATGGCACGAGCCTGCGGGCGGGCTGTTTCCCCGCCGCATCGCCCCTGTTACCCGGACGGAACACCGACCTCAGCGCCCGTGCCGAGGGTGCGTGAGGCCCTTGGAAGCAGCGCCGAAGCTCAACCTTTGCGCAAGTTTCCGGGCATCGATGGTCCCTGCACGGATGCGGTACCTAGGGTCGTGGCCGTGCCTGACATATCAACGACCATGATCATCGTGCTGTGCGCGGCCGCCGCGGCGGCCGGCTGGATCGACGCGGTGGTCGGCGGCGGCGGACTGCTGCTCCTGCCGGCCCTGCTGCTCGGCCTGCCGAGCGCCCAGCCCGCCGCCGTCCTCGGGACCAACAAGGCGGTGGCCATCGTCGGCACCGCCGGGGCGGCCGCCACCTACGCGCGCAAGACCCCGGTCGACGTGAAGCTCGCCGTCCGCATCGGTCTGGCCGCGCTCGCCGGATCGATGGGCGGCGCCGCGCTCGCCGGCGGGATCAGCAAGGACGCCATGCGCCCGCTGATCATGGGGGTGCTGGTGGTGGTCGCCGCCGTGGTCATCTTCAAGCCGGGCTTCGGCGCCGCCCCCTCCGCCTCTCCCGTCTCCCGCGGCCGCGTGCTCCTCACCATCGCCCTCGCCGGCCTGGGCATCGGCTGCTACGACGGCCTCATCGGACCCGGCACCGGAACCTTCCTGGTGCTGGCCCTGACCGCCCTGCTCCACCTCGACCTGGTCACCGCCTCCGCCACCGCCAAGATCGTCAACTGCTGCACCAACGCGGGGGCGCTCGCGATGTTCGCCTACCAGGGGATGGTGTTCTGGCAGCTGGCCGCCCTGATGGCGGTCTTCAACCTGGCCGGCGGCATGGTCGGCGCCCGGATGGCCCTGAAGAAGGGCAGCGGCTTCGTCCGCGGGGTCCTGCTCACCGTGGTGGGCGCGCTGGTGGTCAAGCTCGGCCTCGAACAGTGGGGGTAGCCGGGTGGTGGGGGCGGCGGCTCAGTACGTCCCCGTGAGGTGGGCGAAGACGACCACGTTGCCCTGGTAGCCGGTGCGCGGGGAGAACGCGCCGCCGCAGGTGATCACCCGCAGCTCCGCGCGCGGCGAGGGCCCGTACACGCGCCGGTCCGGGAAGGCCCCGGCGTCGTACACCTCGACCGCGTGCACGGTGAACACGGCCGTACGCCCGTCCGCGCGGTCGACCTCGACCGCCGCCCCCCGGTGCAGCGCGCCCAGGTGGTAGAAGACGGCCGGCCCGCTGGCGTGGTCGACGTGTCCCGCGATCACGGCGGTGCCCGTCGCGCCCGGCGTGGTCCCGTCCCGGTACCAGCCGGCGAGCTCCCGGCGGGCCGGCGGGGGCACTTCGAGGCTGCCGTCTCGGTCCAGGCCCAGCCCGGCCAGCGGGGCGTCCACCCGGATCGACGGGATCCTGATCCGTACGGGCGGGGAGCCGGGGAGCGGGTCGATGCTCCCGGGGTAGAGGAGCTGCGCGCTCAGCGCCTCGGCGGCGGAGGGCAGCGGGGGCCGCACGGTGACCGCCGAGCCGCTGCCGATGAGCCAGACGCCGACGCAGACGGCGGCCGCGACCAGCCCGGCCCGTGCCGCGAGCGCCCCGGCGGAGCCCCTTCCACAGGTTCCGGGGCGTTCCCGCAGGCCCGGGAAGCCGCCACGCATGCGCCGTACCCCTCGTCTCGCCGTTGCTGGAGTGGCCGTCGCCCGTCCCCGCGAACGGGGGGACCTCGCGGGGCGGGCGACGGGGGGCGGTACCGGTCGGACCGCGGCCGCAGCCGCGGTGGGCGCCCGTCAGCTCCGCGTGCCGCTCGCCCGGCGACGCAGGAGCCAGGTACCGCCGACGGCGGCCGCGGCCAGCACTGCCGCTCCCGCCGTGATCTTGGCGGGGTCGGTGGCGGTGGTCGTGCCACCACCCACCCCGGTCCGTACGTGGCCCTGCGGGCCGCGTTCGGTGACGACCAGGTCGCCGGTGGCGAACTTGCCGTTCGCGCAGGTGGCGCCGATGCCGTAGGTGCCCGGCCGCAGGCCCTGGCCGATCCGGAACCGGCCCGTGACCACGTCCTCGCGGCTGCCCGGCGCCAGCTCGAAGCGGCCGCCCTCCACCGTGCTGGCATCGCCCTCGGCCCGGCTGCCCCGGCCGCAGGCCTTCGTGTGCACGGTGACGGTGGCACCCGGGCCGGCCGACTTCGGCCACACCTCCAGCACGGCGAAGTCCCCGGGCGCGAAGGCCGTCATGCCGAGCTCCGCGGCGGCCACCGCCCCGGCGACCGGCCCGGCGAAGGCGACGGCGGTCAGCGCGGTGGCGGTGAGCACGTGGGCGGTGCTGCGGCGCATGGGTACTCCTGGGGACACGGGGTCGTGTTCCGAGGTAAACCCGCCCGCCCGCCCACCGCCTGCCGAGCCTGCGCCAGATCCCGCCCCTGATGCCCCGCCGAACGGTATCCGGGCAGGTCAGGGCCGTAGAAGGGCATCCGTGTGGGCCCACGCCGTCCGGGTGACGTCAGGCCGGCGGCAGGGTCACCACAGCCGCCGCGCCCGCCGGCTCCGGGTTCGACAGGGACACCTCCGCGCCGATCAGCCGGGCCTGCCCGAAGGCGATCGTCAGCCCGAGCCCGGTCCCCTGGCCCCGCTCCGGAGTGCCCGTCACGAACCGCCGAGGCCCCTCGCGCAGCAGGGTCCGCGGATAGCCCGGGCCGTCCTGGTCCCGGACGGTCACCGAGGTCCCCGACATCGTCACCGTGATCGGACCGCTCCCGTGCCGCCGGGCATTGACCAGCAGGTTCGTCAGGATCCGCTCCAGACGCCGGGCGTCGGTGCGCACCCGTACCCCGCCCGGCCCCCCGGCGGTCCCGTCCGCGCCGACCACCGCCGCCGCCACCCCCGACCGCTCCGTGATCGACGCCACCAGCGGTCCCAGCGCGTGCACCTCCAGCCGCGCCTCCTCCCGGTCGGCGTCCAGCCGGGCCACCTCCAGCAGGTCCTCCGTCAGCGTCCGCAGCGCCGCGACCCGGTCCCGGACCAGCTCCGTCGGCCGCCCTGCGGGCAGCAGCTCGGCCGCCGTGTGCAGGCCCGTCAGCGGGGTGCGCAGCTCGTGCGCCACGTCCGCGGTGAACCGCTGCTCGGCCTCCAGCCGCCGCTGGAGGCTGGCCGCCATGGTGTCCACCGCCGAGGACAGCTCGGCCACCTCGTCCCGGGTCCCCGGCGGCCCCGACGGCCCGATCCGGGCGTCCAGGTCGCCCGCACTGATCCGCCGGGCCGTCTCGGCGGCCGTCCGCAGGTCCTTGCTGAGCCGGCTGGCCAGCAGCGCCCCGCCGACGGCCGCGAGCGCCACCACGCCCGTCCCGGAGGCGACCAGCTGCGCGTCCAGCTCCTCCAGCTCGGCCTGCTCGGCGGCCAGGGACTGCCGCACCGTCAGCACGTGCCCGCTGCCCACCGGCCGGGCCGCCCACACCGCCGGGTCCGGCCCGGTCAGGTCGAGGTAGGTGGTGCGGCGTCCGCCCAGGGCCGCCCCGCGCAGCTCCTCCGGGGTGGCGGGGCAGTCGATCCGGGCGTCGGCCTCCCCGACCTTGTCGGAGTCGAGCCGCCCGGTGATCTCGTAGATCTGCCGTACGCGGACCAGCTGTTCGACCGCGCTCTTGCGGGCGGAGTCGGACACCTGGCGGACGCGGGCCTCGTGGATCAGTACGCCGATGGTGACGGCGACCAGAGAGCAGCCGGCCGCCAGCAGCGCGGCGATCTTCCAGCGCAGGCCGAGGGCGCGCAGCCGCCGTCCGCAGCCGGCGGGCGGGGCGGGGATCCGGGCCCTCACGAGGGGTCCTGGGGCTTGGTGTAGCGGCGCTCGTCGTTGACGACCGTCATCCGGGTGCCGTCCCAGTGGTAGCGGACGGCCTGCTCGGAGCCGTCGTCGGGTGCGGTGCGGACCAGCAGGTCCGGGCCGATCGACTCGGCGGCCATCCGCCGGCCGACGGTGAACAGGATGGGGACGATCCCCTTGCCCCGGGCGGCGTACACGGTGAGCGCGGTGCGGCCGGTCTCGATGTCGGCGGCGACGACCATCTCCTTCTTCCCGTCACCGGTCAGATCGAGGTAGACCGGGGGGCGGATCCCCGCCCGGCCCGGGGCGTTGATCATCCCCTTGCCGGTGAGCAGCCGCATCCGCTTGTCCGCCTTCACGACGGCCATCGCGTCCACCGAGGCCAGCCCCTCGGGACCCGCCTCCGGCGCGTCCGGCAGCGGGGCGGGCGGCGGCTGGTGGGTGCCGGTGGCCACCCCGGGCGCCCGCGGGGAGCCCTCCGACCAGGCCGGCCACAGCGCCTCCGGCTGCGGCTGCGGGGAGACCGGCGCCACGGGCTCGCCCGGGGCGAGCCCGCCGGGCGCGGCGCAGCCCGCCACGGCCGACGCGGCGGCGCAGAACAGCAGGGCGGCGGTGGTGGTGGCGGTGCCGGGGGAACGGCGGGGAGATCGCGTCATGGGGAGCGGGGTGGGGTCGGGAAACGGGTGGAACCAGACGTTATGGGGCGCCCGTCACGGGAGCCGGGAGATTGTGTAACAGCGGTGCGTACGGTGGGGGTGCGCGGCGAAGAAGGGCCTTAGGGCCCGGACCCCCGCACCGTCCAGTCGTAGTCGAGGGAGGGCCCAGTGACATCGGCCGATCGGCCGGGATCCGGACCGGGAACCGGATCCGGCGCGCTGCCGTTCTTCGTGTACGGGACGCTGCGGCCGGGGGAGGTCAACCACGACCTGTTCCTGAAGGGCCGTACGGCGGCCGAGGAGCCCGCCCGGCTGCCGGACGCGGCGCTGTACGACGGGCCCGGCTATCCGTACGCCGTAGACCGCCCCGGCTCCGCCATAGCCGGGGAGCTGGTCACCGCCGCGCCGGGGGCGTACGCGGAACTGCTGGTCGCCCTGGACCTGCTGGAGGAGTACGCCGGCCCGGGGCGCCCGGGGAACGTCTACGACCGGGTCGCCCGCGAGGCCGTGCGCCCCGACGGCAGCCGGGTCCGGGCCTGGGTCTACCTGGCGGCCGGCCCGCTGGCCCGCCGCCTCGCGGCGACGGGCACCGAGATCCCGGGCGGGGACTGGCTGCGGCGCTGAGCGGCGTCTACAGCCCTTCGGCGCCGCGGTTGCGCAGCCGCTGCCCGTACTGCTGGAGCACCCACAGCTCCTGCTGGATCGCCGCGTGCTGCTCCGGCGGGGCCTGCGGGCTCAGCCGGGTCATGGCGCCCTGGATCTCCAGCACCCGGCGGTCGACGGCGCGCAGCCGGACCTGCACGAGCTGGACGCCCGCGTAGACCTCGTCCACCGTCTTGGCGTGGATGGCCTCCACCGCCAGTTCCGTGACCATCGCCCGGACGGTGTCGTTCGGAGCGGCCTCGCGGACCCGGACCAGGTAGTCCTCGGTGCCCTGCGAGGCGCCGCCGGCGTCCTGGATGGCCTGGCGGACGGCCGCGTAGGGCGGGGCGGTGAACTCGTCGATCCCGTACGCGTCGAAGGCGGGGGAGACCAGGGCCGGCCGCTGGAGCGCCAGCTTGAGGAGTTCGCGCTCGGTGCGGTGGGCGGGGCTGCGCAGGTTCAGCGCGGGCCCGCCGCCGACGGCCGCCGACGGCGGTGCGGGGGCCGGCTCCTGGGGGCGGCCCCGGCCCTGCTGCTGCGGCTGGTTGCCGCGTTCGCGCGCCCAGCGTGCCAGCTGGGCCACCCGCTTGACCACGAACTGCTCGTCGAGGATGCCCAGCATCCCGGCCAGCTGGACGGCGGACTCGTGCTGGATCGAGAGGTCCTTGATGCTGGCGACGACCGGTGCGGCCTCGGCCAGCGCGGCCGCCCGCCCCGCCGGGTTCTCCAGGTTGTGCCGGCCCACGATGTGCCGCAGGGCGAACTCGAACAGCGGGGTGCGGGAGTCGACCAGCCCGGCCACCGCCGCGTCGCCCTGCGCGAGGCGCAGGTCGCAGGGGTCCATGCCGCCCGGGGCGATGGTGATGGAGGTCTCCGCCGCGAACTTCTGGTCGTCCTCGAACGCGCGCAGCGCGGCCTTCTGGCCGGCCGCGTCACCGTCGAAGGTGAAGATCACCTCGGCGGTCGCGTTGTCCATCAGCAGCCGGCGCAGGATCTTGATGTGGTCCCCGCCGAAGGCCGTGCCACAGGTGGCGATCGCGGTGGTGACCCCGGCCAGGTGACAGGCCATGACGTCGGTGTAGCCCTCGACGACCACGGCCCGCGAGGTCTTCGCGATCTCCTTCTTCGCCAGGTCGATGCCGTACAGCACCTGGGACTTCTTGTAGATCGCCGTCTCGGGGGTGTTCAGGTACTTCGGCCCGTTGTCGTCCTCGCGCAGCTTGCGCGCGCCGAAGCCGACCACCTCGCCGCTGATGTCCCGGATCGGCCACATGAGCCGGCCCCGGAACCGGTCGATGGGCTTGCCGCTGCGGCTGTCCTGGGCCAGCCCGGAGAGGATCAGCTCCTTGTCGGTGAAGCCCTTGCCGCGCAGGAACCGGGTCAGGTGGTCCCAGCCGGCCGGGCTGTAGCCCACGCCGAAGTGCTGGGCCGCCGCCTGGTCGAAGCCCCGCCCCGCCAGGAAGCGGCGGGCGATCTCCGCCTCGGCGCCGCCGAGCTGCTCCGCGTAGAAGAGGGCGGCGGCCTTGTGGGCCTCCACCAGGCGGATCCGCTCGCCGCGGCCGCTGGTGCCGGCGGTGTAGCCGCCCTCCTCGTACCGCAGGGTGATCCCGGCCTGGCCGGCCAGCCGTTCGACCGCCTCCGAGAAGGAGAGGTGGTCGATCTTCATGATGAAGTCGAGGGTGTCCCCGCCGGCCTGGCAGCCGAAGCAGTGGTAGAAGCCCTTGCTGGGGCTGACCTGGAAGGACGGGGACTTCTCGTCGTGGAAGGGGCACAGGCCCTTGAGGTTGCCGCCGCCGGCGTTGCGCAGCTGGAGGTACTCCGAGACCACGGCGTCGATCGGGACCGCGTCCCGTACCGCCTTCACGTCGTCGTCGTTGATCCGTCCTGCCACCCGTGAATTCTACGGCCGGGCGGCGGCGAACCCGTCAGGCCCCCTCCGCCGGCACCAGGGACTCAAGCGGAACGGAAGGATCCGCCAGCTTCTCGCGGTCCACCGGCGTCTTCGACCTGATCAGGGCCTGGATGGGCTCGACGACGTCCCACACGTTCACGTTCATCCCGGCCAGCACCCGGCCCTCCGAGAGCCAGAACGCGACGAACTCCCGCTTGCCGACGTCCCCGCGCACCAGCACCTGGTCGTAGCCGCCCGCCGGGGCGTACCCGGAGTACTCCAGGCCCACGTCGTACTGGTCGGAGAAGAAGTACGGCACCCGCTCGTACGAGACCTCCTGCCCCAGCATCGCCCGCGCGGCGGCCGGACCGCCGTTGAGGGCGTTGGCCCAGTGCTCGACGCGCAGCCGGGTGCCCAGCGCCGGATGGTGGGCGGCGGCCACGTCCCCGACGGCGTAGACGTCCGGGTCGGAGGTGCGCAGCGAGGCGTCCACGGCGATGCCGCCGCCGTGCTCCCGGTCCACCAGCGCCAGCCCCGAGGTCTCGGCGAGCGCGGTCCGCGGCGCCGCTCCGATCGCGGCGAGCACCGCGTGCGCCGGGTGCTCCTCCCCGTCGTCGGTGCGGGCGGCCATCACCATGCCGTCCTGGCCGACGATCTCCGTCAGCCTCGCGCCGAAGTGGAAGCGCACCCCGTGCTCGGCGTGCAGGTCGGTGAAGAGCCGGCCGACCTCCGGGCCGAGCACCGCGTGCAGCGGGGTCGCCAGCGGCTCGACCACGGTCACCTCCGCGCCGTACGTACGGGCCGCCGCCGCCACCTCCAGGCCGATCCAGCCCGCGCCGGCGATCAGCAGGTGGCCGTTGTCCCGGCCCAGGGAGGTCAGTGCCTTGCGCAGCAGGTCGGCGTGGGCGAGCCGGCGCAGGTGGTGCACCCCGGCCAGGCCCGTGCCCGGGATGTCCAGGCGGCGCGGCTCGGCACCGGTGGCCAGCAGCAGCTTGTCGTAGTGCATCAGGGTGCCGTCGCCCAGGCGCACCGTCTTCGCCGCACGGTCCAGGTGCACCGCGGGCTGGCCCAGGTGCAGCTCGACGTCGGCGCTCGCGTACCAGGACGGCTTGTGCACGAAGACGCTGTCGCGCTCCTCCTTGCCCACCAGGTATCCCTTGGACAGCGGGGGCCGCTCGTAGGGATGGTCGCGCTCGTCGCCGATCAGGATCACCCGGCCCGTGAACCCCTCCGCCCTCAGCGTTTCGGCGGCCTTGGCCCCGGCCAGCCCCGCGCCGACGATGATGAACGTCTGGTTTGCGTCGACCACCTGATGCCTCCTCATAACCTGTCGGCCACTTGCGGCCATCTTGCGAGCGTCCCGCACCCAGCCTGCCGCGTGAAGGGGGAGTGGCCCGATCGGCTCACCCTTCGGCGCGCCGCCCGCGTCGGGTGAGGCGCGCGTGCAGTGAACGGGCGGCCGCGTCGGTCAGGCAGGCGATCTGGTCGATGACCGCGCGTTTGCGGGCCCTGTCGTCCGCCGCCGCGTCGAAGATCGCCCGGAACTGGGGGTCCAGGCCCTCCGGCGCGCGGGCGCTGAGCGCCTCCGCCAGTTCGGCCAGGACGATGCGCTGGTCGGCCCTCAGCCGCTCCTGCTCGTCGCGCTGCATCACGTACAGGTCGGCGACCGCCTTGAGGACCGCGCACTCGTTGCGCGCGTCGCGCGGCACCACCAGCTCCGCCGCGTACCGGGTGAGCCGGCCGGAGCCGTACGCCTCGCGGGTGGCGCCCTCGGCGGCCAGGCAGAAGCGGCCGATCAGCTGGCTGGTGGCGTCCTTCAGGCGGGCCTGCGCCACCGCCGAACCGTCGTAGCCGTGCGGCCACCAGTCCTCCTCCATCAGCCGGTCCAGCGCCTCGCGCAGCTCCTCCGGGGAGGTGTCGGCGGGCACGTAACGGCCGATCGCCACCTGCCAGATGGCGGCCCGCTCGGGCTCGGCGAAGAGGAGGTTGGGGTCGAGGTGACCGGCGTGCAGGCCGTCCTCGAAGTCGTGCACGGAGTACGCGACGTCGTCCGCCCAGTCCATGACCTGGGCCTCGAAGCACTTGCGGTCGGCGGGCGCACCGCGCCGCAGCCACTCGAAGACCGGCAGGTCGTCCTCGTAGGCGCCGAACTTCACCGAGTCCGGGTCGGTGGGGTGGCCGCCGCGCGCCCAGGGGTACTTGGTGGCCGCGTCGAGGCAGGCGCGGGTCAGGTTGAGGCCGACGCTCAGCTGCTCGCCGTCCGGGCCGGCGACGAACCGCTTGGGCTCCAGCCGGGTCAGCAGGCGCAGCGACTGGGCGTTGCCCTCGAAGCCGCCGCAGTCCTTGGCGAACTCGTTGAGCGCCTCCTCGCCGTTGTGCCCGAACGGTGGGTGGCCCATGTCGTGGGAGAGGCAGGCCGCTTCGACCAGGTCCGGATCGCAGCCGAGGGCCGCGCCGAGCTCCCGGCCGACCTGCGCGCACTCCAGGGAGTGCGTGAGCCGGGTGCGGGGGCTCGCGTCCCAGTCGAAGGAGCGGGTGCCGGGGGTGACGACCTGCGTCTTCCCGGCGAGGCGGCGCAGCGCGGCCGAGTGCAGCACCCGGGCGCGGTCGCGCTGGAAGGCGGTGCGGCCGGGCCGTTTGTCCGGCTCGGCGGCCCATCGTTCGGTGGCGGCCGGATCGTAGGACTCGTAGGCGGGGACGTGCGCGGTGCCTTCCATGCTGAGACGTTAACCGGAGTCACCGACAATCCGAGCAATCGGAACCTACCGAACCTGCGCGGCCTTCACGCGGTGGCCAGTTCCGGCTCCCGCGCGCTGCGGGCGAGCGCTTGGTCGTAGCGGTGCAGCACCAGTCGGGCGAGTGCCGGGTGCGCGCCGAGCGGGGCCGCCGCCGGGCCGGTGGCGGCGGCCGCGCTCGCGGCGGCGAACCGGCCCGGGGCGACGAAGTACGAGGCCACGGCCGTCCGGCGGTGACCCCGGGCGGCCAGTGCCCGGACGGCGTCCGCGACGCTCGGGGCGGCCGCCGACGCGTACGCGGGGACCACGGGGACCCCGCCGAGCCGTTCGGAGAGCAAGTGGGCGCCGCGGCGGGTGTCGGCGGCGGAGTCGGGGTCGAGGGACCCGGCCGAGGCCAGTACGACGGCCGTGCCCGGGGTCCAGCCGGCCTCCAGGAGGTGCTCGAACAGGGCCTCCACGAGCAGCGGGTGGGGGCCGAGCGGGTCGGCGATCCGGATCCGCAGGTGTCCGGCCCGGGCCGCGGCGGCGGGTAGGTCGCGCTTGACGTGGGTGCCGCGTCCGAGCAGCAGCGGCACGAGGACGGCCGCCCCGGCGGTGTCCCGCAGGGTGTCGGCCAGCAGCGGCCGGTTCAGCTCGATGTGGCCGAGGCGGACGTCGAGGGCGGGGCGGAGCTCGCGGACCCGTTCGAGCAGGGCGAGGACGGTGTGCGGGGCGCGCGGGTCGCGGCTGCCGTGGGCCACGGCGACGAGGGCGGGGTGCATGTGGGGACTCCGTGGTGCCGGGCGCGTGGTGGGCGCAGGCCGCTGAGCTGGGTGCCGAGCTGGTCGGTGATCCGGGTCAGCAGCTCGGCCGCGCTGCCGAAGGGGAAGGACTGGGTGGCGGGAGGGTGCACCGGCTCCGTCATGGACCGATCCTGCGGGGTCCGGATTGCGTGGGCGTTGCGCGGGGGTGACGGGTGGTTTCCTGCCGCTCACTCGGTCATTCGTACGAGTGAAAGGCGTGGTGGGTGGAACTGGGGGGAGGGGGTGGTTCGTCAATCCGTGCGAAAGGTGTGTGGGACGAGGGGGATCGGTCATGGGGGAGCGGGAGCAGGGGCGGGCGGGGCGGTTCGGCGCCGGCCGGTGGAGGGCGCTGCTGCGGACGGCGCGGACGGCGCGGACGGCGCGGACGGTGCGGGCGCGCCGGCGGGCCGTGCAGGCGGTGATGGCGCTGTGCGTGCTGGCCCTGCTGCCCTCGACGTGGACGCACGCCGCGGCAGCCGACCGGCTGCGGACCACCGCCGGGGCGCCCGACGCGGGGGTGGCGGTGGTCTTCGGGGCGGGCCTGTGGAAGGGCCGCCCGACGCCGTACCTGGCGTACCGGCTCGACGCGGCCGTGGAGCTCTACCGCGCGGGCAAGGTCAAGGTGGTCCTGGTGACCGGGGACAACAGCCGCACCGAGTACGACGAGCCGGGCGCGATGCGGACGTACCTCAGGGGGCACGGCATACCCGACGACCGGATCGTCAGCGACTACGCCGGGTTCGACACCTGGGACTCCTGCGTGCGGGTCCGGGAGATATTCGGGGTGCGCCGGGCGGTGCTGATCAGCCAGCACTTCCACATCCACCGCGCGGTGGCCCTGTGCCAGGCGGCGGGCGTGGACTCCTACGGCGTCGGGGTGGACGACGAGCACGACTCCACCTGGTACTACGGCGGCGCCCGCGAGGTCTTCGCGGCCGGCAAGGCGGCCCTGGACGCGGCCTTCCAGCCGGAGCCGAGGTTCCTCGGCCCGAAGGAAGAGGGGGTGTCGCGGGTCCTGGCCGCTCTGGCAGACTGACGCCGCGATCGGCATATGCCGATTAGTCATATACCGATGTGTCTGCGTCAGGGGTGTGGATCGTGGCTGTGGTGGATCTGAGCGGCAAGGTCGTCGTCATCACCGGCGGGGCACGGGGCCTGGGCGCGGCAGCCGCGCAGGCGGTCGTCGACGGCGGCGGCCGGGTGCTGGTCACCGACCTGCTGGAGGCCGAGGGCGCCGAAACCGCCGCCGAGCTCGGCGACGCGGCCCGCTTCCTGCGGCACGACGTGACCAGCGAGACCGACTGGCGGGCGGCGCTGGAGTACGCGGTCGCCGAGTTCGGCCGGATCGACGGGCTCGTCAACAACGCCGGCATCTCCACCGGCCAGTTCCTGGAACACGAGAGCGTCGAGCACTTCCGCCAGGTCATCGAGGTCAACCTGGTCGGCGTGTTCATCGGGATCAAGACCGCGATACCCCTGCTGCGGGCGAACGGCGGCGGATCCGTCGTCAACATCTCCTCCGCCGCCGGCCTCACCGGACTCGCCCTCACCGCCGGGTACGGGGCCTCCAAATGGGGCGTGCGCGGACTGTCGAAGATCGGCGCCGTCGAGCTCGCCGAGGCGAAGATCCGCGTCAACTCCGTCCACCCCGGCATGACGCTCACCCCGATGACCGCCCCCGTCGGCATCCAGGCCGGCGAAGGCAACTACCCCGGCGCCCCGCTGGGCCGCGTCGGAGTCCCCGAGGAGATCGCGGCCGCCGTCGCCTTCCTCCTCTCCGACGCCGCCGGCTACATGACCGGCGCCGAACTCGCCGTGGACGGCGGCTGGACGGCCGGCCTGACGGTCAAGTACCTCACCGGCCAGTAGGCCGGGCTCACCGAGTCAGGCGTGCCAGATCGATCTCGATGTCGAAGGGCACGCTCGTCTTGAGGTGCTCCCGGTGGATACCGGTGGGGACGTAGGTGCGGGTCGTGTCGTCGAGCTCGTACGCGTGGACCACCGGGAGGCCGTGCTCCTCCTCGACGCGCCAGAAGTGCCGGATCCCCGCCCGGGCGTACTTGAAGGGCTTCGTCTCCCGGTCCCGCTCCTGCGACTCCTCGGAGACCACCTCGACGACCAGCGCCACGTCCTCGGGCAGGAAGCAGGTCCGGTCCGGGTCGTAGGCGACCGACGCGGCGATGACATCCGGCTCGGGACGGCTCTTCACGCTCAGTCGCACGGTCATCTGCGCCTCGACCGTGCTCTCCTCCGGGGCCCGGTCCTCCAGCGCGGCGGTCAGGCGGCGGATGACACGGTCGTGCCAGGACCGTTGGGGCGACATCATGAAGACCAGTGCACCGTCGATGAGCTCGGTGTGGCGGGGCAGGTTCGGGATGTGGTCGAGGTCGTCGGCCTCCCAGCCGCTGGCACGCGGCGGGTAGAGCCACTCGGGCAGCGTGGCGGTCATGGTCTCCTCCAGTCCTGACCCCGTCAGCCTAGCCACGCCCGCCGTCGGAAGGGCCGTATCGGGTCCGGCTCACCGTGCGGGGCCGGGACCTGGGAGGGCGGCGTACCCCGCGCGTAACGCGGGGTGAAGCCCCCGCGTAACACCCGGGCCGCACCCTGGGCCGTATGCACAGCTCCCCGGAAGCCACCGCCACCCACTGCCCCTACTGCGCCCTGCAGTGCGGCATGAACCTGCGCCCGGCCCCGGACGGCGACGCGGTGACGGTCGAGGAGCGCACCGACTTCCCCGTGAACCGGGGCGCGCTGTGCGGCAAGGGCCGCACCGCCCCCGCCGTGCTCTCCTCCCGGGTACGCCTGACCGAGCCGCTCGTCCGCACCCACGCCGGCGGCCCGCTCGTCCCGGCCACCTGGGAGGAGGCCCTCGACGCCGTCGCCGAGGGACTCGCCCGCACCCGCCGCGCCCACGGCCCCGACGCCGTCGGCGTCTTCGGCGGAGGCGGCCTGACCAACGAGAAGGCCTACGCCCTCGGCAAGTTCGCCCGCGTCGCCCTCGGCACCTCCCAGATCGACTACAACGGCCGCTTCTGCATGTCCTCGGCCGCCGCCGCGCACCAGAAGGCCTTCGGCCTCGACCGCGGACTGCCCTTCCCGCTGGAGGACATCCCCCGCTCGGGCTGCGTCGTCCTCGTCGGCTCCAACCCCGCCGAGACCATGCCCCCCTTCGTGCGCTACCTCACCGAGCTCAAGGCCAACGGCGGCACCCTGATCGTCGTCGACCCCCGCCGCACCCGCACCGCCGAGCAGGCCGACCTCCACCTCGCGCCCCGCCCCGGCACCGACCTCGCCCTCGCCCTCGGACTCCTGCACCTGGTCGTCGCCGAGGGCCGCGCCGACGAGGAGTTCATCAGCGAACGCACCACCGGCTGGGAGGACGCCCGCGCCGCAGCCATGGCCCACTGGCCCGAACTGGTCGAGCGCATCACCGGGATCCCCGTCCCCGAACTGCGCCGCGCCGTCGACCTGTTCTGCACCCCCTCCTCCGCCATGGTCCTCACCGCCCGGGGACCGGAGCAGCAGTCCAAGGGCACCGACACCGTCGGCGCCTGGATCAACCTCTGCCTCGCCACCGGCCGCGCCGGCCGCCCGCACTCCGGCTACGGCTGCCTCACCGGCCAGGGCAACGGCCAGGGCGGCCGCGAGCACGGCCAGAAGGCCGACCAGCTCCCCGGCTACCGCAAGCTCACCGACCCCGCCGCCCGCGAACACGTCGCCCGCGTCTGGGGCGTCGACCCGCAGAGCCTGCCCGGCCCCGGCCGCAGTGCCTACGAACTCCTCGACGCCCTCGGCGGCGACGTCAAGGCCCTCCTCCTCATGGGCTCCAACCCGGTGGTGTCCGCCCCCCGCGCCGCCCACGTCGAGGACCGGATCCGCTCCCTGGACTTCCTCGCCGTCGCCGACGTCGTCCTCTCCGAGACCGCCGCACTCGCCGACGTGGTCCTGCCCGTCACCCAGTGGGCGGAGGAGACCGGCACCACCACCAACCTGGAGGGCCGCGTCCTGCTGCGCCGCCGCGCCCTCACCCCGCCGCCCGGCGTCCGCGGCGACCTGGACCTCCTGCACGGGCTCGCAGCCCGCCTCGGCGTGGAGAAGGGCTTCCCCACCGACCCCGAGGAGGTCTTCGAAGAGCTCCGCCGCGCCTCCGAAGGCGGCCCCGCCGACTACTCCGGCATCTCCTACTCCCGCATCGAAGCCGAACAGGGCGTCTTCTGGCCCTGCCCCGAAGGCTCCCCGGGACAGCCCCGCCTCTTCCTGGACCGCTTCGCCACCGACGACGGCCGGGCCCGCTTCACCCCCGTCTCCCACCGCGACGCCGCCGAGGTCCCCGACGCCGAGTACCCGCTGCTGCTCACCACCGGCCGGGTCGTCGCCCAGTACCAGTCCGGGGCCCAGACCCGCCGCGTGCCCGAACTCAACGCCGCCGCCCCCGGCCCCTTCGTGGAACTCCACCCGCGCCTCGCGGCCCGCCTCGGCGTCACCGACGGCACCCCGCTCGCGGTGACCTCCCGCCGGGGGCGGGCCGTCGCCCCGGCCCGCGTCACGGACACCGTCCGCGCCGACACCGTGTTCATGCCGTTCCACTGGCCCGGCGAGGGCCGCGCCAACACCCTCACCAACCCGGCCCTGGACCCCGTCTCGCGGATGCCCGAGTTCAAGGTCTGCGCGGTCCGCGTGGAACCCGCGTAACTCCGGTCGGACATGAGTCCGATCCGCATCGGGATTCCCGCCAGGGGGTAACCATCCGTCACGCAGCGGGCTCAGAAAGTGCTCGCACGCCCCTCGTGGCAGCGATGTGTCGTACCCCACACTGAGGTGCGGTGCCACCGTCCTCGGAGCCCTGGAGGTCGCCCCCGTGCAGACCCAGACCCTGACCGTGAACGCGAGCCGCCCCGCCGACGACGCCTCCGATCCGGATCCCGAGGCCGAGGCCGACACGGTGGAGGACGCCGGCGACGAGGAGCCCGAGGTCCTCGAACTCATCGAGCCGGCACCCCCGCAGCGCGTGCGCGGCCGCGACAACGGCGCCGGGACCGGGCCCTCCGCCGACCTCTTCCGCCAGTACCTGCGCGAGATAGGCAGGATCCCGCTGCTCACCGCCGCCGAAGAGGTCGAACTCGCCCGGCGCGTGGAAGCGGGCCTCTTCGCCGAGGAGAAACTCGCCGGCGCCACCGACCTCGACTCCCAGCTCGCCGTGGACCTCGACAAACTCGTCGTCATGGGCCGGATGGCCAAACGCCGGCTCATCGAGTCGAACCTGCGGCTCGTCGTCTCCGTCGCCAAACGCTACGTCGGCCGCGGACTGACCATGCTCGACCTGGTCCAGGAGGGGAACCTCGGCCTGATCAGGGCCGTCGAGAAGTTCGACTACGCCCGCGGCTACAAGTTCTCCACCTACGCCACCTGGTGGATCCGGCAGGCGATGTCACGCGCCCTCGCCGACCAGGCCCGCACCATCCGCGTCCCCGTCCACGTCGTCGAACTGATCAACCGCGTCATCCGCGTCCAGCGCCGCATGCTCCAGGAACGCGGCTACGAACCCACCGCCGAAGAAGTCGCCGTCCACCTGGAACTGACCCCCGAACGGGTCCTGGAGGTGCTCCGCCTCGCGCAGGAGCCCGTCTCCCTGCACGCCCCGGTCGGCGAGGAGGACGACGTGGCCCTCGGCGACCTGATCGAGGACGGTGACGCCGCCTCCCCCATGGAGTCCGCCGCCTTCTTCCTGCTGCGCGAACACCTCGAAGCCGTCCTCTCGACCCTCGGCGAACGCGAACGCAAGGTCGTCCAGCTCCGCTACGGGCTCGCCGACGGCCGCCCCCGTACCCTGGAGGAGATCGGCCGCATCTTCGGCGTCACCCGCGAGCGGATCCGCCAGATCGAGTCCAAGACCCTCAACAAGCTGCGCGACCACGCCTTCGCCGACCAGCTGCGCGGCTACCTCGACTGACCCGCACGAGGAGCAGGGAAACGGAAAGGGGGCGCCCCGGAGGACGCCCCCACCCGCTCACGGCCCGCCGGTCAGTCGACCTCGGCCACCGCCTGCGCGAACTGCGCCGCGTACAGCCGCGCGTACGCGCCATCCGACGCCAGCAGCTCCTCGTGCGTGCCCTGCTCCACGATCGAACCGCCCTCCATCACCAGGATCACGTCGGCGTCGCGGATCGTCGACAGCCGGTGCGCGATCACGAACGACGTACGGCCGTGCGCCAGGCGCGCCATCGCCTTCTGGATCAGCACCTCGGTACGGGTGTCCACCGAGCTCGTCGCCTCGTCGAGCACCAGGATCACCGGGTCCGACAGGAACGCCCGCGCGATGGTGATCAGCTGCTTCTCACCCGCGCTGACGCCCGCGCCCTCGTCGTCCAGCACCGTGTCGTAGCCGTCCGGCAGGGTGCGGATGAAGCGGTCCGCGTGCGCCGCCCGCGCGGCCTCCTCGATCTCGGCGCGCGTCACCTCACGGGACGCGCCGTAGGCGATGTTCTCCGCGATCGTGCCGCCGAACAGCCAGGTGTCCTGGAGCACCATGCCGATCCCGCCCCGCAGCTCCTCGCGGGTCATCTTCGCGATGTCCACCCCGTCCAGGGCGATTTCCCCGCCCGTGACCTCGTAGAACCGCATCAGCAGGTTGACCAGCGTGGTCTTGCCGGCGCCCGTCGGGCCGACGATGGCGACCGTCTGGCCCGGCTCCACCGTCAGCGAGAGGTTCTCGATGAGCGGCTTGTCCGGCTCGTAGCGGAAGGCCACCTTGTCGAGGGTGACCTGACCGCGCAGCTCCTCCGGACGCTCCGGAACCTCCGCGTCCGGCTCCTGCTCCGGCGCGTCCAGCAGCTCGTACACCCGCTCCGCCGAGGCGACGCCCGACTGCACCAGGTTCGCCATCGACGCCACCTGCGACAGCGGCATCGAGAACTGGCGCGAGTACTGGATGAAGGCCTGCACGTCACCGATCGACAGGGTGCCCGAGGCCACCCGCAGACCGCCGACGACCGCGACCAGCACGTAGTTGACGTTCGATATGAAGAACATCACCGGCTGCATGATGCCGCTGACCAGCTGCGCCTTGAAGGAGGCCCGGTACAGCTCCTCGTTGTGCTCGGCGAAGACCGCCGCCGACTCCTTCTGCCGCCCGAAGACCTTCACCAGCGAGTGGCCGGAGTACATCTCCTCGATGTGGGCGTTCAGCGCGCCCGTGCTCTTCCACTGCGCCACGAACTGCGGCTGGGACTTCTTCCCGATCTTCGCCGCGACCACCACCGACACCGGTACGGTCACCAGCGCGACCAGCGCCAGCAGCGGCGAGATCCAGAACATCATCACCAGCACGCCGACGATCGTGAGCAGCGAGTTCATCAGCTGGCCCATCGTCTGCTGGAGGGTCTGGCCGATGTTGTCGATGTCGTTCGTCGCCCGGCTCAGCACCTCGCCGCGCTTCTGCTGGTCGAAGTACGACAGCGGCAGCCGCGACAGCTTCGCCTGGAGCTCCTCGCGCATCCGGTAGACGGTGCCGTTCATCACGTGGTTCGACAGCCTCGTCGCGACCAGCATCAGCAGGCCCGCCAGGGTGAACACCACCAGCGCCCACAGCGCGGTGACCCCGACGGCACCGAAGTCGATGCCCTGCCCCGGGGTGAAGTCGGTGCCGGACAGCATGTCCGCCATCCCGCCCTGGCCCCGGTCGCGCAGCCCGTCCAGCGCCTGCTGCTTGGTCAGACCGTCCGGCATCTGCCGCCCGACGATCCCCGCGAACACCAGGTCGGTGGCCTCGCCGAGGATCTTCGGCCCGACCACCGCGCAGCCGACGCTGCCGACCACGGCGGCGACCATGCCCCCCAGCTTCGCCCGGTCCTGGGCCAGCTGGCGCAGCAGGCGCTTGCCCGACCCCTTGAAGTCCAGGGACCGCTGGCCCGGCCCCGTCATCATCCGTCCTCCGGGCCCGCTCATGCGGCCTCCGCCTCCGTCAGCTGGGAGAGCACGATCTCCCGGTAGGTCTCGTTGCCGGCCATCAGCTCGTGGTGACGGCCCTCGCCCACCACCTGGCCCTCGTCGAGGACGATGATCCGGTCGGCGTCGCGGATCGTGGAGACCCGCTGGGCGACGATGACGACCGTCGCGTCCTCGGTCTCCTGGGCGAGCGCCGCCCGCAGCGCCGCGTCCGTCGCGTAGTCCAGGGCCGAGAAGGAGTCGTCGAACAGGTAGATCTCCGGGCGCTGCACGAGCGTGCGGGCGATCGCCAGACGCTGGCGCTGACCGCCGGAGACGTTCGTCCCGCCCTGGGCGACGGGTGCTTCCAGCCCGCCCTCCAGCTCGGACACGAAGCCCTTGGCCTGGGCGACCTCCAGGGCCCGCCACAGCTCCTCGTCGGTCGCGTCCGGGCGCCCGTAGCGCAGGTTGGAGGCGATCGTCCCGGAGAACAGGTACGGCTTCTGCGGGACCATGCCGACCGTCCGGGCCAGCAGCTCCGGGTCGATCCGGCGCACGTCCTCCCCGTCGACCAGCACGTCACCGCCGGTCGCGTCGAACAGCCGCGGCACCAGGCCCAGCAGCGTGGACTTGCCGCTGCCCGTGGAGCCGATCACCGCGGTGGTCTCGCCGGGACGGGCCACCAGGTCCACCCCGCGCAGCACCGGGGCCTCGGCACCCGGGTAGCGGAAGTCGGCGCCGCGCAGCTCCAGCTGCCCGCGCCGGGCGAGCGTACGCACCGGGTCGGCGGGCGGGACCACGCTGGACCCGGTGTCCAGGACCTCCTGGATGCGCTCGGCGCAGACCTCGGCTCGCGGCACCATCATGAACATGAAGGTGGCCATCATCACGGCCATGACGATCTGCATCAGGTAGGCGAGGAAGGCGGTCAGCTGGCCGATCTCCATGCCGCCGCCGTCCACCCGCATCGCACCGAACCAGATGACGGCGACGCTGGAGATGTTCACGACCAGGATGACGACCGGGAACATCAGGGCGAGCAGCTTGCCGGAGGCCAGCGAGACCTCGGTCAGCTCGGTGTTCGCCCGGCGGAAGCGCTCCTCCTCGTAGCCGTCGCGGACGAAGGCGCGGATCACGCGGTTGCCGGTGATCTGCTCGCGCAGCACGCGGTTGACGACGTCGAGACGGTCCTGCATCAGGCGGAACAGGGGCCGCGTCTTCCAGACGATCGCGCCGACCGAGACGCCGAGCACGGGCACCACCGCGAGCAGGACGCCCGACAGCTTCACGTCGAGCGACAGCGCCATGGCGATGCCGCCGACGCACATGATCGGTGCCGAGACCATCAGGGTGAAGGTCATCAGCACCAGCATCTGGACCTGCTGGACGTCGTTCGTCGTACGGGTGATCAGAGAGGGGGCGCCGAACTGGCCCAGCTCCCGAGCGGAGAAGCTCTGCACCCGGTCGAAGACGGAGGCGCGGACGTCGCGGCCGAGGGCGGCCGCCGTGCGGGCACCGTAGTAGACGGCCCCGGCGTTGCAGACGAGCTGGACGAGGGAGACCCCGAGCATCAGAGCGCCGAAGCGCAGGATGTAGCCGGTGTCCCCGTTGACGACACCGTCGTCGATGATGTCCGCGTTGAGGGTGGGCAGGTAGAGGCTCGCACTGGTCTGCAGGAGTTGCAGCAGCACCAGTGCGGCGATGGGTTTCTTGTACGGACCCAGGTGGGTCCGCAGCAGTCGTATGAGCACGCGCAGGCTCCGGTAGGCAAGATCGAGGGGGTTCACTCCATCTTCGGCCAACGGGTGGCCCGAACCCCACCGGATTTCGCAAAGCCCGTTCAAAAGGACCGGGGCCGTCCGGACTCCCGCCCTAGAACCCGAACGCCCCCGGGTGCAGCTGCTCCCGCGTGGTGACGTACTGCTGGCGGACGGCCTGCCAGGCCGGGTAGTCCTCGCCCGGCTCGAACACCTGGGCCGGAGGGGCCGGCCACAGCGGCGGGACGTGCGGGGCCAGCGTGCCCTGCCGCACCCCGAGCGCCCAGGCCGCCTGCCGGGCCGCGCCCAGCGCCGCGTAGTCCGCCGGAGCGGGCACGACCACCTGCGTCCCGAACAGCCCCGGCGCCGCGGCCTGTACGGCGGGCAGCTCGGCGGCGGCCCCGAGCAGGAACACCCGGCGGATCCCCACGCCCCGGTGCCGCAGCACGTCGAGGGCGTCGACCAGCCCGCACAGCATCCCCTCGAAGGCGGCCCGCGCGAGGTGCTCGGGCTTCATCGAGTCCCGGCGCAGCCCCGACAGGGTCCCCGCGGTGTGCGGCAGGTTCGGGGTCCGCTCTCCCTCCAGGTACGGCAGGAGCACGAGCCCGTGTGCACCCGGGGTCGACTTCAGCGCGAGCGCGCTCAGCCCCTCCAGGTCGGTGCCCAGCATGTCGGCTGTGCCGCGCAGGGCCCGTACGGCGTTGGAGGTGTTCACCACCGGCAGGTGCATGCCGCCCGCGTCGGCGAGGGAGGTGATCAGGCCGCCCGGGTCGGACAGGGCCTCGTGGTGCACGGCCATCACCGAACCGGAGGCGCCCAGCGAGACCACCGCGTCCCCCGGGCCGATGCCCAGCCCCAGCGCGGCGGCGGTGGTCTCCCCGGTACCGGCGGAGATCAGCAGCCCCTCGGGCGTCATCCCGGCGGCGTCGGCGGGACCGAGCACCTCGGGCAGCAGCGCCTGGTGCCCGAGCGCCAGCTCGACCAGGTCGGGCCGGTAGGAGCCGGTGGCCGCCGACCAGTACCCGGTGCCCGAGGCGCCGGCCCGGTCGGTGGTGCGGCGCGCGGGCCGGCCGAGCAGCTGCCAGACGAGCCAGTCGTGCGGGGACATCACCACCGCGACCCGGCGCGCGGCCTCCGGCTCGTTGCGGGCCATCCAGGCGAGCTTCGTGATCGGCTGCGCGGCGTGCGGGACGGCGCCGACGGCGGCCACCCAGGCGGCCTTGCCGCCGAGCGCACCGATCAGGTCGGCGGCGGCGACCTGGCCGCGCTTGTCGTTGCCGATCAGGGCCGGACGGATCAGCGCGCCCTGCGCGTCCAGCGGCAGCAGGCCGTGCTGCTGCGCGGAGACGCCGATGGCCTGGACGCCTTCCAGCAGCCCGCCCCCGGCGGCTTCGCCGAGGGAGAGCAGCCAGGCCTGCGGGTCGGTCTCATGGGGGACGGTCTCACCGGCGGGCTGCGGATGGGGCGCGTAGCCCTGGCGCAGCACGGCCCCCGTGTCCGTGTCGCAGACGACGATGCGAGTGAAGGTGGAAGAGCTGTCCAGCCCGGCGACTATCCCCATGCGGAGAATTCTGCCGCACGCCGGGCCGGAACCAGCCGCCTCAGGTGTTGCTCGTGCCCCACTCGTCTTCGGAACCCTGCCTCCGGTCGCGCAGTGACCGGACGTGCTTCGCCACGGAGGCGGGGACGGCGTCGCCGACCTTGTCGCCCACCGCCGCGAACGCCTTGCCCGCGAACTGCCGCCCGGTCTGCCCGGCGGTCTCGGCGGCGTTGCGCACCGCCGGGTTCTGCGCGATGCGCCGGGCGGACTTCTTCATCTCCTCGTACCGCTCGCGTCCCGCCGCCGCGCCCACCACGTATCCGAGGGCTACCCCGGCGAGGAACGTGACCTTGTAGCGCATGCCTGCCACCCTTCGTTGTCTCGGTGCCCGGCCTGCTGCGATACCGATTGGCGGAGCACCCCCCTGCTTGCGCTAATCTATGACTCGCAACGGGCGCTCGCCCCCCGGCAAGGCCGGAGGTGGGCTGTTCGGTGCACCGCAGCAATCCCCTGTAGCTCAATTGGCAGAGCAGCCGGCTGTTAACCGGCAGGTTACTGGTTCGAGTCCAGTCGGGGGAGCGCGGTCCCCTGTAGCTCAATTGGCAGAGCAGCCGGCTGTTAACCGGCAGGTTACTGGTTCGAGTCCAGTCGGGGGAGCAGGAAGAGGAGAGGACCCGGGAGGGTCCTCTTTCTTTTTGTCCTGATCCGGGAACCGGGCAGCCTTCAGCGCGGTCTCTCTGAACAAGCGCAGCCGATCATGCGGGGCATCCGAGGCAGGAGATCGTATGAGCGGCTATGCTGCGGCAGACGGCGCGCACACATGTACGCGCCACGCCGTAAAGGGGCGGTAGCTCAGCCGGTTAGAGCAGCGGACTCATAATCCGTCGGCCGTGGGTTCGAGTCCCACCCGCCCCACCGCAAGCCGCAGGTGCAGAAACGATTGCACCTGCGGCTTCGGCGTTTCCGGGGGGAGGCCGTGCGGGCGGGGTGTGGCGTACGTCACGGCAGGGCCGGGGTGGTCGGCTCCCGCTGCCGGTCTTCGCCCGTTCGGCCCCTGGGCGTCGGCGGTCGGTCTCAGCCGATCAGGCTCTCGTCCGCGGCGGAGGAGTCCGCGCCGACCGTCTGCGGGCCCGCCGCCTGGACCGAGTCCCACACGATGTGACCCGGCGCCGTGGCCGCCTGGACCGAGTCCCACACGATGTGACCCGGGCCGACGGTTGCGGCGGTGAAGGCGGCGGTGCAGGACAGCAGGGCGGTGAGGCCGGCGGCAGCGATCAGGCGAGCGGTGCGAGACATGGATCCCCCTGGAACACGAACGGCTTCGGTGTGGTGCGGTTGGGGCGCGCTGCACCGGTCCGGCCTTTCGGCCCTGGCCTGGGGTGGGGCTCCGTGCCCCGCCGTCCCGGTGAACACCATCCTGCAAGCCCGCGTATGGGTGCAGAAGAGGAATCGGATGGCACCAAGGTGACAGGCACCAAGGTGCCGCGGAGACAAGATCGAAAGAGACTGCCCATGGCCGGACCTGCGCACCTTTAGGATCAAGACAACCGGCGGGAATTCATCCGTCGGACCAACACGCCGGGGGGCACAAGCATGCTGGAAGCGTTGGGACTGGACACCCTCGTAGAGGCCGTCTACCGGGAGATGCTCGCCGATCCGACCGGCGGAGTGGCCGAATTGGGCGCACGCCTGGGGATGACCGAGGCGGAGGTGCGCGAGGGGCTCGACCGGCTCGTCGACCTCGAACTGCTCACCCCCTCGCGGGACAACGCGGGCGGACTGCGGGCCGTCAGCCCCGAAGCCGGGCTGGAGCAGATACTGCGCCGCCAGGAAGAGGAACTGATACGCCGCCAGCAGGAACTGGCGGCCAGCAAGGCGGCGGCGGCCCGCGCCGTCGCGGAGTTCGCGGGCCTGCGGCCCAACACCGAATCCGACGGCGCCGAACGGCTCGTGGGCCTCGACGCCATCCAGTCCCGGCTGGAGGTCCTCGCCCGGGACCTCACCGTCGAATGCCTCTCGATCATTCCCGGCGGCGCCCAGTCCCAGGCCAGCCTGGAGGCCTCACGGCCCCTCGACACGGATGCCCTGCGACGCGGCATCCAGCTGCGCTCGGTCTACCAGGACAGCGTCCGCAACGACCCCGTCACCCTGGCCTACGTGCAGTGGTCGACCGACCTCGGGGGGCAGGTCCGCACCAGCCCGGTGCTGCCGCCCCGCCTGGTGATCTTCGACCGGAAGACCGCCGTGGTCCCCATCGACCCCGCGAACTCCAAGCTCGGTGCCCTCTGCACCACTTCCCCCGGCATCGTCGCCTCCCTCGTCAGCCTCTTCGAGCAGACCTGGGAGCAGGCCGTCCCGCTCGGCGCCGCCCGCGCACAGGCCGCCGAGGACGGGATCACCGCCGGTGAACGCGAACTGCTCAAGCTGCTGGCCTCCGGCCTGACCGACGAAGCCGCGGGCAAGCGGCTCGGGGTCTCCCTGCGCACCGTCCGCCGCCAGATGTCCGCGCTGATGGAACGCCTCAACGCCACCAGCCGCTTCGAAGCCGGACTGCGCGCCGCCCAGCGCGGCTGGCTCTGAGACGCGCCGCGGCCGCGGACGCCCCCAGCGGGCACCCGCGGCCGCTGCCGCCGGACGGACCGGCTAGAAGTTCTCCGTCTCCTCCACCAGGTGGCGCAGCACGTCCGTGAGGTCCTCACGGCGGGCGAAGGCCGTACGCTGCCGGGCGGCCCCCGATCCGTCGCGCAGCAGCCCGCCCAGGGTCTTCGCCGCGTGGTCCAGGTCGCCCACGGCGGCCAGGTCCGGGGCCACCAGGTCGAGCAGCGCCTCCGCCAGGTCGGCAGCCGGCACCTCGGCACCCGTGTACGGGTCCAGGCCGAAGCCCTCCAGGCCGTCGTGCGCCGCCCGCCAGCGCGCGAGACGCAGTACGTCGTCCCGTACGGGCGGATCCGGCAGACCCTCCGCGATGGCGCGCAGCGCCGACGCCACCAGGGCCCGCCCCAGCTCCGCCTGGAGCACGGCCGTGTCGATGTCCGGGGACATGTCGGGCGCCCGGATCTCGAGCGTGGGCCAGTTTCCGGACGGACGGAGGTCCCAGTAGACCATCTTGGTGTCCAGGGCCGCCCCCGAGCCGAGCAGGGTCTCCACCGAGTGCCGGAAGTGGGCCGTGGACGTGAAGTGCGGGGGCAGCCCCGCCGAGGGCCAGCCCGACCAGGCCATCGCCCGCCAGCTGGAGTGCCCGGTGTCCCGGCCGCCCCAGAAGGGGGAGTTGGCGGCCAGCGCGATCAGCGTGGGCAGCCATGGTCTGACCCGGTTGGACACGGCCACCGCGGTGTCCACGTCGAGGGTGCCGATGTGGATGTGGCGGCCGCAGCTCACCAGGGTGTCCGTCAGCGCGCCGAACCGCCGGTGCTGCTCCCGCTGGCGCGGCTCGTCGTCGGTCAGGTGCAGGGGCCCCTCCACCGCCACGACGGGCGAGGGAGCGGCCAGCAGCCGGCAGCCGTGCGCACGTGCCGCCGCGGACAGCGCGCGCCGCAGGACGGCGAGCTCCTCGCGGAGGGTCACCGCCGAATCCGCGACCGGGGTGGAGATCTCCACCTGGTACCGGGTCCCCTCGGCGTGCAGCTGCTGCGGGAGCCCGGCGGCGGTGGCGAGGACGAGCGGTGCGGCCGGGACCACCCGCAAGGTGGTGGCGTCGACGAGCAGGAACTCCTCCTCGACCCCGACCGTGAGGGGGGTGGGAACGCCGCTCACGCTGGTGCTCGTTGTGCTGTTGCCAGGTTCGATCACTACGCCTCCCTGGACATACGAGTCTTTTCATCATGAGCGGACAGGGGGCGTGGAGGGTACGCCGATTTGGTCAAATGTCTGATGACAGTGGCGGGTTAGCGGCAAGGCCGGTCCCTGCCTGGGGCCCCGGATCCGCGTGGTGAGGGCGTTGCGGGTGTGTGAACGCTCCCCGGTCTCCAGGGCCGCCCCAGCGGGGCCTGGTTACCATCCCCTGTGACCGGAACCGCCTCCCCTCCACGACCGAAGCGACGGATATTCGCCGACCTGACCCCGCTGCGCACCTCCGCCGACTACCGGCGGCTGTGGGTGGGCGGCACCATCTCCTGGATGGGCCAGGCGATGACCGCCCTCGCGATCTCGCTCCAGGTCTACGAGATCACCGGCTCCAACTTCTCCGTCGGCCTCGTCGGGCTGTTCTCGCTCGTCCCGCTCGTCGCCTTCGGCCTGTACGGCGGCGCCATCGCCGACACCGTCGACCGGCGCAAGCTCGGCCTCTACAGCCAGACCGGACTCACCGTCCTCTCCGTCGGCCTGGCCGCCGCCGCCCTGCTCGGCTACCACCGGGTCTGGCTGCTCTACACGGTCGTCGCCCTCCAGGCCGTCTGCGGGGCGCTGAACGGACCCGCCCGCTCGGCCATGATCCCGAAGCTGCTGCCGCCCGAGCAGCTGCCCGCCGCCAACGCGCTGAACTCCGTCACCATGACCTCCGGGACGATGCTGGGCCCGGTGCTGGGCGGCGTGATCGTCGGCTGGTGGGGCTACCAGGCGGCGTACCTGATCGACGCGGTGACCTTCGTCGCCGCCCTGTACGCCATGTGGCGGCTGCCCTCGATGCTGCCGGAGGGCCGCAAGGGCGGGCGGGCCTCCGTCCTCGACGGCCTGCGCTTCCTCGGCACCCGGCCGAACGTCCGGATGACCTTCTTCGCGGACCTGGCCGCCATGGTGCTGGCGCAGCCGAAGGCGCTGTTCCCGGCCGTCGCCGTGCTCTGGTACGGCGGCGACGCGAAGACCGTCGGCCTGCTCGTCGCCGCCCCCGCGGTGGGCGCGCTGCTGGGCGGACTGTTCTCCGGCTGGCTGGGCCGGATCCAGCGGCACGGGCTGGCCATCCTGCTCTCCGTCGCGGCGTGGGGGCTGGCCATCGCCGTCTTCGGCCTGACGCGGAACCTCTGGCTGGGGCTGCTCTTCCTGGCAGCGGCCGGCTGCGCCGACACCGTCTCGATGGTGTTCCGCAGCACGATGCTCCAGGCGGCCACACCGGACGCGATGAGGGGGCGCCTGCAGGGCGTGTTCATCGTGGTCGTCGCGGGCGGACCCCGGCTGGGGGACTTCCTCGCGGGGTCGGCCGCCGACCTGGCCTCTCCGACGGTCGCCGTCACGGGCGGCGGGCTGGCCTGCGTACTGGTGCTGGGCGCTCTGGCCGCGCGGTGGCGCTCGTTCGCCCGCTACGACGCCCGCTCGCCACAGGCGTAGCGCCCCCCTTTCGACGCGCCGCCGGTGCACGGGCCGGGGCGTCGCCGGGGTCTCCGGCAAGTCGGCGCCCTGCCCGGCTGGAGGCGGCCCGCGGGAACACCCCCGCCGCCGAGGCCGCCGCGCGGCTTCGGCTGACCGCTGACCGCTGACCGCTGACCGGGTCGGGTCCGCTCAGGCCAGCGGTTCGGGGTCCAGCCGGATCACCTCCGCCGGGCCCGCCCGGAACCCGGCACAGGCGGCGTCGGACTCGACCATGTGCGGTGTGACGTCGTGAGCGGCGAGCGCCGCCCGCGACGCCCACCGCTCGATGAGGACGAAGCGGTCGGGGTCGCCGCTCACCCCGTGGAGGTCGTAGCGCAGGCAGCCCTCCTCGGCCCGGACGACCGGCGCGAGGCGTTCGTACGCCTCGACCTGCTCCGGGCCCCGGCCGGGGAGGGTGGTGATCAGGACGACGAGCTGCACGGGCTGTGACATGCGGCGGAGCGTACGTCCCCAACTCCGCCGACCGGAAACGGCGTTCAGTGGCTGAGATCAGTCTGCGGGATCAGCGCAGGGGAGGAACGATTCCCCGGGCCACGCCCAGCGCGACCAGGTCCTGCGGCCGGATGCGCAGCTGGTCCGCCGTCGCGGGCGCCTCCTCGGCGGGGCGCTTGAGGA
The DNA here is from genome assembly GCF_055593565.1 of Streptomyces sp. NPDC040718. Lineage (NCBI taxonomy): Bacteria > Bacillati > Actinomycetota > Actinomycetes > Kitasatosporales > Streptomycetaceae > Streptomyces > Streptomyces sp. NPDC040718. Next base: position 72,756 of record NZ_JBVIXO010000013.1, on the reverse strand, counting down.
TGGCCGCCGCCAGCTCCGGGGCGATCACCGAGAAGTAGCTGTCCGGGGTGACCCACGTGTTCCCGGGCGCGGCCAGCGCCAGTGCCCCGCCGGAGCCGCCCTCCCCGATCAGCAGGGTGGTCACCGGTACGGCGGCCTCCGCGAGCGCCGCGAACGTGTCGGCGATGGCCGGACCGGCACCGGCGTGCTCGGCGGCAGCGTCGTTCGCCGCGCCCGGGGTGTCCACCAGGGTGAGCACCGGGATGCCGAGCCGGTCCGCGAGCCGGATCACCCGGGCCGCCGTACGGTAGCCCGCCGGGCGGGTGGCCGTGCCGCACTGGGCCGCGTACGCGACCGCCCGCCCCTCCCGCAGCCCGAACCCGCACAGCATCCCGGGGTCGGCGGCCCCGGCCCGGTCCCCGCGCAGCGGCAGGCGCAGCTCGAAGTACGCGTCCAGGTACGCCCCCGCCCGCGGGCGGTCCGGGTGCCGGGCCTGCCGGACGGCGTCCCAGCCGGTCTCCGGGGGCACTACGCCGGCCAGCGCGGCCGGGGGCTCGACGGGGGTGGTGGCGCGGGGCGCGGCAAGCACCCGCAGCCAGTCCGCCACGGCCCCCGGCAGCTCCGCCGCGGGCACGACGGCGTCGACGTGCCCGGCCCCGTACTGCCCCTCGGCGGTGTAGGCCGCCGGATCGGCGTCCGCCGGCCGCACCCGGGACCCGGCGAAGCCGACCTGCGCCCCGGGCAGCGCCAGCACCACATCGGCCCCCGCCCCGAGGGTGGCCCACCCGCCGCCGGTGGTGGGGTCGCGCAGCACCGCGATCTGCGGCAGCCCGGCGGCCCGGGTGAGCACGCACTGCCGCGCCACCCGCTGGAGCTGGGTCAGCGCCAGCATGCCCTCCTGCATCCGCGAGCCGCCGGTCGCGATCAGGGACACCAGCGGCAGGCGCTGCTCCCGAGCATGCGTGTACGCGGCCTCCAGCCGGTCTCCGGTGCGCTGCCCGAGGGAGCCGCCGAGGAAGCCGAACTCGAAGGAGATCACGGTGGCCGGCCGGCCGCCGACGAGGGCGGTCCCGACGACCACCGACTCCGACTCGCCGGTCCGCGCGCCGGCCCGGCCCCGGGAGGCGTCGTAGCCGGCCCAGCCGATGGGCCCGTCGGCGGGCGACTCCGCGCGCGGTGCGGGGAGTTCGGTGAACGTGTCGGGATCGATGAGGGCGGCGATGGCGGCACGGGCCGAGAGACGGGTCGTCACCCGGCCACCCTAGGCGGAGCCTGCGCAGGGGGCCATCCGCTACCTGCGGTTCGGGGGCTGGGGTACGCGGCTTGCGGCGCGGGCCCCCTGTCTCCCCCTCGAGCGGGTGAGGGCGGGTGGGCAGCCGCCGAGCCGCCCCCGCCCCCTCGTCGAGGGGGAGATGGCGGGCCCGTGCCGCGAGCCGCGTATCCCCTACAGCCCCGCCTCCCACACCACCGTCGTGCCCCGGGTGCCGGCCTCCGTGTGGCCGTCGTCGGAGACCGTGAGGCGGACGCGGGAGGGGGTGGCGTCGATCTCCACCTCGATCGACGTGACCTCGGTGCGGCGGTGGGCGGCCGCCAGGGCGCTGCGCAGGGTGGACAGCAGGGCCGTGGTGACCGGGTCGGGGAGCAGGGCGTCGACCGCGCCCGCGAAGTGCACGGAGGGCTGGAAGCCGAGCAGGACGGCGGCTCCGCCCGTCTCGCGCAGCACCCGGCCGCGGAAGGTGGTGGGGGCGTCGCTCGGGGGTTGTTGGAGGGCGAAGATGGCGGTGCGGACCTCCTGGATGGTGGAGTCCAGCTCGTCCACCGCCCGGCCCAGTTCCTCCCCGACCTCGTCGCCGGTCCCGTCGCCGGGCCCCTCGCCGGCGGCCGCGTTGGCGGACCGCCGCCGCGTGCTCTCCAGCATCATCTCCGTCGCGAACAGCCGCTGCACCACCAGGTCGTGCAGGTCGCGCGCGATGCGGTCGCGGTCCTCGTAGACGGCGAGCTGCTCGCGGTCGTGCTGCGCGTCCGCCAGGACGAGGGCCAGTGCGGCCTGGGAGGCGAACTGCGAGGCCAGCAGCCGGTCCACCGCGTCGTAGGGCGGTCCGCCCCGGGCCCTCGGCAGGGCGAGGGTGCCGATCAGCTGTCCGCCGCTCTGTAGCGGCAGCATCATGCTCGGCCCGAAGCGTTCCCGTACGTGGGTGGTCATCCGGGGGTCGGTCGCGGAGTCCTCTATGAAGACGGGTTCCCCGCCCAGCAGTTGTTCCAGCACCGGTGAGCCGGGTGCGATGGCGGTCCCGATCAGGTCACCGGGGTCGCCGTGGGTGGAGGCGGCCACGATCTCCATGCCGCCTTCCGGCGTGGGCTGGAGCACCACCCCCGCCGCCGCGTCCGCGAGCAGCCGGGCGCGTTCGGCCACGCACATCAGGGCGTCCGCCGCGGGCCGCCCGGCCAGCAGGGTGGTGGTGACGGCGGCGGCGCCCTCGATCCAGCGCTCCCGCCGGCGCGCGGTCTCGTACAGCCGGGCATTGCCGATCGCTATCCCGGCCTGTGAGGCCAGTACGCGCATCAGCGCGAGGTCCTCGTCCGTGAAGGGTCCGCCGCCGTGCTTCTCGGTGAGGTAGAGGTTGCCGAAGACCTCGGTGTGCACCCGGATCGGCACGCCGAGGAAGCTGCGCATGGGCGGGTGGCCGGGCGGGAAGCCCGCCGAGCGGGGGTCCTTCGTCAGGTCGTCCAGCAGCAGCGGCCGGGGGTCGCTGATCAGTGCGCCGAGCACGCCGGCGCGGCCGTCGGGGAGCCGGGGGATCGCGGCGCGTTCGGCTTCGGTCATCCCGGAGGTGAACAGCTGGGTCAGCCGGACGCGCTCGGGGTCGACGACCCCGAGCGCTCCGTACCGGGCCCCGCACAGGTCGGTGGCGGAGTCCACGACGTGCTGGAGGGTGGTGTGCAGCTCCAGTTCCGAGCCGACGCTGAGCACCGCCTCCAGCAGCACCGGAAGGCTCGACGGCGCACCGGCCCCGCCGGGTCCGGTGGCGTCGTCGGCCCCGGAGGCCCCGGCGGGTCCGTCCAGGGTCATCCGGCCAGCGGGTTGAGGACCATGGGGGCGATCTTTCCTTCCAGCATCGCGCCGAGACCCAGCACGGCACACACGTCGGGCCGTTCGGCGATGGCCACGGGCATTCCGGTGGAGTCGCGCAGCATCTGGTCGAGGCCCGGCAGCAGGGCGCTGCCACCCACCATCATGATCCCCCGGTCCGTCAGGTCGGCGACCAGGTCGGGCGGGCAGTCGCGCAGCACCTTGCCGATGCCGTCGAGTACGGCCGTCAGCGGGGTGTGGATGGCGTCCCGGACGGCGGCGGTGTCCACGTGGACGGAGCGGGCGAGTCCGGTGGCCACGTCACGGCCGTGGATCAGGGTGGAGGCGGGGCCCTCGGGGGTGATGCCGTTGCCGTGCAGGGCCAGCTGGAGGGGGCGTACGGCCTGGCTGGGCAGCATCAGCTCATGGGCGTGGCGCAGGTGCTGGACGACGGCGTGGTCGATGGCCTCGCCGCCGACGGGGATGCGTTCGGCGGTGACGATCGAGCCGAGGGAGAGCACCGCGATCTGGGTGGCCGCAGCTCCGCACACCATGATCATGGTCGCGGTCGGCTGTTCCACGGGCAGGCCGCAGCCGACGGCCGCCGCGATCAGCGTGTCGACCAGTTCGACGCGCCGGGCGCCGAGCCCGACCATGGTCTCCACGGCCGCCCGCTGGGCGAGCGGGTCGGCGTCGTGCGGGGTGCAGCAGGCGGCGCGCAGGCGGGGCTTGCGGCGCAGGGCGCGGCGCAGCTTCTCGCCGAGCAGGTGACGCAGCATCCGCTGGGCCATCTCGATGTCGACGACGGTGCCGCCGGAGACGGGGCGTGCGACGCGGATGTAGTCGGGCGTGCGTCCGGTCATCCGTTCGGCGAAGGTGCCGACGGCGATGAGGGCGCCGGTGCGGGTGTTGACCGCGGCGACGCTGGGCTCGTCGACGACCAGTCCGGCTCCCTTGACGTAGACGCGGGTCCTCGCGGCTCCCAGGTCGACGGCGACGTGGCAACGGCGCAACTGCTCAAGACTGACGGTCACGGCAGATCCTCCCGAGAGCGCTGACGAAGGATGAGACCGGCGGTTGCCGATCGCATTCCATATCTTCTCGGATAAATAGGGCATATCGCCCGTTGGAATGCTCCGGGTGGGGCGTGGCGTACGGGTGAGGGGTGCTGCACGGGGGTGGATTTCTGTACCGACAGGCAGCAGCATGCGCGGACCACCCGCGCTACTCACCCGTAACAAGGTAAAGGGGACCCGATGCTGACGCCCCGCCAGAGGATCCTGGCGTTCCTGACCCTCTGCCTCGCCCTCCTGGCGCCCTTTCCGGCCCAGGCGGCCGCCTCCCGGGCGGCCGACACGCCCGCCGCCCGCAATCCGGTGGTCTTCGTCCACGGTTACAACGCCGACCCGGGGGTCTGGGGGTCGCTGCGCGAGGACCTGAGGGCGGACGGGTACGCGGACTCCGAGCTCTTCTCCTTCGGCTACGACACCCACCAGTCCGTCAACGAGGTGCTCTCCGGCCGCCTCGCCGCCTACGTCGACCAGGTGCGGCAGCGGACCGGCGCCGCGCGCGTGGACATCGTGGGGCACTCCTTCGGATCGCTCGTCAGCCGCTGGTACGTCAGGTACGGCGGCGGCTCCTCGACCGTGGACCACTGGGTCTCGCTGGCCGGCCCCAACCACGGGACGTCCACCGCCTGGGCCTGCGCCCTGTGGGACCAGGCGTGCCGGGACATGACCCCGGGCTCGTACGTGGCGAAGAACCTGGCGGCGGGTGACGAGACCCCGGGTGCGGTCAAGTACGCCACCTTCTGGTCGGAGTGCGACGAGGTGGTCAACCCCGACAGCAGCGTCCCGCTCTCCGGCGCCCTCAACACGCCGGTCGGCTGCCTGAAGCACAACGACCTGCTCGGCGACGACGCCACCTCGGCCGGAGTCCGCGCCTTCCTGCGGTCCTAGACACGCCTAACCCGGCTCCACCCGCTGGAGCAGCCCGTACGTGAACTCCGCCACCAGCGGCTGGCCCGACGCGGTGAACGCGAGCCGCCAGCGCGTCGGCGCCGTGCCCTCCATCGGCCGCGCCGGCGCGAAGGCCCGGGCCACCTCGTCCACCGTCGCCGACCAGGGCAGCAGGTCCCCGGCCGTCTCCAGTACGGGCCCGCGCGCGCCCGGGGCCCGGACCAGCCACTCGTTCCACACCGCCCCGTCCGGCGCGGCCAGCACCTCGAACCGCAGCTCCGGCCACAGCGGCACCGGCCACAGCAGGGCCTCGCACTCCAGGTCCCCGATGCGGCGCCGCTCCGCGGACTCCGGCGGGCCGAGTACCGACCGGTAGCGCGCCAGGGCCCCGCGGGAGCGGGGGGAGCGCACCATCGCCTGCCAGCGCCGGTTGGCCTCCCGCTGCTCCGCGAGCGAGGCGCCCAGGCGCAGCCGGGCCCGCTCGGCGAGGTCGGGCTGGAAGTCCGCCATCCTGCGCAGCAGCACCAGCTGGAAGGCGGCCGGCCCGAAGGCTCCCGGACGCCCCGGACTCGGGGTCGCTGTCATGGACGTAACCATTCCACACAGGATCCTTACGATCCCGGAATGCTTATGTTGCCGGGGACCGCATAGTTTGTGGGCGCCATGAACTACTTCTGCCCCGCCTGTCAGAGGCACCTCAACGGCGCGCTCGCCTGCGCCGGGTGCGGATCCCCGGCCGAGCACCTGGTGGTCGCCGCGCCCAGCGCGCCGACTCCGGGCCCCGAGCCGCAGCCCGCGCTGGCCGAGGTGTTCGCCGATTCGCTCGTCGTGCTGTCGGGCCCGAACGAGGGCCGCGCGGGCACCCGCAAGCGGGCCGCCACCCGCCGCAGACGGGGCCGGGGCGTGCTGGCGCTCGGGCTCGGTCTGGTGCTCGCGACCGGCGGCTCGATAGCCGTGGCCCGGATCGTCGGCGACGACGAGGGCATCGACCGGGCCGACAAGGTGGTGCTGACCGACGACGGGCCCAAACAGCCGGACGCGCTGCCGAGCGTGGGGGGGCCCTCCGTGCCGGCGGTCCTGCCGAAGGCTTCCGGCGGGGTGGCGAAGACGGCCAGGTCCAGCGGGAGCCCGAGCGGGTCCGCGACGCCTTCGGCGAGCGGGAGCGCCTCCGCCTCGGCGGGTACGCCCTCGCAGAAAGCTTCCGGCGGCGGGGTGTCCGTACAGCCGTCCCGGCCGGGGCAGCCCGCGCCGGCCCCCACGGGAACGGCGAAGCCGTCCCCGACGAAGACCAAGCCGGGCAAGCCACAGCCCGAGCCGACTGACACTTGCGTCTTCTGGATCTTCTGCTGACGTGTCCTGACCGGGTCCGGCCTGGTTAGGACCGGGTCTGGTCGCGGGCCGGTCTGGCCGTGGCCGGCCCCGCCGGGCGCTACGCCCGGCCCGCCAGCTCCCGGCTCAGGCCAGCATCCGCCTGAGCAGGTCGCGCAGTGCCGTGCGCTCCTCCTCGGAGAGCCCGGCCAGCGGCTCGCGCGCGAAGTCCAGGGACTCACGCAGCCGCTCCGCGGTCTCGACGCCCTCCTCGGTGGGGGCGGCCAGCTTCACCCGGCGGTCGGCCGGGTCCGGGCGGCGTTCGACCAGGCCGCGGGTCTCCAGCCGGTCGATGATGCCGGTCACGTTCGAGGGCTCGCAGCGCAGCTTCTGCGCGATGCGGCGCATGGGCAGCGGCTCCAGGGACAACAGGTTGAGCACCTTGGCCTGAGCACCGGTGAGCTGGTGGCGGGCGGCCGCCTCCTCGTACTCCATGTGGTAGCGGGCCACGACATCGCCGATGAGCTCGACGACCTCGACGGTCACTGGATCTGCGCGACGACTGGGCATGGCTCCAGAGTAACGGTTTACTTGACAACGTGAAATATCCAGGCGCATGGTTGTTTCACGTTCTGAAGTAAATCTTCGTTCCTCAGGAGTCCTTCATGTCTCAGATCCCCGCCGTCAGCCGCGAGTGGCACCTCGTCCGCCGTCCGCAGGGCTGGCCCGTGGCCGAGGACTTCGCCCTGCGCGAGGTACCCGTCTCCGCCGAGCCCGCCCCCGGCCGGATCCTGGTCCGCAACCTGCACATGTCGGTGGACCCCTACATGCGCGGCCGGATGAACGAGGGCAAGTCCTACATCGCGCCCTTCGAGCTCGACCAGCCGATGCAGGGCGGTGCGGTCGGCGAGGTCGTCGCCTCCGCCGCCGAGGGCTTCCAGGTCGGCGACCACGTCCTGCACCCGCTGGGCTGGCGCGAGTACGCCGATGTGGACGCGCAGCACGCCACCAAGGTCGACGCCTCCCTCGCCCCGCTCTCCGCCTACCTCGGCGTCCTCGGCATGCCGGGTCTGACCGCCTACGCGGGCCTCTTCGAGGTCGCCTCCTTCAAGGAGGGCGACTCCGTCTTCGTCTCCGGCGCCGCGGGTGCGGTGGGCAGCCTCGTCGGCCAGTTCGCGAAGATCAAGGGCGCTTCCCGGGTGATCGGCTCCGCCGGCTCGGACGAGAAGGTGACGCTCCTCACGGAGAAGTACGGCTTCGACGCCGCCTTCAACTACAAGAACGCCCCCGTCGCCGAGCAGCTGCCCGCGGCGGCCCCCACCGGCGTCGACGTCTACTTCGACAACGTCGGCGGCGACCACCTGGAAGCGGCCATCTCCGCCATGAACGTCCACGGCCGCGCCACCCTCTGCGGCGCCATCGCCGGGTACAACGACACCGAGCCCACCCCGGGCCCGCGCAACCTGATGATGGTCATCGGCAAGCGCCTGCGGCTGCAGGGCATCCTCGTCGGCGACCACTACGGACTGCAGCAGCAGTTCGTCAAGGACGTGGCCGGCTGGCTGGCCTCCGGCGAGCTCCGCTACGACGAGACCGTCGTCGAGGGCGTCGAGAACGCCACGGACGCCTTCCTCGGAATGCTGCGCGGGGAGAACACCGGAAAGATGATCGTTTCCTTCTCGGGTTAGGCTCACTCCACGACCGTCGCGATCGTGGGCGCGCATCGCGGCGATTCATCTGGAGGAAGTTCTTCATGTCCATCACGCAGACCGACGTCGCGTACACGGCCGTCGCCACCGCCGAGAACGGCCGTGACGGCCGCGTCGCCACCAACGACGGCCAGCTCGACGTCGTCGTGAACCCGCCGAAGGAGCTCGGCGGCAGCGGCGCCGGCACCAACCCGGAGCAGCTGTTCGCCGCCGGCTACAGCGCCTGCTTCCAGGGTGCCCTCAGCGTCGCCGCCCGCAACGAGAACCTCGACGTCACCGGCTCCACGGTGACCGCCGAGGTCGGCATCGGCAAGAACGACGAGGGCTTCGGCATCATCGTCAAGCTGACGGCCTCGATCCCGAACGTGGACGCCGCCACCGCCAAGGGCCTGGTCGAGAAGGCCGACCAGATCTGCCCGTACTCCAAGGCCACCCGCGGCAACATCACGGTCGAGCTGAACGTCGCCTGACCGCGTCGCAGGCCTCGCGGAGGCCGCACCCCCCGGGGGGTGCGGCCTCCGCCGTACCCGGCCCATAAACTGGCCCCATGCGTGATCTTGCGGGGGGCTTCCGGTACTTGCTGGCCGGACAGAGATGGGTGTTCCGGAACGGCCGCTGGCTGGGCTTCGGCCTGCTGCCGGGCCTCGTCGCGCTGGCGCTGTACGCCGCCGCGCTCGTCGGCCTCCTCTACGGCGCCGACGACTTCGTCCAGTGGGCCACGCCCTTCGCCTCGGACTGGTCCTCGACCTGGCTCCGGCTCTTCCGCGGCTTCCTGACGGCCGTGGTCGTCTCCCTCGGGCTCTTCCTCTCGGTGATCACCTTCACCGCCGTGACCCTGCTGGTCGGGCAGCCCTTCTACGAGTCCCTCTCCGAGCAGGTCGACCGGACCGAGGGCGGCGAGGTCCCCGAGTCGGGGCGCTCGTTCTGGGAGGACCTGTGGATCTCCGCCCGGGACAGCGTGCGGCTGCTGGTGCGGGTGCTGCTGTACGGGATCCTGCTCTTCGCCCTCGGCTTCATCCCGGTGCTCGGGCAGACCGTCGTTCCGGCGATCGGGTTCTGCGTCTCCGGGTTCTTCCTCACCCAGGAGCTCACCTCCGTCGCCCTCCAGCGGCGCCGGGTGGACCTGGCCGAGCAGCTGGTCCTGCTGCGCGGGCGGCGGGCGCAGGCGCTGGGCTTCGGCGTGCCGCTGGTGCTGGCGTTCCTGATCCCGTTCGTCGCGGTGTTCCTGATGCCCGGCGCGGTGGCGGGGGCGACCCTGATGGCGCGGGAGCTGGTCGGCGCGGATTCCTCCGAGGGCGGGGACGAGGACGAGGCCGACGGGGACGGCGGGCAGCAGTACGGCACGGACCCGGCGGCGCCCCAGGGGCCGTACGGGCAGCGGTACGGGCAGGGCCCCTACGGCCAGGCTCCGGGCGCACCCTACGGCCAGACCTCCAACCCCTACGGTCAGGCCCCCAACCCCTACAGCCAGGGCTGACCCGGGCTAACGCCGCCGCAGCAGGGTGATCGCCCCGGCGGTGTCCTCGCCCGCGTGGGCCGCCGGGTCGGCCTCCAGCCGCTCGCGCATCAGGTCCAGGTACGGGCTGAGCAGCTCGGGGCTGACCCCCTGGTCGGCGGCGGTGCGCAGCAGGGTGCCGCTGCCGGCGACCTGCATGGCCAGGTTGGACACCACCCCGGTGGTGAAGTCCCGCGAGGCCAGCCGCTCGGCGGCGGTGCCGACGAAGAAGCCCATCGCGCCCAGCCACTCCGACAGCAGCGGCGCGAGGGACGCGGGTGCGATCTCGCCCTCGATGAGGGCGTAGGCGTGTGAGATCCCGCCGAACAGCCCGTACATCGCGCTGAGCAGCGCCACGTCGTGCAGGGCCGCGTGGCCGGGGTCCTCGCCGACGAAGCGGGCCCCGGCCGGGACCTCCAGGGTCGTGCGGTGGGCGTCGAAGAGGGCGCGGGAGCCGCTGTGGAAGACGTAGGCGCCGGCCTCCGGGACGCCGATCATCGACGGGGTGGCCATGATCCCGGCGTCCACGAACCGGGCGCCGCGTTCCTCGGCCCAGGCCGCCCGGGCGCGTCCCTCGGCCGGGGTGCCGGTGGTGAGGTTGACCAGGTCCTTGCCGGTCAGGTCGATGCCGTCGAGGGTGGCCCCGATGCTGGCGTCGTCGAGCAGGCAGAGCACGACGAGGGTGTTCGCGGCGACGGCCTCGGCGGCGCTCACGGCGACGGCCGCGCCCTCGGCGGCCAGGGCCTCGGCCTTGGCGGCGGTGCGGTTCCAGACGGTCAGGGGGTGCCCGGCGGCGAGCCAGGTGCGGGCCAGGGCGGTGCCCATGTCGCCGAGGCCGAGCAGGGTGAGCGGACGGTTCGTCACGTGTGTGTCGGTCATGCCGTTTAGCCTGGTGGCGGGCGTCGGGTCGCTCAAGTACGCACTTCGGAGTGGGTGGTTACCCCGAGGTGAGCGAGCAGGTGGGAGGGGTGGGCGCGATGGCGGTGGCACGGAGGCCGGGGGCGGATCACTGCGGGATCGCCGCGGCGATGTCGGTGATCGACGGCAAGTGGAAGGTCTCCCTCTTGTGGGAGCTGGAGCGCTGCCCGCGCCGCCGTTTCGGCGAGCTGCGCCGGCTGGTCCCGGGGGTGTCGGAGAAGGTGCTCGCGGCGCAGCTGCGCGAGCTGGAGACCGACGGCATAGTCCACCGCGAGGTGTACGACGAGGTCCCGCCGCGCGTGGAGTACTCCCTGACCCCGCTCGGCGAGGAGCTGAACGGGGCCCTGGAGGCGCTGGGGGAGTGGGGCACGAAGCACCTCCTCCCGGACTCGGCAGGGGAACGGATCAGGCCCGGGGCACCTCGACCGTGACCACGTCCGGGCGGCGGCCGTCGGCCTCGGCCAGCAGCGCACCGCCCGGTGCCCATATGGCCGCCCCGCCGCAGCCCGTCCAGGGGCCCGCCGGGCCGACGTGGTTGGCGAGGACCACGTACAGGCCGTGCTCCTCCGCGATCCCCGGGTGCACGGTCGCCCGCTCGGCGATGCCGTCGCCCGTGCCGTACAGGGAGCTCGCCAGGTGCACCGTGCAGCCGTCGGCGGCGGCCCGGGCGGCCAGTTCCGGGAAGTGGTTGTCGAAGCAGACCCCCAGCGAGAAGCGGATGCCGCCGAGCTCGAAGCGGCCGTCGGCGGTGCCCGGGGCGAAGGCGCCCTGTTCGTGTTGGTAGAGGTGCTGCTTGGCGTACGTCGTCACGTGCGCGCCGTCCGCGTCGTAGACCAGCGTCGCGATGGCGGGCAGCGGCCCGTCGGTGCGCAGGGCGGCGTTGACGGCCACGGCGAGGCCGGCGGAGCGCAGCCCGTCCAGGCGGGGGTCCTCGGCGTCGGCGAGCCACAGGCCGGGGTCGGCGGCGAGGTGCTCCAGCTCGTACCCGGTGAGCGTGAACTCCGGGAACACCACCAGCTCCGCGCCCTGCCCGCGCGCCCGGTCGGCGAGGGCGGCGGCGCTCGCGGAGTTGGCGGTGACGTCGGCGGGGACGCAGGTCAGCTGGGCTGCGGCGATCTTCATGCGCTCAGGATCTCAGCCCCCTCGGGCGCCTCCTGCTCCGGGCCGCCGGGAAGTTGGCCCCGGCGGCGCACCAGGCCCAGCTCCACCAGGTTCAGGGCGGTGACCACGGCGGTCAGCAGCGCGAGCGCCCCGAGGGAGGGCAGCAGCGCGGCCACCGGCAGCAGGGCCAGGACGGCCGCGGCGGCCGCCAGCCGGGTCACCGACCAGGAGCGGAACAGGTGCCAGCGGGTGTAGCCGAAGGTGGCGAGGAAGAGGGCGCAGCCTCCGTACAGCAGGGCGGCGACGCCGAGCGGGAGCCGCGCCCCGGGGTGGGCGACGGCTTCGGCCATGCCGACGGCGACCGCGATGATCGAGGCGATCAGCGAGAGGTGCCCGTAGGAGAGGACCTGCCGGGCCACGTCGGCCCGTACGGCGGCGGTCTCCAGCCCGTGCCGGACGGCTCCGGCGGCCAGGTGGAAGTACACCCACCACAGGCTGCAGACGAGTACGAAGGCCACGGCGACGGCCGTCAGCGAGCCCGCGTCCAGGTCGGGGGAGGTGGCCACCGGGGCGCCGACGGCGACGATCGACTCGCCCAGCGCGATCATGACGAACAGGCCGAACCGTTCGGCGAGGTGGCCCGAGTCGAAGTTCAGCCGGACCATGTTGGCGCGCGTCAGCCGGGGCGCGGCCAGGTCCACGGCGGCGGCCAGGGCCCACAGCCCGACGCGGAGCCCGCCGTCGAGGAAGGCGCCGGCCAGCAGCAGCGGTCCGCTGATCAGTACCGACAGGGTGACCGGGGTGAGTCTCGGGCGCCGGCTGCGGCCGTGGGCGAGGGCGGCGAGCACCAGGCGGGCGCAGAAGTAGGCGCCGGCGAGGAGGATTCCGCGGTCCCCGAAGGCCTCGGGCAGGGCCAGGGCCATCAGCAGGCCGCACAGCCCGGCCGCGAAGAGAGCGATCCGGTTCAGCGGCCGGTCCGCGTCATGGGTGTTGGCGTGGACGGTGTTGCCCACCCACACCCAGTAGACGGGCACGAAGACGATCAGGGCGCGGCCGGTGCCGGCCCAGCCGTGGTCGTGGTGCAGCAGGGCGGAGACCTGGGTGACGGCGAAGACGAGCACCAGGTCGAAGAACAGCTCCGACCAGGCGACCTTCTTCTCAGGCTGCTCAGGCTGCTCAGGCTGCTCAGGCTGCTCGGGGTGCCCGGGCTGACCGGGTTCCTCGTGTTCCCCGGGCTGCTCCCGCGTCCCGGCCCCGTGCCCGGTCGGCTCTCGTGACTCCATCTCGTGTCCCCCCCCACTGGAAGTTCGGGGAAAGGATGCCCGGTCGGGCGGCACGGCTATGCGCCGGGGCCCCTCAGCAGGGTGATGAACGAGCGGAACGCGGCGGGCATGTCCACCGATTCCGGGGCGAGCAGCCATTGGTACTGGAGGCCGTCCATCACCGCCGTCAGCAGCGGAGCGGCCTGCTCCGGTGTGAGGCCGGAGGGGAGGCGGTCGCCGAACTCGGCGCGCAGCAGCGCGGCCATCTCCGCGCGCACCTGCGCGTACCGGTCGGTGAAGAACTCGCGGGCCGGGTGGCCGTCGGTGACGCTCTCGCCGAGCAGGGCCGAGAAGGTCTGCACGATGCCGGGGCGCATGGCGTTGTACTCCACCAGCGATTCCAGCAGGTCCAGGCGCCAGGTGCCGGCGGCGGCGCGCGAGCCGCCTCCGGTGTCCCAGCGGTCGCGCTCCTCCAGGACCGCGACGAGCAGGGCCTCCTTGGAGGGGAAGTAGTGCAGCAGCCCCTGCTGGGTCAGGCCCACGCGTTCGGCCACGGATCCCAGGGAGGCGCCCCGGTAGCCGCGCTCGGCGATCACCTCGACCGCCGCGCGGACGATCTCGCCGCGCCGCTCCTCGCTCTTCGCTCTGGCCATCGCCCGGCACTCCTTCCGCTCACACCTGCCAGCAGGACCGTACGACATGATGACATCACGAAAACATTACAAGACCTACCGCTCTACAGGTAACGGGTCCACGATGGGGGCCATCCGCACCGCACCCGCACGCAATCGACGAGGAGGCACGGCCGTGACCGATGCCGATCAGGTACGCGAAGAGAGCCAGGCCCGCGAGGACGCCGTGGAAGCCGCGCTCGGCAAGCTCGACCTCGACACCAAGGCCCGGCTGCTGGCCGGGCAGGACATGTGGAGCCTGCCCGCCCTCCCCGGGATCGGACTCGGCTCCCTGGTCATGTCCGACGGGCCCATCGGGGTCCGCGGCGTGCGCTGGACCGCCGACGACCCCTCCATCGCCCTGCCCTCCCCGACCGCCCTCGCCGCCTCCTGGGACCCGGACCTCGCCCGCCGCGCCGGCCGGCTGCTCGCCCAGGAGGCCCGCCGCAAGGGCGTCCACGTCCTCCTCGCGCCCACCGTCAACCTGCACCGCTCCCCGCTGGGCGGCCGCCACTTCGAGTGCTACTCCGAGGACCCCTACCTCACCGGCGCCATCGGCAGCGGCTACGTCAACGGGGTCCAGGACGGCGGCGTCGGCACCACCGTCAAGCACTTCGTCGGCAACGACGCCGAGACCGAGCGCTTCACCGTCGACAGCGTCATCGCCCCCCGCCCCCTGCGCGAGGTCTACCTCGCCCCCTTCGAGGCCATCGTCGGGAACGCCCGGCCCTGGGGCATCATGACCGCCTACAACCGGGTCAACGGCACCACCATGACCGAGCACCACCACCTGGTGAACGAGGTCCTGCGCGCCGAGTGGGGCTTCGACGGCTGCAACGTCTCCGACTGGATGGCCGCCCGCTCCACCACCGGGGACGTCCTCGGCGGCCTCGACGTGGCCATGCCCGGCCCGCAGACCGTCTACGGACCCGCCCTCGCCGCCGCCGTCCGCGCCGGGGAGGTCCCCGAGTCCGCCGTCGACACGGCCGTGCGCAACGTACTGCGGCTCGCCGCCCGCGCGGGCCTGCTGGAGGGCGCCCCCGCCGCGGTCGCCCAGCCGCCCGCCCCGCTCGACGGGCAGGCGCTGGCCCGCGAGCTGGCCGCCCGCGGGTTCGTCCTCGTGCGCAACGAAGCCGGCGCCCTGCCGCTGGACGCCGGTCCCGGCCGCACCGTCGCCCTGATCGGTGCCGCCGCCCGCGACGCCCGCGTCCTCGGCGGCGGCTCCGCGACCGTCTTCCCCGAGCGGGTGGTGTCCCCGCTCGACGGGCTCACCGCCGCGCTGCCCGAGGGCGCGCTCACCTTCGCGGTCGGTGCCGACCCGAGCGACGAACTCGTCCCCGCCGGGCAGGGCTTCGAACTGCGCGCCGTCTGCCGGGACGCCTCCGGGGCCGTCATCGGCGAGGGCGGCCTGCCGAGCGGGCAGGTCCAGTGGATCGGCGACGACCTGCCGGCGGGGGCCTCGTACGAGACGATGGCGTCCATCGAGGTCACCGGCACGTACGTGCCGCGCGAGAGCGGCGAGCACGCCTTCGGGACCCGCGGACTCGGCGCCTTCGCCCTCGCCGTCGGCGGCCGCGTCCTGTGGGAGGGCATCCAGGAGATGGGCGACGAGGCCGACCCCTTCGAGGCCTTCTTCGGAGCGCCCAGCGAGCGTGCCAGGGCCGTCCTCAGCGAGGGCGAGCCGGTCGAGGTGTCGCTGACCTACCAGGTCCCCGACATGAGCGCGCTGCCGCTGCGGGCGGTCATGTTCTCCCTGCTCCACCTCGGGCCCCGGCGCGACGCCGACGAGCTGATCGCCGAGGCGGTGGAGGCCGCGCGCACCGCCGACACGGCGGTCGTGGTCGTCGCCACCACCGAGCGGGTGGAGTCCGAGGGCTTCGACCGGGGGGACCTCGCGCTGCCGGGCCGCCAGGACGACCTGGTGCGGGCCGTCGCCGCCGTCAACCCGAACACCGTGGTCGTCGTCAACGCGGGCTCCCCGGTGGAGCTCCCCTGGCGCGGGGACGTCGCCGCCGTGCTGCTGACCTGGTTCCCCGGGCAGGAGGGCGGGGCCGCGCTGGCCGACGTACTCCTCGGCGACGCGGAGCCCGGCGGCCGGCTGCCCACCACCTGGCCCGCCGCGCTCGCCGACGCGCCCGTCACCGAGGTCGTCCCCGCCGAAGGGCGGCTGGAGTACCGCGAGGGGCTGTTCATCGGCTACCGGGCGTACGAGGCCCACGGGGTGGAGCCCGCCTACCCGTTCGGGCACGGCCTCGGCTACACGGACTGGGCGTACGAGTCCCTGGAGGCGGGCCCCGACCGGGTACGGGTCCGGCTCACCAACACCGGGACCCGGCCGGGCCGCGAGGTGGTCCAGGTCTACCTGGCACCCGCCGCCGACCGCGACGGGCGCCCGGCGAGCTGGCTGGCGGGCTTCGCGGGCGTGGAGGCCGGCCCCGGCGAGAGCGTCGAAGCGGAGATCGCGCTGCCCGCCCGGACCTTCGAGATCTGGGACGAGGACGCGCACGGCTGGCGGCGGATCGGCGGCACCTACGAGGTCCGCGCGAGCCGCTCGCACGCCGACACCCGGCTGACCGCCACCCTCGACCTGTGACGGCGGGCCGCCGCGACACGCCGTAGCGCGGAATTGGCCGGAAACAACCCGTGAACCGGGCCGGGGGCGGACCCTGACACCGCTCCCGGCCCCCCGCGCGTCAACGCGGCGGCGCGGCCGCCGTCACCTGTCGGTGCGCGAGTTCCGCGAGCCGCGCCTGCCCGTCCCGGCCCGGGTGGAACCAGTCCCAGTGGCTCAGCTGGTCCGCTCCGAACGGGTACTGGAAGACCGCGCCGCCGTCGTAGCGGCACAACGCGTCGGCCTTGCAGACCTCGCGCAGCACCTCGTTGTACTCGACCACCCGCGCCCGCACCTTCTCCCGGCGGGCGGTGGCCCCCGGCTCGGCCGACAGCGGTTCGGCCAGCATGGACTGACAGATCCCCAGCTTCCAGATCTGCCGTACGAGCGGGTCGTCCTTGCCCTGCTGCCACAGCCGCTGGAGGTCCGGCACCGAGGACACGTACACCTGGGACTCCGGCGACGCGCTCCGCAGGTCCTTCAGGGCGCGCTCGAAATCGGTGCGGAACTCCGCCACCGGGGTCATCGACGAAGGGGTGGGCCGGCAGGCGTCGTTCGAGCCCACCATGACCGTGACCAGGCCGGGCTTGTGCTGGGCCGCCGAGGCCACCTGCCCCGGGAGGTCCGCCATCCGCGAGCCGGTCACCGCGTAGTTCCAGCTGCGCGCGGGCACCTCGGCGTCGCCCAGCAGCCGGGCGGCCAGCGACCGTACGGCGGGATCGCTGCCGGTGGCCCAGGAGACCTCCGGGCAGTCGGCCAGCACGGAACAGGCGTCGAAACCACGGGTGATGGAGTCGCCGACGGCCGCCACCGAGGCGGGCGCGGTGTTCCAGCGCGGCGCGGCCTGCGCCCCCCGCTCGCCGCCGGCCGGCGGGGTGGCGGAGTCACAGCCCGTGACCGCCGCGGCCAGGAGGGCCACCGCCAGGCCCACGGACGTCCGGCGTGCGCGACGGCGGGCGGCGGTGGTGCGCATCGGGTGGTCCTCCCTCGTCGCCCCCGCGCTTCCGGGGGCGTCCTGCTGAGTGAATGCTCTGTGTTTACGGGCCTCGGAGCGACCGTACGTCACACCATGACCCCTGGCGCACGGTAGCTTTTTCCCGTGGCGTTTCGGCCGCAGGTGCCGTAGCGCAATGTCAAATAATTTCCGTTACATTACATCACGTCACATACTGTCCGTTTTCTGGAGTTTATTCCCGACCTCGTCCCACACTGGAGGTCCCGGTGACGACACGTGGAGTTCTGTACGTGCATTCCGCGCCGCGTGCGCTCTGCCCGCACGTGGAATGGGCTGTTGCGGGCGTGCTCGGGGTGCGGGTGAACCTCGACTGGATCAGGCAGCCCGCCTCTCCCGGCACCTGGAGAGCCGAGTTCTCCTGGCAGGCCGAGGCGGGTACCGCCTCGAAACTCGCCTCCGCCCTGCGCGGCTGGCACCTGCTCCGCTTCGAGGTGACCGCCGAGCCCTGCCCCACCGCCGAGGGCGAGCGCTACAGCTCCACCCCGGAGCTGGGCATCTACCACGCCGTCACCGGCATGCACGGGGACATCCTGATCCCCGAGGACCGGCTGCGCGCGGCGCTGGCCCGGTCCGCGCGCGGCGAGACCGACCTGGAGGCGGAGATCGCCAAGCTGCTCGGCAAGCCCTGGGACGACGAACTGGAGCCCTTCCGCTACGCCGGCGAGGGCGCCCCGGTCCGCTGGCTCCACCAGGTGGTCTAGCCGCCCCGCACATGACGAAGGCCCCGCCCGGCAGCTGCCGGGCGGGGCCTTCGTCGTGGTACGGGATCAGACGGTTCGGAACGCCAGGGAGACGTTGTGACCGCCGAAGCCGAAGGAGTTGTTGATCGCGGAGATCGGGCCGTCGACCGGCAGCTTGCGGGGCTCGCCGAGCACGATGTCCGCGTCGATGTCGTCGTCCAGCTCGTCGACGTTGATCGTCGGCGGGGCGATCCGGTGGTACAGGGCCAGCACGGTCGCGACGGTCTCGATACCGCCCGCGCCGCCCAGCAGGTGACCGGTCATCGACTTGGTCGCGGAGATCGCGATGTGGTCGAGGTCGTCGCCCAGGACCTTGCGCAGGGCCTTCACCTCAGCCGTGTCACCCTGCGGGGTGGACGTGGCGTGCGCGTTGACGTGGACCAGCTCGGACGGGTCCAGCTGCGTGTTGTCGAGCAGGTTCTGCAGGGCGGCGGCGACACCGCGGCCCGTCGGCTCCGGCTGCGCGATGTGGTGGCTGTCCGCGGACAGGCCCTGGCCCAGCACCTCGCAGTAGACGCGGGCGCCGCGCTTGGCCGCGTGCTCGGCGGACTCCAGCACCACGACACCGGCGCCCTCGCCGAGGACGAAGCCGTCGCGGGCCTTGTCGTACGGGCGGGAGGCCGTCGTCGGGCTCTCGTTGTTCTTGGACATCGCCATCATGTTGGCGAAAGCCGCGATCGGCAGCGGGTGGATCGCGGCCTCGGTACCGCCGGCGACGACCACGTCGGCACGGCCGGTACGGATCATCTCGACGGCGTAGCCGATGGCCTCGGCGCCGGAGGCGCACGCGCTGACCGGGGTGTGCACACCGGCGCGGGCGTTGACCTCGAGGCCGACGTTGGCCGAGGGGCCGTTCGGCATGAGCATGGGAACGGTGTGCGGGGAGACCCGGCGCACACCCTTCTCCTTCAGTACGTCGTACTGGTCGAGCAGGGTGGTGACACCGCCGATGCCGGAGGCGATCACGGTGCCCAGACGCTCGGGGACGACGGCCTCGTCCTCGCCGGCCGGGGCGGTGTAACCCGCGTCGGCCCAGGCCTCGCGGGCCGCGATGAGGGCGAACTGCGCCGAGCGGTCGAGCTTGCGGGCCAGCGGGCGGGGGAGTACCTCGCTCGGGTCCACGGCGGCCTGGGCGGCGATGCGGACCGGCAGTTCGGCGAAGCGCTCGCCCTCCAGGGGCGAGACGCCGGACCGGCCGGCGAGCAGACCTTCCCAGGTCGAAGCGCTGTCGCCACCCAGCGGAGTGGTTGCGCCGATACCGGTGACGACCACGGTGCGATTGGTCGGGCTCACAGGAATTCTTTCTCCACGTCTAAGGGGGTGCTGAATTGTCACGGCGCCACCGCCGGGTGGCGACAAACGCTCGTCAGGCTCAGGCCTGGTGCTTCAGGATGTAGTCGGCGGCGTCGCCGACCGTCTTGAGGTTCTTGACGTCCTCGTCCGGGATCTTGACGTCGAAGCGCTCTTCGGCGGCGACGACGACCTCGACCATGGACAGCGAGTCGACGTCCAGGTCGTCGGTGAAGGACTTGTCGATCTCGACGTCCTCGACCGGGATGCCCGCGATCTCGTTGACGATCTCCGCGAGACCCTCGACGATTTCTGCCTGCGTGGCGGCCATGTGGCGCTCCTTCTGTAGCTAACTGGTGGATCAGGGCGGGAAGTGATCCCGGCCCTAGGGGAGGGTAACGACCGTGGCGGCGTAGACGAGTCCCGCCCCGAAGCCGATGACGAGCGCGGTGTCGCCGCTCTTCGCCGCTCCGGTCGCCAGGAGCCGCTCCATGGCGAGCGGGATCGAGGCGGCCGACGTGTTGCCGGTGGTTTCCACGTCACGGGCGACCGTGACGTGCTCCGGCAGCTTGAGAGTCTTCACCATCGAGTCGATGATCCGCATGTTGGCCTGGTGCGGAATGAAGACGTCCAGGTCATCCGGGGTGATCCCGGCGGCGTCGAGCGCCTGCTGGGCCACCTTGGCCATCTCGAAGACGGCCCAGCGGAACACCGCCTGGCCCTCCTGCGTGATGGCCGGGAACTTCTCGCCGCCGTCCTTGCCGAGGTACTCGTCCCACGGCACGGTCTGCTTGATGGTCTCGGACTTGTCGCCCTCCGAACCCCACACCGTGGGGCCGATGGCCGGCTCGTCCGAGGGGCCGACGACCACGGCGCCGGCGCCGTCGCCGAACAGGAAGGCCGTCGCGCGGTCCTCCAGGTCGGTCAGGTCCGAGAGCCGCTCGACGCCGATGACGAGCACGTACTCGGCGGAACCTTCCACCACCATGCCCTTGGCGAGCGTCAGGCCGTAGCCGAAGCCGGCGCAGCCCGCCGAGATGTCGAACGCGGCCGGCTTGCCCGCGCCGATCCGGTGCGCGATCTCCGTCGCCACGGCCGGGGTCTGCTTGAAGTGCGAGACCGTCGAGACGATCACCGCACCGATCTGCTCGGGGGACACGCCGGCGTCGGCGAGCGCCTTGCCGGAAGCCTCCACCGACATCGCGGCGACCGTCTCCTGGGGCGAGGCCCAGTGCCGGGACGCGATGCCCGAGCGGGAGCGGATCCACTCGTCGGAGGAGTCGATCGTCTCGAGGATGACCTCGTTGGGCACCACCCGGGTCGGGCGGTAGCCGCCGACGCCGAGGATGCGGGCGTAAGGGGAGCCCTTGGCCGGCTTGATCTTGGACATGCTGTGTGGGCTCCTTCTCTCAGGCCGTCTGCTCGGCGATGAGCGCCTTGGCCTTGTCGAGATCGTCCGGCGTCTTCAGTGCCACGCTGGGCACGCCCTTGAGCGCGCGCTTGGCCAGACCCGTCAGGGTGCCGCCCGGGGACAGCTCGACGATCCCGGTGACGCCCAGCTCGGCGAACCGCTCCATGCACAGGTCCCAGCGGACCGGGTTCGCGACCTGGCCGACCAGGCGGGCGACGACGTCGGCGCCCGAGGCGACGACGAGGCCGTCCTTGTTCGAAACGTACTTCAGCGCCGGGTCCGCCGGGGCGAGGGCCTCGGCGGCCTTCTCCAGCGTGGCGACCGCGGGGGCCATGTGGTGCGTGTGGAAGGCGCCCGCGACCTTGAGGGCCACGACCTTCATCGAGCCCTCGGGCTTCTCGGCGACCAGGGCCTCGATCTGCTCCGCGGTGCCCGCGGCCACGATCTGGCCCGCGCCGTTGATGTTGGCCGGGGTCAGGCCCAGCTTCTCCAGGTGTGCGACGACCACGTCCTGGTCACCGCCCAGCACCGCGGCCATGCCCGTCTCGGTGACGGCGGCGGCCTCGGCCATGCCCAGACCGCGGGTGCGGACGAAGGACAGTGCGTCGCCTTCGCTCAGCACACCGGCGACGGCGGCGGCGGTGATCTCACCGACGCTGTGGCCGGCGACGGCACCGAAGGCCGACGGCGAACCGAGCGCGGAAGCGGACAGCAGGCCGGCCGCGACCAGCAGCGGCTGGGCCACCGCCGTGTCGCGGATCTCGTCCGCGTCGGCGTTCGTGCCGTAGTGGGCGAGGTCGAGCCCGATGGCGTCGGACCACCCCGCGACGCGTTCGGCGGCGCCGGGGAGTTCGAGCCAGGGAGTCAGGAAGCCGGGCGTCTGAGCGCCTTGGCCGGGAGCGACGAGTACGAGCACCCTCACACTCTCTCTTGTTGATGGTCTCCGCCGCCCGTGGGGACAGGGACGAAGAACCGTCGGGCTAATTGTTGATGTCCGACAAAAGTCTAGGGCTGCTGATCTCCGTCGGCCAGACGCCCGAGGATCAGGGCGATCCGCAGCGTGAACGCCGAACGGACATCGGACGGCGACCAGCCGGTGACGTCGGTCACACGTCGCAGCCGGTAGCGCACCGTGTTGGGGTGGACGAACAGCATCCGCGCCGCCCCCTCCAGGCTGCTGGCCTGCTCCAGGTAGACGCTCAGCGTCTCCAGCAGCGCCGAGCCCGCCTCCTCCAGAGGTCTGTAGATCTCCTCCACCAGTTGCTCCCTGGCGGAGGGATCCGAGGCGATCGCGCGCTCGGGCAGGAGATCGTCGGCCAGTACCGGACGGGGCGCGTCCTGCCAGGCCGTGCAGGCCTTCAGGCCGGCCGCCGCGGCCTGCGCGGACTTCGTGGCGTTCAGCAGGTCGGGGACCACCGGCCCCGCCACCACCGGGCCGGCGGCGAACGGCCCGATCAGGGACTTGGCCACCTGCATCGGGTTGTCGCTGCCGCCCGCGATCACCACCAGGCGGTCGCCGAGCACCCCCGTGAGCACCTGGAGCTTGTGGTGGCGGGCCGCGCGGCGGATCGCCTCCACCGTGAGCTCGCTGTCCCCCTCCGGGGCGGTGCCCAGGACCACGCACACGTGCTCCGGGGAGTTCCAGCCGAGCGCCGCCGCCCGCGACAGCGCGCCCTCGTCGGCCTCGCCCGACAGCACGGCGTTCACGACCAGGGACTCCAGCCGGGCGTCCCACGCGCCGCGCGCCTCGGCGGCCTGCGCGTAGACCTGGGCGGTCGCGAAGGCGATCTCCCGGGCGTACACCAGCAGCGCCTCGCGCAGGATCGACTCGTCGCCGGGGGCCGCCACCTCGTCGATCGCGGCCTCCATGACCTCGATCGTCGTACGGACCATCTCGACGGTCTGGCGCAGCGTGATCGCCCGGGTCAGCTCGCGCGGAGCCGTCCCGAAAACGTCGGTGGAGATGGCCTGCGGGGTCTCCGGGTGCCGGAACCACTCCGTGAACGCGGCGATGCCGGCCTGGGCGACCAGGCCGATCCACGACCGGTTCTCCGGAGGCATCGCCCGGTACCAGGGCAGGTTCTCGTCCATCCGCGCGATGGCGTTGGCGGCGAGCCGGCCGGATGACTTCTCCAGCCGGCGCAGCGTCGCGGTGTGCGGATGGACCGGATGCGCGGGACGCACCTCGGGGGACTGCTCACGTTCGGGTTGGGGCACGGGACAAGACTGCCTTATCGGCGGCCCGGCTCGGACTCGGGTCCGCGCGGCGGTCCCCCGGCGGCGGCTACGGTGGCCCGCATGATCGATGTACGCCGCGCCGCCGACCGGTACGCGGGAGGGGATCCGGACGCCGGGATCACCACCCGCCACGCCTTCTCCTTCGGGTCCTTCTACGACCCCGACAACATCCGCTTCGGTCCGGTGCTGGCCTGCAACGAGGAGAGCCTCGCGCCCGGCGCGGGCTTCGACGAGCACCCGCACAGCCACACCGAGATCGTCACCTGGGTGGTGGAGGGCGAGCTCACCCACGAGGACAGCACCGGCGGTCACACCGGCACCGTGCGGCCCGGGGACGTCCAGCGGCTCGGCGCCGGATCCGGGGCGCGGCACGTCGAGCGCAACGGCGCCGCGGTTCCGCTGCGGTTCGTGCAGACGTGGCTCGCGCCGCTGACCGCGGGCGGGGAGCCCGCGTACGAGGTGGTGCGGGACCTCGCGGACGGTACCCCGTACGAGGTCCCGGCGGCGGGCGCGGTGCTCCACGTCCGGCGGCCGGGCGCGGGCGAGCGGGTCCCCGTACCGGAGGCCGGGCGGGTCTACCTGCACGTGGTGCGCGGGGACCTGCGGCTCGACGGGCAGGAGCTGGGCCCGGGGGACTCGGCGCGGATCACCGGCGAGAAGGGCCTGGAGATCACCGCCGGGTCCCCGGGGGAGCTGCTGATCTGGGAGCTGCCGGCGTAGTGCCCTAGCGGGCGCGCAGCTCCGCGAGGACCGCGTCCGTGAAGGGGGTCCAGGCCTCCGCGGCCCAGGGTCCGAAGGTGCGGTCGGTCAACGCCACGCAGGCGGCGCGGACGTCGGGGTCCACCCACAGGAAGGTGCCGGACTGGCCGAAGTGGCCGAAGGTGCGCGGGGAGGAGGTCAGGCCCGTCCAGTGCGGGGACTTGCCGTCGCGGATCTCCAGGCCGAGGCCCCAGTCGTTGGGGGACTGGTGCCCGTAGCCCGGCAGGACGCCCTTGAGGCCGGGGTGGACCACGGAGGTGGCCTCGGCGACGGTGCGGACGTCGAGCAGCCGGGGCGCCTGGAGTTCGGCGGCGAAGCGCACGAGGTCGGCGACGGTGGAGACGCCGTCCTTGGCGGGGGAGCCGTCCAGGCTGGAGGAGGTCATGCCCAGCGGCTCGAAGACTGCCTGGTGCAGGTACTCCGCGAAGGGGATCCCGGTGGCCTTGGCGAGGTGGTCGCCGAGCACCTCGAAACCGGCGTTGGAGTAGAGCCGGCGCTGCCCGGGCGGGGCCGTCGCGCGGTGCTCGTCGAAGGCCAGGCCGCTGGTGTGGGCGAGCAGGTGACGGACCGTCGACCCCTCGGGGCCGGCCGGCTCGTCCAGTTCGAGCGCCCCCTCCTCGTACGCGACGAGGACGGCGTACGCGGCGAGCGGCTTGGTGACCGAGGCGAGCGGGAAGCGGCGGGCCGTGTCCCCGTGGGACCCGGCGAGGCTCCCGTCGGCGCGTACGACGGCCGCCGCGGCGGCGGGTACCGGCCAGGTCTCGATGGTCCGCAGGCTGTGCATGGTCTCCATGCGGCCGAGCCTACTTGCTTGGAGTGCACTCCAGGGTTTTAGCGTATGGCCATGAACCTGACGGAGACGCGGTACACGATCAGCGAGGTCGCCGCGCGGACCGGTCTGACCCAGCACACGCTGCGCTGGTACGAGCGGATCGGCCTGATGCCGCACGTGGACCGCTCCCATTCGGGGCAGCGGAGGTTCACCGAGAAGGACCTCGGCTGGCTGGCCTTCGTGGGCAAGCTGCGCGCGACGGGGATGGCGGTGGCGGACATGGTCCGCTACGCCGAGCTCGTCCGCGAGGGGGAGCACACCGTCGACGAGCGCCGGGAGCTGCTGGAGCGGACGCGCCGCGAGGTGCGGGCGCGGCTCGCGGAGCTGACGGACGCGCTCGGCGTACTCGACTTCAAGATCAACACGTATGCGATGAACACGGTCGGCACGATCAACACGACGAGCACACAGGCGACGAGCACCGAAGCGGTCGCGGGGAAGGCACGGTTATGACGGAGTACGACACCCCCATCGAGCAGGCCGAACTGGGCAAGGGCGGACCGGCCGTCGGCGTCCAGGGCCTCGGCTGCATGGGCATGAGCGAGTTCTACGGGGAGACCGACGAGACGGCCGCCCGCGAGACCCTGGACGCGGCGCTGGCCGCCGGGGTCACCCTCTTCGACACCGCCGACGTCTACGGGCGCGGCGCGAACGAGGAGTTCCTGGCGCCCTTCGTGGCCGCCCACCGGGACGAGATCACCCTCGCCACGAAGTTCGCCATAGAGCGCAACGACGACCCGATGTACCGGGGCATCCGCAACGACCGGGCGTACATCCGCCAGGCGGTCGAGGACAGCCTGCGGCGGCTCGGCGTAGAGGTGATCGACCTGTACTACATGCACCGCCGCGACCCGGAGGTGCCGTTCGCCGAGTCGGTGGGCACCATGGCCGAGCTGGTACGCGAGGGGAAGGTGCGCCACCTGGGCCTCAGCGAGGTCACCGGTCCGGAGCTGCGCGAGGCGCACGCGGTGCACCCCATCGCGGCGATCCAGTCGGAGTGGTCGCTGTTCAGCCGGGACGTGGAGCGCAGCGCGGTCGGCGCGGCGGCGGAGCTGGGCGTGGCCTTCGTGCCGTACTCCCCGCTCGGGCGGGGCTTCCTGACCGGCGCGTTCGCGGACGCGGCGGCGGAGCTGTCGGCCGACGACTTCCGGCAGTACCAGCCCCGGTTCACGGGCGAGAACGCCAAGGCCAACGCGGCCCTGCTGGCCCCGGTCCGGGAGATCGCGGCCGCGCACGGGGCCACGGCGGCGCAGGTCGCGCTGGCCTGGGTGCAGCAGCGGGCGGCGGTGCACGGCCTGACGGTCGTCCCGATCCCCGGCACGCGCAAGCCGGGCCGGCTGCTGGAGAACACCGCCGCGACGCGGATCACGCTGACGGACGCGGAACTGGCCCTGCTGGAGCCGCTCGCCGGGCGGGTGGCCGGTGCCCGCTACCCGGACATGGCCTTCACCTCGGACTCGCGCGAGGTGTGACGCCGCCCCGCGGGCCCGCGCGGCGTGGGCCCACGGCGTGCGCCCGGGCCGGGTGCCCGGGCCCGGCGTGCGGGTCCGGCGTGCGGGGCCCGGGCGCCCGGCCCGCGCGCTCAGGCCCCGGCGGCGAAGCGGGCGCGGAGCGTCGCGTACTCGGCGTCCGTCAGCAGGCCGGTGCTGTGCAGCTCGCTCAGGTGGGTCAGCCGGTCGTCGGACGCCCGCGCGCGCGGGACCGCGCCCACCGGGGCCCGCTCGCGCAGCGCGGCGAGCACGGCGGCCGCGAACGGCAGCGACTCGTGCACGGCCCCGTACCCCACCCCGAACACCGCGGCCGCGAGGTCGTGGTCCGGCGGGGCCGGGTCCCCGGCGGCGTCCCGGGGCCGCAGCCGCAGGTACCCGCCGCCCGGGCGGTCCGGGGAGGCCCACTCGACGTCGGACAGGTCGGCCAGCGCGAAACGCTGGTCGCCCGCCCGCCACTTGGCACTGCTGGCACCCGTACGGGACCAGTGGAAGCTGACCGCGGAGCCGTCGAAGTCCAGCCGGGCGTCGTACGCCTTCAGCTGGAGCGGCGGCTGCGGCACCTCGACGAGGAAGCGGTCGGCGGGCTCGGCGGAGCCGGACCCCAGCCGCTCCCGCACGGCGTCGGCGAAGGCCGCGGCCTGCGGCGCCCGGTCCCCGGGCAGCACCAGCCGGTACGGGTCGCAGGCCTCCTTCAGCTGCCCGGCGGCAGCCTCCACCAGCGGATCGGCGCCCGCGCGCGGGACGGCGCGCAGCACCACCGTGTCCCGCCGGCCCATCGCCCCGGCGGCGGCGCTCACGTTCACCCCGGACAACGCTTCCAGGGGGATCCGGCGCTCGGCCAGTGCGTGCCAGAGCCTTGGAGTTCGCATCCCCCGTGCGAAGCGGATGAGCACCGAGTCCGAGTCGAACTCCCAGACGGCATGATTTCCGGCCAGTACGTCACCCATGCGGCACATCGTAAAGGGACGCGCCCCCGCGCGTCCCCCTCGTCTTCCGGCCCGATTTTTCTGCTTGCTACGGGTGCGCGGCGGGGGATGCCCCCGTCAGTCACCGTCCGTGGCGGAAATTCCGAGTCGGCAGTCGTCGGTGCCGTTCGCGCACGCGACGGAACCGAAGGCGCCGGTTCCGATCTTGGCGAAGTTCTCCAGCGAGGCCGTGCCTGGCTCGAAATAACCGGTGTGGCTCTTGGCCCCCTCCGAGGACAGCAGCCGCGAGCCGAAGTCGGGGGACACCGGGTCCGCGCCGTGGCCCACCCCGCCGACCTCCATGTGCGGTACGCCGGAGATCCAGTCGCCCTCGTCGCGCATCGCCCAGACCCGGGCGGAGGTGTGCAGTCCGGCGACGTTCTCGGTGCGCATGCCGGGGCTGCCGGCGACCACCAGGTCGGTCACCCGCTCGGGCAGCCGGTGCGCGGCCACGCCGCACACCACCGAGCCGTAGCTGTGGCAGAACAGGGCCACGCTCGCGTCCCCGGGCAGGGCAGCGGCCAGGGACTCCAGCCGTGCGGCGCCCTGGACGGCGAGCCTGCCGGTGGCGGCGTCCACGCCGACCCCGGTGGGGGCGGTGTAGCCGGCCCAGGCGATGACGGCGCTGCGGCCGGCCGGCGCGGTCGAGAGCTCGGCCTCGTAGAGGGAGCGCGCCATGCCGGCGGGGGCGGTGAGGCGGCGCTGGGAGCGCTCGAAGGTGAGCGCGTCGGTGTCGACGCCGGGGACGATCACCGAGACCCGGCGGGCCGCCGTGAGGTCGCCGAAGACCTCGGCCACGAGGCCGCTGCCGGTGGGGTCGAAGGCGAGGATCTGCCGGCCGGGCTCGGCGAGGGACTCGAAGCGGTGCGCGCGCCGGACGGCGGTGCCGCGGTCGGCGGGGGTCAGGGCGACGTCCCGGCCCCGGGACTCCTCCAGCCGCGCGGCATGTGCCAGGGAGCGGCGGTTGGCCTTGTACCGGAGCTCGGCGGGGACGCCGTCGAGGTTGCCGACCACGAGCGGGTAGCCGTCGGCGAGATGGTTGCGCTGGGCCGCGTCGAGGTCGGCGAAGAAGCGGGCGACCGTCCGTACGGGGGCGTCGGCGGGCGGTACGGCCCGGCCGTCGACGCGGGCCGAGGCCCACGCGACGAGCTCGGCGGCCCGTGCCTGGATCCCGGCGTCGGGGCGGTGCACGGCGGTCCAGCCGGTCGTCGCCAGCATCAGGAACACGACGCCGAGCGCGAGCAGCGTGCGCAGGGCGGCGGGGCGCGCGGGGGCGTCCGGGGTGGTGGGGGCGGGGCGGCCGGGCAGGTTCACTGGAGCCAGACTAGGAGACCGGTGGAGGCTGCGGCGCGCCGGGTGACCGGGCTCACGGCCGGTCGTGGGACACATCTCCCCGCCGATCACGCTCTGTTGCCGTTCGGGGCGGGTCCGGTCCGGGTCAGCCGGCCGCGGGTGTCCGGCCCCAGTCGGCCGCCAGGGCCGGGCCGATCTGGTCGAGGTAGGCGCCGGTCATCCGCCGGATCGCGGCCACGCTGGCGTCCTCGCCCTGCCCCCAGAGCCGCCCCGTGACGCGCATCACGCCGCAGA
Source organism: Streptomyces sp. NPDC040718 (assembly GCF_055593565.1). Classification (NCBI taxonomy): domain Bacteria; kingdom Bacillati; phylum Actinomycetota; class Actinomycetes; order Kitasatosporales; family Streptomycetaceae; genus Streptomyces; species Streptomyces sp. NPDC040718. Next base: position 44,347 of record NZ_JBVIXO010000013.1, on the reverse strand, counting down.
ACGCCGCCACCGCCACCCGGGGCCGCGGGTCCGCGTCCAGGTCGAGCCCCTCGCGGGCGGCGATCAGCCGGGCGATCTCCTCCTCCAGCTCCGTGGAGCGCCGCAGGTGTACGGCGAGCAGGGCCGGGGTCGACTCGATCAGCTGGTAGCCCCGCATGTAGAGGTCGACGGGCACCACGTCGGAGATGGCCTCCTCGACGGTGTCCCAGGCGACGAGCACCGCGTTGCGCATGGCCTCCAGCGGGGCTTCGGAGGCCGGCCGGGCCCGCAGGGCGGCGAGGAAGTGGGACTCGACCACGTCCTGTACGGCGAACGCGACCTCCTCCTTGTTGGCGAAGTACCGGAAGAAGGTGCGCTGCGAGACCTCGACGGTGTCGGTGATCTCGTCGACCGTGGTCCGCTCGTAGCCCTGCGAGACGAACAGGAGCAGGGCGGCGCGCAGCAGCGCGTCCCGCGTGCGGCGCTTCTTGCGCTCGCGCAGTCCGGCCGCCGGCGCGGGCCGCTCGTCGGTCATCGCCGCGGGGTCCTCTCTGATCCTGCGATCGCACGTGTCCGGTTCCCGGACCGCACGTGCCGATCTGACGCTGAGTAAGCGGTCAGGGTACCTGTGACGGACCTGACAGCCGCTGTCGCGTTGAGCCGTCTGTGAAGTGTCAGCGACTGTCATTAGCCTGTTCGCATGAGTGCTCAGATCACGCTCGCCAAGGAATCGGGCCCGGATCCGGCGCGTGCCGGTCTGCGCGGCCACCCCTGGCTCACCCTGTTCGCGGTGGCCGTCGGCGTCATGATGGTCACCCTCGACGGCACGATCGTCGCCGTCGCCAACCCCGCCATCCAGAAGGACCTCGGCGCCAGCCTCGCCGAGGTGCAGTGGATCACCAACGGCTACCTGCTGGCCCTCGCGGTCTCCCTGATCACCGCCGGCAAGCTCGGCGACCGCTTCGGGCACCGCCAGACCTTCCTCATCGGCATCGCCGGCTTCGCGCTCTCCTCGGCGGCGATCGGCCTGTCCACCGGCGTCGGGCTCGTCATCGGCTTCCGCGTCGCCCAGGGCCTCTTCGGCGCCCTGCTGATGCCGGCGGCCCTCGGCCTGCTGCGCGCCACCTTCCCCGCCGAGAAGCTGAACATGGCCATCGGCATCTGGGGCATGGTCATCGGCGCCTCCACCGCCGCCGGCCCCATCGTCGGCGGCCTGCTCGTCGAGCACGTCAGCTGGCAGTCCGTCTTCTTCATCAACGTGCCGGTCGGCGTGATCGCACTGCTCCTCGGCCTGGTGATCCTCCTCGACCACCGTGCCGAGAACGCCCCGCGCTCCTTCGACCTGCCGGGCATCGTGCTCCTGTCGGCCGCGATGTTCTCCCTGATCTGGGCGCTGATCAAGGCCGCCGAGTGGGGCTGGGGAGACACGAGGACCCTGCTCTTCCTCGGCGCTTCGCTGCTGTGCTTCGTGCTCTTCGCCGTCTGGGAGACCAAGGTCTCCGAGCCGCTGATCCCGCTCGGCATGTTCCGCTCGCTGCCGCTGTCCGCCGGCACCGTGCTGATGGTGCTGATGGCCTTCGCCTTCATGGGCGGCCTCTTCTTCGTCACCTTCTACCTGCAGAACGTGCACGGCATGAGCCCGGTCGACAGCGGCCTGCACCTGCTGCCCCTCACCGGCATGATGATCGTCGGCTCGCCGCTGGCCGGAGCCGCCATCACCAAGGTCGGCCCGCGGATCCCGCTCGTCGCCGGCATGGTCGCCACCGCCGCCGCCTGCTTCGGCATGGCCCGGCTCACCCCCGACACCGGCACGCTCACCATGTCACTGTGGTTCGCCCTCCTCGGCCTGGGCCTCGCGCCCGTCATGGTCGGCGCCACCGAGGTCATCGTCGGCAACGCCCCGCTGGAGCTGTCCGGGGTGGCGGGCGGCCTCCAGCAGGCCGCCATGCAGGTCGGCGGCAGCCTCGGCACCGCCGTCCTCGGAGCGGTCATGGCGGCCGAGGTCAGTGACACTTTCGGGGACAACTGGCAGGGCGCGGGCCTGCCCCCGCTCACCCCCGAACAGCTCGAACTCGCGGAGAAGGGCGTCCAGGTCGGCATCGCGCCCGTCCCGCCGGGGGTGCCCGAGCCGGTCGCGCAGACCATCGCCGGCGTCACGCACGACACCTTCGTGTCCGGCATGAGCACGGCCTTCACCTGCGCCGCTGTCGTCGCCGTCCTCGCCGCGGTCGTGGCCTGCTTCACCAAGCGCGGGCAGAACGCCGAGGCCGGAGCGGGAGCGGCGGCCCACATCTGAGGAGCCCGCCGACGCGTTACGGGCACGTCAACCCCGCGTCCCCGACAGCCCCGCCGGACGGTTCCGGCGGGGCTGTCGCCTATCAGGGTGGACCCGCCCGCAGCCCCTTCCGTACAGGCGTCACCGCAGGTCAGCGTGGTGTCGACGGAGCACCGGAAGGAGTCCGGAGCCCGTCCGTCAAGGAGGAGTTGACCCCGTCATGCGTACGTGGAGCACCGCACGAGCCACCACCCTCGCCGCCGTCCTGCTGGCCGCCGCCACCCTCGTACCCGGCACCGCCGCCGGCGCCCACGCGGCCGGCCCGCCCTGCGCCACCGGACAGCTGTGCCTGTGGGCGAAACCGGAGTACAAGGGCACCAAGCAGGTGTACGACCTGAGCACCCTCGACATCAACAGCTGCACCGCCCTGCCCGCCGGCCCCGCCTACCAGTCGCTGATCAACCGGACCGGGCGCCCGGTGACCACGTACCAGTCGGCCGAGTGCGCGGAGACCGGGGAGTTCCAGACCTACCCGGGCGACGGGACCTGGCTGCCCCAGTCCGCCTTCCAGATCAAGGCGTTCAAGATCTGGGAGCACTAAGGCCTGTCCGACCCTGATCCGCCGGACACCCCCCTTAGCTCCCGACCCGCTCCTCGGAGCCGGAGCCGGTGCCGGCGGCGGTCTGGGCGGGCATCGCGCCCTGGCCGCCGCCGTCCAGCAGCGCGACCTCGGCACGCAGCGCCCGTACCTCCGCCTGGAGCTCCCGGATCGCCGCGAGCTGGAGCCGCTCCGCCTGGTCGTCCCGTTCGAAGCGGGCGATGAACCAGGCGGCGATGTTGGCGGTCACCACGCCGAGCAGGGCGATCCCCGACAGCATCAGCCCGACCGCCAGCACCCGGCCCAGACCGGTGGTGGGGGAGTGGTCCCCGTACCCGACCGTCGTCATCGTGGTGAAGGACCACCACACCGCGTCGCCCAGGTTCTTGATGTTCCCGTCGGGGGCGTCCCGCTCCACGCTCAGCACCGCGAGCGAGCCGAACATCAGCAGCCCCACCACGGCCCCCGCCACATAGGTGGTCAGCCGGATCTGCGGAGCCATCCGCGCCCGCCGCCCCACCAGCATCAAGGTGGCCACCAGCCGCAGCAGCCGCAGCGGCTGCACCAGCGGCAGCACCACCGCGGCCAGGTCCAGCCAGTGCGTCCGCACGAAGTGCCGCCGGTCCCGCGTGAGACCCAGCCGCACGAGGTAGTCGAGGGCGAAGGCGCCCCACACCACCCACTCCGCGTACGTGCACGCCCGGTGCACGGACGGGTCCGCGTCCGGGGCGACGATCGGCACGGCGTACGCGACGGCGAAGGCCACCGCGAGGACGAGCAGCGGGGTCTGGCTCCGCCGCTCCCAGAGCAGCTGGCGGGAGGTTTCCTTCATGCCGAGCATCGTAGGGAAAGGGCGAGCCCCGCCCGGCATCCGGACGGGGCTCCCACCTGCGGGCTCGCCGCGGGCGTCAAGCGGCGGGCGTCAGGCGTCGCCGCCCGCCGCGCCCGGGTCCGCCGCCGCCACGTCGAGCAGCTGGTACCGGTCGACGGCCTGCTTCAGCACCGAGCGGTCCACCTTGCCCTCACGGGCCAGCTCGGTGAGCACGGCCAGGACCACCGACTGGGCGTCGATGTGGAAGAAGCGCCGCGCCGCGCCGCGCGTGTCCGCGAAGCCGAAGCCGTCCGCGCCCAGCGAGGTGTACGTACCCGGCACCCAGCGCGAGATCTGGTCCGGCACCGCGCACATCCAGTCCGAGACCGCCACGAACGGCCCCTCCGCGCCCGACAGCTTCCGCGTCACGTACGGGACGCGCTGCTCCTCCTCCGGGTGGAGCAGGTTGTGCTCCTCCACCTCGACGGCCTCGCGGCGCAGCTCGTTCCAGGAGGTCGCCGACCAGACGTCCGCCCGGACGTTCCACTCGGCGGCCAGGATCCGCTGGGCCTCCAGGGCCCACGGCACCGCCACGCCCGAGGCCATGATCTGCGCCCCGACCGCGCCCGAGGTGCCCTGCGAGACCCGGTGGATGCCCTTGAGGATGCCGTCCACGTCGACGCCCGCCGGCTCGGCCGGGTGCTGGATCGGCTCGTTGTAGACCGTCAGGTAGTAGAAGACGTCCTCGGCGTCCGGCCCGTACATCCGCCGCAGACCGTCCTTGACGATGTGCGCGATCTCGTAGCCGTAGGCCGGGTCGTACGCGACGCAGCCCGGGTTCGTCGACGCCAGCAGAAGGGAGTGACCGTCGGCGTGCTGGAGGCCCTCACCCGTGAGGGTGGTCCGGCCGGCGGTCGCGCCCAGGACGAAACCGCGCGCCAGCTGGTCGGCCATCTGCCAGAACTGGTCACCGGTGCGCTGGAAACCGAACATCGAGTAGAAGACGTAGACCGGGATCAGCGGCTCGCCGTGCGTCGCGTACGCCGAACCCGCGGCGATCAGCGAGGCCGTGCAGCCCGCCTCCGAGATGCCGTCGTGCAGCATCTGACCGGTCGGGGACTCCTTGTACGCGAGGAGCAGGTCGCGGTCGACCGCCTCGTACTGCTGGCCCAGCGGGTTGTAGATCTTGGCGCTCGGGAAGAACGCGTCCATGCCGAAGGTGCGGTACTCGTCCGGCGCGATCAGCACGAAGCGCCTGCCGATCTCCTTGTCCCGCATCAGGTCCTTCAGGACGCGGACGAAGGCCATCGTGGTGGCGATCGACTGCTGGCCCGAGCCCTTCTTGGCGGTCGCGTACGCCTTGTCGTCCGGCAGCTGGAGCGGCTTGGCGCGCACCACGCGGGTCGGCACGTAGCCGCCGTGCGCGCTGCGCTGGTCGTGCATGTACTGGATCTCGGGCGAGTTGCGGCCCGGGTGGTAGTACGGCGGAGCGCCGCTCTCCAGCTGGGCGTCGGTGACCGGGATGTGCAGCCGGTCGCGGAAGCGCTTGAGGTCGTCGACCGTCAGCTTCTTCATCTGGTGCGTGGCGTTGCGGCCCTCGAAGTTCGGGCCGAGCGTCCAGCCCTTGACCGTCTGCGCCAGGATCACCGTCGGCTGGCCCTTGTGGGCCTTGGCCGCCGCGTACGCGGCGTAGACCTTCTTGTGGTCGTGGCCGCCGCGGCCCAGGTGCTGGATCTGCTGGTCGGTCATGTTCTCGACCATCGCGCGCAGCCGCTGGTCACCGCCGAAGAAGTGCTCGCGGATGTACGCGCCCGACTCGGTGGCGTACGTCTGGAACTGCCCGTCGGGGGTGGAGTTCATCTTGTTGACCAGGATGCCGTCGCGGTCCTGCGCCAGCAGCGGGTCCCAGGAGCGGTCCCAGATCAGCTTGATGACGTTCCAGCCGGCACCGCGGAAGATCGACTCCAGCTCCTGGATGATCTTTCCGTTGCCGCGCACCGGGCCGTCGAGGCGCTGGAGGTTGCAGTTCACGACGAAGGTCAGGTTGTCGAGGCCCTCGCGCGCCGCCAGGGACAGCTGGCCCAGCGACTCCGGCTCGTCCATCTCGCCGTCGCCGAGGTACGCCCAAACGTGGGACTTGGAGGTGTCCGCGATCCCGCGCGCCTCCATGTACCGGTTCATCCGGGCCTGGTAGATCGCCCCGAGGGGGCCGAGGCCCATCGAGACGGTCGGGAACTCCCAGAAGTCCGGCATCAGCCGCGGGTGCGGGTAGCTGGACAGGCCGTACGGGGCCTTCGACTTCTCCTGCCGGAACGAGTCGAGCTGCTGCTCGGTGAGCCGGTCCAGGAGGTAGGCGCGGGCGTAGATGCCCGGGGAGGCGTGGCCCTGGAAGAAGATCTGGTCGCCGCCGTCACCCTCGTCCTTGCCCCGGAAGAAGTGGTTGAAGCCCACGTCGTAGAGGGAGGCGGAGGAGGCGAACGTGGCGATGTGGCCGCCGACGCCGATCCCGGGGCGCTGGGCGCGGGAGACCATGACCGCGGCGTTCCACCGGGTGGCGTTCAGGACCTTGCGCTCGATCTCCTCGTTGCCGGGGAAGAACGGCTCGTCCTTGGTGGCGATGGTGTTGACGTAGTCCGTGCTGCGCATCTCCGGCACGGCCACGCGCTTCTCGCGGGCCCGCTCGATCAGCCGCAGCATCAGGTAGCGGGCGCGCTCGCGGCCCCGCTCGTCGACGGCGGCGTCCAGGGAGTCGAGCCACTCCTTCGTCTCCTCCGGATCGAAGTCCGGGACCTGGCTCGGAAGACCGCCAATGATGATCGGGTTGCGATCGGATGCGGAAGCCACGCTGTTCCTTCGCTGTCGGGGGAGTCGTGCCTTGGGTCGCCGCCTCCCATGGTCTTACGCCCGGCCGAAATCTTCACCTCTACCACTGGGTAACACCTGGAGCGGAGAAGGAGCGGGCCGGTGTTCCTCGGCCGGTGTCGGGCCAAATCGCAACCATACGCCCAAGTCGATCAGCGGGTTCGCAAGGACGTTCGTCCCTCAAACAGGTAGGAAAGTCCTCATGCGATGCCGAATGAGCTGGAATGGTGTGGGATGAATCACCGGTGGTCCACAGGGGAAGCCTGAAAGTTGCGGCGAGACGGCCGTAATCGTCACCGTTTCGACGGTCTCGGCGGCCGGGTACTTGCGCGATCCGCCGCGCCCGTGTGGACTACGCCCAATGCTGCGCGTACGCGCGCCGCCGGAAGACATTCACCGAACATGAGCAGGAGGCACCCCGTGAGCGCGACCGCGGACCACGCGGAGAGCCTGGCCGCCCGGCTGGGTTTCCAGTCCGAACAGGTGGTCCAGGAGATCGGCTACGACGAGGACGTCGATCAGGAATTCCGTGACGCCGTCGAGACCCTCGTCAGCGAGCTCGCCGACGAGGACTACGACGACGTCGCCGACGCGGTGCTGTTGTGGTTCCGCGACGAGGACGGCGATCTGACGGACGCCCTGGTCGACGCGACCGAGCTGGTCGAGGACGGCGCACTGATCCTGCTGCTGACCCCCAAGACGGGCCGTGACGGCTACGTCGAGGCCAGCGACATCAGCGAGGCCGCCGAGACGGCCGGCCTCTCGCTCGCCAAGGGCGGGCCCGTCGGCAAGGAGTGGACCTCCACCAAGCTGGTGACGCCGAAGGCCGCCAAGGCCAAGCGCTGATCTGCGCCCCGCAGCCAAGCGGAACGCATGCCCCGCCGACCGGGACTCCCCGGTCGGCGGGGCGTGCGCGTTCCGGGACCGGTGCGCGCCGCCGCGGGCTGCGAGCCTCCGGCGCGCCGGTCCGGTCCGGTCCGCGGGGGCGGGCCGTAGGCTGGGGCTCACCCGAACGGCCCCGTGCGGGGACGCAGGAAGACGAAGGGATGCGAGAGATGGCGATCGAGGTCGGACACAAGGCCCCGGACTTCGAGCTCAAGGACAACCACGGCGCCACCGTGAGGCTCTCCGACTTCCGCGGCGAGAAGGCCGTGGTGCTGCTCTTCTACCCCTTCGCCTTCACCGGCGTCTGCACGGGCGAGCTGTGCGAGCTGCGCGACCAGCTGCCCCGCTTCCAGAACGACGACGTGCAGCTGCTGGCCGTCTCCAACGACTCGGTCCCGACCCTGCGCGTCTTCGCGGAGCAGGAGGGCCTGGAGTACCCGCTGCTGTCCGACTTCTGGCCGCACGGCGAGACCTCACGCGCCTACGGCGTCTTCGACGAGGACAAGGGCTGCGCGGTCCGTGGCACCTTCGTCATCGACAAGGACGGCATCGTGCGCTGGACCGTCGTCAACGGCCTGCCCGACGCGCGTGACCTGAACGAGTACATCAAGGCCCTCGACAGCCTCTGAGGGACCCGTCGGCAGCTTCCGCACGAAAACCGCCTGTGGGCGGGAACCCGTCACTAGGATCGAACCGTTGATCCGGTAGCAACGCACGACGGGGCCCCGCCCCATACGAATACCAATGGAGGACCCGTGGGAGTCAGCCTCAGCAAGGGCGGCAACGTCTCGCTGACCAAGGCCGCGCCTAACCTGACGGCGGTCATCGTCGGTCTGGGCTGGGACGCTCGCACCACCACCGGTGTCGACTTCGACCTCGACGCCAGCGCGATCCTGACCAACGACCAGGGCAAGGTCGCCAACGACTCGAACTTCGTGTTCTTCAACAACCTGAAGAGCCCGGACGGGTCGGTCGAGCACACCGGCGACAACACCACCGGTGAGGGCGAAGGCGACGACGAGGCCATCAAGGTCAACCTCGCCGGCGTCCCGGGCGATGTCGCCAAGATCGTCTTCCCCGTCTCGATCTACGAGGCCGAGAGCCGCCAGCAGAGCTTCGGCCAGGTCCGCAACGCCTACATCCGCGTCGTGAACCAGGCCGACAACACCGAGCTCGCCCGCTACGACCTCTCCGAGGACGCCTCGACCGAGACCGCCATGGTCTTCGGCGAGCTGTACCGCAACGGCGCCGAGTGGAAGTTCCGCGCCATCGGCCAGGGCTACGCCTCGGGCCTGCGCGGCATCGCGCAGGACTTCGGCGTCAACGTCTGAGCCGAAACCGAGAGCAGCTCGTCCGTCCGGCGCCGTGCACCCCTGTGTACGGCGCCGGACCGGCTTTGCCACCATGAGCGGGTGGCTCGGCCACCACCACCACGTCGTCCGGGGAGGACCACAACATGGGCGTCACACTCGCCAAGGGGGGCAACGTCTCCCTGTCCAAGGCCGCACCGAACCTCACCCGGGTTCTGATCGGTCTCGGATGGGACGCGCGCTCGACCACGGGGGCGGACTTCGACCTCGACGCCAGCGCACTGCTGTGCAACAGCGGCCGGGTGCTGGGGGACGAGTACTTCGTCTTCTACAACAACCTCAAGAGCCCCGAGGGCTCCGTCGAACACACCGGGGACAACCTCACCGGCGAGGGTGAAGGCGACGACGAGTCGATCATCATCGACCTCACGAAGGTCCCCGCCCAGGTCGACAAGATCGTCTTCCCGGTCTCGATCCACGAGGCGGATTCCCGCCGGCAGAGCTTCGGCCAGGTGAGCAACGCCTTCATCCGCGTGGTGAACATGGCCGACGACCAGGAACTGGCCCGCTACGACCTCACCGAGGACGCCTCCAGCGAGACCGCGATGATCTTCGGCGAGGTCTACCGGTACGGCGGCGAATGGAAGTTCCGTGCGGTAGGACAGGGGTACGCGTCGGGGCTGCGGGGCATCGCTCTAGACTTCGGGGTCAACGTTTCGTAAAGCCGTACAAGACGATGGGGTGCCAGTGGTTCTCAAAACCTTCGGCTGGTCGTTCGCAGTCACTGCGCTCGGTCTGGTCGCAGCGGTGTTCTACGGGGGGTGGACCGCTTTTGGGATCGTGGCGATCCTGTCGATCCTCGAAATCTCGCTGTCCTTCGACAACGCGGTGGTCAACGCCGGAATCCTGAAGAAGATGAACGCCTTCTGGCAGAAGATCTTCCTCACGGTCGGCGTGCTCATCGCCGTGTTCGGCATGCGCCTGGTCTTCCCCGTCGTCATCGTGGCGATCAGTGCCAAGATCGGGCCCATCGAGGCCGTCGACCTGGCGATGACCGACAAGGAGATGTACAAGCAGCTGGTGACGGACGCCCACCCGTCCATCGCCGCCTTCGGCGGCATGTTCCTGCTGATGATCTTCCTCGACTTCATCTTCGAGGACCGCGACATCAAGTGGCTCGCCTGGCTGGAGCGCCCGCTCGCCAAGCTCGGCAAGATCGACATGCTGTCGGCGTGCATCGCGCTGATCGTCCTGGTCATCACCTCGATGACCTTCGCCGCCAACGCCCACCAGCACGGCGGCACCCACGTGGACAAGGCGCAGACCGTCCTGGTCTCCGGCGTCCTCGGCCTGATCACCTACATGATCGTCGGCGGTCTCTCCGGCTACTTCGAGAACAAGCTCGAAGAAGAGGAAGAGGCCGAGCACGAGGCGGAGGAAGCGGCCAAGAAGAGCGGCAAGCCCGTCTCGGCCGTCGCCATGGCCGGCAAGGCCGCGTTCTTCATGTTCCTCTACCTGGAGGTCCTCGACGCCTCCTTCTCCTTCGACGGCGTCATCGGCGCCTTCGCCATCACCAACGACATCGTGCTCATGGCCCTCGGCCTCGGCATCGGTGCCATGTACGTCCGGTCGCTCACGGTCTACCTGGTCCGCCAGGGCACCCTCGACGACTACGTCTACCTGGAGCACGGCGCGCACTACGCGATCGGCGCCCTCGCCGTGATCCTGCTCGTCACCATCCAGTACGAGATCAACGAGGTCATCACCGGCCTCGTCGGCGTCGTGCTCATCGCCTGGTCCTTCTGGTCCTCCGTCCGCCGCAACAAGCGGCTGGAGGCCGAGGGCGGCGACAGCCCCGCGGAGGTCGGTGCCGGGGTGTGACCCGGCCCTGATTGCGGAACGCTTCCGGTAACGACGGGGCGGCCGCGCGGATCCACTGGACCGCGCGACCGCCCCGCCGCACTTTCCGCTGCACGGACCGACCTGGGGGGTTGGAACATGGGGTTCTTCGACGGGATCAGGGGCGCTCGCGCCATGGGCTTCGACTCGGGCAACGCCTCGTCGAACGCCATCGAGCTCACCAAGCGGCAACCGACGGTGTCGCTCACCAAACAGCAGGCCGTCCACGGCAACATGCGCGTGAACCTCTCCTGGCGGATGCGCACCTCCGACTTCGGCGGCCGCTCCGGCCAGAGCGGGCAGCTCTTCCGGCACCCGTTCAAGCTCTTCAAACCAGACATCGTGCAGGCCCACACCCAGGGCATGGTCAACGTGGACCTGGACATGGGCTGCCTCTACGAGCTGACCGACGGCACCCGGGGCGCCGTACAGCCCCTGGGCAACCTGCTCGGCGACCTCAACGATCCGCCGTACGTGAAGCTCAGCGGCGACGACCGCTTCGGCTCGGGCTCGGGGGAGACCCTCTACATCAACCTCGACCACGCCGACGAGATCAAGCGGCTGCTGGTCTTCGTCTACATCTACGACCAGACCCCGGCCTTCGACCGGACCCACGCCCTCGTCACCCTCTACCCGACCGCCGGGCCCAGGATCGAGATCCCGCTGGACGAGAGGCACCCGCAGGCCCGCTCCTGCGCGGTCCTCTCCCTGGAGAAGGCCAGGGGCGAGCTGATCGTCCGCCGCGAGGTGAAGTTCGTGTACGGGTTCCAGGCCGAGCTGGACCGGCTGTACGGCTGGGGGCTCCAGTGGGGCCGGGGCTACAAGAGCACCAAGGCCTGAAGCCCCGGTACGGGGGCCGTGCGGGGGCGCGGGCGGGCCACCGCCCCGTCAGCGGCGGATGAACTGCGGCCCCTGCACCGGCATCCGGAACGACGGGTCTCCGCCCGGAGCCGGCACCGGGACCGGGGACACCGGCTGCGGGTACCCGTACGCGGGCTGGGCGGCCGGCGGGGCCTGGGTGACCGGGGCCGCCGCCGGCGGGCGCATGGCGGCGGTCCGGTCGCCCCCGGGGGCGGCGGGAGCGGCGGCCGGCGCAGCCTCCGCGGCGGAGCCGGCCGCCTCGGCGGCGTTCTCGTCGACGGAGATCCCGTGGTCGGTGGCCAGCCCCACCAGGCCGTCGGAGTAGCCCTCGCCCAGGGCGCGGAACTTCCACCCCTCGCCCCGGCGGTACAGCTCCCCGCAGATCAGCGCCGTCTCGGCGCCGGTCTCCGGGCGGACGTCGAAGTGGGCCAGCGGCTCGGGAGCGCCGCCCGGCGTGGCGTCGTACAGCTGGATCCGCAGGTCGCGGACCTGCTCGAAGGGCACGTCCTCGGCGGAGGCCACCACCAGGACCCGGTCCACGACCGGCGGCACGGCGCGCAGGTCCGCCTGGACCGCGTCGGTGACCCCGTCGCCGACCTGCTTCTTGCCCAGCCGCCACACGGACCCCGAGGGGTGCCGGGGCTGGTTGTAGAAAACGAAGTCCTCGTCCGAGCGCACGCGCCCGTCCGCTCCCACGAGCAGCGCGGAGGCGTCCACGTCCGGCACCTCGGGTCCGGTGGTCCAGCGCAGCACCGCCCGGACCGCCGTGGCGGTCACCGGGATGTTGGAGCCCTTCTGCATCGCGTGCGTCATGCCCGTCATCCTGCCCTCCCGGGGCCGACCGGGACAATGCGGCCCCCCGTAGGGCCTTGTCCCGAACGCGAGAGCTGGGCATGGTGCAAGAGGGTTACCTGAACTTCATGTGCTTGAGGAACTCTTGACTCGCGTTCGTACGTACTATTACCGGCCACGCCAGTTGGGCCGCCGAGGCAGTACGGGGGAAGCACATGCGTCACTTCGGGCACATATCGCCCACCGTCCGCAAGGACCTCTTCCACCAGGAGCCGGCGGAGTTCGACCTGGCCTCCCCGGCCCGCACTCTGGCGGCCGCGCTCGGAGCCACCCTCTACAGCCCGGCCATCCGGCCCAGGCTGGCCGACGACATCCGCAAGCAGGCCGGCCGGGGAGTCGTCTCCATGGTGCTCTGCCTGGAGGATTCCATCAGCGACGCCGAAGTCGTGGACGGCGAGGAGAACCTCGTCCGGCAGTTCGCGGCCCTCGAAGCCGAGGGCGCCGGCCCCGAGGGGCTCCCGCTCCTCTTCATCCGGGTGCGCACTCCCGAGCAGATACCCGATCTCGTCGGGCGGCTCGGCGGCTCCGTTCGCAACCTGGCCGGATTCGTACTACCGAAGTTCACCGAAAGCCGCGGAACGGCCTTCCTGGACGCCGTCGCCCAAGCCGAGGCCGCCTCCGGAGTGGCCCGCCTGTATGCCATGCCGGTCCTGGAGACCCCCGACCTCCTCCACCTGGAGACCCGCGTCGAAGCCCTCGCCGGCATCAAGCGGACCGTCAACCTCTACCGCGAACGGGTCCTCGCCCTACGCCTGGGCGTCACCGACTTCTGCTCCGTCTACGGACTGCGCCGCACCCCCGACATGACCGCGTACGACGTCCAGATCGTCGCCGGCGTCATCGCCGACGTGGTCAACGTCCTCAGCCGCGCCGACGGCACCGGCTTCACCGTCACCGGACCCGTCTGGGAGTACTTCCGCAGCCAGCAGCGCCTCTTCAAGCCGCAGCTGCGCCGCAGCCCCTTCCTGGAGGAGGGCGTGGAGGAGCTGCGCACCGCCCTGATCGAACACGACCTGGACGGCCTGCTCCGCGAGATCGAACTCGACCGCGCCAACGGGCTGCTCGGCAAGACCTGCATCCACCCGGCCCACGTCACGCCGGTGCACGCGCTGTCGGTGGTCTCCCACGAGGAGTTCAGCGACGCCCAGGACATCCTGCGCCCCGAGCGCGGCGGCGGCGGAGTAATGCGCTCCGCCTACACGAACAAGATGAACGAGGTGAAGCCCCACCGGGCCTGGGCCGAGCGCACCATGCTGCGCGCCGAGGTCTTCGGTGTGGCGAAGGAGGAGGTCGGCTTCGTCGACCTCCTGACGGCCGGGCTCCAGGTGTGAGCCGGCCGGCCATGACGAGGAAGGGCAAGACGATCGACACGGTGTGGTCGGGAACCTGGGTCGCCGAACGGCTCGGCGTGGACTTGAGCGGGGCCGGCGGCGGGGCATCGCCCGAGCTGAAGGAGCTGCTCGGGCTGGCCCTGCGGCGCAATCCGAAGCGGGCCCACCTGCTGGTCTCGCAGGTGCTGGGCAAGCACGTCCCGCAGTCGCCCGAAGCCGTGTACGCGGCCGGCCACGGCCTCGGCGTCCGGGTCCGCGAGCTGCTCGGCGACTCCGCCGCCGACGCGGTCGTCCTCGGCTACGCGGAAACCGCCACCGGGCTCGGCCACTGCGTCGCCGACGGCCTGGGGCCCGCCCCCTACCTGCACTCCACGCGCCGCCCGGTGCCCGGGCTGCGGCCCGCCGGCGGGTTCGAGGAGGCACACTCGCACGCCACCTCGCACCTCCTGCTGCCCGAGGACCCCGCGCTGCTGTCCGGGGCGGGGCCGCTGGTCCTCGTCGACGACGAGTTCTCCACCGGCAACACGGTGCTGAACACCATCCGCGACCTCCACGCCCGCCACCCGCGCGCGCACTACGTGGTCGTCGCCCTCGTGGACATGCGCTCCGCCGCAGACCGCGACCGGCTCACCGCCTTCGCCGCCGAGCTGGGCGCGCGGGTGGACCTGATCGCCCTGGCCTCCGGGTCGGTCTCCCTCCCGGACGGGGTCCTGGAGAAGGGGCGGGCACTGGTCGAGGAGTACGAGGCGACGGCCCCGCAGCCGACCGGCCCGCAGACGCCGGTCCCGCAGGCAACGGCGGAAGGCGCCGCCGCCCGGCCGCCCGTCGCCCGGGTGCCGCTCGGCTGGCCCGCCGGGCTGCCGGACGGCGGCCGCCACGGCTTCACCGCCGCACACCGCGAGGTGCTGGAGGCCGCCCTGCCCGCCATGGCCGCGCGGCTCGCCGACGCGCTCGGCGCGGAGCCCGGAAGGGTCCTCGTACTCGGCAACGAGGAGCTCATGTACGCGCCGCTGCGCCTCGCGCGGGCCCTGGAGGAGTCCGGGACCGCCCGCGAGGTGCGGTTCTCCACCACCACCCGCTCGCCGGTGCTCGCCGTCGACGACCCCGGCTACGCCATCCGCACCCGGCTCGTCTTCCCCGCGCACGACGCCCCCGCCGACGGGCCCGGCGACCGCTACGCCTACAACGTCGCCGGCGCCGGCTTCGACGCCGTCGTCGCCGTCGTCGACTCCGCCGGGGACACCCCCGAGCTGCACGCCGGGCTGCTGGCCCGGCTCGCCGCGCACACCGGCCGGGTCGTCCTGGCCGTCGTCCCGTCCCACATACCCGACGACCGGCAGGAGCCGACCGTGACCGAGCCGCCGCTGCCCGAACCGCTGCGGGGGCCGGCCTTCTCCTCGTACGCCCCCGAGGACGTCGGCTGGCTCCTCCAGGACCTCTCCGAGGTACGGCTGGAGGCCCCGACCGAGGAGCGCGAGGAGGCCATCCAGGCGGGCGGCGCCCACTACGCAGAGTCCCTGCCCGTCGAGTACCAGCCCTCGCCGGAGTACCAGGAGCTCTACCGCGGCGCCCTGGACGCCTCGGCGGCCCGGATCGCCCGCGCCGTCGGCACCGTCACCGAGACCGTGCTCGCCGAGCGCTCCCCCTCGCCGGTACTGGTCTCCCTGGCCCGCGCGGGGACCCCCGTCGGCGTGCTGATGCGCCGCTGGGCCCGTGCCCGGCACGGCCTCGACCTGCCCCACTACGCCGTCTCCATCGTCCGCGGCCGGGGCATCGACGCCAACGCGCTGCGCTGGCTCGCCGCCCACCACGACCCCGCCGACGTGGTCTTCGTCGACGGCTGGACCGGCAAGGGCGCCATCACCCGCGAGCTGCGCGAGGCCCTCGAAGGGTTCCCCGGCTTCAACCCGGAGATCGTCGTCCTCGCCGACCCCGGCTCCTGCGTGGAGACCTACGGCACCCGCGAGGACTTCCTGATCCCCTCCGCCTGCCTCAACTCCACCGTTTCCGGACTCGTCTCGCGTACGGTGCTCAGGTCCGACCTGGTCGGCCCCCGCGACTTCCACGGCGCGAAGTTCTACCGGGAGCTGGCCGGAGCCGATGTCTCCGCCGCCTTCGTCGACACCGTCGCCGCCCGCTTCGACGAGGTCGCCGACGCGGTTGCCGCCGAGGTCAAGGAGCTCCTCGCCGCCGACCGCACCCCGACCTGGGTGGGCTGGGCGGCGGTGGAGCGGATCAGCGAGGAGTACGGCATCCACGACGTGAACCTCGTCAAGCCCGGCGTCGGCGAGACGACGCGGGTGCTGCTGCGCCGCGTGCCGTGGAAGATCCTGGCCCAGCGCGGGGCCGGCTCCGACCTGGACCACGTACGCCTGCTCGCCGAGCAGCGCGGGGTGCCGGTCGAGGAGGTCGACGACCTTCCGTACACCTGTGTAGGACTCATCCACCCCCGCTTCACGCGCGGCGCCACGGGCGCCGACGGAAAGGCAGTGGCCTCCCAGTGACCCCAGTTACCCCGGTGACCCGTCAAGAGACCGTCCTCGTAGCCAGTGACCTCGACCGGACCCTCATCTACTCCTCGGCCGCCCTCGGCCTGACCATGCCCGACCCGGAGGCCCCCCGGCTGCTGTGCGTCGAGGTGCACGAGGGCAAGCCGCTGTCGTACATGACGGAGACGGCGGCGGCGCTGCTCGCGGAACTGGCCGCCGACCCGGCCGCGGTCTTCGTCCCGACCACCACCCGCACCCGCAAGCAGTACCAGCGGATCCGCTTCCCCGGCCCCCCGGCCCGTTACGCGATCTGCGCCAACGGCGGCCAGCTGCTGGTGGACGGCGTCCCGGACCGGGACTGGCGGCGAGCGGTGGCCGGACGCCTCGCGGCGGAGTGCGCCCCGCTGGAGGAGGTGCACCAGCACCTGCTGGCCGTGTCCGACCCCGCGTGGCTGCGCAAGGCGCGCCTGGCCGAGGACCTCTTCGCGTACCTGGTCGTCGAGCGGGCGCTGGTCCCCGACGAGTGGCTCAAGGCCCTGACCGAGTGGTCCGAGGCCCGGGGCTGGACGGTCTCGCTCCAGGGCCGCAAGATCTACGCCGTCCCGCGCCCGCTGACCAAGAGCGCCGCGATGCACGAGGTCGCCCGCCGCACGGGAGCGGCCGCCACCCTCGCCGCCGGCGACTCCCTGCTCGACGCGGACCTGCTGCTCGCGGCCGGCCGGGCCTGGCGGCCGGGGCACGGCGAGCTGGCCGACGCGGGCTGGACCGCCCCCACGGTGACGGCTCTCGGCACGGCCGGGGTCCTGGCGGGCGAGGAGATCGTCCGGGAATTCCGTCGGGCGGTCGCCGCACCGGGCGCATGACCCGCGGGCCGTCGCGGGCGGTTGGCACACTGACCGCATGACCAAGGGCAACAGCACCAAGATCACCGACGAGCTCTACCAGTACGTCCTGGCCCACAATCCCCCGCTGGACGAGATCCAGCGGGGGCTCGTGCGGACCACCTGGGAGAAGTTCCCCGAGTCGGCCGGCATGCAGTCCGCGGAGGAGCAGGGACCGCTGCTGGCCTTCCTGGTCCGGCTCACCGGCGCCCGCCACGTGGTGGAGGTCGGCACCTTCACCGGCTTCTCGGCCCTGTCCATGGCCCAGGCCCTCCCGGCCGACGGCCGCCTGATCGCCTGCGACGTCTCGCGCGAGTGGACCGCGTACGGCCGCGAGGCCTGGGAGGCGGCCGGCGTCGCGGACCGGATCGACCTGCGCATCGCCCCGGCGCTGGAGACGCTGCGCGCCATGCCGGCGGAGCCGCACATCGACATGGCGTACGTCGACGCGGACAAGGAGAACCAGATCCTCTACTGGGAGGAGCTGGTGCCGAGGCTGCGGCCGAGCGGGCTGATCGTCACCGACAACACCCTGTTCCACGGCACCGTCCTCGACGAGTCGCCGCAGGGCCGGGGTGCGAGCGTCCGCGCGTTCAACGAGCACGCCATGGCCGACACCCGCATGGAATCCGTCCTGCTGGCGATCTCGGACGGCCTGACCCTCTCGCGCAAGCGCTGAGGCCCCCGGGCCCCGTCAGCCGCAGCCGCCCCCACCGCAGCAACCGCCCCCACCGGCGGGCGCGGCCGCGGGGGCACTGCTGGTCCCGCCGACGGCGACGGCGGAGAGCAGCTTGACGGTGTCGGCGTGCCCCGCGGGGCAGTCGGCGGGCGCGGACGACTCGGCCATCGGCCGGCTGACCTCAAAGGTGTCGTCGCAGGTCCGGCAGCGGTATTCGTAACGAGGCATGCGACCCACATTAGGCTTTCGAGGTCCGCCGCGGTACCACCGCAGCACCGCAGCTACTCGGTGACGGAGAGACGGCCGCGGATCTGGCGGTAGCGCGGGGAAGAGGGATCCTCCAGTGCCGCCGCCGTCTTCGAGCCGCTGTCCTTGACACCACCCGCCAGGGACAGGACGGTCGCCCCGGTCCGCGCGCTGACCGTCGTCTTGCCGACACTGCCGTCCCAGATCCTGGGGTCGCGTTCCCAGCTCACGTCCGAGAGGAGGGCGATGAGCTGCTCGCCGGTGCGCCGCGGTTCACCGGCCCACGGCATCGACCGGTGGACGACCACGCCGAGGGCCGCCAGCATGGCCGGCGCCGCGATCACCGTCTCGCTGCGGTTGTCGAACTGCTTGGCGAACGTGCCGAAGACGAGGGTGGCGGCTTCGGCGATGGCCGTGACGGCCAGGTCGACGGTGCAGCCCGGGGGAAGGTCGGTGACGGACCCGCTGGTCTTGTCGAAGCCGGCCCGGCCGAACAGTGCGGTGATCACGAAGGCGCGCAGGGAGGAGAGCGTCATCCACTCGGGGTCGGTCGCCTTCAGCTGGCGGGGGCGCGTCGAGACGAGCTCGTCCAGCCGGACGTCCTGGCCCGCGGACGAGCTGGGGACCAGCACCCGCTCCAGCAGCGCGAAGGTGATGTTCGTCGCCAGATTGCTGGAGTCGGAGGCGAGGGCGACGTTCTTGTTGGGGATGACGCCGAGCAGATTGCGGTCGTGGAAGATCTGCCGGGCGTCCCGCAGGCCGATGCGGTGGTAGATCTCGACGCTCACCAGCCGGTTGGTGATCTGGTTCTTCGCCAGGCCGTGGGCTTCGGGGTCCTCTTGCAGCAGGATGTGGGCGAGGTGCTGGGTCTCGGCGTCCACCAGGATGCCGGTCGCGTCGAACGGCATGTAGGCGAGCAGGTCGTCGCCGAACGGGCTCTTGTACCGGACGACGTCCATGTCGCCCGGCAGCCACAGGGCGAAGGGGGGAGTGGCCCAGCGCTCGCCCCGGTCCCCGCGGAGCCCGGCCGCGATGTAGCGGGCGTAGTCCTTGGCGTTGGCCTTCTTCTTCGTTCCCTGGATGGTGCGCTGGATCTCGTTGCGGAGTTCCGCCTGCTCCCGCTGGGAGGTGGACAGGTACTGGAGGGCTCGGGGGACCTCGGCCTGACGGGGATCGGGCACGATGCCGAAGAGCTGCCCCCAGGGCATGATCGCCAAGTACCGGTGGGGGGTGACCTGTTGAATGCGCACGGGACGGCCGCGCGTCAGGTCCACCTGGTCCACGTACTCCGGCTCTGCGGCGGTGATGCTCATCGGATTCCTCTCGAACGGGGCCGGCGCGCGGTGGTGCCCGGTCGCCCTGTGCGGATGAAAGGGGTCGCGGCCTCCGGGCAGCGGCGCAGGGCCGGACGGGGGAGGCGCGATCTGCCTGAACCACAGCCACCGGGGGCCAACGGACGGGCCGGTCGGGGTGGTTGCGTTCCGAGGGAACTGTAGGTGCCGTCAGGGCCGCAGGACGGCCCGCCGGGGGAATTCGCGGGAATTATATGAATGTCGGCGTCCTCATGCCCCATGAGGACGCCGACATTCACATAAGCATTGCCGACCTGCTGGTGAGCCATGACAGTTGGCGGAGTCCGACGCCCCGAGCCGGTGCCCTGGAGGTCTCCGTGTCATCTCCCCGTGCCACTTCGCCCGCACATCGAGAACGAAAGCCGGCCCCTCGCGCCGGGCGGACGACCGGATGAGCGTGGGGGGCTCGGGAATCCCGCGCCTTCAGGACCTCGCGTACGTCGAAGTCGCCGCGCTCGGCGTGGCCAAGGGGCTCACCTTCGAGGAGATCCGCTGCGCGCTCGTGAACTGGGCCGCGGCCGTCGCCAGAGAAGGGGACACCGACGGCTCCTTCGACGAGCGCAAGTGGGAACTGGCCCGGACCGACACGAGGAAGCACGTCCACAACACCGTGGACGTACTGAAGGAGCTCATGCGGCTTGGCTGGGTCGAGCGGCACATCCTGCCGTCGACCCCGAAGTCCGCCTACGCGCACGCGCAGGTGACCTTCTCCCTCACCGGAGCCGGCCGCGCCTGGGCCGACCTGGTGGCCGCGGACCGGCCGGCCGGGTACAACGCCCTCACCGCGGCCCTGCTGGACGCGCATCCGCAGTTCGCGGGGTACCTGGACGTGGTCGGCGCGCGGCCCGGCGGGTCCGGGGGGTCCGGGGGCCACCTGACCGTGCCGGTCCTGAGGGCCGACAACGCCGCCCGCCTCGTGCACGAGGAGTTCCTCGGAGACTTCGTCGAGTACGCCGCGTCAGCCGCCCGGCAGGGAAACCTCGGCTGGACGGCACCGCCCGAAGCCATCGACGCGGGAGTGCGGAGCTACGTCACGCAGGCCGGTCAGCGCTGGCAGGCCCGGGACCGGGAGATGACCCGGAAGCAGTTCGTGCTCACCTGCGAGGAGGCGATCGTCCGGTTCGCCTTCCAGGCGGCCGGCTGCCGCCTCGACTACATCAGTCACGAACTGCTGCGCCGGTGGACGAGGTTCCTCGGCCTGGCCAACTTCAGCTACTACGCCCCCGGTCCGCCCGCCCTGCGCTTCTGGGCGACCGCCGAACTCGACGGCTCCGGAGGCGGGCTGGCGATCCGCAGAGCGGTCGGCCCGCAGACGCGCAGGGCCGCCCTCGACGCCCTCCTCCAGGTGTGGCAGGACCAACGCGCCGACGCGGCGGGCGACATGTACCTCCCCATCTGGCGGGTGCGTGCCGCCGTCTGCTGGAGACAGCGCATCAGCGACGACGAGTTCGACGCCGCCATCGTCGAGGCCCTCGCGGGCCGGCACCCGGGGCTGGGACTGAACATCCACCTGGACCAGGCCTCCAACGGGGCCACACCGGCCTCCACCCGCCCCCTGGTCACCGCCACGCAGGGCGGTCTGCCGCGCGTCTTCAACGTCATCCGTGTCGTTCCGGCACACCAGAACGAGGACAAGGAACCCCGATGAGCTCATCAGTCACCCCGCTGGCAGGCACCGTCTGGCTGAAGAAGCGGTGGCACCTTCGCAACAACCCCTTCCCGAGCACGGGCATCGCCAGACTGGGCGGTACCGACCTGCGCGAGAACGGCCTGCTGTACGAACCGGACGTCAATGCCCCGCAGCTGCGCGAAGCGATCGAGAAGTTCGTTCTCGGAGCGGCCTTCTCCGGCCTGAAATTCGGATACCTGTGGTCGACGGGAACGGCACCCGGAGACTCCGATGCGCGCGGATTCGGGAAATCCGTTCTGATGCAGCACCTGACCGGCATCCTGAACAAGGACTTCGGCCGGGAGGCCTACCTCTCGGCCGGGCTGGACGAGGAGGACGCCGCCGAGATCCCGATGTGCGGCCTGCTGACCAGCTTCGACACGGCCCAGATCCGGTCACTGGGCGCGGCCCTGTTCACGGCCGTGGAGTACGCGACCGACTTCCGGGTGAGCGACGGCGACCCGACCCTCGCGCAGCTCCTCCGCGCCCGGCTCATCGACCGGACGGGCAGCGACGACCCCAGCACCCTGCTCAAACTGGTCGCCGACGAGCACCGCTCCCTGCGGGGCCGGACGCTCGGCCCACCGGACGACAAGCTGATCGTCGCGCTGTGCGACGAGGACCCCAAGGTCGCGGCGGACTACCTCGACCACGTCAAGCCCGCCTCGCGAACCCGCAACGGAGCCGTCTACCTGGCGACCTTCCTGCTCTTCGCGGCGGCCGCCGGGATGAAGCACGTCCTCCTCTGCTGCGACCAGCTGGAGGACCTGGCCAGCACCACCACCGCACGGGCCAAGCGGGAACTCGAAACGGAGCGCTTCCGCGACGTCATCGTCGAAACCCTCCCCATGGCCGACATGCTCAGCGTGGTCGTCACCATGCACCCCCGGGCAGCGCTCACCATCGGAACCGCCTGGGAACTCGCAGACCTTCCCCCCTTCGAAACCACCGAGGCCAACAAGCACCGCACGGTGATGCTGCCCGGCCTGCGCGACGTCTCCGAGGCCACGAAGCTGCTGACGCGCTACCTGGACGCAGCGGCCAAACCGGGATCGCCCCGTCCGGCAGGAGACGTGCACCCCTTCACCCAGGCTGCCGTGGCGGCGCTGTTCGGCCGCTCGAACCGCAAACCGCGGGACGTGCTGCGCAAGGCCCACTCCGTCATGGACGCAGCGGCGGGCGAGAACCTCGACCTCATCGAGGTGGAGGACGTGAGCCGGTTCCTCGACGCCCTGGGCCCCGCGGCGGGGGACGACGCCGCGCCGGGCTTCCCCGCCCCGGCCGGAACGCTCGACTGGAGCCGCGGATGACCGGACGCGGGCCCCTCGGGCGTGCCGCGCGCACGGGGCGGCGATGGGTGACGAGGCGGGGCGGGGGCCGGTGAACGGAGCCTTAACCGTACGGTCCGGCGCCGAACGGTGCGGCAGCTGCCACGCGGAGCTGGGGGCGTGGGAAGCCGGCCGCTGCGGATGCAGGGGGCCGCTCGGCGGCAGCCACGCCGAGTACCTGTACGCGGTGGCCTGCTCGCTGCCCGGACCCGTCCACGTACGGGACCTGGTACGCCTCGCCCTGCACGACCACCGGCAGGCGATCGTGGAGGCGTCCGCCAAGGTCGCCGTGGCGGCGGACCGCCGCTTCTGCTGGTCAGGGGCCGGTGTCTACGGGCTGTACCGGCACGGGCCGCTGCCGGGACCACGCGGCCTGGAGCACGCCGGGCGAGTGGTCCTGGCATCCACCCGCGCACCCCTCACCGTCTCCGCCCTGGACTACTGCCTCAAGGGCATGGGCTACCGCTACCACCTCGGCTCGCTCCGCAACGCCCTCAGACAGTCGGCCCGCATCACGCTCCACGCGGACGGCCGCTGGTCGCACCCCGTCGGCGAGGAGGCCGAGCGGCGACTGCTCAGGGAGGTACCCGTCCTGCCGCCCCGACGCCACCAGGACTGGGCGGGGCTGCGCGATGCGCTCGCCCGCCGGTTCGACGACGCACTGGCCCTGCGCGAGACACGGCTGAGGGCGCTGGCCCGGCCGAACCGGTTCGGACTCGACTGGGGCGACCGGAGCGGGCAAGCCTCGCTCTGGCCCTGACACCGGTCCGCGGGCAGGGGCCTCAGACACCCCTGCCCGTACCGGGCGCGGGCGGTCGTCGACCCTGGCGCGTCTCACGCGCCGCCTGCTCGGGGTGGCGGGCGCGCCAGTACGGGTTGTCGTGCGGGAGGGCGCTGCCGACCCGCCCGTACATCCCGAACCACATCAGCATCACGCCCACGACGAAGCTGAACAGCACGTTCTGGATGTGGAACGCCAGGAAGTTCAGGCCGGTGTCCAGCAGGGCGAGGTTGACGAACCCGCTCACGATGAAGGCGATCCCGAGCACGATGTTCAGGGTGGACGCGAAGGTTCCGCCGATCACCATCCCGGCGAACAGCAGCGCGCCGATACAGATCGACAGGACGCTCAGCGCACCATTCGTGTTCAGCGCGAGCACCGTGTCGCCGCCGGTGTCGAAGAAGCCGATCCTGTCGATCAGCCCCAGGATGCCGAACGCCACCAGCAGCAGCCCGGTCAGGCCCGCACCCACCCGGTACACCTTGCTGAGCCTGTGGTCGGCGGGCAGGTGCTCGTCCAGCCGGGCGTTGACCGGGTGCAGCATCCGCTCCACCAGGCGCGGCCCCTGCCGTTCCGGCGGCGGCCCGTACGGCTCGTGGGGCACGTAGGGCGCGTAGTGCTCGTGGGGCTCGGTGCACCCGTACGCCGCGTGCGCCACGTACGGCTCGTGGGGCACGGGGGGAGCCGCCCGGTGCGTGCGGGGCCGGTGGAACGCGTGGGCAGCCATGGCGCCCTCCTCAGTCCGCTGTTCCGTTCCAGCATCCGCCGCCGCCCGCGCCCTGGCTACCCCACCGCGCGCTGGTCGCGGATGTCCGACACCACCCGGCCCACCGCCGCCCGCACCTGCTCCAGCTCCTGGAGGAACTGCCAGTAGTCCGGATGCCGCCCCTCCAGCCCGGCCAGCGCCCGCTCCATCCGCGCCACCGACTCGTCCAGCGGCCGCGCGTGCCGCGGATCGGGCACGCTCCGGCCGGCCATCGCCAGCCGCTGCGCGTCCCGGATCGCGAAGCGGGTCCGCTCCACCTCCGCCTTCGGGTCCCGCGCCACCGCCTCCAGCCGCGTCAGCCGGTCCTGCGCGGCCGACACCGCCTCGTCGGTGGCGTCCAGCGCGGCCCGCACCGCCTCGACCAGTACCGTTACGTCGGCCCAGCGCTGTTCCTCCCGCGCCCGGGCGGCCTCCGCCAGCCGGTCCTCCGCCTGCGCGACGTCCCGTACCGCCTGATCGGGAACGTGCTGGAGGTCCTGCCAGCAGGCCGCGCTGAACCGGCGCCTCAGCTCGCTGAGCACCGGATCCACCCGGTCCGCCCGGTTGCGCAGCGCCTGCGCCCGGGTCCGCAGGCTCACCAGCCGCCGGTCCACCTCCGAGGCCCGCTCCGGAAGCCGCGCCGCCTCGGCCCGCACGGCCTCCGCGTCCCGCAGGATCCGGTCGGCGCGCTGCACGGTCTCCTGCACTCCGTGCAGGGCCGCGCCCTGGTTCAGCTTCGTCAGCTCCGGCCCCAGCGCCGCCAGCCGCGCCGCGAGGTCGTCCGCCCGCATCCCCCCGGCCCGTGCGGCGTCCAGCGCGTCGCTCGCCGCCAGCAGCGCGGCCTTCGCCCGCTCCCGCGCCGGCGCGACCCGCGCCAGCTGCGTCTCCGCCTTGTCCAGCAGCGGCTGCAGCCCCTCCGCGAACCGCTCCAGCTCCCCCTTGACCCGCACCAGCTCGTCGCGCGCCCGGGTCAGCTGCTCCCGCGCCCGCGCGGCGGCGGAACCCTCCAGGTCGACCCGGTCCAGGTCGTGCGCGTCGACGGCCTCGATGTAGGCGTGGCTGACCTCGTCGATGCGCCGCCCGAGAGCCGCGAACCCCTCGGTGGCCTGCCGCGCCGCGGGAGACCCGTCGGCGGCGGCGATGGTCTCGATGGAGATCCGCAGATCCCGCTGCGCGGTGTCCAGCTCGTAGAACGCGGCCGCGGCGGCATCCTTCGCCGCCTGCGCATCGGCCCGCCGACCCTCGTCCCGCCCACCGAACCACCGCCGGGATGCCGTCGTCACAATCCCTCTCCCGTGCCCCGTCCGCCCGTGCCCCGGTCCATTCTCCCCCACGGGAACGTGATTGCGTGGGGGGTCCGCCCTGCATGTAGGCTGTCCACTCGTCCACGGGTGTGTAGCTCAGGGGTAGAGCGCTGCTCTTACAAAGCAGATGTCGGCGGTTCGAAACCGTCCACGCCCACCAGTCAGAAGGCCCCCAACCGATCACGGTTGGGGGCCTTCTGCGTGTCTGGGGGTGTGCGGCTCAGGCGTTGGGGCGCTTGCCGTGGTTGGCCTTCTTCTTCTTGCGGGCGCGCTTCTTGTTTCCTCGCTTGGCCATGTGTGGCTCCCTCACGCGGGATGAATCGGGCGTTCGCCAGTCTAGGTTCCGGGCCGGTTTCCCGCGCGGTGGGACGGGGATCTGGAGGGTGTGGCAGGTGCGGCGGAGTGGGTCTGGGTCGTGGGGCTCGGGGTGGCCGGCCTCGGGCTGCTGACGGCTGCGGTGATGAGCCGGGCCCGGTTCGAGCGGGAGCGGGACGCCGAGCGGGAGCGGCTGCTCGCGCGGCTGGGCGGCGGGCCGCGGGAGCCGGGGGCGGAGCCGCGGCTGGTCGACGCCGGGGCGCAGCGGGGGGCGGCGGCCGAGCTGGGGGACCGGCACGACGACTTCACGCCGATCCTGGTCGAGTACTACGCCTACGGGCTGACACAGGCGCGGAGCAGCTTCGCGACCAGCCAGGTGTTCGCCGGGGTCGGCGCGGCCGTGCTGCTCTTCGGGGTCGGGCTCGCGGTGTGGAAGGCCGAGAGCGCGGGGGACGCCTACCTCGGCGTCGTCACCAGTTCCGTCGGCCTGGTCGTCACCCTCGTCGGGCAGCTGTTCCACCGGCGCGCCGACCTCGCCCTGCGGCACATGGCCGCACAGACGGCAGCCCTGCGCGAGGACCGGCGGGCCGCGGAGAGCACCCAGCAGGCGATGGGGCTGCTGGAGGAGGTCGCCGACCCGGAGCTGCGCGGAAGGCTCCAGGCCGGGCTCATCATGAAACTTTCCGGGGCCGAGCTGCCGCCGACCGCGCCATAGTGGAGGTATGTGCCGCTCCATTAAGACCCTGCGCCCGCCCGCCATCCCCGAGAAGGCCACCGAGGAGGAGATCCGCGCGGCCGCGCTCCAGTACGTACGCAAGGTGTCCGGCTTCCGTGCCCCGGCCGCGCACAACCAGGAGGTGTTCGACGCCGCCGTGGACGCCGTCGCGGAGGCGACCGCCGCGCTTCTCGACGGTGTGCAGGTCCGGGGCCGGACGGCTGCCGCGGCGGTCTGACCGGCCGGCCGTCAGCCGGTGTGGGCCCAGCGGCGGCGCAGCAGCCAGATGCCGGTGCCGAGGGCGCCGGCCGCGAGGGTGCCGCCCAGGGCGATCTGGCCCGGGCTCATGGACTCGACGCTGCCGCCGAGGCCGCCGCGGGCGGCTCCGGGGCTGACCGTGAGGGTCACCGTGACGCGGCGGCCGGTTCCGCCGCACTCGAAGGTGACGGGGTAGGAGCCGGCGGCGGCGTCGCGGTAGACGGTGGCCGCGCCGGAGAAGCTGCTCGCGCTCCGGCCGCCGGGGGAGAGGGAAACGTCGCCGAATGCCCGGGAGGACGCCCGGGCATTCGAGGTTTCGCAGCCGTCGACGTTGAGGGTGACGCGGCTGCCGGGGGCGACGGTGCCCGGGGAGACGGTGGCGGAGGGGGCGGCGGAGGCGAGCGTGGCGGGGCTGACGGCCGCGACGACGAGTGTCGCGGCCGCGATCCCGGTCAGTCGGCGCCGGTTGCGCGTGCGCGTGGGGGACATGGAGGGGACTCCTCGGGCTCGTCGAAACGGCGCGGCCAGGGCTGGGGCGTGACGCGGATTCGGTTGCGCCGTTCTCTGGACGCTAGAAGCCCGGGAGTGGGGCGGCGATCGCTGCCGGGTGAACGGGTGACCGGCCTGCTCCCTCCGGGGGAGGGGAGGGGGCTGTCCCGTGCGCGGTGTTACGCGGGTGCCGGGCCGGGGGCGGGGCGGCGGATGAGGTAGGCGGCCAGGGAGCCCGCCGCGAGGAGGGCGACCATGGAGACCGCGGTCCCGAGCCAGGCCGTGCCCAGCCACTGGGTGCCGAAGTAGCCCAGTGACACGCTGTAGCTCGCCCAGCTGATGCCGGCCACCACCGACCAGGGCAGGAACTCCGTCACCTTCCGCCGCGTCCGGCCCGCCCCCAGGGAGACCACCGAGCGTCCGGCCGGGGCGAAGCGGGCGATGACCACCAGGGCGCCGCCGCCCCTCACCAGGGCGGTGCCCAGGCGTTCCTGCGCCCGGGTCAGCCGGCGCGAGCGGGCGACGGCACGGTCCAGCCGGGCACCGCCGTGCCGGGCCAGCCGGTACGCCGCCATGTCGCCCAGCACCGAGGCCGTCGCGGCGACCACCAGCAGCAGCCTGATGTCCGGGACCTGCGCCGGTGAGCCCGTGGCCACCGCCGCGGCCGCGGCGGCGCTGATCACCAGCACCCCGCTCGGCAGCACCGGCAGGAACACGTCGAGCACCACCGACACCGCCACCACGGCGTAGATCCAGGGGCTCGCGGTCAACGACCCCAGAGTCTCAAGCAAAGCGGGACTCCCCAGTCCGAAGCGCCGCGTCGTCGCGGGGAGCGGCAGGGGCGGCTGACAGCCATACAGCGTACGCCCGCCACCGGTCCGGCGGCGGCCCGGTCTACTCCGCCGCGGTGAGTTCCCGGTCGAGCACCGTCACCAGCCTGGCCCCAGGCCGGCCCGACCGGGCCTGGTCCAGCCGCAGCCGGGCGCTCCGGCCCGCCAGCGCCAGCGTCATCAGCTGGTTGCCGAACCACGGGCCACCCGTACGCCTCCAGCTCACCGGCGGCCGGCCCGTCCGGCCGTGCCGCGAGAAGCCGCGCCCCAGCCACCGCCCCAGCCGCGACCAGCCCAGCCGGAACCCCCACTTCACCACCGTGTGGATGGAGTTGTGCACGGGGGAACAGGTCAGCTGGAACACCCGGGCGGTGCTCGGTATTCGCGGCTCGGCCACGTACGCGTGGTGGACGTCCCCGGACAGGACGCAGACGGTCGCCGGAGCCTTCGGGCCCGTGCCCACCTCCTCGATCAGGTCGCTCAGCGCGGCGAACGACGCCGGGAACGCCGCCCAGTGCTCCAGATCGCTGCGCCGCCTCAGGTCCTCCCCGATCCGCGCCCACCGCTGCCCGCGCTCGCCCCGGCAGAGCGCGGCGTTCCACACCTCCGCGTCGTGTATCAGCGGCGGCATCAGCCACGGCAGCGAGGATCCGATCAGCAGGTGGTCGTAATCCCCGTGGCCCTCCAGCGCGTTCTCCCTGAGCCAGAGCTGCTCCGCCGGGTCGAGCATGGCCCGGCCGTCCTCGGCGAGCACCCGGGCGGCGCGGGTGTCCACCATCAGCAGCCGCGACCGGCCGAAGTCCCGCCGGTAGCTCCAGCGGACCGAAGCAGGGTCGGCGTCCGCGGCGGCCGCGAAGGCGCGCAGCGCGTCGGTGCCGTCCGGGGTGGCCCGTACGGCCGCGTACAGCTCGTCCGCCGCGAGTTCGGCGGGGGAGAGGTTGCCCAGGTGCTGGTACACCCAGTACGACATCAGCCCGCTGAGGACCCGCTCCGGCCACCACGCGGTCGCCCGCATCTCCGCCAGCCAGGCCGCGCTGGTGTTCCAGTCGTCGATGACGTCGTGGTCGTCGAATATGTGCAGGCTGGGAACGGTCGACAGCAGCCAGCGGATCTCGGGGTCGAGCCAGGACTCGTAGTACAGCCGGGTGTACTCCTCGTAGTCCGCGACCTGTGCGCCCGGTGCCTCCCGCAGGTCGCGGCGGGCGGCGAGCCACGCGCGGGTCCCGCGCGAGAGGTGGTCCGCGTAGACCTGGTCGCCGAGCAGCAGCAGGACGTCCGGCCGGACTTCCCGCGGTTCGTGGGCCAGCCGCGCCGCGAGGGTGTCGAGGGCGTCGGCCCCGTGCGGTCCGCGCCGGCCGGCGGGCGGCGCCGCCTGCCGGCAGGAGCCGAAGGTGACGCGCAGCCCGGGCGCGGGCCGCCCGGGGCCGCCTCCGACGGCGGGTGTGCTGATCGTGCTCGGCGGGAAGCCGCCGCCGGTCGCCGGCCAGACGGGGATCCCGTCGAGCAGCACCTCGTACGCCGTGGTCGTGCCCGGGGTCAGGCCTGTGACCTGCACCAGCGCGTAGTGGTGGCCGGCGATCTGGAAGGTGCGGACGCTGCCGCCGGAGCCGTCGGCGCACCGCACCTCGGCCGTGCACGGGCGGTCCGCCTCGACCCATATCGTGGCGGAGTCGCCCGTGTCCCAGTCGACGTGGCGCAGCAGTGGTCCCAGTCGCAGCCCGGCCATCCAACTCCCCCTCCTCGGCACCCCTTTCGATCACGGTACGGGTCGGGGCGGGGGCAGGCCTCCCCCTCGCGGGGGATAGGGAGGGTGAAAACCCCGGGACTTTCCCCGAGAGGCACCGGGAAGGCCGGAACGGGGCTTTCGGGCCGGGGTCAGCAGCCGTTCAGGACGTTCACCAGGGCGGTCTTCTCCCCGGAGTCCATGCTCAGGCCCCAGTACTGCTTCACCTGGACCCACATGCGCGCGTACGTGCAGCGGTACGCGGTGCGCGGCGGCAGCCACTTGCCCGGGTCGAGGTCGCCCTTGGCCTGGTTGACGTTGTCCGTGACCGCGATGAGCTGCGGCCGCGTCAGGTCGTTGGCGAACTGCTGGCGCTTCGTGGTGGTCCAGGAGTCGGCGCCCGAGCGCCAGGCTTCGGCGAGCGGGACCATGTGGTCGATGTCGATGTCGGAGGCGGCGGTCCAGGTGGCTCCGTCGTACTCCGAGTACCAGCTGCCGCTCACGGAGGCGCAGGAGGAGTCGGTCACGACGTTCACGCCGTCGCGCTTGAGGACCGTCTCGCGGGTGTTGCAGGTGCCGGAGACCGTGCTCCAGTGCGGGAACTGGGTGCGGCTGTAGCCGGTGAGGGAGCCCTCGGCGGCGGGGGTGACCGTGGCCAGGTAGGAGCGCGCCTCGGCGGCGGTGATGGGGGTGGGCGGGGCGGCCAGGGCGGCCGGGGCGTTCGCGAGCGAGGTGAGGGAAGCGAGGGCGACGGCGGACGCGAGGATGCCCGCGCGCCCGACGCGACGCGCGTAGACGGAGGGCGTGCGGGTGGATATGAGGGCCATGGGGGCTCCCTGGTGCGGGGGGTGGTGGCCGTGCTGACCCCGGCGGGGCGCGGCCATGGTGGCGGCGCCAGATGTCGCTGGGACGGGCACCAGGTGACAGATTGCCGACATGGGCACGTCACATCAAGGCAATCAATGCCCGGCATTCAAGGGGAAGTTGAGATTCCGGCTGCCGAGGAGGGGGTGGAGTGGGGTGAACCTCACATACCGGGCGCCTTCGTCCTGTCGGCGCCTTCCCGTACCCTGGACGGAGCAGAAGGGGAGTAGCTCTTCGCCGGACCGTCGACATACTGCTGGGTCACCCAGCCGGCGCCCGGAGGCAGGCCGCGTCAGCGGTCGGCCAGCGAGACCTTCGGCCGCAGTGCCCTGTCCACGTGACGCGGCGCGCGCGACGCATGCTGATGCGTGGCGTGTGACGTGTTCGCACCTTCCAGGGCGCCGCTGAGCCGAAGCGACCCCTGAAACACCCCAGGTCTCTCGGTCCGACGGCGTCCTGCCCGACCGACCGATCGAGGTTCCACCCCGTGTTCAGCTTCAGCGTCCTCGCGATCGCCTTCGGCGTCGTCTTCCTCGCCGAACTCCCCGACAAGACGGCCCTCGCCGGCCTGATGCTCGGCACCCGCTACCGCGCCTCCTACGTCTTCGCGGGCGTCGCCGCCGCCTTCGCCGTGCACGTCGCGCTCGCCATCGCCGCGGGCAGCGTGCTCACGCTCCTCCCGCACCGGCTCGTCCAGGCCGTCGCCGGCGTCCTCTTCCTCGCGGGCGCGGCCATGCTGCTCCTGAAGAAGAACGACGAGGACGAGGAGGTCAAGCCGCCCGCCGACCAGTCCTTCTGGAAGGTCTCGGGGGCCGGCTTCATGCTGATCCTCGTGGCCGAGTTCGGCGATCTGACCCAGATCATGACGGCGAACCTGGCCGCCCGGTACGACAACCCGCTCTCCGTCGGCCTCGGCGCGGTGCTGGCGCTCTGGGCGGTCGCGGGCATCGGCATCCTGGGCGGGCGCACGCTCATGAAGTACGTGCCGCTGCGGCTCATCACCAAGATCGCGGCGGCCGTCATGGCCGCTCTGGCCGCGTTCTCGCTGTACGAGGCGATCGCGGGCTGACCCGTCGGCGGTGCCGGGGCGGCCGCGCCGCAACAGGCGGGCGGTCGCCCCTCCGCGCCCTGCCCTCGGCGCTCGGGCACGCGGCCGGGGGCCGGCCGGGTTGGTGCCGGTGACGGCCCTAGGCGGGCGGCGTGAGGGTGAGGTGGAGGGTGCCGTCGGCGGTGGGCTCGACCCGGACCGAGGTCAGGTCGGGGACGTGGGCCGTCGGACCGTGGGCGGCGGCGCGGGGGCCTATGCCGATCACGCGCATGCCGGCCGCCAGGCCCGCGGCGATGCCGGCCCCGGAGTCCTCGAAGACCACGCAGTCGGCCGGGTCCACGCCCAGTTCGGCGGCGCCCTTGAGGAAGCCCTCGGGGTCGGGCTTGCTGGCCCCGACGGACTCGGCGGTGACCCGCACGTGCGGCATCGGGAGCGCGGCGGCCGTCATCCGGGCCTCGGCCAGGGCGGCGTCGGCCGAGGTGACCAGGGCGTGCGGCAGGCCGGCGATCGACGCCATGAACTCCGGGGCGCCCGCGACCGGGACCACGCCGTCGGTGTCGGCGGTCTCGCGGGCCAGCATCACCGCGTTCTCGGCGTGATTGAGCTCCATCGGGCGCTCGGGCAGCAGGATCGCCATCGTGGCGTAGCCCTGGCGGCCGTGGACCACCTTCATGGCCTCCTGCGGGTCCAGCCCGCGCGACAGCGCCCACTCGCGCCAGCAGCGCTCGACCACGGCGTCGGAGTTGACGATGGTCCCGTCCATGTCCAGGAGCAGTGCCCTGGCGGTGAGGACGGTGGGGGCGGTGGGCGTGGTGGTGCTGGCCGGCATCGGCGGGGCTCCAGACGGGCGGCTAAAGAGAACAAGCGGTTCCGTCCACCGGTCAGGGTTTGCGGACGGAACCACTTTGTTTCTTCACGATACAAAACCCGGCGGGGTGCGCGCCACCGACGGCGGAGTGACTTATCCCTCCAGGGCGCGCCGGGTCGCCGGGCCGTACACGCCGAACTCGTCTTCGTACACCTCGTACTCCATCTGGAAGTTCGCCACCGCCCGCTCCACACCGCGGCCGTACCGGCCGTCGAACCTGCCCCCGTACATCCCGTGCTCCGACAGCAGCCGCTGGAGCTTCTCCACCTCGGGCCCCGAGTCACCGGGACGCAGCGTCGCCGGCTTCACGGGCTTCGCCGGGGAGGTGGGGCTCGGAGCGCGCGTCGTGCCGGCCGGCGCGGAGGGGGAGGGCGAAGCCGAGCGGGAAGCGCTCGGGGAGGCGGCCGCGGACGCCGAGCGGGAGGCGCTCGCCGACGGAGAGGGCGAGGCCGACGCCGAGGAACTCGCCGTCGGGCCGGAAGGCGCCTCCGACGGGCCGGCCGGGGCCGACTCGGCGACGGGCGACGACGGCTTGGGGTCCACCAGCGCGGCGTCGTGCTCGTCGGACCCCGTGAACATCACCAGGGCCAGCGCCACCGCGCCGACGGCCACCGCAGCACCCGCCGCGGCCAGCAGCGGCAGCCGCCGGGAGCGCGGCGCCTTGGCGGGGCGGTCGTCGGGCCACTGCAAGGGGACGGCCCGCAGCTGAACCGTCTGCTCCGCCGGCGGTACGGGTACGGGTACGGGTCCGGGCGCGGGCGCGGGTGTCCCGAACGCCGGGGTGCCCGGGTCCTCAGCCAGCCCCGGTCCGGCCGGGACGGGCGCCAGCATGGCGGTCGGGGCCTCGTCACCCCCGACGGCGTGCGCACGCGCCGTGGCGTCCGGGCCCGGCGTACCGCCCCCGGCCGCACCGGAAACGGTCCACGGAGCCCCGTCGGCCGGATCCGGCATCGGGGCCGTAGGCGCCGTCGGGGCGGGAACCCCGCGGCCGCCCGCGAAGCCGCCGGCCGTGGCGTCGGCAGCACCCTGCCGGGCCGTCGCACCACCGGCCGGCCCACCGGGATCACCCGGCTGCGCCGAGAACGCCCCGGGCGGGGGCGTCAGCGAGCCGTCGGGCGCGGGCGCGCCCGGCTCCACTCGGCCCGGCTCGGCTCCGGACACCGCGTGCGGGGCCGCGAGCGCTTCGGCCGGGGACGCGAAGGCTCCCGTCGGGGCCGCCGGAAACCCCGCCGGGGCGCCGGGCTGCGGGCCCCAGGCTTCCAGATGTGCCGCCGGGACCTGCGGTGCGCCGCCCCCGGCCGTCGGAGCGCCCGGCTGGGCCGCCCAGGGCCCCGGCTGCTCCGCGGGAGCCGGAGCCGGATCGGGGGACGGGGGGAGGGTCGGGAAGGGGGCGGCGGGGTCCGTGCCCGGCTGGGCCATGGCCCCCAGGACCGGCTGGGTCGGCGGCGGGCCCTGGTCGGCTTCCGGCATGGCCACGTACGGGCGAATGCGCAGCGGGTTGAACCCCACCCCCCGTGCACACTCGCAGCCGACGCCCACGGCGCCGCATTCCGGACAGCGCTCTGCGCTCACTGGTACCCCTCCCCTGGACACTGCCAGCGATTATGCAGACCCCTTCGGCCCCACCCAACCCTTCCGAGAGGCCATAACCGGACACACCGCTCAGGATGGAGATGTTGATCCGGCCTGAGGAGGAGCCGATGGCTCAGGATGTGACCGCGTCGGCCGTGGACCCGAAGCCCGGCGCCGAACACGCCTCACGCGAGGTGCTCGTCTCGATCGGGGCCCTGCTGCTGGGGCTGCTGATCTCCGCACTCGACCAGACCATCGTCTCCACCGCGCTCCCCACGATCGTCAGCGAACTCGGCGGCATGGAGCACCTGTCCTGGGTGGTCACCGCCTACATGCTGGCCTCCACCGCCGCCACACCCCTGTGGGGCAAGCTCGGCGACCAGTACGGGCGCAAGAAGCTCTTCCAGGCCGCCATCGTCATCTTCCTGATCGGATCCGCCCTCTGCGGACTCGCCCAGAACATGCCCCAGCTCATCGGCTACCGCGCCCTCCAGGGCCTCGGCGGCGGCGGGCTGATGGTGCTGTCGATGGCGATCGTCGGCGACATCGTCCCGCCCCGCGAGCGCGGCAAGTACCAGGGGCTCTTCGGCGCGGTCTTCGGCGCGACCAGCGTGCTCGGGCCCCTGCTGGGCGGCCTGTTCGTGGACCACCTCTCCTGGCGCTGGGTCTTCTACATCAACCTCCCCATCGGTCTCGTCGCGCTCGTCGTCATCGCCGCCGCCCTGCACATCCCGGCCCGCTCCTCCCGGCACACCATCGACTACCTCGGCACCTTCCTCATCGCCTCCGTCGCCACCTGCCTCGTGCTCGTCGCCTCCCTCGGCGGCACCTGGGGATGGGGCTCGGCCCGGATCATCGGGCTGGCGGTCCTCGGCGCCGTCCTCCTCGTCGCCTTCCTCTTCGCCGAGCGGCGGGCCGCCGAGCCCGTACTGCCGCTGGGGCTCTTCCGGATCCGCACCTTCACCCTCTGCTCGGTGATCAGCTTCGTCATCGGCTTCGCGATGTTCGGCGCGATGGTCTACCTGCCGACCTTCCTCCAGGTCGTGCGGGGCGTCTCGCCGACCATGTCGGGCGTCCACATGCTGCCGATGGTGCTCGGCCTGCTGATCGCCTCCACCGCCTCGGGGCAGGTCGTCAGCCGCACCGGCCGCTGGAAGGTGTTCCCGATCGCCGGTACCGCCGTCACCGCCGTCGGCCTCCTGCTCCTGCACCAGCTGGAGCGCACCAGCTCCGACTGGGAGACCAGCATCTACTTCTTCGTCTTCGGCGCCGGCCTCGGACTGGTCATGCAGGTGCTCGTCCTCGTCGTGCAGAACGCGGTCAGCTACGCCGACCTCGGGGTCGCCACCTCCGGCGCCACCTTCTTCCGCTCCATCGGCGCCTCCTTCGGCGTCGCCATCTTCGGCACGGTCTTCACCAACCGGCTCGGCGACAAGCTGTCCGCCGCCCTCGCCGGAATCCCGCTGCCGCCCGCCGCGACACCCGCACGGCTGGAGGCCGACCCCCGGGCCGTCGGCGCGCTCCCGCCCGAGGTCCGCCCCAGGGTGCTGGACGCCTACTCCTCCGCCATCACCGACGTCTTCCTCTACGCCGTGCCCGTGGTCCTGCTCGCCTTCGTCATCTCCTGGTTCCTGAAGGAGGACAAGCTCCGCGCGTCCGTCACCACGCCCGACGTGACGGAGACCCTGGCCTCCAACCCCGTACACCGCTCCTCGCACGAGGAGGTGGCCCGCGCGCTGTCCGTGCTCGGCACCCGCGAAGGCCGCCGCCACGTCTACGAGAAGATCACCGCGAAGGCCGGCTACGACCTGCTGCCCGCGGCCAGCTGGCTGGTGCTGCGGACCAACAAGTACGGCTCCGTCGAGCCGGCCGTGCTGGCGGAACGCACCGCCATCCCGCTCAAGGTCGTCACCGACGCCGCACGCCAGACCGAGGAGCGCGGACTCGCCACCCGGGACGGGCTCGAACTCGTCCTCACCGACCGGGGCAGGGAAGTGGCGGGCAGGCTGGCGCAGGCACGCCAGGAGTCCCTGGCCGAGCTGCTCGGCGACTGGTGGGGCCCCGACCGGCCCACCGACCTCATCAAGCTGGTCGAGGAACTCAACCGGGAGCTCTGCGGATCCGACTCCGAGGAGCCATACGACACGCTGGCGCGCCGGGACCACTCCGCAACCTAGGGGGTGCCCGCACCGGCCGTGGCGAGGTGCAGGTCCTTCTCGAACCAGTGCTGGGCGTACGGCCCGGAGTTGTACGCCGGTATCTCCCGGTACCCGTGGCGCGCGTACAGGGCGCGGGCCTCCACCAGGTCCGTGCGGGTGTCCAGGCGCATCCGCGTGGCGCCCAGTCCGCGGGCCGCCTCTTCCAGCGCCGCCAGCAGGGCCGCCCCGCCGCCGGTGCCGCGGGCGCGCCGGTCCACGTACACCCTCGTGAGCTCGGCGGTGGCCGGGTCGAGCAGGCGTATGCCGCCGCACGCCAGCGGCCGCCCGTCGAGCCGGCCGACGACGAACTGCCCCGTCGGCGGTACGAGCCCGTCGGCCGGGTCGTCCAGCATCCCCTGGTCGATCTCGGCCTCGGTGGCGGACCGCTTCCAGTACCGCCCGGCGACCTCCGCGTAATAGGCGCGGCGCAGCGCCGTCGCGTCCGGAGTGGCGAAGGGCTCTGCCACCACCTCCCACCTGGTGTTTCCGGGGGTGGTGGAGTCTGTCCTGATGATCGGTTTCCTGTCCATGGCGCCATTGTGCAGCGCCCTCCGCAGCCCCCGCGTGGAATATCCACAGGCACGGGCCGATGATGAGGAAAGGCGTAAATCGCACAAACGGAGGGTGTGAACCGTCATGTCGGAGCATCCGGACTGTGCCCTGATCCGCCGCGGCTACGAGGCCTTCGGCAAGGGCGACATGGAGACCCTGGGCACGCTGATGACGGCCGACGTCATCCACCACGTGCCCGGCGACAACGTGCTCTCGGGGCACCACAAGGGCCGGGAAGCCGTCCTCGATCTCTACCGCCGCCTGGGGGAGGAGACCAACGGCACCCTCCGGGTCCGCCTGGAGAGGGTCATGGTGGACGGCCGGGGCCACGCGATGTCCGTGCACGTCGCCCAGGGCGACCGCGGCGACCGCGGCATCGAGATCCACGAAGGGCTCTTCTTCACCATCGTCGGCGGCAAGATCACCGACATCGACCAGTGCACCCAGGACATCGCCGAGAGCGACGCCTTCTGGGGCTGAGTGGACCCGGCTGAAGGGGCCCGAGCCGGACCAGGGCGGACCGGAGGGACCCGGCACGGCGCGCCGCGCCGCGCCGGGTCCCTCCGCGTTCACACCCGAGAGGCCTCAGGCCTTCTTCGGCGCCGCCTGCTGCACGACCTCGAACGACCACACCTGCGACCCGGAGGCCGCCGGCTTCGGCCGCTCTCCACCGGCCCCGCCCGCGCCGCCACCCTGGTGCGCGGCCTTCATCGGACCCTCCATCCACGCCTGGAAGTCCTCCTCCGACCGCCACCGGGTGTAGACGAGGTACTGGTCCGTACCCTCGATCGGCCGCAGCAGCTCGAACCACTCGAACCCGTCCGAACCCTCCACGGCACCCGCCCGCGAGGCGAACCGCTGCTCCAACAGCTCCCGCTGCTCGTCCGGGACGGTCAGCGCGTTGATCTTCACGATGCTCATGGCCGCCATCCTAGGGATCCCGCCCGGGATATCGTCGTCCAGGTAATGGAACGGGGCACGACGCGCGGCAGCCAGGCGAAGTGACAGTGGCGGTCGACAGGGCGGAGGGCGGCGGGGCGTGGCTGATGCGGTGGAGCGCGGCGGTGCCGGCGGGCATGCCGGGGTCATAGGCGGTGGCGGCGGGCTCGGGGTGGTACGGGTCCTGCTGTGGGCGCTCGCCGCGGTCCTCGGAGTCAGACAGGCCGCCGCGGTGCTGCGCGTGCCGCCCGGCGAGTGGCTCGGCGGCCTCGACCTCCCCGGCAGTCCGCCCGGACCCCTCTACGGCGCCGGGCAGTTCACCGGAACCCCCTTCGCCGGGCTCGTCCTCAAGCCGCTGGCCGGCCTCGCCGCCCCCTCCCTGGAGGTGGCCTGGACCTGCGTGACGCTGCTCCTCGTCGCCGGCGTCGGCCTCGTCGCCGCGCGGGCGCTCCCCGACCCCGTGCCCCGCCGCACCGCGCTGCTCGCCGCGCCCGCGCTGGTCGCGCTGATGCTGGTCTCCCTCCCCGTCCGCGAGGCCGCCTCCCCCGGGCAGACCGCCGTCCTGCCCGTACTGCTGGTGCTCCTCGCCGTGTTCCGGGTCCCCGGCGGGCGGCCCGCCGGCTTCCTCGTCGGCCTCGCCGCCGCCCTCCAGCCGGCGCTGCTGCTCTTCGCGCCGCTGCTGTGGCTCACCGGGCGCCGCCCGGC
The DNA here is from genome assembly GCF_055593565.1 of Streptomyces sp. NPDC040718. Lineage (NCBI taxonomy): Bacteria > Bacillati > Actinomycetota > Actinomycetes > Kitasatosporales > Streptomycetaceae > Streptomyces > Streptomyces sp. NPDC040718. The sequence goes on along the minus strand of NZ_JBVIXO010000013.1, from coordinate 6,134 downwards.
CGCCCGTGCCGCCGCCGTGACCTTCGCCGGCGCCACCGCGCTGTCCTGGGCCTCGCTGCCGCGCGACTCGTGGACGTACTGGGTCGATTGCCTCGCCGGCACCGGCCTCGGCGGCGCCGGCGACGCCCTCGCCAACCAGTCCCTCCACGGCGCCCTCCTGCGCCTCGGTCTCAGCGGCCCCGGCGAGATCGCGCTCGCGCTCGCCCTCGCCGCCGCCGTCGCCTGGACCGGCCTGCGCCGCGCGGTCCGCTACGCCCGCGACGGCCAGCTGCTGCTCGCCGTCGCCGTCACCGGCTGCGTCGCCGTCTCCGTATCCCCGGCAGGCTGGCGCCACCAACTGCTGTGGGTGCTCCTCGCCGTGGCCGGCAAGGTGGGCCGGCGCGCCGCCGACCGCCGCGTGTGGCCCGTCGCCGTCGTGCTGGCCATGAGCCTGCCGAGCGCCGTACTGCTGCCCAACCTGGCCGCGCTGGCCCCCGTACGCGACAACGTGCTGCTCCTCGCGGCCCTCGCGGCGGCCTGCGCCGTGCCGTTCCTGCCGCGCTCCTCCCCGTACTGGCGCGAGCCCGTGCCCACCGCCTACGCGGAGCCGGCCGACGCGCGCTGGTCCCGGATCCCGCTGCTGCCGTTCTGGCGGCGGGTGAGCTCGCGCCCCAACCTCCTGCTGGAACTGCTGCTGATACGGGTCGGCTACTCGATCTACTCGCACATCCGCGCCGCGGCCCCCACGAGCCGCTCCCTCGCCGAGGGCAACGGTAGCCAGATCATCGGGATCGAGCGGGTGCTCGGCCTCGACATCGAACACGCCGTCAACCAGGCCGTGGTGAACACGTCCTGGCTGGAGGCCTTCTTCAACTTCTACTACACCTCCTTCCACTTCGTGGTCCCGCTCGGCATCCTCGCCGTCCTGTACTGGCGCGCCCCGGGCGACTACCGCTGGGCGCGCGCCTCCCTCGGGCTGGCCACCGTCCTGGCCCTGGCGGGCTTCTGGCTGTACCCGCTCGCGCCGCCGCGCCTCATGCCCGGCCTCGGTTTCGTCGACACCGTGCACGGGGTGCAGGACCTGGCCAACCCCTCGTACGGGGCGATGACCGCGATCTCCAACCAGTACGCCGCGATGCCCTCGCTGCACTTCGGCTGGTCCCTGTGGTGCGGGATCGTGATCGTGCTCCTCGCGCCCCGGCGGTGGCAGAAGCTGCTCGGCGTCCTCCACCCGCTGATCACGGTGTGCGCGATCGTCGCCACCGCCAACCACTGGGTGCTCGACGCGGTCGGCGGCGCGGCCGTCGTCGTCGCCGGCTTCGGGCTGGTCCACGCGCTGTCCGGGCCGCGCGGGCTGAAGGCGGCCCTCCCCGCACAGCGCCGGACCGCCCCGGAGCCGGTACGCGCCCCCGCGCGCTCGGGACGGCCGTAGCGGGACCGCGTGCGGGCCCGGCCCGATCCGAAAGGCACGCCCTACGCCCGTACCCGGCGCAGCAGCGCGCGCAGCGGGCCGGGGCTCTCGTACCCGACCCGGCGGGCGACCGCGGCGAGCGGCAGCGCCGTGGTGCGCAGCAGGTGCTCGGCCTGCTCGACCCGCAGGTCCTGGACCAGGCGGATCGGGGAGCAGCCCAGGGTGCGGGCCATGGTGCGCTGGAGGGTGCGCTCGCTGACGCCGAGGTCGCGGGCGGCGTCGGCGATGGACAGCGGCTCCTCGATGCGGGCGCGCACCCACCGCTCGAAGGCGGCGACGAGCGGCTCGTGCCGGGCCATGGCGCTGGGGATCATGTACGCGGCCTGCGAGGCCCGGTCGTCGACCACCAGGTAGTGCCGCACCAGGTCGGCCAGGGCGGGGCTGCGCGTGGCGACGACGGCGAGTGCGAGGTCGAGGTGGCTGAACGCGGCGCCCGCGGTGGTCACCCCGTCCGAGGTCGTCACCATCCGGGTCTCCTCCAGCGTCACCCGCCGGTACCGCTCGCGGAACACCGGCGCGAGCCACCAGCTGGTGGTGGCCCGCAGCCCGTCCAGGACGCCCGACTCGGCGAGCAGGAAGGTGCCGGTGCAGGAGGAGGCGAGCGGGGTGCGCCGCTCGCGGGCCTCCGCCAGCATCCGGCGGGCCGTGCGCTGCCCGGGCGCGGCCACGGCGTCCAGCAGCGCGGAGGGGCGGCGCTCCGTCAGGGCGGGCAGGACGAGCAGCCCGGCGTCCTCCGCCTCGCGGGCGGGCTCGGTGTCGATGCGGTGGCCCAGCCCGCTGCGGACGCGCCGGCGCACGCCGACCGTGCGGATGTCGAAGGCGGGCGGGGCGGCTCCGGGGAGCTCCCGGCGCAGGGCGTTGGCGGTGTGCAGCACGTCCAGGACGGCCGAGATCCCGGAGTCGAAGACCCCGTCGAGGGCCAGTACGGCGACTTTCACCCGGCCCACCGTAGCCGGTCGGCCGTTCAGGGGGATGTCGGAATCGATCCGTAAGCTGCCGGATCCGACACTCCCGGGGTGCGTGGTACCCCGCCTAGGGTCGATGGCATGACCACGCACCGCACCACCGCCCCCGAGGGCCTGCGCAGCCGTACCCACACGTGGGAGCCGCGGCCCGGGACCACCCCGGAGATCCTGGGCATGAGCGGCCTGGAGATCCTCCGGGCGGCCCTGAAGGGGACCCTGCCGGCCGCCTCGATCATGAGCACCCTGGGCTTCCGCCTCACCGGGGTCGCGGAGGGCTCCGTCGTCTTCGAGGGGGACCCCGGCGACCACCTGCTCAACCCGATGGGCACGGTCCACGGCGGCTTCCTCGCCACCCTGCTGGACTCGGCGCTCGGATCGGCCGTGATGACCAGGCTCCCGGCGGGCACCGCCTACACCACGGTCCAGCTGGGGGTCCACATGATCCGCCCGGTCCTGGCGGACACCCCCGCCCTGCGCTGCGAGGGCACCGCCCTGCACGTCGGCCGTACGACCGCCACCGCGGAGGCCCGGGTCGTCGGCACGCGCGACGGCAAGCTCTACGCCCACGGGACGACGACCTGCGCGGTCCTGCGGCCCGCCTGACGGAGCGGCGTACGGCCCGAGCGGGGCGCGCAATGGCCGAAGGAACGCCGGGGCATGGTGTCCCCGGCGCCCCTTCGGTGGATCGTCGCGTCCTGTCAGGATCGGCCAGGTCCCGGGATCCCGCCACTCGGGCGATCACCGCACCGGCGGACGGCAGGGGCCGGGGCGTGGGTGTGCGGCCCCTGCCGTCCTGGTTCACGGGCCGGCTCGCGCCGTCCCGCAGCCTTGTGGGTCCGTCAGCCGGCGCTGACCCGGAGTTCCTTGATGCCGTTCAGCCAGGCCGCGCGCAGCCGCCGAGGGCCGTCCGAGGCGGGGCGCAGGTCGGGCAGGGCGTCGGCCAGGGCGTTGAAGATCAGGTCGATCTCCAGGATCGCCAGGGACTTGCCGAGGCAGAAGTGCGGGCCGCCGCCGCCGAAGCCGAGGTGCGGGTTCGGGTCGCGGGTGATGTCGAATACGTCCGGGTCCTCGAAGACCTCGGGGTCGTGGTTGGCGGAGGAGTAGAACAGTCCCACCCGGTCGCCGGCCTTGATCTTCTGCCCGCCCAGTTCGGTGTCCCGGGTGGCGGTGCGCTGGAAGGAGACCACGGGCGTGGCCCAGCGCACGATCTCCTCCGCGGCGGTCGACGGCCGGGTCGCCTTGTACAGCTCCCACTGCTCGGGGTGGGTGAGGAAGGCGTGCATGCCGTGGCTGATGGCGTTGCGGGTGGTCTCGTTGCCCGCGACCGCCAGCAGCAGGACGAAGAGGCCGAACTCGTCGGAGCGCAGGTTGCCCTCGCCCTCCGCAGCCACCAGCTGGGTGACGATGTCCTTGGCGGGGCACTCCTTGCGCTCGGCGGCGAGGTTCATCGCGTAGCCGATGAGTTCCACGGCCGCGTTGGAGCCGACCTCCTCGGTGATCGCGTACTCCGGGTCGTCGTACGCGATCATCTTGTTCGACCAGTCGAAGATCCGGGAGCGGTCCTCCTGCGGTACGCCGATCAGTTCGGCGATCGCCTGGAGCGGGAGTTCGCACGCGACCTGGGTGACGAAGTCGAACGCGCCGTCCGCCGAGGCCTCCCGGGCCTCCTCCACTATCTTCCGGGCCCGGTCGCGCAGCGCCTGCTCCAGGCTGCGGATGGCGCGGGGCGTGAAGCCCCGCTGCACGATCTGGCGTACGCGGGTGTGCTCCGGGGGATCCATGTTCAGCATGATCAGGCGCTGGGCATCTATCTGTTCGCGCTGGATGTGCTCGTTGAAGCGGATGATGGCGGTGTTGGTGGTGGAGGAGAACAGCTCCGGGTGCGTGGATACGTACTTGACGTCCGCGTGCCGGGTGACGGCCCAGTAGCCCTCGTCGTCGAATCCGGTGACGCCCCGCCGCTGCGGGCACCACCACACGGGCGCGGTCTGCCGCAGCTGAGCGAACTCCGGGAAGGGGACGCGGTCCTGGAGGATGTCGGGGTCGGTGGCGTCGAAGCCTTCGGGCAGCGCGGGACAGGGCATCGGGCGACTCCAAGGTCTGACGAAGGTCTGACGGCCCATCAGATGTTGGCCTGAAGGTAGTAACGAGTTCTAGAAGTCACAAGGGCTCTCGCGCCAACTGTTGCGTGTGGAATCCGTGTAAGCCGCGTGCAAGACCCTTGCGTGCCGGGCGTCGAGGTCATAAGACTGCGGGGGAGAAGTAGAACGCGTACTAGTTCGCGCGGGGCAGTCGCCGGACGGCCCGCCACGCCGGCGCTGTGCAGAGTGTGCAGGAGAGGACGAGCTCATGGCCGCGGAACCCGTCATCGTCGAAGCCGTACGCACCCCCATCGGGAAACGCGGGGGAGCCCTGGCCAACCTCCATCCCGCCTACCTGCTCGGCGAGACCTACCGCGAGCTCCTGGCCCGAACCGGAATCCAGCCCGACTGCGTCGAGCAGATCGTCGGCGGCACCGTGACCCACGCCGGCGAGCAGTCCATGAATCCCGCGCGCAACGCCTGGCTCGCCATGGGCCTGCCCTACGAGACCGCCGCGACCACCGTGGACTGCCAGTGCGGCAGCTCCCAGCAGGCCAACCACATGGTCGCCAACATGGTCTCCGGCGGGGTCATCGACATCGGCATCGCCTGCGGGGTCGAGGCCATGAGCCGGGTCCCGCTCGGCTCCGGCTCCAAGCACGGGCCCGGCAAGCCCTTCCCGGACGAGTGGAACGTCGACCTCCCGAACCAGTTCGAGGCCGCCGAGCGGATCGCCCGCCACCGGGGCCTGACCCGCGAGGACGTCGACCGGCTCGGCGTGCTCTCGCAGGAGCGGGCCGCCACCGCCTGGGCCGAGGAGCGCTTCAAGCGCGAGACCTTCGCCGTCCAGGTCCCGACGACGGAGGAGGAGCAGGCCGCCGGCCAGGGCATGTGGCGGCTGGTCGACCGGGACGAGGGGCTGCGCGACACCAGCATGGAGGGCCTGGCCCGGCTCAAGCCGGTCATGCCGACGGCCGTGCACACCGCCGGGAACTCCTCCCAGATATCCGACGGCGCCGCCGCCGTGATGTGGGCCTCGCGCAAGATGGCCCGCGCGCTCAAGCTGAAGCCGCGCGCCCGGATCGTCGCCCAGGCGCTCGTCGGCTCCGACCCGCACTTCCACCTGGACGGCCCGATCGACGCGACACGGGCGGTGCTGGGCAAGGCGGGGATGTCCCTCAAGGACATCGACCTCGTCGAGATCAACGAGGCCTTCGCCTCCGTGGTCCTCAGCTGGGCGCAGGTCTTCGGCCAGGACCTGGAGAAGGTCAACGTCAACGGCGGCGGCATCGCCCTCGGCCACCCCGTCGGCGCCACCGGCGCCCGGCTGATCACCACCGCGCTGCACGAGCTGGAGCGGCGCGACAGGGAATTCGCGCTGATCACCATGTGCGCGGGAGGCGCGCTGGCGACCGGCACCATCATCCAGCGCCTGTGACCACCGCTCCGGGCGCCCGCTGACCCCGTGGGATGGGATGCCGAAGGCCCCGGTGGCCGGACCTGGGGAGGCCGGCCACCGGGGCCTTCACATGTCTGCTCGTCCGCTGGTGGTTTAGTACCAGTGGTTGGCCTGCCAGAAGTTCCAGGCCTCGACCGGGCTGCCGTAGCGCTCGTTCATGTAGTCCAGGCCCCACTTGA